>NZ_CP039424.1:2400000-3000000 GCF_005877055.1 Citricoccus sp. SGAir0253 | reverse complement strand
CACCGTGGCCCACGGCTACCTGCTCGTGGCCTGGGGCGCCGGGCTGTTCGTGGAGCCGGCCCCGGGCCCGGTGCTGGCCAACTACGGCCTGGAGAACCTGCGCTTCATCACCCCGGTGGCCGCCGGCGACTCCATCCGCATCACCCTCACCGCCAAGAAGATCACGCCGCGCGTGACGGACGACTACGGCGAGGTGGCGTGGGACGCCGTCATCCACAACCAGCGGGACGAGATCGTGGCCACCTACGACGTGCTGACGCTCGTGGAGAAGGAGGACACCATCTACAAGGACTGGCAGGACTGACCCTCCCGCCGCCCGGCTGGGACGGCAGGACACGACGACGGCGGGCCGTCCCGGGAGATCCGGGGCGGCCCGCCGTCGTCCGTGCCACGGACTCCGCGCGTGCGCCAGGCGCGCCCGTGCGGCCCCGGGAACGCCGAGGGGCGGGGCGGCCGCGTGGCCGCCCCGCCCCTCGGCGTGCATGGCGATGTCCGGGGTGGGGTGCGTGGTGGGCGGGTGCGCCCCTGCCGCGGCGTCCCCGGGACGCCACGGCAACCGCCTCACGCCCGGGCGCGCAGCCCGTCCACGATCATCGCGATCGCGTTCTCCTCGAGCTGCTCCGGCGAGCCCGGCCCGTTCGGCTTGTACCACTCCACGAGCGAGTTGATCATGCCGAACATGAGCCGGGTGGTGGTGCGCGGGTCCACGTCCGTGCGCACCTTCCCCTCGGCCTGGGCGGCGATCATCAGGTCCGTGACCTTCCGGTCCACCGCGCGCCGGCGCTCCAGCGCTTGGCGCTCCACCTCCGTGTTGCCGCGCAGGCGCAGCAGCAGGGTCACGTACGGCTGGCGCTCGATCAGCACGCGGATGGTGCTGCGCAGGATGAACTCCAGCCGCTCGATCGCCGTGCCGTGCATGGCCTGCTCCTGGCGGCCGATGGCCTCCAGGGGCACGAGCGCCTCGTCGAGCGCCAGCCGCAGCAGGTCGCCCTTCGAGGGCACGTGGTGGTAGATCGCGGACTTGCTGACCCCCAGCTCCTCGGCGAGCATGCCCATCGAGGTGGCGTCGTAGCCGTGCCGGTTGAAGACCCCCACGGCGATCTGCAGCACCGACTCCTGGTCGTAGCCGGGGCGTCCGCGCCGGGGCGCGGAGGTGGTCTTGGACGCGGGGGACACGGTCAGTCTCCTGGAGGTCGGCAGCGGGTCAGAGGTTGCGCAGGTCGTGGATCCGCTTCAGCTTACCGACCGAGCGGGGCAGGGACTCCGGGTCCACCACGTCGATCTGGCACGAGGAGCCCACGTGGATCTTGATGAGCTTCTGCAACTCCGCGCCGGCGGCGGTGGCGCGCTCGGCGGTGCAGTCGTCGCGGCGCTCGATCTTCACGGCCAGCTGGTCCATGCGCCCGGGGCGGGTGATCTCCAGCTGGAAGTGCGGGGACAGGCCCGGCACCTTGAGGGCGAGCTCCTCGATCTGGCTCGGGAACAGGTTCACCCCGCGCAGGATGATCATGTCGTCCGAGCGGCCCGTGATGCGGCCCATGCGGCGGTGGCCGGGGCGGTCGGTGCCGGGCAGCAGGCGGGTCAGGTCGTGGGTGCGGTAGCGGATGATCGGCAGGGCCTGCTTGGTCAGGGCCGTGAAGACCAGCTCGCCGTGCTCGCCGTCGCCGAGGACCTTGGTCTCGTCGAACGGGTCCAGGATCTCCGGGCGGAAGTGGTCCTCCCAGATGTGGCAGCCGTCCTTGGTGCGCCCGGACTCGCCGGCCACGCCGGGGCCCATGACCTCGGAGAGGCCGTAGATGTCGCATGCGTCGATGTCGAACATCTCCTCGAGCTCGTGGCGCATCTCCTCGGTCCACGGCTCGGCGCCGAGCACGGCCACCTTCAGCGAGGTCTTGCGCGGGTCCAGGCCCTGGCGCTGCATGGCGTCGCCGATGGTCAGCAGGTAGGTGGGGGTGCACAGGATCGCGTCCGGCTCGAAGTCGCGGATCAGCGTGATCTGCTTCTCGGTCTGGCCGCCGGACATGGGGATGACGGTGGTGCCGAGGCGCTCGGCGGCGGCGTGGGCGCCCAGGCCGCCGGTGAACAGGCCGTAGCCGTAGGCATTGTGGACCTTCCAGCCCTTCTGCACGCCGGAGATGCGCAGGCAGCGGGCGCCGAGCTTGGCCCAGTCGTCCAGGTCCTGCTGCGTGTAGCCGACCACGGTGGCACGGCCGGTGGTACCCGAGGAGGCGTGGATGCGGGCGACCTCCGGCTGCGGCACGGCGAACATGCCGAACGGGTAGGTCTTGCGCAGGTCCTCCTTGTCCGTGAAGGGGAACTTGGCCAGGTCGGCGAGCTCCTTGAGGTCGGACGGGTGGACGCCGGCGGCGTCGTACTTCTCGCGGTACAGCGGGACGCGGTCGTAGGCGTAGGCGACGGCGTGCTGGAGGCGTTCCAGCTGCAGGGACTCGATCTGGTCCCGGCTCATCGTCTCCTCCGGGTCGAGTCCGGCCGCGGACGCGGTGGTGGAGAGGGTCTCGGTCATCTGGGGGCCTCCAAATGCGGTGGGTGGGGGTCTGGTTGCCGGGGCGCCGGGGGACCGGCGACGCCGGCGGGGGACGTCAGGGAGAGGGGGCCGCCGGGCGGGGGCCCGGCGGGGCGGTCAGCGGGTGGACACGGTCCGGGACCGGCCGCGGAACTCGGCGATGACCTCGGTGCCGCCCTCGGGGAGGGACTGCAGGACCTGGATGTCGTAGATCCCGCTGCGGCCGGACTGCTGGCGGCGGTTCGCCACGGCCGTCAGCAGCCGGCCCGGGATGCCGGGCTTGAGGAAGTTGATGTCCACGCCGGAGGCGACCGTCATGGAGTCCGCCGAGCCCTCGGCCGGGTTGCAGGCCAGGGCGAACGCGGAGTCCGCGAAGGCGAAGACCATGCCGCCGTGGGCGATCCCGAAGCCGTTGAGCATCTCCTGCCGGAGGGTCATGGTGATGGTCGCGTGGCCGTCGGCGATGCGCTCGACGTCGATGCCCATCCAGGCGCTGGCGTGGTCGCCCTCGAGGAGGGCATGGCGCGTGCCGGTCTCCGCGGCGGTGCCGGACGTGGTCATGGGCGCTCCGATCTTTCTCTACTGAACGATCATTAGGTAATCCTAGAATGTGATGTGGGTCAAGTTCTGGTCCGCCGGGCCTCCCTCCGGGACGGCGGATCGCCGGAGACTCGGGGGTGTTGACGGGGTCACACCCCGTGGCTATATTACTGAACGAACGGTCGGTAAATACGATCGGGAACGACCCTGACCATGCACGGACAGCGGAACGCCCCTCCCGGGCCCGCTGCAGACAATCTCCAGAACGAGGTGGGCACCATGGCCGCAAACCAGGAAACCGGCGGGCACCTGACCGCCGTCCAGACGCCGGAGGAGGCCGCGGGCCAGAGCCGGTTCGACGAGATCATCGCCGAGGACTCCCGCATCGAGCCCCGGGACTGGATGCCCGAGGCCTACCGGAAGTCGCTGACCCGGCAGATGAGCCAGCACGCGCACTCCGAGATCATCGGCATGCAGCCGGAGGCGAACTGGATCACCCGCGCCCCAAGCCTGAAGCGCAAGTCCATCCTCATCGCCAAGGTGCAGGACGAGGCCGGCCACGGGCTGTACCTGTACTCCGCCACGGAGACCCTGGGCACGGACCGGGACACGCTGAACGACCAGCTGCTCGCCGGCCGCGCCAAGTACTCCTCGATCTTCAACTACCCGGCCCGCACGTGGGCGGACATGGGCGCCATCGGCTGGCTCGTGGACGGGGCGGCGATCGCCAACCAGGTCCCGCTGTGCCGCGCCTCCTACGGCCCGTACGGCCGCGCCATGGTGCGCATCTGCAAGGAGGAGTCCTTCCACCAGCGGCAGGGCTTCGAGATCCTGCTCGAGCTGGCCAACGGCACCGAGGCCCAGAAGAAGATGGCGCAGGACGCCATCGACCGCTTCTACGCCCCGGCCCTGATGATGTTCGGCCCGTCCGACCACGACTCGCCGAACTCCCAGCAGTCCATGGCCTGGAAGGTCAAGCGCTTCTCCAACGACGACCTGCGCCAGCGCTTCGTCGGGATGATCGCCGAGCAGGTCAAGGTCCTCGGCCTGACCCTGCCGGACCCGGAGCTCCGCTACGACGAGGAGACCGGCAAGTGGATCCACATGGAGCTGGACTGGGACGAGTTCAAGCGGGTGATCGCCGGCGGCGGTCCCTGCAACGCCCAGCGGATGGCACGCCGCCGCGAGGCCCACGAGGAAGGCGCCTGGGTCCGCGAGGCCGCGGCCGCCTACGCACGCAAGCAGCAGGAGCAGAAGGAACAGGTGGCATGAGCAAGACCAGCACCCCGAACGGCACGCAGTCCGCGACCTCGGCCCACTCGGCCGGCTGGCCCCTGTGGGAGGTGTTCGTGCGCTCCTCGCGCGGCCTGTCCCACGTGCACGCGGGCTCCCTCCACGCGCCGGACGCCGAGATGGCCGTGCGCAACGCCCGGGACCTGTACACCCGCCGCAACGAGGGCGTGTCCCTCTGGGTGGTCCGCTCCGAGGACATCATGACCTCGGACCCGGACGACAAGGACGCCATGTTCGAGTCGCCCAAGGGCAAGGACTACCGCCACGCCACCTACTACACCAAGAGCGAAGGGGTGAAGCACCTGTGAGCGGCACCTCCACCGGCCACGCGGCCGACCACAGCCTGGACAGCTACGGCGACGCGGCGGCCTCGGCCACCCGCGTGACCCCGGGCAACGCCCTGCGGCCCGAGGACATCGTGCTGCAGGACACCGCCCCGGCGAGCGAGGCCGCGGCGCAGTACGCCCTGCGGCTGGGCGACGACGCCCTCGTCTACGCCCAGCGCATGGCCCACTGGGTCTCCCGCGCCCCGGAGCTGGAGGAGGACGTCGCCCTCGGCAACATCACCCTGGACCAGCTCGGCCACGCCCGCTCCTTCCTGACCTACGCCGGCAAGGCGTGGGGCAAGACGGAGGACGACCTGGCCTACTTCCGCGAGGAGGAGGAGTTCACCTCCGTCCACCTCGTCGAGCAGCCCAACGGCGACTTCGCCGAGACCACCGTGCGCGGCCTGTTCCTGGCCATCTACCAGCACCTGCTCTACACGCGGCTGCTGGACTCGGCGGACGAGACCCTCGCCGCGATCTCCGCCAAGGCGCTCAAGGAGGTCGACTACCACCTCGAGCACTTCGAGATGTGGACGCTGCGCCTGGGCCTGGGCACCGACGAGTCCGCCCGCCGCATGCGGGTGGCCCTGGACAAGCTGTGGCCGTACGTGGACGAGCTGTTCACCGACGAGCCGCTGTACGACGAGCTCGAGGGCGTGGCCGTGCGCCCGTCCACGCTGCGCGCGGACTGGGACGCCCGCCTGGGCGAGCTGCTGGAGCGGGCCGGCCTGGCCGTCCCGCAGGTGCCCTACGCGATGTGCCACGGCCGCCGCGGGGAGCACTCCGAGCACCTGGGCTACATCCTCGCCGAGATGCAGGTGCTGGCGCGCAAGCATCCCGGCGCCACCTGGTAATCCCGTCAGGAGGACCACCATGACCCCGACCACCGCGACCGGCCGACTGCACGAGATCGCGTCCCGCGTGACGGACCCGGAGATCCCGGTCCTCACGATCGCCGACCTGGGCATCCTGCGGGACGTCGCCCAGGGGGGCGACGGGACCGTCGTCGTGACCATCACCCCGACCTACTCGGGGTGCCCGGCCATGGACGCCATCCGGCAGGACCTCGAGAAGGAGTTCACCGAGGCCGGCTACGAGAGGGTCCGCGTGGACCTGGTGCTCTCCCCGGCGTGGTCCACCGACTGGATCACCGACGAGGGCAAGGCCAAGCTCGAGGAGTACGGCATCGCCCCGCCCACCGGGAAGGGACACCGCGGCACGGTGACCCTCGGGATGACGGTGAAGTGCCCGCACTGCCATTCGCTGAACACCCGCGAGCTCTCCCGCTTCGGATCCACCTCCTGCAAGGCGCTGTACTCGTGCCGCGACTGCCTGGAACCCTTCGACTACTTCAAGGTGCTCTCATGACCGCTACCGCCGAAACCACCACCGCCGGCCGCCGCCGCGCCACCTTCCACGAGCTGGAGGTCGCCGAGGTCCGCCGCCTGACCGCCGACGCCGTCGAGGTCACGTTCGCCGTCCCCGAGGACCTGGCGGCCGACTACGACTACGCCCCCGGCCAGTACGTGGCCCTGCGCAAGGACCTGCCGGACGCCGAGGGCAACCTCCACGAGGTGCGCCGCAGCTACTCCATCTGCGCCGAGCCCCGGCCGGGCGAGGTCAAGGTGGCCATCAAGCGGGACCTCGGCGGGGTCTTCTCCACGTGGGCCAACGAGAACCTGCAGGCGGGGGACCGGATCGAGGTCATGAGCCCGGCCGGCGCGTTCATCTCCAAGCACCGGATGACCGGGATGAACGACCCGGAGTCGATCGACACGGACACGGAGCACACCTTCGTGGCCGTGGCCGCGGGCTCGGGCATCACCCCGGTGATCGCCATCGCCCGCACCGTGCTGGCCGCGAACGAGAATGTCCGGTTCGACCTGGTCTACTCGAACAAGGCCGCCATGGACGTGATGTTCCTCGAGGAGCTCGCCGACCTGAAGGACCGCTACCCCTCCCGGTTCGCCCTGCACCACGTGCTGACGCGCGAGCAGCGGATCTCCCCGCTGCTGTCCGGGCGGATCGACCACGAGAAGCTCTCCACCCTGCTGACCACCGTGATCCAGCCGGACACCGTGGACGAGTGGTTCCTGTGCGGACCGTTCGAGCTGGTCCAGATGGTCCGGGACGAGCTGGGCAGCCTGGGCGTGGATGCGGACAAGGTCCGCTTCGAGCTGTTCACCACCGGCGACCCGGGCAAGGGCCGGCCGGAGGGCAACATCGGCCGCCCCGTGGTGGTGGACGAGAAGGGCGAGAACTTCGACATCGCCTTCACCCTGGACGGCCTGCAGAACGAGGTGAAGTCCCCCAAGGGCCAGCGCGAGACCGTGCTCAACGCCGCCCTGCGCGTGCGCCCGGACGTCCCCTTCGCCTGCGCCGGCGGCGTGTGCGGCACGTGCCGCGCCAAGGTCGTCGAGGGCTCGGTGGAGATGGACGAGAACTACGCGCTGGAGCCGGACGAGATCGAGAACGGCTACGTGCTGACCTGCCAGTCCCACCCCACCACGGACAAGCTCGTCGTCAACTTCGACGCCTGATCCGTCCAGCGCCGTCCCCGCCGGTCTCCACCGGCGGGGACGGCGCCGTTCGTCCTGCCACGGCCGCCGGAGGCCGCGGCGCCACGTCCCCCCTTTCCGCCAGCACCCCTTCCGCCAGCTTCACCATCCACCGCCAGGAGGCACGCATGATCGACCTGACCATCGCCGACGGGATCGCCGAGGTGGTCCTCAACGCCCCGGAGAAGATGAACGCCCTGGACGAGGCGGCACTGGCCGAGCTCGGCCGGGCGTACGACGACGCCGCTGCCGCCGCCGGCCGCGGCGAGGTGCGGGCCCTGCTGCTGCGCGGCGAGGGCCGTGGCTTCTGCGCGGGCCGGGACATCTCCCGGGTCACCCCCGCCGACGACGACGTGCTGGGCTACCTGGGCGGCAAGGTCACCCCGCTGCTGCAGTCCATGAGCGCCTTCCCGGCGCCCACGTTCGCCGCGGTGCAGGGCGCGTGCCTGGGCGTCGGGCTGGGCCTGGCGATCGCCACGGACGTGGTCTACGTGGCCGAGAACGCGAAGATCGGCTCGCCGTTCGCCAACCTCGGCGCCACCCTCGACTCGGGCGGCCACTGGCTGTTCACCGAGCGGCTGGGCACCCACCGGACGCTGGACCTGATCTACACCGCCGAGCTGATCAGCGGGGCCGAGGCCGTGGCCTCCGGGCTGTTCTCCCGCGCCATGCCCGCCGAGTCGCTGCTCGAGGACACCCGGGCGATCGTGGCCCGCGTGGCGCAGGGGGCCACCGGGGCGTTCGTGGCCTCCAAGGAGCTCGTGGCGCAGGTGCGCGACCAGCGGCTGGGGCTGTGGGAGTCCATGGCGAACGAGAACCAGGCCCAGGCGGACCTGTGCGGCACCGAGGACTACGCCGAGGGCTTCGCCGCCTTCCAGCAGAAGCGCACGCCGGTCTTCACCGGCACCGCCGGCCGCTGACCTCCCCGGTCAGCCGCTGACGGGCGGGACGATACCCTCCGGCAGGCGCTCGGCGCCGAGCTGGCTGGACATCACCATCTGCAGGTCCTGCGGGTCCATGGCCGCCGCGCCCCACATCATCGCGCCGAAGGCGATCGCGGACACCACGAGCCAAGCCAGGGTGATCCGGCCCAAGAACCGCAGCTCGCGGCGCGTCTCCGCGCCCCGTGCGGAGCTCAGCGTGGCCAGGCGCAGCTGGGTCCGGTCCACGGGGCTCAGGCGCACGGCGCCGCCGTCGAGGTGGTTGGGGGCGCTGTCCATCCCGCCGTCCCGCAGCGCGGCGACGGTGCGGTTCGTCCGCGCGTCCTGGCGGAAGGACTCGATCCGGTCCCCGTGGCGTGCCAGCAGGATGTCCTCGCCGAGCGGCCCGGGCTGGGCGGTCGCGAGGGAGCGGCGGCCGCGGCGGGGCGCGCGCCGGGTGGCTGCGGGGCGGGGGGATTCAGGCGGGGTCACCCTGACAGGGTAGGGCCGGTGAGGGCCCCGGATCCGCGGGATCCCGGGGATCTGTCGCCAATTTCACCGCCCCCTGTGAGCCACGGAATGGGGGTGTGTGAGCCACGGGATGAGGGCGTGTGACCGGGCGGACAGGCCCGACGGCGGCCGGCCCGGGGCGTGCCCCCGTCCGTCGTCCGCGCCCGGTCCCCAGCGTACCCCGGCCCGGTGGGCGAGGTGCCCGGCGCCCGGCTCAGCGCGTGTCCATGTCCTCGAAGATCACGAACGTCTGGGTGTCCAGCACCCCGGGCAGCGGCTGGATGAGGTCGAAGACCACGCGGCGCAGGTCCAGGTTGTCCCGGGCGCGCACGAGCAGCAGGACGTCGAAGTTCCCGCCCACCAGGCTCACGTGGTAGACCTCCGGGATCCTCGCCAGGGCGTCCTTGACCTCCCGCCAGCCGTGCTGGCGCAGCTTGAGCGTGACGTACGCGGAGGAGCGCAGCCCGGCCCGCACGGGGTCCACCACGGCGCTGTAGCGGGTGATCACCCCGTCCTCCTGCAGCCGGTTGATGCGGGCGTAGGCGTGGGCGCGGGAGATGTGGACCTTCTGCGCCAGGGCGGTGACGGACTGCCGGCCGTCCCGCGTGAGCTCGGCCAGGATGCGCTCGTCCACGGAATCGATCCGTGCGGGCATCTTGTCCATGGTGGTTCCTCCCCGGACCCGGGTCGTCCGGGCGTCGTCGCGTCCGTGGAGCCTCCGTCCACGGACCCCGGGCGTGGGCCCGAAGCATCCATCAGGCTATGCACGAACGGACAATCTGTCCACGATCCCGCCGGATTGCGGCGACGAACCATCGACCGGGTCCACACTGTTGGGTACAAAGTGACTACCGCAGTGACCTGCCGCACCCCCGGTGCGCGCGGGCCGACGCCCAGCCCGGCACGGGCCCAGGAGGAACCATGAGCGAGGACGTTCGCCCGGACGCCGCGACGGCGGAGGTGTCCACGGACATCTCCGATGCCGCCCGCAGCTTCGGCATCACGCCGGAGGACTACATGCTCCCGGCCCGCCACCTCATCCGGATCGTGGACCAGGACGGCCGCGTCGTCTCGGACGAGGGCCCGGAGCCCGGCCACGACTACCCCGTCCCGCCGGACGAGCACCTGCTCGAGGCGTACCGGCGCCTCGTGGCCGGCCGGCGGATCAACGACCAGAACTCGGCGCTCGTGCGCCAGGGCCGGATGGCGGTCTACCCCTCCAGCCACGGCCAGGAGGCCTGCCAGGTCGCGGCCGCCGCGTGCCTGGCCGAGGGGGACTGGCTGTTCCCCACCTACCGGGACACCGTGGCCGTGATCTCGCGCGGCGTGGACCCGGTGGAGGCCATGACCATCTTCCGCGGCGACTGGCACGGCGGCTTCGACCCGGCCGAGCACCGCGTGGGCATCCAGTCCACGCCGCTGACCACCCAGTTGCTGCACGCCGTGGGGGTGGCCCACGCGGCGCGGCTGCGCGGGGAGGACACCGTGGTGGTGGCCCTGTGCGGGGACGGCGCCACCTCGGAGGGCGACTTCCACGAGGCGCTGAACTTCGCCGCCGTCTTCCACCTGCCGGTGATCTTCTTCGTCCAGAACAACCAGTACGCGATCTCCGTGCCGCTGGCCCGCCAGACCGTGGCCCCCTCGCTGGCCCACAAGGCCGTCGGCTACGGCATGGCCGGCGAGCGCGTGGACGGCAACGACCTCGTGGCGCTGCTGGCCGTGCTCGAGCGCGGCGTGCGCCTCGTCCGCGGCGGTGCCGGCCCGCTGCTCGTGGAGGCCTACACCTATCGCATCCAGGCGCACACCAACGCGGACGACGCCACCCGCTACCGCGCGGACGCCGAGGTCCAGGAGTGGCTGGCCCGGGACCCCGTCACCCGGATGCGCACCTACCTGACCGACCGGGGGCTGCTCACCGAGCAGCTCCAGGCGCAGTACGAGCAGGAGGCCGAGCAGGTCGCCGCGGCCCTGCGCGAGGGCCTGAACCGGGAGACCACCCCGGACCCGCAGGACCTGTTCGCCCACGTCTACACCGTCCCCACCCCGCAGTTGGCCGAGCAGTCCGCCCGGCTGGCCGAGGAACTCTCCCGCGAGGAGGCATGATGAGCACCACCCAGCACACCGCCGGTCCCGCGGCGAACCCCGACGGCGCCGCGCCGGCGACCGCCGACGTCGCCGTGGCCGTGGACGCCGCGCGCGACTCCGCCAGCCGGGCCGGGGGTGCCGGCGTCCCGCAGGCCCGCCCGGAGTCCCCGGCCGCCCCGGTCCCGCCGGGGCCGGTGACGATGGCCAAGGCGCTCAACGCGGCGCTGGCCGACGCGCTGGCGGCGGATGACGGCGTCGTGGTCTTCGGCGAGGACGTGGGCACGCTCGGCGGGGTCTTCCGGATCACCGACGGGCTGGCGGCGCGGTTCGGCGCGCAGCGCTGCTTCGACACCCCGCTGGCCGAGTCCGGCATCGCCGGGATGAGCGTGGGCATGGCGATCAACGGGATGCGCCCGGTGATCGAGATGCAGTTCGACGCGTTCGCCTACCCGGCGTTCGAGCAGATCGCCTCGCACATCGCCAAGATGTCCAACCGCACGCGCGGGCGGCTGCCGATGCCGATCGTCATCCGCATCCCCTACGCCGGGGGCATCGGCGGCGTGGAGCACCACTGTGACTCCTCCGAGGCGTACTACGCCCACACCCCGGGGCTGAAGGTCGTCACCCCCGCCACCGTGACGGACGCGTACCTGCTGCTGCGCGCCGCGATCGACTCCGACGACCCGGTGGTCTTCCTGGAGCCGAAGAAGCTGTACTTCGCCAAGGACCGGGTGGACCTGGAGGCGCTGCGGGCGCAGTACGAGTCCGGCGCCCGGGCGGACGCCGGGGCCGGGCGGGACGCCGGGCGGATGTCCGGGGCCACCGGCACCGAGCCCGACGCCGGCCGGTCCGGTGCCGCGGCCGGCGCGGACCCGCGCGCCGCGCTGGAGTCCGGCGGGGCCGCCGTCGCGCGCACCGGGACGGACGCCACGCTGATCGCCTACGGGCCGTCCGTGCCCACCGCCCTGGCCGCCGCCGCGGCCGCCGCGGAGGAGGGCCGCTCGCTCGAGGTGGTGGACGTGCGCACGATCGTGCCGTTCGACGACGCCACCGTCACCGCCTCGGTGCGCCGCACCGGCCGGGCCGTGGTGATCTCCGAGGAGACCGGCTTCGGCTCGGTGGCCGGGGAGATCGCCGCGCGGGTCCAGGAGCGTTGCTTCCACTCGCTGGCCGCGCCCGTGCTGCGCGTGACCGGATTCGACGTGCCGTACCCGGCGCCGAAGCTCGAGCACCACTTCCTGCCGTCGGTGGACCGCATCCTCGACGCCGTGGACGACCTGCAATGGGAGGACTGAGATGACCGTCCGCACGTTCCTGCTCCCCGACCTCGGGGAGGGCCTGACCGAGGCCGACATCGTCCGCTGGCTCGTGGCCGAGGGCGACACCGTGGTGGTGGACCAGCCCATCGTGGAGGTGGAGACCGCCAAGTCCCTCGTGGAGGTGCCCAGCCCGTTCGGCGGCACCGTGGCCACGCTGCACGCCGCGGCCGGCACCACCCTGGACGTGGGCAGGCCGCTCGTGTCCGTGGAGGACGGCGTGGACGCTGGTGGTCCCGGCGGCGGCGCGGCCGGCGCTGCCGGGGCGGCCTCTGGCGGGGGAGCCGCCGGTCCGGCGGCGAACCCCACGGACGCCGACTGGGCCGGGGCGCACGCGCGCGAGGTCGCCCAGTCCTACGCCGAGGAGGAGCGCGCCGGCGCGCAGCCCGAGGCCGCGGCCGAGGCCGGCGTGGTGGCCGCCGGCGAGTCCGGGGCCGGGGGCTCCGGTGGATCCGGCGAGGCGGACGACGGCGGCTCCGGCAACGTCCTGATCGGCTACGGCACCCCGGGCGGCGCGGCCAAGGGCCGCACCCGGCGGCGCAAGGGCGCGGCGCCCGGCGGTGCCGCCGGTGGCGTGTCCGGTGGCGGGCAGGCCGGTGACGGTCCGCGGACCCACGCCGCGGTCTCCGCGGCGGCCGAGGCCCCGGCGACGGCGACGGCGGCGGTCTCCTCGACGGGGGGACCTGCCGCAGGCGGTGCCCCGGGCGCGTCCGGTGCGGAGGGCGCCGAGCGGCAGGCGCCGCGCGTGGTGAACCCACTCGTGCGGCGGCTGGCCCGCGAGCACGGGGTGGACCTGGCGGCCGTGCGCGGCTCGGGCCCCGGGGGGCTGGTGATGCGCGCGGACGTGCTGGCCGCCGTCGGGACCTCCGGCGCGGAGGTCGGCCCGCAGGGTGGCGGCGGGACCGCGGAGGCCTCGGCGGCCAGTGCCGCGGCGGCGCCCGTGGCCGGCGAGGCGGCGCTCGCCGCCCCGACGGCGGCGCCGAGCCCCGGGGTCCCCGGGGCCGGAGCCGCCGGAGAGGTGGACGCCCGCACGGGGCTGGCGGTGGCCGGCGTCGAGAGGGTGACCGGCGTGCGCAAGGCGACCGCCGCGGCGATGTCCCGCTCCCGGCGGGAGATCCCCGAGGCGACCGTCTGGGTGGACGTGGACGTCACCCCGCTGATGGACCTGCGCGCCGGGATGAAGGCGCGCGGGGACGAGGACGTGCCCGGCGTGCTCGCGTTCGCCTCCCGGTTCGCGCTCGCGGGCCTGGCCCGGTACCCCGCGCTCGCGCAGCGGTTCGAGGAGGACGGCGAGGGCGGGCACCGGATCGTGTCCTTCGAGGGCATCAACCTCGGCGTCGCGGTGCAGTCCGACCGCGGGCTCGTGGTGCCCTCCATCCGCGGCGCCCACCGGATGAGTGCGCGGCAGCTGCAGGCCGAGCTGCGCCGCGTGACCGAGCTGGCCCGCTCCGGCAGGGGGACGCCCCAGGAGCTGTCCGGCGGGACGTTCACCATCAACAACTACGGCATCTTCGGCACCGACGGCTCGGCGGCGATCATCAACCACCCCGAGGTCGCGATCCTCGGGATGGGGCGGATCATCGACCGGCCGTGGGTCGTGGACGGCCAACTGGCCGTGCGCAAGGTGATGCAACTGTCCCTGGTGTTCGACCACCGCGTCTGCGACGGCGGGGTGGCCGGCGGCTTCCTGCGCTTCGTGGCCGACTGCTTCGAGAACCCGGTGGCGCTGCTGGCGGAGGTGTGACGGGCGGTCCGCCGCCCAGCGATCGAGCCTTGTCGGAGGCGGGCGTCCGAGCCTACGGTGTCCTCACCCCGAGGGCGCCGCGGTCGCGCCCGGTGTCGGTTCGTCCGAGGAGACGTGATGGATGCTGTGAAGCCGGTGGTCGTGGGAGTCGACGGCTCGGAGGCGTCGCTGCACGCCCTCCGTGAGGGGGCGCGGATGGCCCGGCTGACGGAGGCGCCCCTCACGGTCGTCACCGCCTGGCAGTGGCCCATGCTCGTGGTCCCGGAGATCCTGGCCGACCGGGCCTGGAGTCCCCACGAGGAGGCCGAGAGGCTCGCGGCCGACGCCGTGCGGAAGGCCCTCGGCGAGGAGACGCCGCCGGGGACCACGGTAGTGGCCCGCGAGGGCCCGGCCGCCCTGGTCCTGACGAGGATGAGCCGGGAGGCGAGCATGCTCGTGGTCGGCAGCCGCGGCCGGGGCGGCTTCGCCGGGCTGGTGCTGGGCTCGGTCAGCTCCGCCGTGGGTGGCCACGCCCGCTGCCCCGTGCTCATCACCCACCACTCCGGCCACGAGGCGGCACAGGAGTCCTGACGGCCGCGGCGGCCTACTCCACGATGAACACGCTGATGAGCACGGCCTGGCGCTCCGGTCGCAGGGACTGCAGGGTGCCCACGAACTTCCTCTCGTTCAGCCAGCCGTACCGGCCCTCCGGGGCGGTGATGGTCACCGTGGAGCGCCGGTACGGCCGGTCGGCGTCACGAGGGTCGCTGATGACGAGGTTGACCACGCTGAGGACCGCTCCGTCATCGGTCTCCAGTTCGTAGATGGCCTCGAGGTCCTTGATCCCGTTCTGCCGCTGGAGCTGCCGGTCCGCGCCGCCCGGACGCACGACGCCCTCGATGCCCTCGCCCGCCAGGCCGGGACCGGCGAACCGTCCGCCGGTGATGAGCACCAGGTAGCGGTGCCCCCACGGCGATGCGCCGAGGTCGATGCCGTCGGCGATGTCGACGACGGCGCGCAACGCGAGCCGGGTGGTGGGTGCCGCGACCGGGGTGGACTCCAGGAGGTCGTGGAAGCGCCGGTCGGTGAGCTGGGGCTCGCCCGGCACCGGGCGGGGCCGCGTCTCGGCCGAGGCGGTGGCGGCCGTGGCCGTGCCGGCCAGGACGGTGGCACCCAGGGCGAGGGCGGTGCGGCGAGTGGTGGTCATGGGCCCTCCTGGGCGGACGAAAGGAACGGTAGGTGCATGTGATGTCCGCCACAAGGTATGGACGGTGGGTGGAGTGTGTCAACGGTTGTGGAGATCAATCGACCGTATTCGTGGGGATCCCGAGGTGACTGGAGCGGGATCTTCTCCCGGCACGTCGTGGTCGATGATTGTCAATCGCAACGATTAATCATAGGCTCCCCTCCACGGGCCGCGCACCGCCGACCCGCAGGGCCGGGCCCGCGAGCCATCGAGGTGGTTCCGGCGCCGGCGGACAAGGGAGGGTGACATGGATGACTTCAGGCGACCATCGCGACCGGTGGACCCCTCCCCACCCGGCCCCACGGTGACGGGCCCCCGGCGGGTGCTGAGGGCCGCCGTCGGCCTCCTCGCCGCGGCCGGACTGCTCGCCGGCTCCGCGGCGGCCCCGGCCTGGAGCGCCGGACCCGCGGCACCCGCCGAAAGGGCGGGCCTCGCGGCGACGTCCGGGAAGCCCGTCCACCCGCTGACGAAGCCTACGTGCGAGGCGCTGGCGGACTTCGACTTCGCATCGACCGAGATCACCTCGGCGGAGATCGTCCCGCCCGGTGAGCTCACCCACCGCGGGGAGCGCATCGGCAAGCACTGCCTCGTCACCGGGCGGATGAACGAGCGGGTCAGCGAGGTGGACGGGGAGGCCTACGCCATCGGCTTCGAGCTGCGCCTGCCCATGCACTGGAGCGGTCGCTTCCTGTACCAGGGCAACGGGGGGCTCGACGGCTCCGTGGCCACCGCCCTCGGGCGGGCCGGCGGCAGTGACAGCGGACTGCAGCTGGGCATGGCGGTCCTGAGCTCCGACGCCGGCCACACCGGCGCCCAGAACCCCACCTTCGGCCTGGACCCGCAGGCCCGGCTGGACTACGGCTACCAGGCCGTCGGCACGTTGACCCCCATGGCCAAGGCCCTGGTGACCGAGGCCTACGGCGCCGCGCCGCACCACTCGTACTTCGCGGGCTCGTCCAACGGAGGCCGCCACGCCATGGTCGCCGCCTCCCGGTACGCGGACGAGTACGACGGCTTCCTGGCCGTCGCGCCCGGGTTCAACCTCCCGCAGGCCGCCGTCGCCCAGCTGTGGGGCGCCCAGCAGTGGAACACGGTGGCCACCTCCGAGGACCTCGCCTCGGCGCTCACCCCGGCCGAACGGCAGGTGCTCGCCGGAGCGGTCCTTGCCGAGTGCGACGGCCTCGACGGCCTCGAGGACGGCCTCGTGCAGTCCAGCGACGACTGCCAGGAGGCGTTCTCGGTCGCCGAGGACGTGCCGACCTGCACGGGCGAGCGCGACGGCACGTGCCTGAGCGCGGAGCAGAAGGCCGTCGTCGCCGAGGTGTTCGCCGGCGCGAGGACCAGCGGCGGAGAGGAGATCTACAGCCCCTTCCCGTACGACCCGGGGCTCGTCCAGCCGGGGTGGGCCGACTGGAAGTTCGGCTCCCCGTTCTCCCGTGACTCCGTGGCCGTGGGCTACATCTTCTCCACCCTGCCCTACGCCCCGGCCCTGGGCGCCCTGCGCGACTTCGTGCTCGGCCTGGACATGGACGACGCCGCCGAGCGCATCTACGCCACCGAGGGTCCCTACACCGAGAGTGCCATGGAGTTCATGACGCCCCCGGACCTGGCCTTCGAGGACCTGGAGGCCAGTGGCGGGAAGATGATGGTGATCCACGGCGCCTCGGACGGCGTCTTCTCCATGGAGGACACCACCGCGTGGTACCGGGGCCTGGAGGCGCACCACGGCGGCGACGCCTCGGACTTCGTCCAGTACTTCCAGGTGCCCGGCATGGGGCACACGCAGGGTGGCCCGGCCACCGACCAGCACGACTCCCTGGCCGCGCTGGTCGACTGGGTGGAGCGCGGCGAGCGTCCGGACCGCCTCGAGGCGTGGGTGAACCCGGCGAACCCGCAGCTGCCGGCGGACTGGTCCACGGACCGTTCCCGCCCGCTGTGCGCCTACCCGGCCGTGGCGGTCTACGTCGGCGGGGACACCGAGTCCGCCGACAGCTTCGCGTGCCGCGAGTAGCCGGAGGGGCCTGACCCCGTCGGGGCCACGGGGCGGGGAGGCCGCGTCGACGTCCTCCCCGCCCCGCGCCGTGACCTGTGCCATGATCCACACTGTTGGCTTGTGCCCTGAAAGCGCCTTGACCCCGCCCCTCCGGAAGGACCCCTGACCACCGTGGACACCGACGCCTCCCAGCGCTCCGCCGACGTCCTGCGCGCCCTGCGCGAGGCCCTGCCCGGCCGGGTGGTCGAGGACCCCGGCGCCCTCACCGAGTACACCACCGACCGCTCCGGCCACCGCTCCGCCGGGGTGCCCCTGGCCTGCGTGCGCGCCCGGAGCATCGAGGACGTGCAGGCCGTGTGCCGCATCGCCTCGAGCGGCGGACACCCGGTGGTCACCCGGGGCGCGGGCTCCGGCCTGGCCGGCGGCGCGGTGGCCGGACCCGGGGAGATCGTCCTGCTGCTGGAGGACATGGACCGGGTCCTGGAGGTCTCCGCGGAGAACCGGCTGGCCGTCGTCGAGCCCGGGATCCTCAACGGGGACCTGAACGCCCTGCTGGCCGAGCACGGCCTGTGGTGGCCGCCGGACCCGGCGAGCAAGGACTTCTCCACGGTGGGCGGCAACATCGCCATGAACGCCGGCGGGCTGCTGTGCGCCAAGTACGGCGTGACCCGGGAGGCCGTGCTCGCCCTGAAGGTGGTCCTGGCGGACGGCACGCTGCTCTCGGTCGGCCACCGCACCGTCAAGGGCGTCACCGGCTACGACCTGTGCGCGCTGATGATCGGCTCCGAGGGCACCCTGGGCGTCATCGTGGAGTGCACGCTCAAGCTCCAGCCGCTGCGCTCCGGGACCGTCGTGACGATCGGCGCGTACTTCGACTCGGTGGACGCCGCGGCGGCCGTGGCCTCCGCGGTGGTCCGGGACGGTTTCGTCCCGGCGATCATGGAGCTCATGGACGACCGGACCCTGACGGCCATCGCCACGGCTGGCGGCCAGGACCCGACGGCGGCCGCGGAGTCCTACCTCCTCGTCCAGTGCGACGGGGCGGACGCCGAGGACGCGGCCCGCGGCATCGCCGCCCTCGCCGAGGCCGGCGGCGGCCGAGTGGCCGTCACCCGGGACCCCGCGGAGTCCGAGCGGCTGGTCGCCGTGCGCCGCAGCGCCTTCCCGGCCCTGGAGGCGATGGGCACGCTGCTGGTGGAGGACATCGCGGTGCCGCGGGACCGGCTCGCCGAGGCCTTCACCGCCATCCGGCGCATCGAGGAGCGGTACCAGGTGGCCATCCCGACGACGGCGCACGCCGGTGACGGCAACCTGCACCCGACCTTCGTCTTCACGGACCGCGAGGTCCCGCACCACATCTGGGAGGCCGCCGGGGAGGTCTTCGGCCTGGCCCTCGAGCTGGGCGGCACGCTCACCGGCGAGCACGGCGTGGGCCTGCTGAAGCGGGCGTGGCTCCAGGACGAGCTGGGCGAAGACCAGTATGAGCTGTCCCGGCGGATCAAGCAGGTCTTCGACCCGCAGGGGATCATGAACCCGGGGAAGGTGTTCCCGGCCGGGGCCTGAGGCCCCGGCCGGGATGCCGCCCCGGGGCGTCAGCGACCGACGGGGTCCAGTCGGGGATCCTCGTCCCCGGCCGTGACCGGCGTGGGGCTGCCCGACGGCGCGGGCTCCGCGTCGGCGAGCTGGGCGAACAGGGCGTCCACCCGGAGTCGCTCCGCGGGAGCGGCCGGGAGCAGGTAGGCGCATGCGACGTACACGATGGTGTTGACCACCAGTCCCACGAGGCCGGAGGTCGCCCCGCCGAGCCAGGGCACGGAGGTGGGGTAGAGCACCTGCAGCACCGCCGCCGTGCCGATGCCGGCCACCATGGAGGCCACGGCCGCCACGGCCGTCCCGCGCCGCCAGAACAGGCCCAGGTACAGCGTGGGACCGAGCTGCACGATCCCGGCGTAGGAGACGATCGCCAGCATGTACAGGGCCGGCGACTCGAGCCAGACGAGCGCGCAGACCGCGGCGGCCAGCGTGATGACGGCGGTGCCGACCTTGGCCAGGCGGGTCTCGCCCTGGCCCTGGGCGTCCGGGACGGTCCGGGCGAAGTCGTTGGACAACTGGGCGCTGGAGGCCTGGATGAGCGCGTCGATGTTGCCCATGGTCGCGGCCAGCACGATCACGCCGGCCAGGGCCACGAGGGCCGGCCCGCCCACGGACGCGACGATGAACCACACCGCGTTCGGGTCCTCGGCCACGCCCGGGAAGGAGGTCCCGAGCAGCGCCACGGTGCACAGCCCCGTGGCGAACGCCATCAGGATGGGCGCGGACAGGGCGGTGGACCTCTGGATGGCCTCGGTGCTGCGGGCGGTGAACAGTCGGACGAACACGTCCGGCCAGCACCAGCCGCCGAGGGCGCCCACGAGGACCAGGGAGAAGAAGTAGAGCGGGCCGGCCTCGCTGCCCGGCCCGGGGAGCAGGAAGTGGCCCTCCGGGACGGCGTCGAAGCCGTGGCCGTGGGTGAGCAGGTACGCCAGCAGGCCCACGATCACCACGAGGCCCACGCCGTAGGCGACGATGCCCTGGACCATGTCCGAGATGACCACCCCGCGCATGCCCATCCGCACCGTCCACACCTGCCGGACGGAGAGCACGAGGATGCTCAGCACGATCGCGACGACGGCGGGCACCGCGCCGAAGCCGAGGTGGACGAAGACCAGCCCGAGCGACTGCATGCCCAGCACGATCCACGGGAAGGCGGCGAGGAGCGCGATCAGCCCCGCGGTGCGGCGCACGGCGCGGGACCCGTAGCGGAAGCCCAGCAGTTCCGCCTGGGTCCGCAGGTCGAAGCGCTTGCCCCACACGTGGACGGGCCGCGCCATGAAGAACATGAGGGCCAGCGCCAGCAACGAGTAGAAGACGAGGTAGAAGCCGATGACGCCGCCCCCGGCGACCATCCCGGCGAAGGAGATGAACACGGACCCGGCCAGCCACGTGTTGAGGAAGGACATCGCCTGGAACCAGGGGCCGAAGGACCGCCCGCCCGTGGTGTAGTCGCTGAACCCCGAGGACCGCACGCGCGTGCGTTCGAGGACCGTGACGACGAGCGCCAGGAAGAACGCGATGGCCCCGTATCCGATGAGCATGTTCACCGCTCCCCTCCGTCCACCGCGGAGCCACCCGTGCGGGGGTGCTCGGCGAGGTACACGGCGATGATGCCCACGGTGACCAGGGCGGCGGTGCCCACGAGGTAGGCCATGGCGGTCACCGCGCTGCCGAGGGACCAGTGGAGGACGGGCAGGAGCGCGGCCGCGAAGCCGGCGGCGAGGAGCAGGCGCGCGGCGATCCTCCCCGGACGCTGGACCGGGGGAGCATCGTGGGGTCGAGTGGTCATGGTGAGTCCTTCGGGGGAGCCCTTGAGTGACAGGAGTCGGGGGAACGGACCCCGCGGAGGGGACCGGAGGCCCAGTGTCGTCCCGCGCCCGGTCACCGGCCACCTCGTCGGAACGTGACGTCATGTCCGGCCTCCCGGCGCCGGATGCCGTCATCCTGGCCCTCCGTCGCCGTCATCGGACGTCGCGCGGCGTCATCCGGGAGGCCGGGCGGCGTGCCTGCCGGTGATCCCGGCCACCGGTCGCCCAGCCCCTCCCCAGGCACGGCCCAGGACCTACACTGACGCCATGACGGGGCCGTTCATCTTCGGTGTCATCGCCTCCAGCGCGCTCGTCATCGGCGCGCTGGTGGGGGTCCGGGTCGACCTGCCCAAGCGCCTCCTGGCCATCCTGCTGTCCTTCGCCGCCGGGGCGCTCATCACGGCGCTGACGTTCGAGCTCTTCGAGGACGCCTACGAGCGCGGGGGCATCTGGCGCGCGGTGATCGGCCTGGCCGTCGGCGCCGCGGTGTTCACGGCCCTCAGCGCACTGCTCGACCGGTGGGCCCAGCCCGGCACCGCGGGCAACGAGGCCGAACTGCAGCAGGGCAGCGCGAAGCTGGACACGGATGCCGCGGCGCAGGAGACGGCGCCCACGGCGGCCTCGGCCAGCGGGGCGGCCGGGCTCGCGCTGCTCGCCGCCGTCACCCTCGACGGCGTGCCGGAGAACGTGGCGCTCGGCGTCTCGCTCACGGAAGGCACGGGCGGCCTGGCCCTGCTCGCCGCCATCTTCGTCTCCAACCTGCCCGAGTCCCTCGTGGGAGCCGCCTCGATGCGGGAGCGCGGCATGTCCCGGACCCGCGTGGTCCTGCTCTGGACCGCCTGCGGGGCGCTGCTCGTGGCGGCCGTCGTCCTCGGAGCCGGCCCCCTGGCCAGCAGCGACCCGGAGACGATCTCGCTGCCCCTGGCCTTCGCGGCCGGGGCCGTCATCGCCTCCCTGGCGGACACCCTGATGCCCGAGGCGTACGAGCACGGAGGCCCCGCCGTGGCCCTGAGCACGACGGCGGGCTTCGCGTTGTCCTATGCCCTGTCCCTGGCCTGAGCCGTCGCTGCGACGTGGCCTCCGGGCCCCTTGCCCACGGCTTCCGTAGGGCGGGGCCGCGACGGAACGTGGGACGCGGGACTGTGGTCGGGCGTCAAGAGGCTCGCCTCTTGACCTCGCTGAGGCAGCCAAGGCGGGCATGCTTCTGGAAAGCGTGGTGATTTGACTAGCATGGGGTGATGGCGATCACCTCTGCTGCTCCCCGTGTCGACCGACCGGACCGTCCCCAGCCCGCCGCCGCGCCGGAGGCCCTGGACCCCGTGGTGCTGGGCCGCCGCCTGCGCCACCTGCGCAAGGCCGCCGGGCTGACCCTCGACCAGGCCGCGGAGGCCGTGGGCGCCACCGGCTCGCATCTCTCCCTCATCGAGAACGGCAAGCGCGAGCCCCGGCTGACCCTGCTGTCCCGGCTGGCCGCCCTGCACGGCACCTCGGTGGAGGACCTGCTGGCCGCCGAGGCGCCGAGCCGCCGCGCGGCACTGGAGATCGCCGTCGAGAAGGCCCAGCGCACCGCCCACTACGCCAGCCTGGGCCTGCCGCAGATCAAGATCTCCCCGCGCACGCCCACCGAGGTCCTGGAGGTCATCGCCGGGCTGGAGGCCGAGCTCAACCGCCGCATGGAGGAGCAGGCCGCCACTCCGGAGGAGGCCCGGCGGGCCAATGCCGAGCTGCGCCAGGAGATGAAGGAGCGGAACAACCACTACCCGGAACTGGAGCGCCAGGCGCAGGAGCTGCTGGACGCCGTCGGGCACTCCGGGGGGCCGCTGAGCCACCACGCCGCCGCGGACCTCGCCGAGCACCTCGGCTTCTCCGTGCGCTCCGTGGCCAACCTGCCGCACTCCACCCGGTCGGTGACGGACCTGAAGAACCGCCGCTTCTACCTCTCCCGGGCCCGCACGCCGGACCACGACCAGCGCTCCGTGCTGCTGCAGGCCATCGGCGCCTACGTCCTGGGCCACGGCGAGCCGGAGGACTACTCGGAGTTCCTGCGCCAGCGGGTCTACACCAACTACTTCGCCGCGGCGCTGATGATGCCGCAGAAGGAGACGGTGAAGTTCCTGAAGGGCGCGAAGGCGGAGCGGGACCTGGCCATCGAGGACGTCCGGGACGCGTTCGGGGTCTCCTACGAGTCCGCGGCCCACCGGTTCACCAACCTGGCCACCGAGCACCTGGGGATCACCTGCCACTTCCAGAAGGTGCACGAGTCCGGGATCATCCACAAGGCCTACGAGAACGACGGCGTCTCCTTCCCGGCCGACCACACCGGCGCCATCGAGGGCCAGCAGGTGTGCCGGAACTGGACCTCGCGCGAGGTCTTCGGCGTGGGCGACCGGTTCCGGGCGTTCAACCAGTACACGGACACCCCGGCCGGCACCTACTGGTGCACCGCCGTGGTGGAGGGGCACTCCTCCGGCTTCTACTCGCTGTCCATCGGCGTGCCCTTCGACGCCGCCCGGTGGTTCCGCGGCAAGGACACCACCGCCCGCTCCGTGTCCCGCTGCCCGGACCCCACGTGCTGTCGGCTGCCGTCCCCGGACCTGGAGGCGGACTGGGGCGGCCACGCGTGGCCGGCCGCCCGCGCCAACGCCCACCTGCTGGCGGCCATGCCCTCCGGCGCGTTCCCCGGCGTGGACGAGGTGGAGGTCTTCGAGTTCCTGCGCGCCCAGGAGGGGTACGAGGGGTAGGGCGCCGGAGTCCGGGAGTCCCGGAGGCGAGCCTGTCGGGTGGGGGACCCCGCCGTCAGTCCGCGCGGGCCACGCCGTAGCCCGCGCCGGCCGGACCGAGCACGGCGGCCAGGTGGCGGTAGACGTTGCGCGCCGGGACGGGGGTCAGCAGCACGTTCCCGGCGCCGTCGGACTCCACGAGGTGGTGGCCGGACTCCCCGGCGTCCAGGTAGGTGACCGAGCCGCCGTCGCCCTCGGCCTGCCACACCACCCACGGTTCCGTCCAGGCCAGGGCCAGCGCGGTCGGCAGCCCCGCGGGCGGCGGCGTCACGTCGCGGATGCGGGAGTCGAAGTCCTCGAAGGCCACGGTCGCGGTGCCGGTGTCGGTGACCCAGGCCGGGCCCAGCCCGAGCCAGGCCGCGGCCACGGACGCCGTGAGCCAGACGGGGAGGAAGTCCAGGCGGGTGGCGCCGGTGCCGGGGGCGTCCCCGGCGACGTGGACGCCGGGGACGCGCGGTCCGGGGCCGCGGAGCAGGTCCTCGCCCACGGACCCCTGCCCGAGCAGCAGCGTCTGTCCCTCCGCGCCGTGGAACAGGGCGAGCCGGGACTCCCGGCCGCGGTGGTGGGCCGTCAGGGTGGCCCGTCCCGCCGGCTGCCGCAGCGGCGCGGTGACCGTGCGCCCCTGCGCGGTGAGGACGCCCTCGACGTCGGCCAGCCCGGCCTCGACGAGCTCGTCCAGGGAAGCGGAGGCGAGGTCCGGGGCGATCCGGCCGCGGCGGCCGGCCGGCCGGCGCGGGGCCCGGCCGCTCGCCGTCGCCAGGTCCAGCAGCAGGGCGGCGGCCGCGTCCTGCAGGACCGGCCCGGCCGAGCGGAACGGCTGTTCGGACGCGATGCCCGCGAGCGCCTCCATCGGTGAGCCCCACCGGACGGTGGCGTACTCGGCCAGCCGGGGCATCCCCGGGGGACGGGTCCCCTCCGGGTGCGCGTGGTGCGTGGGACCGGTCAGGTGCACGCGGTCACCGCACGCCCAGAACGCCTCGTCCCAGAGCGGGAGCTGACGCTCCGAGCAGGTGAGCGTCAGCGAGAAGGCGGTCCCGTCCTGCACCACGTAGTACTGGACCGCGTGCACGGGGACGCCGCCGGCGGAGTGCAGGGACTCCACCCGGCGGCCGTGGGCGGGGTCGATGCCCGGGGGCGCCCACGGGGCGACGTCGAGGACGTGGAGCAGGGGCAGGTGGGCGATCAGGTCGCTCAGCGTCTGGGTCGAGTACTCGGCGGCGGACACCGTGCACGGTTCCACGGTGGCCACGCACGAGGGACGGTGGCCGTCCGTGTCCTGGCCGGCGTCCTCCGGGGCCACGTGCACCGCGAGCTGCCCGGTGGTGGTGTCCGTCGCGGTCCAGCCGCCGGGGACGGCATAGGCGATCCCGCCGAGGCGGAGGTCCTGCCAGCCCAGGTCACGCCCCGGTTCAGCCACGGCGCCGTGCCTGCCTCCGAGTCGCCTTGGCCTCTTTCGACCGAGCCTCTTCCTCACGGATCCACTCGGGCTTCAGCCGCTCGGGAAGCCAGTACGAGGCCGCCAGGGCCAGGAGGCCGAACCCGCAGAGGGCGAGGATGAGGCTGGCCGGCAGGGGATCGCTGGGATTCTGGGCGAAGGTCCCGGCGGTCTCGGGGTTGAGCTCGACGAGGATCATGGCAGCGGCCACGAGGACGGCGCCGACCAGGATGGCCGGACTCAGGACGAACCAGTAGGGACCGCCGGCCATGACGCCGCCGCCGTGGTGCCACAGCAGCTTGGTCTTGCCGGTGTAGGCGCCCCACGTGAGGAGCAGGAGCACGGCGGCGAGGACGACGAGCACGATGAGGGCGATGACAGCGAAAGAGTCCATAGGTAAAGTCAGCCTAACCCGGCCACCGGGCACTCATGCCGTCGTGGACCCGGTGGTCAGCCACGGCGCCGTGCCTGCCTCCGGGTCGCCGCGGACTCCGCCTCCGCGGCCTCGGCCTCACGGATCCACTCCGGCTTCAGTCGCTCCGGCAGCCAATACGAGGCCACCAAGGCCAGGAGGAGGAACGCGACCAGCGCCCCCACCAGGCCCCAGGAGTCGAAGCGGTCCTCCGTCTCGGGGTTCACCCTGAGGATCACCATGACCAGGACGACGAGGACGTCGGCGGCCATGAGGGCCGGGGACAGGACGAACCAGTACTTGCCGCCGGCCATGACGCCGCCGCCATGGCTCCACAGCAACGTGGTCTTGCCCGCGTAGGCACCCCACGTGAGCAGGAGCATGACGAGGGCGACCACGGGAAGCAGGACGAGGAAGAAGACGAAGATCGGTTCCATGATGAAGTCGAGCCTGGGCGGGCGCCCGCGGCCTCAGCCCCACACCTTCTTCCAGACGGTGCCCCAGTTCGCGTCCTCGCCGTCGATCCAGTTGTCCACCATGCCGCCGAGGTTCTCCCCGGCCAGGCCGCCGGCCGTGCCCCCAGCGTAGCCGCCGATCAGGGCGCCCACGGCCGCACCGCCGACCAGGCCCGCGCCCCCGCCGACCAGGGTCCCGAGTCCGGGGACCACGGAGCCGGCGGCCGCCCCGGCGGCTCCCACCGTGGCGCCGCCGGCCAGCGCGCCACCGAAGACGCCGACGGCGCCACCGACGATGTTGCCGAGGCCGTTGCCGATCGTGCGCAGGCCGGCCGAGGTCGTTGCCGAGAAGACGCGGTCCAGCGTCGACATCTCCGGATGCTGCTCCAGGTCGTCGCCCCACTCCTGCGCGAAGGAGTTGTAGGCCGTGATCCCGTAGTCCACGAAGGGGATGAACTGCGCCGTGCGCCGCGCCCACACCGGGACGTCCGGGACGGTGCCGAAGCGGGTGGGATCGACCACGGGCGCCCGCCCGCGGACCTGCACGTCGGCCTGGATGGTGGACCGGGTCAGGACGATGCGCTCGGCGGGGATGATGGTCCCGTCCGCGTGGGCGATGTTGATGCGTGAGTAGTCCAGGGTGGTGACGCTGACCGCGGCGCTGAACCGGATGTCGAACTCCGGCATCCGCACCTGGCCGAGGGCCGCCGTCACGGCGCCGCGGACCATCCCGTCCTGGGGCGCTGCCCACGGAGCGTCCGGGACCGCCACCGGGTCGGCCGTCCTGATGTTGGCGGCGCAGTCCTGCTCGAGCTGCTGCAGCTTGGCGGCCACGGCGTTGACGGCCTGCTGGGCCTGCTCCGTCTCGGACTCCTCGGCGTAGCACCTCATGCCACCGCTGACGGCGGCGTCGTACTCGCCCCTGAGGGCCTCCAGGTCGTCGCAGTACTGGTGGAGGGCGAGCCTGACCACGTCGGTGCTGGCCTCCAGGGCCGCGCCCATGTCCCGGGGCCTGTCGAAGGCCGAGAGCACGCTCGCCTCCCCGGGCACCGTGATCCACTGGTCGATCTCCAGCCACGCCGACCGGGCCTCGGTGGCCGTCGTCGAGAACGCCGTCCCGGCCGTGTGGAGGGCGGTCGCATCGGCCCGCAGTGCGGCGGTGTCGGGGAAGGCGGGCAGCCCGCTGAGATCGACGGTCACCGCGCCTCCTCCGCCGTGTGGGCGACGTCGTCCGCGGCGCGGCGGGCGTCGTCGGCCATCTGCCGGTCACCCGCCTGGTAGGCGGCGATCATCCGGTCGGCCTCGTTGACGACGTTCTGCGCGGTGTGGTCCAGGACGGTGGCGAGCTTGCCCTGGTATCCGTCGTAGACCTCCTGCAGCGCCCCCATGATGAGTGCGCTGTTGGAGCTGCCGGCCGCCCGCTCGACGGCCCGGGCCAGGTCCTCCCGCTGGCCGGCGAACTCCTGGACGTGCGTGCGGGTGCGGGCCACCACGATCGGTGCCTTCACCTCGTCGATCCGGTAATCCGGTAGCGCCACGGGTCTTTCCTCCTTGTCCTGCGATCCCTGGGATCCCACGAGAGGCCACCACGCCGTCCGGTGGTGACGGGTCGAGCCTAGTGAGTGCGGGGAAGGTCCTCGATGGGGAGTACTCCCCATCGGCTGCCCCGGTGACCGCTCGTGACGAAAAGGGGAGAAGCCTAGGGCATCCCGGGGCACTTGTCCCGTAAGTGTGAGAAAATGGATGACAGCCAACCTCGCGGAACACGACCGGCCCGTGGACGGGTCCGGGGCGGGCTCCGCGTGCCCTCCAGGCCTCCGGCGCTGCTGCGCCGGCGCCGTGGAGGGCACGATCGCCCGTGGCCCCGGTGTCCCCCACCGGGACAGGGGTGTCGGGGGGAGGCCTTTCGCTCCGAAGGAAAGTGACGTGTACATGCAGTTGATTCCCGGCAAGCTCGTTGTCCATCCCCACCACGGCCCGGCGGCGGTCACGAACCGCTTCCAGCGCACCGTGAAGGGCGCTGAGGTGACCTACATCGAGCTGACCATCCGGAGCAACAACCTCGTGGTGTCCATCCCGGAGGCCAAGGTCGAGGAGATCGGCGTGCGCGAGGTCTACGACCGCGCCCACCTGCGCCGGCTGCTCGAGGTGGTCCAGGAGCCCACCGGCGTCGAGGAGAAGCAGTGGTCCCGCCGCATGAAGGCGAACCAGGAGAAGGTGGCCTCTGGCCTGCTCGAGCAGATCGCCGAGGTCGTCCGCGACCTGGGCCGCCGCCGCGACACCAAGGGCCTGTCCATGGCCGAGAAGGACATGTTCCGCAACGCCCAGGCCCCGCTGGTGGCCGAGGTCGCCCTCGCCCTGGAGATCACCGAGGACGAGGCCACCGAGGTCCTGGAGGCCGTGGCGAACGGCGCCTCCCTGGACGAGCTCGGCTTCGCCGAGAGCGCGACGGGGGCCGAGCCGGTCCCGGCCTGATCCCGTCGTCGCCGCGCCGGCCGCGGTGACGCACCGACCCCGCGAGGGCCCGGTCCGCTGGTGCGGACCGGGCCCTCGTCATGTGGCCTGCCTGCCGTGACGGGCCCGACGGCGGCCCGCTCCGGTCCCGCGGGCCGGCCGGGCGCGCGGTCCGGGGGCCGGCGTCGCGCCCTTCAGCCGCGCGCGCCGCGCGGATGGGTCTCGTCCATCCGCAGGGCGACGCCGAGGGCGGAGGCGGCGCTGATGGCGACCGCGAGCCAGACCGCGGCCCGCAGGTCCAGCAGGTCGGCCGCGAGCCCGCCGCCGACCGCGCCCGCGGCGTACCCCAGGTCCCGCCACACCCGGTAGACGCCCACCGCGCGGCCGCGCCAGGCGGGGTGGGCCACGTCCCCGACGGCGGCCAGCAGCGTGGGGTAGACCATCGCCGTGCCCAGCCCCAGCAGCACGGAGCCGGCCGCCCAGGCGCCGAGGCCCGTGCCGAGCGCGATGACCGCCAGCGCCGCGGACTGCAGGGCCATGCCGGAGGTGATGAGGTGCTTGCGCCCGATCCGGTCCGAGAGGGCGCCGGTGACGAGCTGGCCCGCGCCCCACACGCCCGGGTACAGGGCCATGAGCACGCCCACCTGGGCCAGCGGCAGCCCCGAGCCGGCGAACAGCAGGGGGAAGACGCCCCAGGACAGGCCGAAGTTGAGGTTGTTGACGAGGCCGGCCTGGCTGGCGGAGGACAGGGCGGGGTCCCGCAGGCTGGCCTGCAGGGCGATCTGCCGGTTCGTCAGGCCGGCGTGCAGGTGGTCGCGCCGGCCGTCGGCCTGCGGGGCGTGCCCGGAGGCCTCGAGGTGGGCGTGGCCGCGCGTCTCGCGGACCAGCAGCCCCACCACGGCCAGGGCGATCGCGGTGTACGCCAGTCCGAGCAGGAAGGGGGCCGGGCGCAGCCCGAACTGCCCGGCCAGCCAGCCGGCCAGCAGGGAGCTCACGGCCACGGCGCCGTAGCCGGCCGCCTCGTTCAGCCCCATGGCCAGCCCGCGCCGCTGCGGTCCCACGAGGTCGATCTTCATCACCACGGTGGTGGACCACGCCAGGCCCTGGCTGATGCCCAGCAGCACGTTGGCCGCCACCACCCACCACCACTCCGGGGCCCAGATCAGCAGCAGCGGCACCGGCACGGCCACCAGCCAGCCCGCCAGCAGTACCGGCTTGCGCCCGTGGCGGTCCGCGAGGGTGCCGGCGAACCAGTTGGCGGCGGCCTTGCTGAGGCCGAAGGCGGCCACGTAGGTGAAGATGACGGTGTAGCCGGTGAGGCCGAACGCGGACTCGGCCAGCAACGGCAGGACGGTCTGCTGCTGGCCCACCATGCCCCCGACGAGGGCGTTGACGGCCACGAGCAGGGCGAACTGGCTCGCGTTCTCGCGCAGTCCCAGCCTCGGGGCGGCGGGAGCGGGGGAGGGGCGGGACATGGGGAACCTCGGGACGGTGGGCGCTCCGGCGCTCCATCCGGGCACCGGTGGCTATTCCATGGAATCGTGGAATAGAATGAGAACAGTATTCCACAGATCATTGGAGGATGGGATGGGCGACCACCGGAAGAAGTCGGCGCTGTTCGACGAGCTGGCCCGCGTGGGCAAGGCCCTCGGCAGCGGGCGCCGGCTCGAGCTGCTGGACCTGCTGGCCCAGGGCGAGCGCAGCGTGGAGCACCTGGCGGCGGCCGCGGGGCTGGGGCTGAGCACCGCCTCGGCCCACCTCCAGGTGCTGCGGCAGGCCGGGCTGGTGACCACGCGCCGGGAGGGCACGCGCATCCACTACGCGCTCGCGGGCCAGGACGTGGCGGCCCTCTACGAGCGGCTGCGCACGGTGGCCGCCGCGCGGGTGGCGGGCGTGGAGCGGGCCCGGGCCGAGTACCTGGGTCCGGGCGCCGGGGACGGGACGGGCGGGAGGGCCGGGGAGGCGCTCGAGGCCGACGAGGCCGTGGACCGCGAGGACCTGCTGCGGCGCGTGGCCGCCGGGCGGGTGGCCGTGGTGGACGTGCGTCCCGCCGAGGAGTTCGCCGCGGCCCATATCCCCGGGGCGGTCTCGATCCCCCTGGAGGAGCTGCGCGAGCGGCTCGGGGAGCTGCCCGAGGACGTCGAGGTGGTCGCCTACTGCCGGGGGGCCTACTGCGTGTTCGCCTACGAGGCCGTGGACCTGCTCCGCGCGTCCGGCCGCCGGGCAGTGCGCCTGCAGGACGGCATGCTCGAGTGGCGGCTGGCCGGCCTGCCGGTCGAGGAGGGCCGCGCCGCCTGAGGCCTCGGGACGCGCCCGTCCAGGCGGTGCCCTCGCGCTCCGGCCGCCCCCGGAGCGCCCCCTGGAGGGACGCCGTCGGGCGCCGAGGCCCCGGCCCCCTCTCGGGGAGCCGGGGCCTCGTGCCGTCCGGAGCAGTCCGCTCGCCGTGCCCGCTCAGCGGGTCCGGCGGTGGATCGACTTGTAGCTCAGGTACGCGCTGAGCCCCTCGATCCCGTACTCCACGCCCATCCCGGAGTCGTGCCGGCCGCCGAACGGGGCGGAGTGGTTGGAGCCGAAGAAGTTGATCCCCACGGACCCGGAGTCCACCCGGCGGGCGACCTCCAGTGCGCGGTCCTCGTCGGCGCCGAAGACGATCCCGCCGAGGCCGAACGCGGTGTTGTTGGCCAGGGCCACGGCCTCGTCGGCGGACCAGTCGCCCCCGGCGCCGGGGCCGTCGTCGTACCGCAGGATCGAGATCACCGGGCCGAAGACCTCCTCCCGGGAGATGCGCATGTCCGGGGTGACGTCCGCGAAGACCGTGGGCCGGATGAACACGCCGTCCTCCAGGCCCGGGCCGAGCGAACCCGGCTCGGCGGGGCCGCCGCCGGTCACGGCCCGCGCCCCCTCGGCGTGGGCGGAGTCCACGTACCCCAGCACCGTCTCGTACTGGGCGCGCGTGGCCACCGGGCCGAACACGGTGGCCTCGTCCAGCGGGTCGCCCTGCCGGCCGGCCGCGATCGTCTCGCCGACCATCCGCACCACCTCCTCGTAGCGGGAGGCCGGGGCGATGATCCGGGTCGAGATGTAGCAGGTCTGTCCCGTGTTGCGCAGGCACGAGCGCACCAGCACGGCGGACATGGCCGCCAGGTCCGCGTCCGGCAGCACGATCGCCGAGGACTTCCCGCCCAGCTCCAGGGTCACGGGCCGCAGCAGCTCGCCGCATGCGGCGGCGATCGTCCGGCCCACCGGGGTGGAGCCGGTGAAGGCCACCTTGTCCACGCCGGGGTGGCGCACCAGCGCGTCCCCGAACCGGCCCGGGCCGGTCAGCAGGTTCACCACGCCGGCCGGCACGCCGGCGGCGTGCACCGCATCGATGACGAAGCGCAGGGACAGCGGGGTCGGCGAGGCCGGCTTGATGACCGTGGTGCAGCCGGCCAGCAGGGCGGGGGCCAGCTTGATGACCACGAGGTTGATGGGGAAGTTCCAGGGGGCGATCAGCGCGCACACCCCGATGGGGTCCTTGTCCACCACGGACTCGGCGCCCCCGGCCGGGAAGGGCCGGACGTCCTCGCGGTCCAGCCACTCGGCCAGCGTGGCGAAGTAGCGGAAGATCCCCGCGGCGTTGGCCGCCGCCCCGCGCGTCTCGGAGACCGGGGAGCCGTTCTCCCGCGTGTTGGTCAGCGCCAGCACCTCGGCGCGGGCCTCGATCTCCTCGGCGATCCGCACCAGGTACGCCGCGCGCTCGGCGGCCGTGAGGGCGCTCCAGCCGGCGAGGGCCTCCCGGGCGGCGCCGACGGCGGCGTCCAGCTCGGGCGCGGTGGCCGCCGGGACCGAGCCCCACACCTCGCCGGTGGCCGGGTCCGTGACCGGGTTCCGGTCCGGGGAGGCGGCGGGCACGTAGGCGCCGCCGATGAAGAAGTCGTCCACGTGCGTGTACGGCAGGTCCAGGGCGGCCCGGCGGGCCCGGGCGTCCTGCGGACCGGCGGTGGCGGCCGGTGCGGCAGGGCCGGCCGGGGAGGCGCCGTGGCGCTCGGAGAGCGGGGTGGTCATCGCAGGACCTCCGTCCGGAGCAGGGCCCGGGTCCGGGCCAGGTCGGCGCGGGCCATCCGGACCGCGGCCTCGGTGAGCAGCTCGGGCAGGATCTCCCGGTCGAGCCGGTCGGTGTAGGTGGCCGGGTCCATGCCGAACCAGGAGGAGGACACGCACACCCCGGTGACGTCGAAGCGCCACAGCCGGTCGGCGTCGCGCACGAGGGCGTCCTCGAGCGAGAAGGCGACGGGGCGGGTGTCGTGGCCGTCGATGATCTCGCACACCCGCTCCACGAACCGCTCGTCGTAGCCCAGGGCCGGCAGGACCCGCCGGGCCACGGCGCAGCCCTCGGCCTCGTGCTCGTAGCGGATCGCGGCCTTGCGCCAGTCGCCCTGGAAGCCCTCGGAGATGATCCGGGACTCGTCCACGTGGGCCCAGCCGGTGTCGTGCAGGATGACGGTCGCCAGCACGAGCTCCCGGTCGGCCTGCGGGTAGGCATCGCACAGCCGCTGGGCGTAGGCGGTGGAGGTGGGCAGGTGGATGTCGTTGGCCCGGGTGCGGGACTCCGTGACGATCGAGCGCCACAGTTCCTCCAGCCCGGTGGAGGGCGTGGTGGTGATGGGGGCGTCGTCGACGGGGCCCACGGCCGGGATCGGCCGCTCGGGGTGGGCCTCGGTGAAGGCCACGGCGCGCGGGTCCCGCGCGTGCGCGCCGGGCTCGGCCTGCTCCCACGCCGGGTGGGCCTGGGCGGACTGCTGGTCGGTGGTGCTCATGCGGGGACCTCCTGGGCGGTGCGGTCGACCACGAGGGTCTTGAGCGGGACGGCGGGGTCGGCGGCGGCCCCGGCGGGGATGTTCTGCCCCTTGCCGAGCGCGGCGCGCACGGCCATGAAGTCCAGCGGGGCGTTGACGCAGTCGGCGGCGATGACCTGGCCGCCGCGGTAGTACAGCACCGAGAACCTGCCCTTGGCGTCGTCGCGGCGGACCACGGTGGAGTCGTAGCCGAGGGTCAGCCCGGCGATCTGCAGCTTCAGGTCGGCCTGGTTGGACCAGAACCACGGGATGCCGGCGTACTCCTCCTGCCGGCCGGTGAGCGAGTAGGCGGCCACCTTGGCGTGCTCGATCGCGTTGTTCACGCTCTCCAGCCGGATGCGCTCGCCCTCGGGGGCACCGGGCAGGGGGTTGGGCATGTTCGCCACGTCCCCCACCGCCACGGTGGTGCCGTCCGAGGCCACGGCGTGGCGGTCCACCACGATCCCGTTGTCCACGGCCAGGCCCATCTGCTCGGCCAGTTCCGTGTTGGGGACCACGCCGATGCCCACGAGCACCAGCTGGGCGTCCACCACGGTGCCGTCCTCGAGCTCGACGCCGGCCACGGAGCCGGCGCGCTCACCGGTCCCCGGCACGAGGCGCCGCATCCGGGCCTCGAGCCGGATGTCGATGCCGCGCTCGCGGTGGGAGCGCAGGAAGTACTCGGAGGTGTCCTCGCCCACCGCGCGGCCGACGAGGCGGGGGCCGTGCTCGAGGACGGTGACGTGCTTGCCCATGCCGTGCAGGGAGCAGGCGGCCTCCAGGCCGATGAACCCGCCGCCGACCACGACGACGTCCCGGAAGTCCCCGAGCCGGGCCTTCAGCGCCAGGGCGTCGTCGGCGCTGCGCAGGTAGACCACGCCGTCCAGCTCCGCGCCCTCGAGCTCGAGCCGGCGGGCGCGGGCGCCGACGGCCAGGGCCAGCCGGCGGTACGGGTAGCGGGTGCCGTCGGCGGCGACCGCCACTCCGGAGCCGTCCCGGCGCCCGTCCTCGGCCGGGGCGTGCCTCTCGATCCGCACGATCCGGGCACCCTTGACGAGCTCGATGTCGTGCTCGTCCCAGTACTGCTGGGACCGGAAGATCAGGTTCTCCTTGTCCACCTTGTCCTGCAGGAACTCCTTGGACAGGGCGGGGCGCTGGTAGGGGCGGTGGTCCTCCTCGCCCAGCAGGGTGATGTGCTCGTCGAAGCCGGTGCCGCGCAGCGAGATGGCCAGCTGCACGCCGGCCTGGCTGGCGCCGATGATCAGCAGTCCGGTCTCGGGCCGGGTGGCGGCCCCGGCCTCGGGGCCGGCCGCCACGTCGGTGCCGCTGCGCTCGGCCCGCTCGGGGGTGTGGGTGCTCATGGGGAACTCCTGGCTCGGTCCCGGCGCGCGGCCGGGACGCTGGGTCAGACCTGGGTCTCGGGGGTGGTCACGTGCAGCTCCATGCCGTCCGTGACCTTGATCTGGCAGGACAGCCGCGAGCAGTCCTCGCGGTCCACGGCGGTGCCGTAGAGCATCTCGTCCTCCATCTCGCTCATCCCGGGCAGCTGCTCGAGCTCGTCCTCGCGGACGAACACGTGGCAGGTGGCGCAGGACAGGGAGCCGCCGCACTCGGCGACGATGCCGGGCACGCCGTTGCGCACGGCGGTCTCCATGACGGAGTCGCCCACGTTCGCCTCGATGTCCCGGGTCTCGCCCGCGGCGTCGGTGTAGTGGATGGTCGGCATGATGCCTCCTCGTTATCGGAGTGGTCGGAGTGGTCGGGATGCCGGGGTCGTCCGGCCCGTCCCGGGCCCGGCGGGCCCGGGACGGCTCAGATGAACTGGCGGCCGCCGTCGACGACCATGGTCTGGCCGGTGACGTAGCCGGCCTCGGGGGAGGCCAGGAACAGGGCGGCGCCCACGATGTCCTCGGGCTGGGAGGCCCGCTTGATGGACCCGCGGTCCACGCCGTAGGTCTCGGCGTCCGCCATGAGCCCGTAGCTGGCCTCGGTGAGCGTGAAGCCCGGGGCGATCGCGTTGACCGTGATCTCCCGCGAGCCCAGCTCCTTGGCCAGCACCCGGGTCAGGGCCACCACGCCGCCCTTGGAGGCCACGTAGTGCGCCCAGTGGGCTGACCCGGAGTAGATGGTGGCGCTGGAGAGGTTCACCACGCGCGCCCCGGTGGACAGGTACGGGCTCACCGCCCGGGTCACGAGCCACGGCCCCTTGAGGTTCACGCCCATCACGAGGTCCCACTCGGCGGGGTCGATCTCCTCGAACGGCGAGCGCGTGACGGTGGCGTAGACGGCCGCGTTGTTGACCAGGACGTCGATGCTCCCGTCCCCGAAGGACGCCACCTCGCGGGCCAGGGCGGTCACCGAGTCCAGGTCCGTGACGTCCACCTGGAAGGCGGCCGCGGCCGCCCCGGCGGCGTTGAGGGCCCGGGCGGTCTCCGTGGCGCCGTCGAGGTTGATGTCCGCGACGGCGACCCGGTCGCCGCGCGCGGCGAACCCCTCGGCGAAGGCCCGGCCCAGGCCCCCGGCCGCGCCGGTGACGAGCACCGTGCGCTGCCGGCCGGTCGGCGTCGGGCCCGGGGCGGTGCCCGGGGCGGAGGCGGTCGGGTCAGACATGGGCCGGCTCCCCCGCGGTGTCCGCCTCCGGGGCCCCGTGCTGCGCGCCGTGCTCACCGCCGTGGTGGTGGGAGTGGGCGCCCGGGCCGGAGACCTGCGGGGCGGCGTTGGCGCCGTCCAGGATGGTCACGGTGCCCTTGGTGCCGTCCACGCGCAGCCGCTGGCCAGTGACGATGGTGGTGGAGGCGCTGCCGGTGCCGGTGACGGCCGGCAGGGCGTACTCGCGGCAGACGATCGCGGCGTGGCTCATCATGCCGCCGATGTCCGTGACGGTCGCCTTGATCTTGCCGAACACCGGCCCCCAAGACGGGGCGGTGACCGGGGCCACGAGGATCTCGTCCTGCTGGATCTGCGCCAGGTCGTCCGCGTCCATGACCACGCGGGCCACGCCCTCCACGACGCCGGGGGAGGCGGCCATGCCCTTGAGGACGCCCTCGGTGCCCTCCTCGCCGGCGCCGAGCCAGGACTCCACCTGCTCGGTGGTGATGCCCCACAGCATGCGGGTGAACGGCTCGGTGATGGAGGCCGGCGGGGTGTTGAGCGCCGCGGCGGGCCGGGCCGTCTTCAGGGCGTCCACCAGGGCGGTGCGCTCGGCGATGACCTCGGGCCAGTACGTGGGGCCGACCGGACCGGAGGGGGCGCCGACGCCCCAGCCGGTGGCCAGGTCGAAGAGCACGTCCCGGACCTCGTTGCGGCCCAGGTAGAGCAGGTCGTCCTCGTGCTCCCAGAAGCCGTAGCCGTGCAGGGTGCGGGAGAGCTCGCGGACCTTGCGCCAGAACACGCCCATGGTCCAGTGCTCGATGTAGAAGTTGTGGTTCTCCACGTAGGGGTAGGCGGTGGCGGCCAGGCCGCGCTTGGCGTCGAAGACGGCCTGCTGCTCGGGGTCGAGCAGCTCGCGGTACTCCTCGACGATCCGCTCCTTCTCGGCGATGAGCTCCTCCTTGGGCCGCATGATCTGCTGGCCCTCTTCCAGGCGGCGCACGTAGTCGGCGATGTAGCCCAGCGGGATCTCGAGGTGCTCGTTCCAGTACTTGTCGTGGCCGTAGAAGCCGTTGCCCACGGTGAAGTTGAACCACGGGTCCTTGGCCTCTTCCAGGCGGTCCAGCCACTGCCGGCCGCCGGGGGCCGCGCCGATCGCGGCGAGGGTGGCCTCGGCGTCCGCCCCGGTGGCCGGGGCCGCGGCGAAGTGCTGCTGCAGGCCCAGTTCCACGGCCAGGGTGGCCAGGGCCTTGAGCTCGTCGTCCGGGCGGAACAGCTCCATGTCCACGCCCTGGACCATGGTGGCGATCGACTGGTCCGGGATGTCCGGGAAGACCTCCTTGCAGTAGTTGAAGAAGTCCAGGTAGGCGATGTAGCCGAGGTTGAGGAACTCGAAGTGGTACTGCCAGTTCTGGTAGGCCAGCTGGATCAGCCGGTCGTAGTTCTCCAGCAGCACCTCGGTGCCGTCCTTGGCCTTGCCGGAGACGATGTCCTCCAGGGGGACCATGTCCGGCAGGGGCTTGAACTCCAGGGTCTCCATCTCGTCGATGGTCCCGCGCACCTTGGTCCGCCACTGCTCCAGCAGGGTGTCCCAGTTCTGGAAGTAGTGGCCGATCCGGGCCTGGAACTCGGGGACGCGGGCGGCGATCTCCTCCTCCGGCACCGGGATGGGGGACATGTACAGGTAGCCCAGGTGCACGCGGAACTCGATGCCGTTGGCGTTGGGGATCATCAGGTGCCGGGTGTTGTACTGCCCCAGGCACTTCACGGCGAACTCCCCGCCGATGGTCTCGAAGGGCTTGAACACGGTGGGCCAGTGCTGGGAGTCGCAGAACCAGAACTTGGCGTCGTCCTCCTCCTTCCGCCGCTCCTGGAAGGTGAGGTAGTAGGGGTAGAGCTTCTCCCAGCCCTCGGCGCCGGCGGGGACCGGCAGCTCGGACGGCTTCGGGAAGGACTTCTTGGCGGTCATGGTCTCTCCAACGGGATACGGAACCACGGGTTCCGGGGTGGGTCGTCAGGGTGGGACTGCGGGACTGCGGTGTGGCAGGGGGACGGGAGGGGCTACTTCCCGGCGCCGGTGAGCGAGGAGGTGATCGAGCTGAGGTCGAAGCCACCGGTCGTCGCGGCGGGGGAAGCCGGCTGCGCCGCCGGCCTCGCCGTGGCGGCCTTGTGGGAGTGCACCGTCTCCGGGCGGGACTGCAGCAGCAGCAGGTCCTGTCCCGCCGGCAGGTCGGCGTCCAGGGCCCACTCGATGTCCTGGGGGCACCGGTAGTGCTTCTCCGCGCGCTTGGCCATCTGCGCCACGGCGGTCAGCTCGGCATCGGTCAGGCACCGGATCCCGGCGCGCTCGGCCGGCACCTCCCGCTCGACCAGCGCGCCGGCGGTGGCGTCCGGCACGAGCTCGGCGTGCTTGTCCCCGAGGTGCTCGGAGACCACCTGCAGGGTGATCTTGTCCAGCAGGACGTTGTCCGGGGTGACCTGGCCGGAGACCACCATCTCCCCGACGCCCCATGAGGCGTCGACGGTGATCTTGGAGCGGTCGCCGTTGGCGGGGTTCATGGTGATGGCCACCCCGGCCACGCGGGCGTTGACCATCTTCTGCACCACCACGGCCATGGACAGCCCCTCGTTGGGGATGCCGTTCCGCAGCCGGTAGATGATGGCGCGGGAGGTGTACAGGGAGGCCCAGCACTTGCGGATGTGCTCGGTGATCGCGTCCTGCCCGGTGAGCCACAGGTAGGTGTCCTGCTGGCCGGCGAAGGAGGCCTCGGGCAGGTCCTCGGCGGTGGCGGAGGACCGCACGGCCACCGGCACCTCGCCGCCGCACTGCTCCATGAGGGCGGCCACGGCGGCCAGGACGGCCTCGCGGGCCGCGGTGGGCACGGGGCGGCTGCACAGGTCCTCGCGGATGGCCGCGGAGACCCGGTCCACCTCGGCCACGTCCTCGGCGTCGAGGCCCTCGAGCAGGGAGTGCACGTGCTCGGCGATGCCGGCCTCCGCCACGAAGGCGTCGAAGGAGGCCGTGGTCACCACGAACCCGGGCGGGACGGGCATGCCGGCGGCGGTCATGGACACCAGGGAGGCGCCCTTGCCGCCGAGCGTCTCGAGCGCCGGCTCGCGGCCGTCGTCGAAGGCCTGGACGTACTGGGAGTGCTGGATGTCGGTCATGTCTGGGTCCTGGTGCTCAGGCGTCCCAGGTGACCGGGACGGCCACGGGGACGCGGAAGGAGAGGTTCTCGCGGAAGTCGATGCCGGAGCCGTCGGCGCCGGCGGAGTCGTCCAGGCGCAGGCCCGGCAGCAACTGGACCGCCTCCTCGAGGCAGATCTTGGCCTGGAGCTTGGCGAGCATGTTGCCGAGGCAGTAGTGGATGCCGAAGCCGAAGGACAGGTGCTCGCGGGCGTTGGCGCGGGTGATGTCGAAGTCCTCGCCGTGCTCGAAGCGGGACTCGTCCCGGTTGGCCGAGCCCATCAGCAGCAGCAGCCCGTCGCCGGCCCTCACCGGCACGCCGCCCACCTCGGTGTCCCTCAGGGCCTTGCGCCGCCAGCCCACGATCGAGCCGGAGTAGCGCAGCACCTCGTCGATGGCCGCCGGGATCCGCTTCGGGTCCTCGAGGAGGGCCTCCCACTGCTCGCGGTGGGCCAGCAGGACCCGGAAGCAGTTGGAGATCAGGGTGGTGGTGGTCTCGTGCCCGGCGAAGAGCAGCGAGTACAGCAGGGAGGCGATCTCGTGGTCGGAGATCTCCCCGCCCTCCTGCTGGAGGCGCACGAGGTCCGCGGTGAGGTGGTCCCCGCCCTGCTCGTGGGCCAGGGCCACCAGGCGCTGGCACTCCTGCCAGTACTCCACCAGGTTGTGCGCGTGCGGGACCTGCTCCTCGTCCGTGAGGTCGCCCCACGTCATGGCCGCCCGGGAGTCGCTCCAGCGCTTGTACGTGTCGATCTGGGACACGTCCGCCCCGATCAGCGTGAGGATGGTGATGGTGGGGATCTCGTAGGCCAGGTCCCGCACCATCTCCCCGGTGCGCTCCGGGCGGGCGGCCAGCGCCTCGAGGCGGGAGACCACGTTGGCGCGGATGTCCGGCTCGAGCGCCTTGTAGCGGCGCGGGGTGAACGCCTTCTGGGCGATCGCGCGGATGCGGGTGTGCTCCGGGGGGACGCGGGCCGAGAGCCCGGAGTAGGCGGTGAAGCCGCCCTCCTCCATGATCCTCCGCGCCTGCGGGCCGCGCTCGCGGACGGGGGCCTGGGCGTTCTCGGAGGAGAAGGTCTCCCAGTCGTCGAACACCGCCTTGATGTCGTCGTAGCGGGAGACGACCCAGTAGCCGATCCGCTCGTCGAACATGACCGGCTCCTCGGCGCGCAGGGCCGCGTAGGAGGGGAAGGGGTCCTTCATCCGGAACGGCTCGAAGCCGTGGTGGTCCGCGCGGTCCGCGGCCCCGTCCCCGCCGCCGTGCCCGAAGGGGCACGTGCCGGTGGATGCCGGGGTGGTGGGTGACTCGGTGGTCATCTCGTCTCCTGTCCGTGGCCGCCGGGGGCGACCGGTCGGTCTGGCAACGTGGCTGAGGTGGGCGGCCGCCCCGTGAGGCGTGATCCGGATCACGCGGCGGCCTGGGCTCCATCGTGGTCCCCGGAGGGTGTGAGATGCACCATAGGCGTTCCACTGAGTGGAAATGGATGCGGGCGGCGCCGCGGGGTGCCGGAGGGGACCCGGCGGCGCGGGAGGCGCCCGTGCGGGGTCAGCGGCGGAACACCTGGTGCGAGTCCAGGAGTGTCTCCAGCGGGATGTGGGCGGTGGCCCGCTCGATCCGGGCGCTCACGGCGCGCAGGGCCGGCAGGTGCTTCTGCATGGTGCCCGACTGCTCGGAGGGGATGACCAGGCCCAGCGCGGCCCCGATCCGGCCGGTGTGGAAGACCGGGACCGCGATGGAGCACGCCCCGACCCGGATCTCCTCGAACGTCTCCGCGAAGCCCTGTTCGCGCACCTGGGCGATCTCCGCGGCCAGCCGGCCGGGGGCCGTGATGGTCCGCGGCGTGGCGGCGGCCAGCTCGAGGTTGAGGTAGGCCTCGAGCACCCACGGCTCCTCGTAGGCCAGCAGCACCTTGCCCACGGCCGTGGAGTGCATGGGCAGCCGGCCACCCACACGCGAGGCCCTCGGCACCCGCTTGGTGCCGTAGACGCGGTCGATGTAGAGCACCTCGCTGCCGTCCCGGACGGCCAGCTGCGCGTTCTCCCCGGTGAGGGAGTACAGGTCCTGGACGAACGGCCGGGCGGTCTCGCGCAGCTGCCGCCCCACGTTCTGGGCCAGCTCCCAGATGCGCAGTCCCAGCTGGTAGCGGCCGTGCGGGGTGCGCGAGAGGAAGCCCCACTCGGTGAGCTCGCCCACGAGCCGGTGGGCGGTGCTGACGGGGAGGTCGGCCAGCACGGCGATCTCGGACAGTCCGAGGGCGCGGCGCTCCTTCTCGAAGGCGGTGAGGACGGACAGCACCTTGTCCGTGACGGAGCGCCCCGGGTCCCTGCTGCCCCCGGCCATCAGGGGGCCTCCGGTGCCTGCTGGGTGCCTCGCGTCATGGGTCGATCATCGCAGGGCCCGTCTCAGGTGCCGAAGTGGCGGAAGGCTACCGCGTACTCCGTGCCCGCGGCCTGCCCGCCCGCGCGCAGGATCTCCGGGATCATCACGCCGGGCGCGGGATGGCCGGTGACGTGCCGCAGGTAGGCGGCGTGGCACTCCAGCGAGGAGACGGAGGCGGCCACCGCCTCCGCGTCCACCGGAAGGGCGTGGGTGGGACGCTCGTGCCCGGCGACCAGCAGCGCGGAGGCGTGCCAGGGCCCCAGGCCCTCGTCCTCGGCCAGTTCCCGGAAGACCCACGGGTTCGCGGCGTCGCGGACGGCGTCCACGACGGCCAGCCCGCCGGCCCGGTGGTCGGCCTGGTTCAGCCCGCCGTAGGCCTCGAGGTCGAAGTTGCCGGTCACCACGGCGTGGGGCCGGACCTGGCGGATCACCCGGGCGATGTCCCGGCGCAGGGGCAGGCCGTACTCCAGCATCCCGTCCGGGTGGTCGAGCACGCGCAGGTCGGCCACGCCCACGGCCGCGCACGCGGCGCGCTGCTCGGCCATCCGCAGGGGCCCGACGACGTCCGGCGGCTCGGCCATCCCGGCCTCGCCCGAGGTCATCAGCAGGTAGGTGACCTCCGTGCCGCCGCGGACCCAGGTGGCGACGGCGGCGGAGGTGCCGTACTCCAGGTCGTCCGGGTGGGGCGCGATGCACAGCACGCGCGACCAGTCCGCGTCCGGCACGGGAGGCAGGGGGACGGTGGGGACGGCCGGGCCGGCGGTGTGCTCGCTCACGCCACCAGTCTCGCCGAGGCCGCGGACCGCGGTCGAGGACCCACCTCCGCGAGGCGCGCGCCGGCCCCGCTGCCCGTGTCCGGCCGGCCTCAACGCCCCAGCACGTGCCGCAGGGCGTCCTCGAGCTCCGGGTGCCGGAAGCGGTACCCGGCGGCGAGCGCCCGGTCGGCGCGGACCCGCTGGTCCGCCTCGACGAGCAGCCGGTTGCCCTCGGCGCCGAGGACGAGTTGCGGGGCCACGCGCGGCAGCGGCAGCGCCGCGGGGCGGTGCAGGACGCGGCCCAGGGTCTCGGCGTACTCCCGGGCGCGCAGCGGGGCGGGGGCCACCGCGTTGAGCGGACCCTCCACGGCCTCGGTGAGCACGGCGTGGGCGTACAGGCCCACGATGTCGTCGATCGAGATCCAGCTCTGCCACGGGTCCCGGTCCTGGCCGCCGAGCGGGCCGCCGGTGCCCAGCGGGCCGCCCGCGCCGACGACGAACAGGGGCAGGACCTGCTGCAGGATCCCGCCGGCCGGGGTCTGCACCAGTCCGGTGCGGATCATGGCCGTGCGCACCCCCGACTCGGCGGCGGGCGCCGTCGCGCCCTCCCACTGCCGGCACACGTCGGCCAGGAAGTCGGTCCCGGCCGGGTCGGTCTCCCGCAGCCCCTCGCCGTCGGGGCCGGCGCCGGCGTCGGCCCCGTAGTAGCCGATCCCGGAGGCGCTGACGAGCGCGCGCCGCCGGCCGTCCGCCGCGAGGTCCGCGAGCGTGCGCGCCAGCAGGGACGTGGACGCCTGCCGGGACCGCAGCACCTCGGCCCGGTGGGCCTCGGTCATCCGCCCGCCGATGGTCTCCCCGGAGAGGTTCACGACGACGTCGGCCCGGCGCAGCTGCTCCGGGTCCAGGACCCCGGCGGCCGGGTCCCACGTGATCCCCATGCCGCGGGGCGTGGTGGGGGTGCGGCCGGGCCGCACGAGCGGGACGACCCGGTGGCCGCCGCCGCCGAGCAGGGCCGCGAGCTGGCTCCCGATCAGGCCGCTGGCCCCGGACATGGCGATCGTCAGGGACCGGCCCGCCCCGTCCCCGGCGGCGTGCGCGGCGTGGAAGTCCAGGTCGGCGCGCAGCTGCTCGTGCCGGTAGGCGAACTGGCGGTCGAGTTCGGCCTCGAACTGCTCCCGGGTCCACCGGCCGGTGCGCACGCCCAGCCGGCCGGCCCGGTCCAGGAGCGAGGTGCCGGGCAGCTCGTACTCGACGTGGTCCACCATGAGGCAGCCCGGGGAGCCGTCCGGGGCGTCCGCCTCGCCCGGGGCCGCGTCCTCGAAGGAGTGGGTGTGCACCCACGAGCGCAGCGGGCCGGAGGCCATCTCGTCCCGGAACATGCGGTCCGGCTCGAGGGCGGTGTGCCGGGCCGTCCAGGGCACCTCCGGGGAGAGCCACGCGGGCAGCCGCACGGGCAGGACGGTGCGGGCCAGCCCGGCCGCGGACTCCAGTCCCAGGCCCAGCGAGCCGGGGACGCCGATGCCGAGCCGGGCGACCGAGCCGACGTCGATCCCGTCCGGCTCCTGCCGGACGCTGCCGGCGAACGGCGGGGTGAGGCGGACTAGCGCGCCGGGGCGGGTGAACCAGGCGAAGACGTCCGAGCGGCGGTGGGGGAGCAGGGCGCGGCGTTCGAAGACGGGCATGCCCCTACTCTCGCACCCGGGGACCCGCTCTGGAACAGCGGGTGAGGTGGGCGGGGGCACAGGTGTTCCGGGCGGTGGCCCCGCGGCCTAGGGTGCCAGGGGAGGGGCGGCGGCGCGCCGGCCCCGCGGACGACGACGGAGGGAGCGGCGATGACCCACCACGAGGAACCGCAGGTGGCCCGGCACGCGCAGTCGATGGCGGGACGGGACGGCACCATGCCGCCCCAGCAGCAGGAGCCGCCGGGGCTGACCGCGGCGATGGACCCCGTGCCGGACCACGGGGAGTCCAGCTGGGTCGGCCGGGGCCGGCTCGAGGGGCTGAAGGCCCTCATCTCGGGCGGTGACTCCGGCATCGGCCGGGCGGTGGCGATCGCCTTCGCCCGGGAGGGCGCGGACGTGGCCATCACCTACCTCCCCGAGGAGGAGGAGGACGCCCAGGACGTGGTCGGGTGGATCGACAAGGCGGGGCGCACCGCGGTGACCGTGCCCGGGGACCTGCGCGACGAGCGCGAGTGCGAGCGGATCGCCGCGGAGGCCGTGGCCGGCCTCGGCGGGCTGAACATCCTCGTCAACAACGCCGGGTACCACTGGGCGCGCGGCGAGCCCGGGATCGAGGGGCTGCGGACGGAGGACCTCGAGCGGGCCGTGCGCACCAACCTCTACGGCACGCTGTGGCTCACCCGGGCGTGCGTGCCGCACCTGGGGGCGGGGGACTGCGTCATCAACACGACGTCGGTGCAGGCCTACCAGCCCTCCGAGACGATGATCGACTACGCGGCCACCAAGGCGGCCCTGAACAACGTCACGGCGAACCTCGCCGGCGAACTCGGGCCGAGGGGCATCCGGGTCAACGCGGTGGCCCCCGGCCCGGTCTGGACCCCGCTGCAGCCGGCCACCAAGACCCCGGAAGCGGTCTCCCACATGGGCGCCGACACCCCGCTGGGCCGGATCGGCCAGCCGGCGGAGCTCGCCGGGGCCTACGTGTTCCTCGCCAGTCCGGCCGAGGCGAGCTTCGTCTCCGGCACGGTGGTGGGGGTCACCGGCGGGCTGCCCGTCTTCTGAGCCGTCCGTCCCCGGCCGCAACAGGGAGAGGCGACATCGCCCCGGCTGTGCCAGAATGGGATGCACGCCACACGCCCAGCGCGGGAGAGTGCCGGCGCCGAGGACCCCGGGCACGCCGCCCGGGACCGCGGTCCGGCCGCCGAAGGAGCAAGTTCTCCCCGAGAATCTCTCAGGCCCCCGTACCGCGATGGGAACGGCGTCTCTGAAAAGTGCCCGGCTCCCTTTGCCACGGCCACCGACGGTGCAAGCCCGCATCCTCCAGATGCGGGCGGAATCTCTCAGGTTCATGACAGAGCGGGGAGGGACCGGTCCGTGCCCCCTGTGCTCTGGAGGAGAACCCCATGAATGCCATCGTCAGCCCGATCGCCGCGCCCACCGCGGGCCCGCGCCACGAGCCGCGGGACGCGGCCTCCGCGCCGTTCACCAGCCGCCACATCGGCCCCCGTGCCTCGGACGCCGAGGAGATGCTGTCCTACCTCGGCTACGACTCGCTCGAGGCCCTCGTGGACGCCGCCGTGCCGGCGGACATCCGCCAGCAGGAGCCCCTGGACCTCCCCGAGGCCATGACCGAGGCGGCCGTCCTGGAGGAGCTGCGCTCCATCGCCAACCGCAACGTGGTCAAGACCCAGATGCTCGGCCAGGGCTTCTTCGACACCGTCACGCCGCCGGTCGTGCTGCGCAAGGTGCTGGAGAACCCGGCCTGGTACACCGCCTACACCCCGTACCAGCCGGAGATCTCCCAGGGCCGCCTCGAGGCCCTGCTGAACTTCCAGACCATGGTCGCCGACCTCACCGGCCTGGAGATCGCCAACGCCTCCCTGCTGGACGAGGCCTCCGCCGCCGCCGAGGCCGTGCTGCTGATGCACCGCGGCAACCGCAAGAACGGCAACGGCATCACCCTGATCGACGCCGACCTGTACCCGCAGACCCGCGCCGTGGTCGAGGGCCGCGCCCAGGCCGTCGGCCTGGACGTGCGCGTCGCCGACCTCTCCGCCGGCCTGCCGGAGGAGCTCTCCGCGGACCTGGACGAGAAGGGCCTGTGCGGCATCCTGCTGCAGCAGCCCGGTGACTCCGGCAAGCTGCACGACCACGCCCCCGCCATCGCCGCCGCCAAGGAGCGCGGCGGCATGGTCGCCATCGCCGCCGACCTGCTCTCGCTCGCGCTGGTCGTCCCCCCGGGCGAGCAGGGCGCGGACATCGCGATCGGCAACACCCAGCGCTTCGGCGTGCCGCTGTTCTTCGGCGGCCCGCACGCCGCCTACATGGCCGTCCACAAGGGCCTCGAGCGCCAGCTCCCGGGCCGCCTCGTGGGCGTGTCCCAGGACGCCGCCGGCCGCCCGGCCTACCGCCTGGCCCTGCAGACCCGTGAGCAGCACATCCGCCGCGAGAAGGCCACCTCCAACATCTGCACCGCCCAGGCGCTGCTGGCGATCACCGCCTCGATGTTCGCCGTCTACCACGGCCCGGAGGGCATCCGCGCGATCGCCGAGCACGCCCACCGCCAGGCCTCCCGCCTCGCCGCCGCGCTGCGCTCGGCCGGGTTCCAGTTGGGCCAGGACGCCTTCTTCGACACCCTGCAGGTCTCCGTCCCGGGCCTGGCCCGCACCGTGGTCAACGCGGCCGAGGCCGCCGGCGTGAACCTGCGGTTCGTGGACGCCGGCACCGTCGGCATCTCCTGTGACGAGACCACCACGGACCAGGACCTGCTGGCCGTGCTCTCCGCCTTCGGCGCCCCCGCCGACTCCCTGCCCGCCGGCGTCGGCGCCGGCGAGGCCGGGGACACCGGCACCCCGGGCACCGGCTCCACCACCGGGCACATCCCGGCGGAGCTGCAGCGCTCGAGCGAGTACATGACCCACCCGGTGTTCAACACCTACCGGTCCGAGACCCAGATGCTGCGCTACCTCAAGCGCCTGTCCGGCTACGACCTGGCGCTGGACCGCACCATGATCCCCCTGGGCTCGTGCACCATGAAGCTCAACGCCACCGCCGAGATGGAGTCCATCTCGTGGCCCGAGTTCTGCTCCATCCACCCGTTCGCCCCGGACCACCAGACCGAGGGCTGGCGGTACCTGCTGAACGACCTGGAGGAGAAGCTCGCCGAGATCACCGGCTACGCCGGGGTCTCCATCCAGCCGAACGCTGGCTCGCAGGGCGAGTACGCCGGCCTGCTGGCCATCCGCCAGTACCACCTGGGCAACGGCGAGGGCGAGCGGGACATCTGCCTCATCCCCGCCTCCGCGCACGGCACCAACGCCGCCTCCGCGGTCCTGGCCGGGCTGAAGGTCATCGTGGTCAAGACCGCCGAGGACGGCACCATCGACAGCGCCGACCTGGACGCCAAGCTCGAGGCCAACGCCGGGCGCGTGGCGGCCATCATGATCACCTACCCGTCCACGCACGGCGTGTACGACGCCGACGTGCGCGAGGTGTGCCGCAAGGTGCACGACGCCGGCGGCCAGGTGTACATCGACGGCGCCAACCTCAACGCCCTGGTCGGCCTCGCCCAGCCGGGCCGGTTCGGCGGCGACGTGTCCCACCTGAACCTGCACAAGACGTTCTGCATCCCGCACGGCGGCGGTGGCCCGGGCGTCGGCCCGGTGGCCGTGGCCGAGCACCTCAAGCCGTTCCTGCCGAGCGCGGAGGCGCCGATCACCTCGGCTCCCTACGGCTCGGCCGGCGTGATGCCCATCTCGTGGGCCTACCTGCACCTGATGGGCCCGGAGGGGCTCACCGACGCGACCCGGTACGCGCTGCTGAACGCCAACTACCTGGCCAAGCGGCTCGGCGACTACTTCCCGGTGCTCTACACCGGCAAGTCCGGCCTCGTGGCGCACGAGTGCATCCTGGACCTGCGCGAGCTGACCGCCCGCACCGGGGTGACCGCCGAGGACGTCTGCAAGCGGCTCATCGACTACGGCTTCCACGCCCCGACCCTGGCCTTCCCGGTGGCGGGCACCCTCATGGTGGAGCCGACCGAGTCCGAGGACCTGGCCGAGATCGAGCGGTTCATCGAGGCCATGATCGCCATCCACGGCGAGATGGAGGCCACCACGCCGGAGACCCTGGACGAGTCCGTCCTCCGCAACGCCCCCCACACCGCCTCCGTGCTCACCGCGGACGAGTGGGAGCGCAGCTACTCGCGCTCCCAGGCGGCCTGGCCGGTGGAGGGCCTGCGGATGGACAAGTACTTCGCCCCGGTCGGTCGCATCGACGGGGCGTGGGGCGACCGCAACCTGTTCTGCTCCTGCCCGCCGGTGGAGTCCTTCGAGAAGGCCGACCCCGAGGCCGCGGCGGCGTCCGCGACCTCCGTGGCGGACAACCTCGTGTCCTCCTCCTCCGTTTCCCACTGACAGGAGCCCGTCATGACGCAGACCACCGACACCCAGTACACGCCGCTGCACGCCGTCCACGAGCAGGCCGGTGCCACGTTCACCGACTTCGGCGGCTGGCAGATGCCGCTGAAGTACGGCTCCGAGCTCGCCGAGCACAAGGCCGTGCGCTCCGCCGCCGGGCTGTTCGACCTCTCCCACATGGGCGAGGTGCGGATCACCGGTCCGCAGGCCGCCGAGGCCCTGGACTACGCGCTGACCGCGCGCGTGTCCGCCGTGGCCCCGGGCAAGGCCAAGTACACGCTCATCCTCACCGAGTCCGGGACCATCCTGGACGACCTGATCGTGTACCGGCTCGACGACGGCTCGGACGAGTCGGCGAAGGAGTACCTCGTGGTGCCCAATGCCGGCAACGCCCCGGCCGTGGCCGCCGCCCTGGCCGAGCGCGCCGGGTCCTTCGACGCCACGGTCGGCAACGAGTCCGCCGAGACGGCCATGGTGGCCGTCCAGGGGCCGCAGGCCGCCCGGGTGCTCGGCGCCGTGCTGGCCGAGGCCGAGGACCTGCCGGAGGTGAAGTACTACTCCTCGCGCCCGGCCACGGTGCGCACCGCCGAGGGCGAGGTGCGGGTCCTGCTGGCACGCACCGGCTACACCGGCGAGGACGGCTTCGAGCTGATGGTCGGCCCCATCGCCGACCCCGAGGAGCTGGCCGCCGCCGCCACGTCCGTGTGGAACGCCCTCGCGGCCGCCGCGCCCGGCGTGGGCGTCGAACTGCTGCCGTGCGGGCTGGCCAGCCGCGACTCGCTGCGCCTGGAGGCCGGCATGCCGCTGTACGGCAACGAGCTCGACCTGGGGCACCTGCCCAGCGAGTCCGGCGTCGGGATGGCCGTGCCGCTGAAGTCCAAGGAGACGGACTTCGTGGGCCGGGACGCCCTGCTGGCGGCCCGCGAGGCCGGCACCGGGACCACCACGGGCCAGGCGCTCGTGGCCCTGAGGGCGAACGGCCGCCGCGCGGCCCGCGGGGGCTACCCCGTGGTCGACGGCGAGGGGAACCGGATCGGTGAGGTCACCTCCGGCATCCCGAGCCCGACGCTGGGCTACCCGATCGCGCTGGCGCGCGTCGACGTCGCGTTCCGGGAGCCCGGGACCGAGGTCGCCGTGGACCTGCGCGGCAAGGCCGAGCCGTTCACCGTCGTCGAGCTGCCGTTCTACAAGCGGCAGGACTGACGGGAACCCGGGGCGGGCCCGCTTGCTAGACTCGACCGAGTCCGCGGGCCCGCCTCCCGGGCCACCGACCAGCGCAGGAAGACGATGACCTCACAGCGAACCGCCGGACGCCCTCCCGTGCTCGGCCTCATCGCGTTCGCCCTGCTCGCCGCCCTCCTGCTCACCCTGGCCGTCCTCAGCACCCTCAAGGGCGTGCGCACGGCCGAGGCCACCGGCCAGGTGGTGCGCGTGGAGGACGGCCAGACGTTCGTCGTCACCATGGACGGCACCGAGGAGACCGTCGCCCTGGCCGGGCTGATGGCTCCGGTGCCCCCCGCCGAGGGCCAGGAGGCCAGCGCGGAGAACTGCCTCGCCGAGGAGGCGGCGGACAACCTGTCCGCCATGCTCGAGCCCGGCGACGCCGTCCAGCTCGAGTACGCCGAGGACGCCCCCGGTTCGCGCGGCCCGCGCGCGGCCCTGGTCCGCTCGGGCGGCGTGGTGGTCAACATCGAGCAGGCCGAGGCCGGGCTGGCCGTCCCCCTGCCGGAGCAGCCGATCGACCACCTCGGCTCCGAACTGCGCGAGGCCCACCGCACCGCCCGCTCCGAGCAGGCCGGCCTGTACTCCCCCTCCGCCCCGTGCACCCTCGCCGGCCGCGTGGAGCCCGTGGTCGAGGTGCTGCGCGCCCTGCCCGAGGCGGGACCGGCCACCACCGCGGACGCCGAGCAGCAGATCGAGGCCGTCACCGCCGCCGTCGAGCAGGGCGTGACCGCGGAGAAGGCCTTCGCCACGATCGATCCCGAGGGGTCCTCGCTGTCCTCCCTGGCCTGGGCCCGGGACGTGCCGCGGCTGCGCGAACGGCTGGGCGAGGCGCTGTCCGCCGCGCAGTCCGAGCTCGCCTCGCTGCAGTCCACCCGCAACGTGCTCCAGACCCGGGAGCGCGAGGAGGTCGAGCGCAAGGCGGAGGAGGCGCGGCAGGCCGAGCTGGCCCGGCAGCAGGAGGCCGCCCGCCAGGCGGAGGCGGCCCGGCAGGCCGAGATCGCCCGCCAGGCCGAGGCGGCGCGGCAGGCAGAGGCCGCCCGTCAGCAGGAGGCGGCCCGGCAGGAGGCCAGCCGCCGCGCGGAGCAGGCGACGCCGACCCCCACGCCGACCACGGCGAGCCCGACGCCGACGCCCACCGCGACGACGGCGAAGCCCAGCCCCACGGCCACGCCGAAGGCGACGCCCAAGCCCAAGCCCAAGAAGTCGTCCGCCCCGGCCTCCCCCGACGCCTCGGGGAGCGCGGGCGCGGACTGAACCGCGCCGGCCGGCCGGCAGTGGCCGGACGGCACCGACTGGACGGCGCCGGCGTCGAGGGCCCGGACCGTCCGACGGGGCGGCTCAGTCGAGCGAGAGGGTCACCAGCCCGAGCTGGGCGGCCCGGATGATCACCTGGACCCGGTCGCGCACCTCGAGCTTGTCCATGATGCGGGTGAGGTTGGACTTCACCGTGGACTCCGAGACGTGCAGTTCCTCGGCGATCTCCGTGTTCGAGCGGCCGCGGGCCAGCAGGCGCAGCACGTCCAGTTCGCGCGGGGTGAGGTCCGAGCCGTCCGGGTCCCCGGGGGCGCGCGGCACGGTCCCGACGCCGGGCCGGTCCTCCTCGAGGGAGGACAGCAGCTTGCGCGTGACGGCGGGGGAGAGGACGGACTCCCCGCGGTGGACGCCCCAGATGGCGCTCACGATGGACTCGGGCTCGGCGTCCTTGAGCAGGTAGCCGGCCGCCCCCGCCCGCAGGGCGGGGATGAGGTACGGCTCGGAGGTGAAGGTCGTGATGGCCAGGACGCTGGTCTCCGGGAACTCGGCGGTGATGCGCTCGGTGGCCTCCACGCCGCCCATCACCGGCATCTGCATGTCCATCAGCACCACGTTGGGCCGCGTGGCGCGACACGCCTCCACGGCCTCCGCGCCGTTGGCGGCGATGCCCACGCAGGACATCCCGGGGGAGTTCTCCACCAGGACCCGCAGGGCACCGCTCATGAGGGGCTGGTCATCCACGATGAGCACTGACACGGACCGGTGGGGCATGGGTTCAGCGTAGCGGCCCTATCACCGATTGCACCGCCGTGTCGATTAAATCGTCCAGACTCTGGTAAACCGCAGGTCGGAGCCTGATAATGGAGTCATGAACCGCTTCCTGGCCTCGATGGCCGCTGTGCTCGTCTCCTCCGCCCTCATCGTCTCGCCGGCCGCGGCCACCGAGACCTCGACCTCGCTCATCTCCCCGACCACCACCACGACCTCCAAGGACACCGCCACGACCACTGGCATGAGCAATGGCTCGAAGGTCTTCTGGTGCAACTGGTGGGGCTTCTTCTGCTGATCCGCCGCTAGATGGACAACACCGCGCCGGCCGGCCTCCCCGTGGAGCCGGCCGGCTTCTGGTCTGCTCGGCCAGTGAGCAAGGCCTTTCTCGTGGTCGTGAGCATCTTCGTCGCGATCTCGGCGGCCTCGGACGTCATCTCAAGGATCGACGGATCCGGTCCGTCGACACCGAATGAGGTCTTGGTCAGCCTGCTCGTATCGATGGCCCTCTTCATGCTGTGGGCACGGACGACCTTCGCCTTCGCGGCGATGATCCCGGCGCTGCTGTCGAGTCACCTGCTGCAGTCCTTCAACCTCACGTCGTTCGCGCTGCCCTTCATGCTGGGCGCTGTGACGGCAACCGCGCGACGGTCCTTCAGTGCCGTTGCCCTCGGCATCTCAGTCGTCTGGGCCCTCTTGGTGCCCCTGACGTCGCCACGGAACGGGAGTTCCGTCTGGGTCGTGGTGCCGCTGCTCCTGGTGTCCTGGGCGGTCGGCATGTTCATCCGGTACATCTTGGACCGGGGGCAGCAGGACCGCCTGCGCGTCGCCGAGGCCACCCGCCGTGCCGCCCTGGCGGCGGCCGAGGAGCGGCGGTCCCTGGCCCGCGACCTGCACGACATCGTGGCGCACAACCTGACCATCATCTCGATGCAGGCGCGCGCGGCGAAGTACGCCGGCACGGACGAGGCCGCGCGCAAGGCCGTGGAGGTGGTGGGCGACTCGGCCACGGAGGCCCTCGCGGACCTGCGGCGCATGCTGTCCCTGCTGCAGGCCGAGGGCCTGCTGGCCGGGGACCAGGAGGCCGCGCAGGTGGCCCTCGGGGACGGCGCCGCGGCCCTGGACCTGGAGTACGGTGCGGTGAAGTTCCAGCGCATGCTCGAGGGCCTGGGCATCCAGACCGAGCTGGACCTGGACGGACTGGACCGGCCCATCCCGCAGAGCGTGGAGACGGCCCTCTACCGCGTGCTGCAGGAGGCGGTCACCAACGTGGCCAAGCACGCGGGGGAGGGCGGCCAGTGCCGCATCTGCATCCGGGTCCAGGACGGACAGCTGCAGCTGGCCGTGGACAACACCATGCCTCGCCGCGGGGAGCGGACGCGCGCCGGCTGGAACTCCTCCGGCAGCGGGCTGATCGGCATGCGGGACCGCGTGGACGCCTTCGGCGGGACCATGACGTCCGAGCGGGACGGCACGTGGTGGCGGGTCCGCGCGGAGGTGCCGATGCAGGGCCTGCCCGCCTAGTGTGATCTACGTCACATCACGAATCCAAATACTGTCCAAAGGTCCAATAGTGGTCCGGCACCCCCGCCCGGTAACCTGAAGGAGCCCCATGAGACGGTGCACACGGATCGGACGGTGGAATCAGCCCGGGGGGATACGGGCCCACCAACCAATATCCGCTGAGAGGCGGTGGCCAAGCCACCGCCTCTCAGGTGTTTAACGGCACCCGGTGCACGGCGCCCTACCACCACACTCGCGGCCCGCGGCAGGAAGGCGAGGGCCCGGCAGGCCGGTACTACAGTGGCTGGAATGAGCGCCCCGTCCCGCGCGTCCGTCGGCCTGCCGCCGCGGACGCGCTCCTCCTGGATCCCCATCGTCATGGCGGGCGTGGCCGCGGCCATGCACATCTGGAAGGTCCCGGAGGCCCTCGAGTTCATCCAGCGGGACCTCGGCATGACGCTCATCGAGTCCGGGGTGCTGCTCGGCATCGTCCAGGTGGGCTCCATGCTCCTGGGGCTCGCGGTCTCCCTGTTCTCCGAGGTGATCGGCCTGCGGCGCACGCTGCTCGTGGGGCTGTCCCTGCTGACCCTCGGCTCGCTGTCCGGGGCCTTCGCCGAGACCACCGGCGTCCTCATGGCCACCCGCGCCCTCGAGGGCGTCGGCTTCCTCATGGCCACGGTGGTGGCACCCCCGCTGATCCGGGTGACGACGCAGCCGGCGCGCGTGAACATCGCGATGGGCTGGTGGGGCGGCTTCCAGGGACTGGCCACGTTCCTGGCCGTGCTCGCCTCCACGCTCCTGCTCACCGCCGTGAGCTGGCAGGCGTGGTGGATCGCCATGGCCGTGGTCACGGCCGGCACGATCCCGCTGGTCGTGCTCTTCGTGTCCCCGCCCCCGGCCGCCCACGGCGCCGACCTCCGCGGGGCGTTGCGGCGCGTGGGTGCCACGGTCCGGACGCCGACGCCGTGGATCGCCGGGCTGGTGTTCGCCTGCTACACCCTGCAGTGGGGGTCGGTCATCGGCTTCCTGCCCACGATCTTCGACGAGGCGGGCGTGGGCGGCCTCTGGCCCGGGATCGTGACGGCCGTCGTCGGCGGCCTCAACGGGGTGGGCAACATCCTCACCGGACGGCTGCACCAGCGCGGGGTGCCGATGCGGCCGCTGATCCTCACCGGCCTCGTGGCCATGGGCGTGACCTCCGTGATCACCTTCGCCCCGGACTGGTCCGCGGTCCCGGGCGGGCTGGCCGTGCAGGTCCTCGCCGTGGGCCTGTTCTCCGGCGTCGGCGCGCTGATCCCGGCGAGCCTGAACCGCATCGCCGTGGACATCGCCCCCGCCGACGGCTCCCCGGCCGCCGTCATGGGCCTGATGGTGCAGATCTACAACGGGGCGAACTTCGTGGGCCCCATCATCATCGCGGCCATCGCCACGGCCGCCGGCGGATGGCACCTGTCCTGGACCATGACCGGGGCGGCCGCGCTCCTCGGCGCCCTGCTGGCGGGGCGGTTCCTCTCGGCCCGCCGCCTCGGGCTGGACTTCCGGCACCGCGGCTGAGCGCCGGGCCGCGCCGGGCCCGCGGGGGGATCAGTCGCAGCCCTCGGGGCCGCAGGCCTGCCCGGTGGGCCCGGCGTCGCCGTCGGGACCGGTGCCGGCACCCGCGGGCCGCACCATCTGCAGCGGGCGGGACTCGGCCCAGGCCTGCTCGAGGGCCTGGGCGAAGAGCTCGGCCGGCTGTGCCCCGGAGATGCCGTACCTGCGGTCGAGGACGAAGAACGGCACGCCGCTGACGCCGAGCGCCCGCGCCGCGGCGAGGTCCTGCTTGACCGCGGCCTCCCACTGCGCGTCCGTGAACGCCTCGCGGACCTGCTCGTCCGTCAGCCCGGCCGCGGTGCCGAGGCGGGCGAGGACCTGCTCGTCGCCGATGTCCAGGCCCTGCTCGAAGTGCGCGCGGAACAGCTCCTCCTCGAGCGCCGCGGCGGCCTCGGGGGACACGGCCTTGGCGCGCTGGACCAGCCGGTGCGCCCGCCAGGAGTTGGCGACCACGAGGTTCTCGAAGTCGTAGGACAGCCCCTCGCCGCGGGCCTGCTCGCCGACGTGCGCGAGCATCTGCGTCACCTGCTCGCGCGGCAGGCCCTTGACCTCGGCGAGGTAGTCGACCTCGCGCCGGTCGTCGTGCTCCGGCAGGGTGGGGTCCAGCTGGAAGCTCTTCCACTCCACCTCGACCTCGTCGCGGTGCTCGAAGGCGGCCAGGGCCGTCTCGAACCGCCGCTTGCCGATGTAGCACCACGGGCACGCCACGTCAGAGAAAATCTCGATCTTCACACCGGGCACAACCCGCGGCGGGGGTGCCGGTATTCCGCGTGTGCGCGGCCTCACGCCGGCCCTCGCGGGGGTCAGGGGCGGCGCAGGCCGCCCTGCCACAGGGCGTCGAAGGGGGTGTTGCCAGCGACGCGCTGCCGGATGCCCTCCGTGACGAACTCCTTGGCCCGGCGGGCGGCCTCGAGGGGCGTGGCCCCCTTGGCCAGCTCGGCGGTCACGGCGGCCGCGAGCGAGCAGCCGGCCCCGGACACGGCGTGCTCGCCGATCTTGGGCGTGGACAGGACCTCGAGGGTCTCGCCGTCGTAGTAGACGTCCACGGCGTCCGGCCCGGCGATGCGCACGCCGCCCTTGGCCAGCACGGCGGCACCCGAGGCCTCGTGGATGCGGCGGGCCGCCTCCTGCAGGTCCTCGACCGTCTCGATGGCCATCCCGGCGAGCTGCTCCGACTCGAAGTGGTTCGGGGTGGTGAAGGTGGCCAGCGGCAACAGCTCCGCCTTGAGCGCCTCGTCGGTGTCCAGGGCGTGGCCGGGCTCCTGTCCCTTGCAGATCAGCACCGGGTCCAGGACCACGTGGTCCCAGTCCTGGCTGCGCAGGGCGGTGGCCACGGTGGCGATGGTGCTCGGGGAGCCCATCATGCCGAGCTTGGTGGTGCGCAACTGCCCGGCGTAGTTGGCCTGGATGGCCTCCAGCTGGTGGGCGATCACGTCCTGGTCCACGGGGACGAAGCGGTGGTTCCAGTCGTCCTGCGGGTCGAAGGACACGATGCAGGTCAGGGCCACCATGCCGAAGGCGCCGAGCTCCTGGAAGGTCTTCAGGTCGGCCTGGGCCCCGGCGCCGCCGGTGGCCTCCGACCCGGCGATCGTCAGGGCGAGGGCGGGGGCGTGCACGTCGTACTGGTCAGTCGTGGGCATGCCCACCATGGTAGGCCTCGGCGCCGCCGGGCGCGGCCGGGCGGGCCCGACGTCGGCGCCCCGGCAGGGCGGGCGGCTCAGGCCCCGGCGGGGGAGGCGCCCTCGTCCCCGGGGCGGACGACCGTCACGAGCGGGCGGGCCAGGGTGCGGCCCAGGGCCATGAGGATGGCGGCGGGGAAGCCGACGACCGGGATGAGCATCGGCAGCAGGCCCCCGACGCCGGTGAACAGCACGGCCAGCCCGTAGAGCATGCCGACGAGGGCGTAGCCCAGGACGTGCACCCACTGGTTGAGGCGGTGGCGGAAGAGCCTGTTCACGAGCAGGCACAGCGGCAGGCCGATGACCATGCCCGCGAGCCCGACGATGCTGATGAGCGGGGTGAGCGAGCCGTAGGCCTGCAGTGCGGGGACGAGGCTCAGGACCACCACGAGGGCGGCCATCACGAGGTTCGGCGCGAGCCAGGCCACCAGGAACCCGTAGAGGGACATCCGCAGTCGCGGTCGCGGGCCGGCCGCGGCGGTCCGCCGGCGGCGGCTCGGCTTGACCGGGAGGGGCGTGGTCATGGCTGTCTCCAGTACTGGCAGGGGGCGCGAGGGCCGTGCCAGTCTACCGGCTCGGCCCGGCCCAACCGGCCCGCCGGGCCTTCCGGTCAGGCGAACGCCACGCCGTCCATCAGCTTGCGCGCCGTGCGGACGGTGCCGGTGACGAGGACCTGCGGGCCGCCGTCGGGCGCCCCGGCAGGATCCACCGAGACCACGAGGTCCGTGTGCCCCGTGGGATGCTCCACCCGGAGCTGCTCCGTGCCGTGGTCCCCCGGCATCCCGGCCACGACCGTGCCGGGCACGGCCCACGCGACCGCCGCCGAGGCCGCGGCGAAGACGCCGATCGCCTCGTGGACGCGCCGCGGGATGAAGCAGCGGGTGCCGAACGTGCCGCCGTGGCGGGCGGGGGAGACGAGGCAGACCTTGGGCACCGTGGCGTCCGCGACGTCGCCCAGTCCCATGGCCCGGCCGGCCTCCAGCCGCACCGCCTCGACCGCGGCGCACAGCTGGGCGTCGGCCTCCAGCGCGGCCGGGTCCTCGGTGCCGTCCACGCCCAGCGCGGCGGCCTCCACCACGACGACGGGCATCCCGTTGTCCACGCACGTCACCTCCACCCCGGCGAGGGTGTCGACGCGGTGGCCGGTGGGGAACAGGGCGCCGCAGCTGGAACCGGCGGTGTCCCGGTGGTCCAGGACCACCGGCGCCGCGGTGCCGGGCACCCCGGCGATCTCCGCCTCGCCGGCGTAGGTGACCCGGCCGCCGGGGGTGGAGACCGTGGCGATCGCCTCGGATCCGGTGTTGACCATGTGGATGCGCACCGTCGTCGTCCCCTCCGCGGCGGGCACCAGGCCGCGCTCGATCGCGAAGGGGCCCACCCCGGCGAGGATGTTGCCGCAGTTCTGCCGGTCCGTCACGAGCGCCTCGTCCACCGCGACCTGGAGGAAGAGGTAGTCCACGCCGCCGTCGGGCCGGGCGGAGACCACCGCGACCTTGCTGGTCAGCGGGTGTGCCCCGCCGAGGCCGTCGACCTGGCGCGGGTCCGGGGAGCCCATGAGGCGCAGCAGCAGGGCGTCGCGCTCGCGGGGGTCCGCCGGCAGGTCCTCGGCCAGGACGTACAGTCCCTTGGAGGTCCCGCCGCGCATCAGCATGCAGCGGATGCCCGACTCCGGGGCAGTGGCGCCGGGCGGGGTGGTCCCGGCGTGGTCGGTCCCTGCCCGGGGGCTCTCGGGGGCCATGACGCGTCCTCCCTCTCCGGCGGACCGGACGGCGGGCCGTCGGGGCGGAGGGGCTCCGCCGCGGCGTATCTGTGACAATATTGCTGACAATCGAGTCCATCATGACCGACGAGTCCAGGAGGCGCCAGTGGCAGCCGGAACCCGATCCCGGACCGGGGCGAGCGCCGCGGAGGTGGCCACGCGCATCCGCGAGGCGATCTTCGCCGGGGAGCTGGTGCCGAACCAGCGGCTCGTGGAGGCGGACCTGGCCGAGGCCTACGGGGCCAGCCGGGGCCACGTGCGCACCGCGCTGGGCGAGCTCACCGTGGAGGGGCTCGTGGAGCGCATCCAGAACCGGGGCGCCCGCGTGCGGTCCGTGCCCCTCGAGGAGGCCCTGGAGATCGTGGAGGTGCGCGCCGCCGTCGAGGCCCTGTGCGCCGCCCGGGCGGCCGAGCGGGTCACCGACGAGCAGGCCGAGCGGCTGCGCGGGATCGGCCGCCGGATGGAGGACGCCGTGCGCGAGGGCGACCAGGCCGCCTACGCGCAGGGCAACAAGGACCTGCACGGCGCGGTGATCGGGCTGGCGGACCAGCGCACGGCGGCCGCGACGATCGACCGGCTGCGGGCGCAGGCGGTGCGCTTCCAGTACCGGCTCTCCGCCCGGCCGGGGCGGTCCCAGACGTCGTTGCCCGAGCACCTGGCGATCATCGAGGCCGTGTGCGCGCGGGACCCCGAGGCGGCGGCCCGGGCGATGCGGGAGCACCTGGCCTCGGTGGCCCGGGCGATCGCGGAGTCGGCGCGGGACTGAGCCGGCGGGGACTCCGGGGGCCGGGCCCGGGGGCGGGGCGGCGCCGGGGGAGCGGTCCCCTCGCTAGGCCGGCACGACCGCCCCGAGCCGCGCCGAGATCCGCCGCGCGGCGCGGCGGCAGTCCTCGGCGTACCGGGGGACCAGCTCGTCGGTGACCCGGTAGGCGGGGGCGGCGACGAGCACGGCGCCGACCACGCAGCCGCGATGGTCGTGGACGGGGGCGGCGACGCCCACCTCGTCGGGGGCCGTCCGCCCGCGGTTGACGGCGTACCCGTTGCGGCGGACGTCCGCCAGTAGCGCGAGGTAGTCCTCCGGGCCGCAGCCGTCCCCGAGCTGGATGCGGCCGGAGCCCAGGAGCGCGCGCACGCGCTCGTCGTCCTCGGCGGCGAGGAAGGCCTGGACGCTCGCGCTGAGGGCGGTGGCGTACCGGCTGCCCAGCACGGAGGTGTGCTTGACCTGCTGGCGGCTGGGGATCTGCTCGACCGTCACGGCCGCCTCGCCGTCCCAGATGGCCAGCGCCGCCGTCTCTCCGGTGCGCTCCGCCAGCGCCTGGAGGTCGTCCATGGCCACGCGGCGCACGTCGAGGTTCGCCAGCAGGGGGCCGGCGACGGCGATCAGCCCGAGCCCCAGGCGGTACTTGCGGGAGGCCTCGTCCCGCTCCACCACGTGTTCCTCCTCCAGCGTGGCAAGGATGCGGGAGACGCTGGACTTGTGCAGCCCCACCCGCGCGGCGATCTCGGTGACGCCCTGCAGCGGCTCCTCGACCGTGAAGCACCGGATCACCTGCAGGACGTTGACGATCACGGAGGCTCCGCGGGCGCCGTTCTCGGCGCCGTTCTCGGACGTGGGGGTCATGGTGCTCCTCGGTCGTGGGGCGTGGCGCCCGGTGGGTCCGGACGCCCGGCGGGGCGCCCGGAGGGGGTGGACGGCGAGGGGGTGGGCGGTCCGGCGGGGAGCCGGTCCGTCCACCCCCTCGGTAGGGTCGTGCGCCCGTGGATCAGGCGTCGATGATGTTGTTCTCCGGGCCGAAGCCGAACTTGGTGATGTTCTCGGCACCGTCCTCGCCGACCACCAGGATGTCGTGCTCACGGTAGCCGCCCGCGCCCGGCAGGCCGTCGGCGACGGTGATCATCGGCTCCATGGAGACGACCATGCCCGGCTCGAGCACGGTGTCGATGTCCTCGCGCAGCTCCAGGCCGGCCTCGCGGCCGTAGTAGTGCGAGAGGACGCCGAAGGAGTGGCCGTAGCCGAAGGTGCGGTTGGGCAGCAGGCCGTAGCCGATGTAGATCTCGTTGAGCTCGGCGGCGATGTCCTTGCAGACCGCGCCCGGCTTGATGAGCTCCAGGCCGCGGCGGTGCACCTCGACGTTGATGTTCCACAGGCGCAGGCTCTCCTCGTCCGGCTGGCCGAGGAACAGGGTGCGCTCCAGGGCGGTGTAGTAGCCGGAGGTCATCGGGAAGCAGTTCAGGGACAGGATGTCCCCGCGCTGCAGCTTGCGGGTGGTGGCCCAGTTGTGGGCGCCGTCGGTGTTGATGCCGGACTGGAACCACACCCAGGTGTCGCGGACCTCGCGGTGCGGGAAGGTGCGGGCGATCTCGTGGACCATGGCCTCGGTGCCGATGAGGGCGACCTCGTACTCGGTGATGCCCTCGCGGATGGCGGCCTTGATGGCCTCGCCGCCCAGGTCGCCGATGCGCGCACCGTGCTTGATGACCTCGATCTCCTCGGCGGACTTGATCATGCGCTGGCGCATGGCGTCCTGGGAGACGTCGGTGAGCTCGGCGCCCGGGAAGGCGTCCTGGATGCGCTGGCGCACCATCAGCGGCAGGGCGTCGTCCTCCACGCCGATGCGCTTCGCCGAGACGCCGGCGCGGCGCAGGGCCTCCTGCAGGCCGAAGTAGAAGTTGTCGCGCTGCCAGTCGGTGTAGACGATGTTGTCGCCGTAGCTGGTGCGCCACGGCATGCCCGCGTCGATGTTGGCAGTGACGGTGACGGACTGGTCCTGGGTCACGACCAGGCCGTAGTTGCGGCCGAAGGTGGTGTAGAGGAAGTCCGAGTAGTACTTGATGCCGTGGTAGCTGGTCAGGATGACCGCGTCCAGGCCCTTGGCGGCCATGATCTGGCGCAGGCCGGCCAGGCGGCGCTCGAACTCGGCGTCCGAGAAGGTCAGCTGCTGCTTCTCGCCGTTGTGGAGGGTCTTCAGGCGCTCGAGCTCGGCGACGGAGTTGGCGGGGATGGTCGTCATGGTTGTCTCCTCTGGAGGCTGGTGTTCTGTTGCCGCGGAGCGGCGGTTCGGGGTCCCGTGCGGCGGCCATCCCGGCGGTCGCGTTGCATTCGATGCAACTGGGTTGCATTCAGTGTGTGATGTGTTTCACGTTTCGTCAAGAGGCGGAAACGGGCATGTTCGCGCCCGCCCCGACGGCGGCCGCGGAGGGGCCTGCCGAGGTGGCCCGCGAGGCGTTCCCCGCGGGCCCGACGGCGGCGCCCAGCTCCCCGGCGACGTCGGCCGCGAGGTCGGCCACCACCTGCTCGAACAGCAGGCGGCCCTTGGCGGCGTCGGAGCCGTCCGGGGCGGACAGGCAGCCCGTGGCCGGGGTCCGGCCCGGCACGACGGGCAGGCGGTCGAACCGCGGGGGCTCGGCCGGCGGGTGGCTCACGGCGCGGTCCATCGCCACGAGCTCCGGGCGCAGGTGCAGCAGCAGCGAGGTCTCCAGGACCCCGCCGTGCTCGATCGCCCAGCCGGGGAAGCCCTGCGGGTAGACGGTGGCGAGCGTCTCGTCCGTGACGAAGTCCCAGTAGGACAGCAGCAGGGCGCACTGGTCGTCGCCCGGGCCGATGCCGAGGTCGGCCAGGGCCAGGTCCACGCCCTCGTAGAGGAACTGGTAGTTCTCGTAGTGGCCGTTGAGGATCACCACGTTCCGGATGCCCTGGGACAGGAACCCGGCCACGAGGCAGCGGGTCATGGCGATCACCGCCGTGGCGTCCAGGCTGATGGTGCCGGCCAGGTGGTTGCCGCCGCCGGACTTCTGCTGCGACTTGTACCCGTAGGTGAACGGCTCGGCCACCTTGGCCCCGATCCGCCGGGCCATGGCCTCGGCGATCGCGGTGGACAGGATCGCGTCCGTGCCCAGCGGCAGGTGCGGGCCGTGCTGCTCGAACGCCCCGGCCGGGATGATGACGGTGGCCTCCCCGGAGGCCGCCCAGTCCCGGTAGGCGTGGGCGTCGAGGTGGGCCAGCCGCACCTCCTCCCCGGCGGTGGAGGGGCCCGGGGCGGCGGTGGTCTGGGGGGTGCTCATGGGGTGGTGTCCTCTCGGGCGGGGCGGGCGGCGGTGCGGCCGCGGGGGTGGGTGTCCAGGTCCTGCGGGGGGACGAGCGTGCCGGGGCCCACGCCGCGCCGCGGGTCCACCTGGGGGATGCCGTGCTCGTCGCAGAACGCGTCCTCGGGCCGCGGCTCCGGGTCGTTGATCTCCTTCTCGAGCCGGCGCGTCTCGGCGTCCCGGGCCTTCAGGCGGCGGACGAGGTTGATGATCATCAGGATGATCACGAAGGAGAACGGGAACCCGCCGATGATCGTGCCGGTCTGGACCGTGTCCACGGCGTTCACGCCGCCGATGGACAGCAGCACGAGGGCGACCGTGGCAATGCTGGCCACCAGCACCACGCGGAACCAGGGCCCGGACTTCTTGGGGGCGGAGACGAACTCGGCCAGGGCGTAGGTCCCGGAGTCCAGGCTCGTGACGTAGTAGGTGGCCACCAGGACGGTCGCCACGATCACCAGCAGCGTGCCGATCCACGGGACCATCTCGAGCATGGAGAACAGCGCCGTGGAGGTGTCCTCGGCGACGTCGGCGGAGATCTGCCCGGACTCGTTGTCGTAGTGGATGCCGGCCGAGCCGATGACGGCGACCCACACCATGACGATGAGGGAGGGGATGATCGTCACGCCGAGCACGAACTCGCGGATGGTGCGGCCACGGGAGATCCGGGCGATGAAGCCGGCCACGAAGGGCGAGAAGGCGATGACCCAGCACCAGATGAACACGGTCCACCAGCCGTTCCAGCTGTCCTGCCACTGGGCCAGCGGGGCACCCGTGGTCTCGGCGCCGGTCCAGAAGCTCATCGGCACGAAGTGGGCGATGAAGGAGCCGAAGGTCTGGGACATGTTGGACAGGATGTAGACGGTGGGGCCGAGGGCGAACACGCCGACCACGAGGACGATGCTGAGGATCGAGTTCAGCTCGCTGACCCGCTTCATGCCCTTGTTGACGCCCAGGAACGCCGAGACGGCGGTGAGGCCGCCCAGGGCCACGATGACGATGGCCCACACGCCGGGGCCGGCCTCGAGCGGCAGGATGTTCGTGGCGCCGGAGGAGAACTGCATGGCCGCGAAGCCGAAGGAGGTGGCCAAGCCCAGCACGGTGGCGATGATGGCCAGCAGCTCGATCACGACGCCGGCCGGGCGCTGGGCGCGGGCCGGCAGCAGGTCCACGGTCGCCTCCCGGAACGTGAGCGTCTTGCCCAGGTTGTGGTGGGAGTAGGCGAGGCAGATGGCGACGACGCAGTACATGGCCCAGGCCGTCAGGCCCCAGTGGAAGTAGGTCCAGACCAGTCCGCCCTCGCCGGGATTGGCCCCGGTGGGGATGACGGGGGTCTCCTCGCGCAGCATGATCGGCTCGGCGAGGGACCAGAAGATCAGGCCGATGCCCTGGCCGCAGGCGAAGAGCATGGAGTACCACGCGAACTTGCTGTGCTCGGGCCGGGCCTGGGGGCCGCCGAGGCGGATGCGGCCGAGCCGGCTGAAGCACAGCCACAGGCAGACGACCACGGCGACGAGCGAGTACAGCACGAACCACCAGGTGAAGCCGCCGGTCACGAAGGTGCGCAGGCGGTTGATCAGGCCCGCGGTCCCCTCCGGGTTCGCGGTCACCGCGGCGACGGCGGCGATGATCAGCACGGGCGGCAGGACCATGATGATGACCCGGTCCAGCTGGGGGATGAGCCGTCCCCGGAAGCGGGGGAGGTCCACGGTGCGCTCGGCTCCCGTGGCCGGGGAGCTCCCGTCGGGTCCGGGCGCCGGCGGTGCCGGCTCCTCGGTGCGGGGGGTCGTGTCCGTGGTGAGGTCCGTGGGGGGATGGGAACGGTGTGGCATGGAGGCCCCTTGATCGGCCCGGCGCGGTGCCGGGGGATGGTGGCTGGCGCGGCGGCGATTCCCTGCCGCTGTTGCATTGAAGGCAACTAAGTTGCACCGATCGTCGCAGTGATTGTCGTCACAGTCAAGGGTCGTGGTCGAGGCGCGGGCGGGAGATGGCGGAGACGTGCGGCGGGCCGGTGCGGCCGGGACGTGGGGTCCCGGGCGCACCGGCCCGCGAGGTGGTGGGGGGATGGGGGTCAGGGGAGGGGGGTGGTCGCGCGGGAGGGCGCGGCCTGGTCCTCGACCCCCGGGGCGCCGCCCGCGCCGGCGCCCGGGCCGGCGTCGGCCACGGCCACCAGGGGTGCCTCCGCGGCGAGCGCGGCGGGGGCAGCCGGCACCGCGGGGGCGTCCTCGAGGGGGCCGTCCACCGCCTGGCGCAGGGCGGCCTCCTCGTCGCTGACCGTGGGCTTCAGGCCCAGCGGGACACCGGCGTCGATCCGGTCGCGGAACCTCCGCAGCCCGAGGACGAAATACAGGCCCGCGGCGGTCACCGTGCCGGCCAGCCAGGAGAAGTCGATCCCCCCGACGGCGGTGGCGATGGGGCCCTGCAGGGCCGGGAAGGAGCCGTACATGCACATCCACGTCATGACGATCCCGCCGGCGAAGGCGATCATCGCGGCCGGGTTGACGGCCTTGAGCATGGTGTTCCGCGGAGCGTGGAACAGGTAGGAGAAGTCCCGGTGACGGCGTTCGAAGACGAAGTAGTGCACGGCCATGATGCCGCCCCACGTCGCCACCCAGGCGGCGATGGCGATGATCCAGTTGTGGAGCAGGTGGGCGAAGTCCGAGGCGAAGAGGAACGCGATGACGGCGGACATGGACAGGCAGCCCACGATGATGGAGATCTTCTTGCGGGAGACGTTGATGTCCAGCGCCTGCACGGCCACGCCGAAGGTGTACAGGTTGATGATGTTCGTGGCGATCGGGCCGTGGATGACCAGCAGGATCACGGGGACCGCCAGGACGCCGAAGCTGGAGACGATCAGCTCGCCGGGGTCGGCGCTGCCGTTGCGGGTGGCGAGGCTGGCGCCCAGGACGCCGAGCCAGACGACGGGGATGAACTGGCCGAGCACGCTGACGAGGTAGAGCTTCACTGGCGGGACGGAGCGGGAGACGAACCGGGAGTAGTCCGGCGCGTAGGTGAACCAGCCGATGCCCCAGCCGATGCCGATGGCGGTCATGATCGAGGACATGGCGGCGATGCGCGGCATGCCCTCCAGCACGGCGCCCGGCGGGCCGACGTAGGACCAGTCGATGTCCAGCTGGGTCCAGGCGACCACGGACATCGCGACCAGCACGAGGATGGTCGGGGGCATGGTCAGCCGCTCGAACTTGGAGATGGCACCGTAGCCGCGGTAGCAGATGGCGACCTGGATCGCCATGATCACGGCGGCCGTGCCGATCTTCCAGGCCATGTTGGGCTGGGTGGGGTCCACCCAGCCGATCGTGCCGAACATGGCCATGATCAGGTCCAGGATGACCCACGTGTTGACGGCGGACCAGCCGATGGCGATCGTCGCCTGGATGGCCGCGGGGAGGTAGGCGCCGCGGCGGCCGAAGGCGCCGCGGGCGAGCAGCATGCCGGTGGCGCCGGTGCGCTGGCCGAGCAGGACGAAGAAGCCGAAGCCGAGCATGCCGATCACGTTGCCGGCGACCAGGACGATGAGGGTGTCGGCCAGGCCCAGGCCGAGCTGGATGCCGAGGGCGCCGAGGATCCAGTTGATGGGGGCGACGTTCGCGCCGGCCCAGATCCAGAACTGCCCGGAGAGCTTGCGCGTCCGGTGCGACTCCGGGATCGGCTGGAGGACCTCTTCGATCGCATCGTGGTCCTGCGATGAGGCGGGTGCACTCATGGTGGTCTCGATTCTCGAGGGGGGATCGGTCGGATCCAGCGTAGGTGTGAGACGGGTCACAGACTATATTCACCCTGTCTACTCTGGGTGCCCGATCGCGGGACAGACTGTCAGGGGTCAGCATGCTCACGTTGCAGGAGGCCATGGGCTTCCCCGCCCTCTCCGCCGCCCAGCCGGTCCTGCGCTGCGCCGCCCCCGGGGGGCTGGGGCGCGAGGTCCGCTGGGTGCACTCGAGCGAGGTGCTCGAGATCGCCCCGCTGCTGCGCGGCGGCGAGGTGCTGCTCACGGGGGGCGCCCAGTTGTCCTCCCTCGCTGCCCCGGAGCGCCGGGCGTACGTCCGGTCCCTGGCGGCCCGTGGCGTGGCCGCGCTGGCCGTGGAGACCGCGCGGTGGGAGCCGGCCGACGTGGAGGTGCTCGCGGCCGAGGCGGAGGCCGCCGGGCTGACCCTCGTGGAGCTGCGCCGGACCGTGCGCTTCGTGGACATCGCGGAGGAGCTCAACAGCGCCATCGTGAACCGCCAGGCGCGGGTCCGCTCCGTGGTGGACGACCTCTCCCACCGGATCGCCGAGCACATCTCGGTCCACGGCCCGGACCTGCCGGAGGTCCTGCGCCTGGCGGCCGAGTCCCTGCGGGCACGCGTGTCCCTCATCGGGCCCGGCGGCGAGGTGCAGCACGCCGCGGGGGAGCCCGGTCCGGGCGGCGAGCCGGAGGAGGACCTGGGCGGGGGCGTGGAGGGTGGTACGGATGGCGACCGGGTGGTGCAGGAGGCGGGGGTCATCGTGGCCGGCCACGTGGCCGCCCGGCTGCGGATCGCGTCCGCGGTCACGGCCGAGGACGTGCTCGCGGCGGCCGCGAGCCGGCTGGCCGAGGTGCTGGCCCTCGCGCTCGTCCAGTCCTTCCGGCCCTCGGCGGACCAGGTGGCCGAGGTGCGGCTCATGCGGGCGGTCCTGGACGGCGCCCCCCGGGACGCCGTGGAGCGGCTCTGGGCCGGCACGGCCGTGCCGCGCGGGCCGGCCTGCGTGGTGGTCGGCTGGACGCTCGGCCCGACGTCGGCCCACGAGACGGTGCTGCGGCGCGCGATCCCCGTGGGGGCCGGCACCCAGTGGGGGCGGGGGCGGGCCGTGCTGGTCCCGCTCGGCGAGGGCGAGCCCCCGCGCCGGCGGGCCGCCGTGGTCTCCGCGCTGCGCGCGGCGGTCGACGGGCTCCCGGTGCGCTGCGCCGTCGGCCCCCTGGTGTGGGACGGGATCGACGCCCACGAGTCCTTCCTCGAGGCCCGCGCCCTGCTGGAGGAGGGCGGGGACGACCCGGGGGTGGTGGACGTCTCGGCCCGCTTCGCGGCCCGGGTGGCCGCCCGGCTGGAGGCGGAGGACTTCGTCCCCGTGCAGGTGCGGGCCGCCCTGGGGCGGGTCCAGGACTGGGACCGGCGGCACGGGACGGCACTGGTGGAGACGCTGGGCCGCTGGCTGGACACCGGATGCCACGCCACGGGCGCGGCGGCACGCCTGCACGTCGAGCGCCAGACCCTCCACAAGCGGCTGGCCAAGTGCTTCGAGCTGCTCGGCGAGGACCCGCGGGAGGGCGGCGACGTCTTCCCCCTGCACGTGGCCGTCCGGGTGGCGCTGCTGCGCACCGACACCTGACGCCGGCGCTCGACGCCGGCCCGTGGGCCTGCGGCCGGCGGGGCGGGCGCCGCCGTCGGGCCTAGAGGGCCGCGCGCACCATGGACTCGAAGTGGCCCACGTGGTCGGCGGCCAGCCGGGCCGCGCGGTCGGCGTCGCCCTCGAGGATGGCCTGGATGAGGTCCCGGTGCTCCACGATGTGGTCCTGCACCGAGGGCAGCCGGTCCAGGACCACGCACCAGATGCGGGTGGCCAGGTTGTCCAACCGGATCAGCGGCTCCTGCAGGTGGTGGTTGCCCGCGGCCCGGTAGATGAGCCGGTGCACCTCGAGGTCGTACTCCATGAGTTCCCGCCGGCCCCGGCCTGCCTCGAGGGAGTCCAGGGACTCGAGGGCCGCGGAGACCTCGCGCAGCTGGTCCCGGACCGCCTCGTTGGTGTTGAGCGCGGCCTTGCGGGCGGCCAGTGGCTCGAGGAGCTGGCGGACCTCGGAGATCGCCGCCAGCTCCGTGATGTCCACCGTGGTGGCGAACGTGCCCCGGCGCGGGAACGAGGCCACGAGGTGGTCCGTCTCCAGGCGCTTGAGGGCCTCGCGGACGGGGGTGCGGCCGAAGCCGAACTCCTCGGAGAGCCGGCCCTCGTTGATGGGCTCGCCGGGGGCGATGTCCAGCATGATCAGGCGGTCGCGGATCGCTTGGTAGGCCTGGTCGGCCAGGGAGGTGCTGGTCGGTGCGACGTCGAGCCGGGTGCTCATGGGTGCTCCAATCCGGGAGTTCTGGTCAGGGGGTTGACGCCCTGTGATCCACATCATACTCTGAGTCGCAGATTGATATATCAGTCTTCGACAACAGATCTACGAGGAGTAACCATGACGCAGTCTGCACTGGGCACCGTGGCCGTTCCGGCGGAGTTGACGCGGTCGCTGGGGGAGCTGGATCCGGAGGTGGCCGGGCTGATCGATGCCGAGCTTGACCGGCAGCGCTCGGGCCTGGAGATGATCGCCTCGGAGAACCACACGGCCGCGGCGGTGATGGCCGCCCAGGGCTCGGTGCTGACGAACAAGTACGCCGAGGGCTACCCGGGCAAGCGGTACTACGGCGGGTGCGAGCACGTGGACGCGATCGAGACGATCGCGATCGAGCGGGCCAAGGCCCTGTTCGGGGCGGGCTTCGCCAACGTCCAGCCGCACTCCGGGGCCCAGGCCAACGCCTCGGTGATGCACGCGCTGATCCGTCCCGGGGACACGGTGCTGGGCCTGGACCTGGCCCACGGCGGGCACCTGACCCACGGGATGCGCCTGAACTTCTCCGGCCGGCTCTACGACATCGTCGCCTACGGGGTGGACGAGGCCACCCACCGGGTGGACATGGACCAGGTCGCCGCCCTGGCCCGGGCGCACCGGCCGAAGCTGATCGTGGCCGGCTGGTCGGCCTACCCCCGCCAGCTGGACTTCGCCGCGTTCCGGGCGATCGCCGACGAGGTCGGGGCGTACCTGATGGTGGACATGGCCCACTTCGCCGGGCTGGTGGCCACCGGGCTGCACCCGAACCCGGTCCCGCACGCCCACGTGGTGACCTCCACCACGCACAAGACCCTGGCCGGCCCGCGCGGGGGGATCATCCTGACCAACGACGCCGAGATCGCCAAGAAGGTCAACTCCGCGGTGTTCCCCGGCCAGCAGGGCGGGCCGCTGGAGCACGTGATCGCCGGCAAGGCGGTCGCGTTCCGGATCGCCGCCGGCCAGGCGTTCGCCGACCGGCAGGCCCGGACCCTGGCCGGGGCGCGGATCCTGGCCGAGCGGCTCACCGCCGAGGACGTGGCCGGGCACGGGATCACCGTGCTGACCGGGGGCACCGACGTGCACCTGGTGCTGGTGGACCTGCGCGACTCGTCCCTGGACGGCCGGCAGGGCGAGGACCTGCTGGCGCAGGTGGAGATCACCATCAACCGCAACGCGGTCCCGTTCGACCCGCGCCCGCCGATGGTCACCTCCGGGCTGCGGATCGGCACCCCGGCCCTGGCCACCCGCGGGTTCGGCGAGGCCGCCTTCACCGAGGTCGCCGAGATCATCGCCGCCACCCTGGTCGCCGGGGCCACCGCCGCCGCCAACGGCACCGAGGTCCCCGACACCGTCCTGGCCGGCCTGCGCGACCGCGTCACCGCCCTGGCCACCACCCACCCCCTGTACCCGAACCTCGACCCGATGGGAGCCTGACCAATGGCTGACCTGCTTCCCGAGCACCCCGACTTCCTCTGGCGCAACCCCGAGCCGAAGTCCAGCTACGACGCCGTCATCGTCGGCGGCGGCGGCCACGGCCTGGCCACCGCCTACTACCTCGCCTCGCGGCACGGCATGACCAACATCGCCATCCTCGAGCGCGGCTGGCTGGCCGGCGGCAACATGGCCCGCAACACCACGATCATCCGCTCGAACTACCTGTGGGACGAGTCCGCGGCCATCTACGAGCACTCCCTCAAGCTGTGGGAGGGCCTGCCGGAGGAACTGGACTACGACTTCCTGTTCTCCCAGCGCGGCGTGATGAACCTGGCCCACACCCTGCAGGACGTGCGCGAGTCCAAGCGCCGCGTCAACGCCAACGTCCTCAACGGCGTGGACGCCGAGTGGCTGGACCCGCAGCAGGTCAAGGAGCTGTGCCCGATCATCAACACCGGGGACGACATCCGCTACCCGGTCATGGGCGCCACCTACCAGCCGCGCGCCGGCATCGCCAAGCACGACCACGTGGCGTGGGCCTTCGCCCGCAAGTGCGACGAGATGGGCGTGGACATCATCCAGAACTGCGAGGTCACCGGCTTCGTCAAGGACGGCAACCGCGTCGTCGGCGTCGAGACCACCCGCGGGCGCATCAACGCCGGCAAGGTGGGCCTGGCCGCGGCCGGCCACTCCTCGGTCCTGGCGGACCTGGCCGGGTTCCGGCTGCCGATCTCCTCGCACCCGCTGCAGGCCCTGGTGTCCGAGCTGTTCGAGCCGGTGCACCCGACCGTGGTGATGTCCAACCACGTGCACGTGTACGTCTCCCAGGCGCACAAGGGCGAGCTGGTCATGGGCGCGGGCATCGACTCCTACAACGGCTACGGCCAGCGCGGCGCGTTCCACGTGGTCGAGGAGCAGCTGGCGGCCGCCGTCGAGCTCTTCCCGATCTTCGCCCGGGCGCACCTGCTGCGGACCTGGGGCGGCATCGTGGACACGACGTTCGACGCGTCCCCGATCGTCTCCACCACCCCGATCGACGAGCTCTACGTCAACTGCGGCTGGGGCACCGGCGGGTTCAAGGGCACCCCCGCCTCCGGATTCACCTTCGCCCACACCATCGCCACCGGTGAGGCCCACCCGCTGAACGCCCCGTTCGCGCTGGACCGCTTCGAGACCGGACACCTCATCGACGAGCACGGCGCCGCCGCCGTGGCCCACTGAGACACCGAGGAGCCACCCATGCTTTCCATCCCCTGCCCCGAGTGCGGGCCGCGCGACGAGATCGAGTTCCACTACGGGGGCCAGGCGCACATCGCCTACCCCGAGGACCCCCACAGCCTGGACGACCGCGGCTGGGCCGAGTACCTGTTCTACCGCGACAACCCGAAGGGCCTGTTCGCCGAGCGGTGGCAGCACTCCGCCGGCTGCCGCAAGTGGTTCAACGCCCTGCGCGACACCTGGACCTACGAGTTCACCGCCACCTACCGCGTCGGCGAACCCCGGCCCGACATCCCCGCGGAGGCGACCCACGCCACCGCCACCAGCCCTTCGAGCCCCAAGGGAGGCACCCTGTGAGCACCGCACGACTCGACGCCGGACGGGCGGTCGGACACTCGATCGACCGCTCCCGCGAGATCACCTTCACCGTGGACGGCCAGCAGTACACCGGCCTGCACGGCGACACCTTGGCCAGTGCCCTCGTGGCCGCCGGCCGCCTCGACTGCGGCCAGTCCATGTACCTGGGCCGCCCGCGGGGCATCCTGGCCGCCGGCGTCGAGGAGCCCAACGCCCTCGCCACCGTCTCCGCCCGCTTCCCCGGCCACGTGGACGAGTCCATGCTCCCGGCCACCACCGTGGAGCTCACCGACGGCCTGGAGGCCACGTACCTCTCCGGGCTCGGCGTCTTGGACCCCCGCAAGGACGAGGCCGTCTACGACCACAAGTACGTCCACACCGACGTGCTGGTCGTCGGCGCCGGCCCGGCCGGCCTGGCCGCCGCCCGCGAGGCCGCCCGCACCGGGGCCCGCACCATGCTGCTGGACGACCAGCCGGCCGCCGGCGGCTCGCTGCTCTCCGGCCGCGGGGAGACCGTGGACGGCGTGGACGCCCTGGACTGGGTGGACTCCGCCCTGTCCGAGGCCCAGGCCGGCGAGGACTTCACCTACCTGCCGCGCACCACCGCCTTCGGCAGCTACGACGCCAACTTCGTCGTCGCCGTGCAGCACCGCACCGACCACCTGCCGGCGCGCGAGCGCCCCGGGGTGTCCCGGCAGCGGATCTGGCACATCCGGGCCCTGCAGGTGGTCCTGGCCACCGGCGCCCACGAGCGCCCGCTCGTGTTCGCCAACAACGACCGCCCGGGCATCATGCTCGCCGGCGCCGTGCGCACCTACCTGAACCGGTACGCCGCGGCGGCCGGGACGAACGTCACGGTGGCCACGACCAACGACAGCGCCTACCAGCTGGTCGAGGACCTCCACGCCGCCGGCGTGGGCGTCGCCGCCGTCGTGGACTCCCGCCCGGAGGCCTCCACCGTGGCCCTCGAGGTCCTGGAGGCCACCGGGGTGCGCGGCATCTTCGGTGCCGCCGTGGTGGACACCGAGGGCGAGGGCCCGGCCGGCCGCGTCAGCGCCGTCACCGTGGCCCCGCTCGACGACGCCGGCCAGCTCGCCGGGGAGACCGAGCGCATCTCCACCGACCTGCTGGCCGTGGCCGGGGGCTTCACCCCGGTGGTGCACCTGCACAGCCAGCGCCAGGGCCGGCTGCGCTGGGACCAGGACATCGCGGCCTTCGTGCCCGCCGCCCCGGTGAAGGACCAGCAGACCGCCGGTTCCCTCAACGGCACCTACACGCTGGCCGGGGTCCTCGCCGAGGGCGCGGCCGCCGGCGGCGAGGCCGCCGGCCGCACCGGGTACTCGGCCGAGGTCCGCGTCCCGCAGGCGCCGGCCGCGGAGTCCGGGCCGGTCCGCCCGCTGTGGCTGGTGCCGGGCCTCGAGGGCGAGGCCCGTGACTGGCGGACCCACTTCGTGGACCTGCAGCGCGACCAGACCGTGGCGGACGTGCTGCGCGCCACGGGCGCCGGGATGCGCTCCGTGGAGCACGTCAAGCGCTACACCTCCATCTCCACGGCCAACGACCAGGGCAAGACCAGCGGCGTGAACGCCATCGGCGTCATCGCCGCCGCCCTGAACGAGCCGGACCTGGGCGAGGTGGGCACCACCACGTTCCGGGCCCCGTTCACGCCGGTCGCCTTCGCGGCCGTGGCCGGCCGCCGTCGCGGTGAGCTGTTCGACCCCGCGCGCGTGACCTCGATCCACCCCTGGCACGTGGCCCACGGTGCGGAGTTCGAGGACGTGGGCCAGTGGAAGCGGCCGTGGTACTACCCGCAGCCGGGCGAGGACATGGACGCGGCCGTGCTGCGCGAGTGCAAGGCCGTGCGCGAGTCGGTCGGCTTCCTGGACGGCACGACCCTGGGCAAGATCGAGATCCGCGGGACGGACGCGGGCGAGTTCCTCAACCGCATCTACACCAACGGCTTCAAGAAGCTCAAGGTCGGCATGGGCCGCTACGGCCTGATGTGCACCCCGGACGGCATGCTCTTCGACGACGGCGTGACCCTGCGCCTGGCCGAGGACCGCTACTTCATGACCACCACCACGGGCGGCGCCGCGAAGGTGCTGGACTGGCTGGAGGAGTGGCACCAGACGGAGTGGCCGGAGCTGGACGTCGTCTTCACCTCGGTGACCGAGCAGTGGAGCACGATCGCCGTCGTGGGGCCGAAGTCCCGCGCCGTCATCGCCAAGCTGGCCCCCGAGCTGGACGTCTCCAACGAGGCGTTCCCGTTCATGGCCTTCCGCGAGACCACGCTGGCCAACGGGACCCCGGCGCGCATCTGCCGGATCTCGTTCTCCGGCGAGCTCGCCTTCGAGGTCAACGTGGAGGCGTTCTACGGGCTCTCCACGTGGGAGGCCGTGGCCGAGGCCGGCGCCGAGTTCGGGATCACCCCGTACGGCACCGAGACCATGCACGTGCTGCGCGCCGAGAAGGGGCTGATCATCATCGGCCAGGACACGGACGGCACCGTCACCCCGCAGGACGCCGGCATGGAGTGGGCCGTCTCGACGGTCAAGGACTTCGTGGGCAAGCGCTCCTACTCCCGCCCGTACTCGGCCCGTCCGGACCGCCGCCACCTCGTGGGCGTGCTGCCGGTGGACCGCACCACGCGGCTCGAGGAGGGCGCCCAGCTGGTCGCCGCCGAGACCGCGATCACGCCCGAGGCGGGACCGGTGCCGATGATCGGCCACGTGACCTCGTCCTACCACTCGGCCGCCCTGGGCCGGACGTTCGGGCTGGCGCTCGTGGACAACGGGCGCAACCGGCTCGGCGAGATCGTGAAGTCGCCGTTCGGCGACGGCACGGTCGACGTCGAGATCACTTCCCCCATCCTGTTTGACCCCGAAGGGAGCCGTCGTGATGGCTGAGAACACCCTGACCGCTGAGAAGGTGCAGACCACGCGGGACGCCACGCCGGCTCCTGCCCCCCGCGGCGCGGCCACCGGCCGCCGCCAGTCCCCGGCGGCCCACCTGGCCGCCGAGATGGCGGGCCTGGGCGAGCGCTCCGAGGGCGCCGTGGCGCTGCAGGAACTCGCGTTCGCCGTCCAGGCCGGCCTGCGGGCCCGGCCGGGCACGCCGTCCGCCGAGGCCCTGGAGAAGGTGCTCGGGCTGCCGCTGCCCACCGGCGTCGGCCAGGTCTCGGGCGACCCGCTCGGCCAGCACGTGGTGTGGATGTCCCCGGACGAGTTCCTCGCCGTGGACGTCTCCCGCGAGCAGGCCCCCGGGGACACCGACGCCCTGGAGCAGGCCCTCGAGGGGCTGCCGGGCCAGGCCGTGGACCTGTCCGCCAACCGCACCATCCTCGAGCTGACGGGCCCGCGGGCCCGCCAGGTCCTGGAGAAGGGCTGCCACGTGGACCTGCACCCGCGGGCCTTCGCGGTCGGCACGGCCGTCGTCACCCAGCTCGGCCCGGTGCCGGTGGTCCTGCACCGCTACGCCGAGGGTGGATTCCGCGTCTACCCCCGTGCGTCCTTCGCGGACTACCTCGTACGCTGGATCCTGGACGCGAGCGAGGAGTACTGCCACGAGGAGGTCCTGTGACCCTGAGCGTTCTTGACCTGTTCTCCATCGGTCTGGGGCCGTCGTCGTCCCACACCGTCGGGCCCATGCGCGCAGCGCGGATGTTCACGCGGGGGCTGGACGAGTCCGGCCTGCTGCCGGAGGTCACCCGGGTGAAGGCCGAGCTGTTCGGCTCCCTGGGGGCCACCGGCATCGGGCACGGCTCGGACGCCGCCGTCGTGCTGGGGCTGGCGGGCCACGACCCGGAGACGGTCGACGCCGAGGCGGCGCCGCGGATCGTGGTCGAGGCCATCGACTCCGGCCGGCTCCGCCTCGGCGGGACGCACGAGGTGGCGTTCGACAAGGACGCCGACGTGGTGCTCCACCGGCGCAAGTCCCTGCCGGCGCACCCGAACGGCATGCGCATCGCCGCCCTCGGGGCGGACGGTGCCGTGCTGGCCGAGCAGGAGTACTACTCCGTGGGCGGCGGCTTCGTGGTGACGGCCGAGGACCTGGCCGACCCCGAGCCCGCCGCCCCGGAGGCGCCCGAGCCGTACCCCTTCGGCAGCGGCGCCGAGCTGCTGCAGCAGTGCCGCGCGCACGGGCTGTCCGTGGCCGAGGTGATGCACGCCAACGAGCTCACCCGGCACAGCGCCGAGGAGATCCGGACGGCGCTGCTGACCGTCTGGGACGTCATGAGGGAGTGCGTGGAGCGCGGCTGCAGCCGCACGGAGGAGACGCTGCCCGGCGGGCTGCAGGCCCGCCGGCGGGCGCCGGGGCTGCGCCGCCGGCTCGAGGAGCAGGAGGCGGCCGGGGACGACAAGGACGCCCTGTGGGCCATGGAGTGGGTCAACCTGTACGCCCTGGCCGTCAACGAGGAGAACGCCTCGGGCGGCCGGGTGGTCACCGCCCCCACCAACGGGGCGGCCGGGATCATCCCGGCGGTGCTGCACTACTTCGACCGGTTCCGGGACTGCGACGACGACGCGGTGGTGGAGTTCCTGCTCACCGCCGGGGCGATCGGCACGCTGTTCAAGCGCAACGCCTCCATCTCCGGCGCCGAGGTGGGCTGCCAGGGCGAGGTCGGCTCGGCCTGCTCCATGGCGGCCGGCGCCCTGTGCGCCGTCCTCGGGGGCACCCCGGAGCAGGTGGAGAACGCCGCCGAGATCGGCCTGGAGCACAACCTGGGCCTGACCTGCGACCCGATCGCCGGTCTCGTCCAGATCCCGTGCATCGAGCGCAACGCCATCGCCTCGGTGAAGGCCATCAACGCCGCGCGGCTCGCGCTGGCGGGGGACGGCAGCCACCGGGTGACGCTGGACGAGGCGATCAAGACCATGCGGGACACCGGCCGGGACATGAAGACCAAGTACAAGGAGACCTCGCGCGGCGGCCTGGCCGTCAACGTGGCGGTGAACCTGCCGGAGTGCTGAGCCCGTCCGACGGCCGCCCACGGTTCCCCCGGGACCGTGGGCGGCCGTCGGCGTTCCCGGGCCGTTCCCAGACCGTTCCCGACCCCCTCCCGATCGCTCCCGGCCGGCGAAGGACTGTTGCGTGGATCACACCCCAATACCTATGCTCAGAGGTATTGGCGGTGCGGCGATCGCGGTCGCCCGCCGGACGACCCGAGGAGACAGTCATGGCGGAGAAGAAGACCCTGCAGGACGTGCTGGACGCGGCGGGCAACCCCGTGGAGCTCATGCGCAACGCGAGGACGGGCGCATACGTCTATCCCGTGGTGGCCCCCGAGTTCACCAACTGGCGGGACGAGGTGGCGGCCTGGCGGCACGCCGCCGTCATGTTCGACCAGAGCCACCACATGGACAACCTCATCATCCGCGGCAGGGACGCCCACCGGCTGCTCTCCCGCGTGGCGATCAACTCGCTCGAGGACTTCCCCGTGGACCGGGCCAAGCAGATCGTGCCCGTCACCCCCGCCGGGTACGTCATCGGCGACGGCATCCTCTTCCACGACGAGGAGGAGCAGTACACCTACGTCGGCCGCGCGCCCGTCACCGACTGGATCACCTTCCACGCCGAGACCGGCGGCTACGACGTGGAGCTCACCGTGGACCGGCGCTCGCCCTCCCGCCCCATGGGCAAGGCCGTCACGCGCGAGTTCTGGCGGCTGCAGATCCAGGGCCCGCGCGCCTGGGACGTGATCGAGAAGGTCAACGGCGGCCCGGTGGAGAAGCTGAAGTTCTTCCACATGAGCACGATGGACGTGGGCGGCACGCCCGTGCGCACCCTGCGCCACGGCATGGCCGGCGCCCCCGGGCTGGAGCTGTGGGGTCCCTACGCGGACTACGACCGCGTGCGCGAGGTGTTCATGGAGGCCGGCGAGGAGTTCGGGCTGACCGCCGTGGGCGCCCGCGCCTACTCCTCGAACACCCTGGAGTCCGGCTGGATCCCCTCGCCGCTGCCGGCCATCTACTCCGGCGACGGCATGCTCGCCGACTACCGGGCGTGGCTGGGCGCGGACTCCTACGAGGCCAACAACACCATCGCGGGCTCGTTCGTCTCGGCGGACATCGAGGACTACTACACCACCCCGTTCGAGCTGGGCTACGGGAACTTCATCAAGGGCGACCACGACTTCATCGGCCGCGAGGCCCTGGAGGCGATGGACCGCTCGGCGCAGCGCCACAAGGTCACCCTCGCGTGGGACGACGAGGACATGGCCCGCATCCACGCCTCCATGTACGGCAAGGACGAGCTGCCCTACAAGTTCTTCGACCTGCCCAACGCCAACTACGGGTCCTCCAACTTCGACGCCGTGGTGGACGAGTCCGGGAGGGTCGTGGGCCTGTCCATGTTCACCGGCTACTCCTACAACGAGCGCACCGCGCTCTCGCTGGCCGTGGTGGACCCGGACGTGAGGGTGGGGGACCGGCTGCGCGTCGTCTGGGGGGAGCCCGACGGCGGCTCGGGCAAGACCACGGTGGAGCGGCACCGCCAGACCGAGGTCGGCGTGACGGTCTCCCCGGTGCCCTACTCCTCCGAGGTGCGCGAGAACTACGAGGGCTCCTGGCGCAAGGTCGGCCAGGTCTGACCCCACCCACGCCCGGCGCGACGGCGGCCCCCGCGATCGGATCGCGGGGGCCGCCGTCGTTCCCGGGTGCCCTCAGGCCGCGCGCTGCCGTTCCGGGGCGGGTCCGTCCGGACCGTTGAGTGCCGCCGAGACCCTCCGCGCCGTGGTGGTCAGGGGCGGGATGAGCTGGTGCGAGGTGAACCGGTCCTTGGGGGCGGTGATGCCGATGGCGGCCACGGCCTGGCCGTGCGGGCCGGTCACCGGGGCGGCCAGCGCGATCACCCCCGTGGCGATCTGGTCGTACGCCACGGCCACGCCGCGCTGCCGGACCTCCGCGAGGAGTTGCCGCAGCCGTCCGGGATCGGTCTCGGTGGCGGCGGAGTAGGCGGTCAGCGGCTGCTGCAGCACCCGGTCCAGCTGTTCCGGCGGGGCCGCGGCGAGCAGCACCCGGCCGGTCGCCGTGGCGTGCATGGGCCACCGCCCGCCGAACCGGCTCTCCACCTTGGCGCCGTCCGGGGCCAGCATGGACTCCAGGTAGAGGATGTCGCGCTCCAGGGACACCGAGAGGTGGACGTTCGTCCGGGTCGCATGGTGCAGGCCGTGCAGGTAGGGGTGGGCGAGCTGCCGCAGGCGCAGGCGGTGGCCGGCCAGGGACCCGAGCTCCAGGACCTTCAGCCCGATGGCGTACTCGCCGTCGGGCTGGCGGTGCAGCGCGCCCCACTCCACCAGCTCGCCCACCAGGCGGTGGGCCGTCGGCAGGGTCAGGCCCGCACGGCGGGCGATCGAACTGAGGGACAGGCTGTCGTGCCGGTCGTTGAACGTGTCCAGGATGGCCAGCACCCGGCCGGCCGCAGTGGGCTTCGAAGATGCCACGGGAGGACTCCTCTGCTGTGACGTGAGTCACCTCAGTCTACTGATGGGGCCCCTATGCGCATAGGTATTTTGCCGCTGATCACCCTCGACGTGCCCGCCCGCCGCCGGCCCACTGCGGACGCAACGGCGCCGAGGTGCGGTACACGAGGCATCCGCCCAGGACGCCCGCCGCGAAGGCGGCGTCCTCCGCGGCGCGCAGGGGCAGGGCGGCCAGCGCGGTGAGCCCGGCCCGGAGCCCGGCACCCCGGCCGGCGCGCCGGTGGACGGCGAGGGCGGCGTCCACGACGAGGCCGCGCACCAGCAGGCGGCGGGCCGCGGGGAACCGCGGGGCCGCCAGCAGCAGGACGGGCAGCCAGTATCGGGTGGCCAGTTGCGCGGTCTGGCCGAGGTTGGCCACCAACCCCGCCCGCGCCAGCCGGCGGGCGGTCCCGGCCAGGCCGGGCAGGGGGACGGGCGCCCCGGCCGTGCCCCCGGACGCCGGGTCCGCGGCGCCCGGGAGGGCGAGGCGCAGCCGCCGCTCCGCCTGCGCAGCCGCCAGGAACACCGTGGCCAGCAGCACCGGCCAGGGTGCCGCGAGGGCCGCGGCCACGGCCAGGCCGGTGGCCGTGTACCGCGCCGGCGCCAGGAGCCCGGGGTGCCTCCGGGCGAGCGCAGCCGAGCTGTAGCCGTAGCCGGCGTGCTGCCGCCACCACCGCCACACGTCCTCGCGCGTTCCGTGGCCGGCCCGCAGCCCCGGCACGTACCGCACCCGCCAGCCGCTGCCCGCCAGGCGCCAGACGAGGTCCACGTCCTCGCCCACCCGCAACCGGCCATCGAAGCCCCTCCCCAGGGCCTCCGTGCGACACACCCAGCAGGCGGAGGGGACATAGGTGAGCGGACGCCCCGGCCCGACGAGGCCCGCCCGGCGGCCCAGGTCCAGGGGAGCCACGTGGCCCTCGTACCAGGACAGCGGACCGGGCCGCCCCTCGGTCTCGCCCCGCATGATCCGTGGCGCGGCCACGGCCAGGACCGGGTCGGCGAACTCCGCGAGCAACCGTTCCAGCGTGACGGCCTGCACGGTGACGTCCGAGTCGACGAAGGCGACGAACGGGGTCCGCACCGCCCGGAGCCCGGCATTGCGTGCCCCGGCGGGCCCGTGCTGGACGGGCAGCTCGAGCAACCGCGCGCCGTGGCGCCGGGCGACCTCGCGGATGGGGGCCGGGTCCGACGAGGCGTCGTCCACCACGAGGACGCGGGGTCGCCGGGATGGGCGGGGACCTCCCGCCGACCGGTCCGGGGCGGCCGTCACGGACAGTCCCGTCAGCAGCCGGTCCAGTCCCGCCGGCCGGTCGCGGACGGGGACCACCACGGTGAGCGCCTCGAGCCCGGGCAGGCCGGCCGCTGCGGGGCCGGGGTCGGACACGGCCAGCCCCAGGTCCATGAGCCGGACGGCCACCGCGGCCGTGCGGGGACCGTCCACGACCAGGACCTCGCCGTCGGGGAGGCTGCCCTGTGACGGGACCCGGGCCACCGCGGGCCGCTGGGTGGACTCGAGCAGTCCGGCGCCGTGGCGCCGGGCGGTCATGCGCAGGCGGAACCCCGGTGGGAGGGTGGCGGCGTGGCCGGTCGGCGGGGCGGTCACCGCAGGCGTCCGTCCGCGTCCCGGCGTCCCGCGGCCAAGCGGTCCGCCACCGCCTCGCAGAGCTGCGCGAACAGCCGCGCGCCCTCCGGGGCCGTGGCGCCGACGGGGTCGCCGAGGACTCCCGAGGGCGAGACGGCCCGGACCCCGCCGTCCACCAGGGCCGGGAGGATCCGCTCCAGGGGAGCGGTGCAGCCGGCTTGGGCGAGGTCCATCCGCACGGTCCGTGGTGCCAGGTGCAGCATCAGGCTGGTCTCGGTGTGCCCGGCGTGGGCGTCGGCGCGCGGGAGCTCCACCCCGGTCCACGCGGCGTCGCGGCCCTCGGACGCCAGCAACCGGCATGCCGCCCCGAGGGCCGGCGCGTTGCCGCCGTGGCCGGTGATGAAGCGCACCCGGGGCACCCACCGGCTGGCCGAGCGGACGAGCTCGACGAGGTATCCGGCCAGTTGCTGGTGGCCGATCGAGACGGTGCCCGGGAAGTCCTCGTGCTCGCCCGAGGCGCCGAAGGGCACCAGGGGACCGACCACCCAGTCGCGGTCCGCGGAGCGGGACCCGGCCAACCACCGGCAGACCCCCTCGGCGATGACCCCGTCCGTGCCCAGCGGCAGGTGCGGTCCGTGCTGCTCCACCGAGCCCAGCGGCACCACGAGCGTCCTCGTGCCCCCGGCGTCCGGTGACCGCAGCGAGGCCAGGGCGGCCCCCTCGGAGGCCCCGGGAGTGGTGGTCACAGGCTCAGCTGGAAGTCCCGCGGCACCACGAGGTGCTCCGGGCCCAACTCGTGGACGGACTGCACCCCGAGTCCCGTCAGGGCCGCCACGACCCCACCGTGCAGCAGGTCCAGCACGTTCTCGACCCCGGCCTGGCCGTTCGCCGCGAGACCCCACAGGTAGGCGCGGCCGATCATCACGGCCCGGGCCCCGAGGGCGACGGCCTTGACCACGTCGGAGCCGCGGCGGACCCCGCCGTCGAGCAGGACCTCCACCTGGTCGCCGACGGCCTCGGCGATCCCGGCCAGCAGGCGGATGGTCGCCGGGGCGCCGTCGAGGTTGTTGCCCCCGTGGTTGGAGACCGAGATGGCGGTGGCGCCGGCGTCGACGGCCTTCCGGGCCTCGTCGATGCGGGTGACGCCCTTGACCATCACGGGCCCGTCCCAGGTGCCGATGACCCAGGAGATGTCCTGCCAGGTGGGCGGCGGGGTGGACATCCACTCCCCGTACGCCCCGAAGAAGGTCGGGCCCCGGTCCCCGGGGCTGACGAGGTTCGGGACGGTCAGGTCCGGGACCCCGCCGCTCGCGAGGAACGACAGCAGCCACTGTGGCCGGGTGACCACGGAGGGCGCGAGCCGGAGGGCCGCGCGCAGGTCCACCTTCTCCGGGATCTCCGGACTGCCCCAGTCGCGGCCGTTGGAGAAGGACCAGTCGGTGGTGAGGATCAGGCCCCGGACGCCGGCGGCCCGAGCCCGCTCCATCCTGCGCAGCATGCTGTCCCGGGTCCCTGTCCAGTACATCTGGAAGAACGTGTCCGGGTTCGCCGCGACCACGTCCTCGATGGGCTTGCTCGCGAAGGAGCTCAGTCCCATCGCGACGCCGTGCCGGTGGGCGGCACGGGCCACGGCGACCTCGCCCTCGGGATGGACGGCCTGGACGCCGGTGGGGGAGATCATCACGGGCATGGACATCGGCACCCCCATGACCGAGGTGGCCAGGTCGTGGTCCCGCGTCTGCCCGACCGTGCGCGGCCGCAGCCCGAGGTCCGAGAACGCCTCGACGTTGGAGCGGACGGTGACGCCGGCCTCGGACCCGGCGATGAGGGCCGAGTACACCGGCTCCGGCAGCCGCCGGCGTGCCCGGCGCTGGGCTTCGCTCACGGTCTCGAACCATGGGTTCCTCGCCCACGGGTTGCTGATCAGCGCGGACATCGGTGCTCCTGGGGTCTGGGGGTGGGTGGAGGATGACATGCCGCCTAGCCCGGGGGCCCGGCGGCCCGGCTCGTCAGGGGACGGTGGGGGCGAACCCGGCCAGCGGGCTCTCCGCGCACGGCGAGGTCGGCGGCCGGTCCGGCCGGCGCCGCAGCAACTGGACCAGGACCGGCTCGGTGCGGGTGGCGAAGGGGCGGGAGTGGTCCTGGCCCGGCGCGGGGATGGACCGTTCGCCCTGCAGGGCGCCCTCGCTGTTGCCGAGGACGCACTCGGGGTCGGGCCCGTCCATGGGCAGTCCCGTGAAGAACTTGGCGGCCATGCAACCGCCCCGGCAGGAGTCGAAGAAGGGACAGGAGGAGCACGCGCCACCCGAGGAGGGACGGCGCAGTTCCGTGAACAGTGCCGAGTCCCGCCACACGCCGGCGAACCCGCCGGGTGCCAGCACGTTGCCCGCGAGGAACTCCTCGTGGATGGCGAAGGGGCAGGCGTAGACGTCCCCGACGGGGTCGATGAGGCACACCACGCGGCCGGCCCCGCAGAGGTTCAGCCCGGGCAGCGCACCGCCCAACGGCGCCAGGTGGAAGAAGGAGTCCCCCGTGAGCACCTCGGACCCGTGGGCCACGAGCCAGTCGTAGAGCCGCTGCTGCTGGTCCTCCACGAGGTGCAGTTCGTCCCACACGTCCGCTCCGCGACCGGAGGGGCGGAGCCGGGTCAGGCGCAGCGTGGCGCCGTACCGGTCCGCGATCGCCTTGAACTCGTCCAGCTGGCCCACGTTCTGCCGCGTGACGACCACGGAGACCTTGGCGTCCCGGAAGCCGGCCCGCTGCAGGTTCTCCAGGGCGCGCAGGGCCGTGGCGTAGGACCCGGGCCCGCGGATGTAGTCGTTGACCTCCGCGGTGGCGCCGTCCAGCGAGACCTGGACGTCCACGTAGTCCGTGCCGGCCAGCCGACGGGCGGCCGCCTCATCGATCCGGACGCCGTTGGTGGAGAACTTGACCCCCACGTGGTGGGCGACCGCGTAGTCCACGAGATGCCAGAAGTCGGGCCGCACGGTCGGCTCGCCGCCGCCGATGTTGACGTAGAAGACGCCCATGCGCTCGAGCTCGTCGATGACGGCCTCGCACTGCTCCGTGGTCAGCTCCCGTGGGTCCCGCCGTCCGGAGGAGGACAGGCAGTGGGCGCACGAGAGGTTGCAGGCGTAGGTCAGCTCCCACGTCAGGCAGATGGGGGCCTCGAGGCCACGCTCGAAGTGGTCGACCAGCCGGGTTCCCGGCTGGTCTCGGAGGGCGGTGGCAGTCATCGTCTCAGTCCTTCGGGGTGGGGGCGTGCCGCAGCATGCCGATGCCGAGCAGGTGGTCCAGGACGGCCAGGAGGGCGGCGCGTTCGCCGGGAGGGGCTCCGCCGGCGTCCAGGCAGTGGTCGACCGTGAGCGCCCCGTCCATGAGGTCCACCACGGCCGCGAGCCGTGGGGTCTTCAGGAACATCAGCTTCCGCGTCCTGAAGTCGTAGAGCAGCGCGCCGAAGGCCTCGGGACGGACGGACACGGAGGATGCCAGCCGCAGCCGGGCCGAGCCGAGGCCGGCGGTGTCCTGGGTCGCGGTCGCCATCAGTAGACGCCGCACATCCCGTCGATCGAGACCTCCTCGATCAGCGCGGCGATGTCCTGGCCGGCGTCCTCGGTCTCGGTGACGGGCCGTGGGGGCTGGGTGCTGTGCTCGGGCATGGTGGGCTTCCTCTCCAGGGGCATCGGTGGGACCGTCCGGCCGGTCCTCGCGTGCTCCGATGCTAGGGACGGCCGGTGTCCCGCGGAGAAGGACATCCGTGGGGCGGAAGTCCTCTCACCCTCGCGGCGATCAGCTCTCCCAGCAGGACCGCCGTGGCGGCCGGGCCGCGGCTGGGGACGTCCGGGAGGATGGCGGTGTCCACCACGCGGAGCCGGTCCACGCCGTGCACGCGTCCCCACTGGTCCGTCACCGTCCCCGGCCGGTTCCCCGGGCCCATGGGCGCCGTCCCGGCCAGGTGGACGGCCGTGCCCAGGTGCGCCGTCATCCACTCGTCCAGCCCGCGGTCATCGTCGAACACCCGGCGGTCCCAGGCCGCGGCGTCCACCCAGTCCGCCAGCGCGGTGGAGGACAGCAGGTCCGCGGCGGTGCGCACCCCCTCGCGCATGCGCCGCCGGTCCTCCGCGGCGCACAGGTGGCGGTAGCGCACGCGGGGCGGGCGTTGGGGGTCCGCGGGGTCCAGGGCCAGGGTGCCGCGGCCCTCCGGCCGCTGCAGGGCCACGATCACCGGCAGCTCGGCGCCGGCCGGGTGACCGGCCAGGACGGGGAAGGGGCGCAGCATCGGCAGGACCTCCAGGTCCCCCGGCGCGGTGGACCCCGACGCCGTCCAGTTCAGCGCCCAGGCGAAGAGCGGGTCCGCGGGACCCGGACGCAGGGGCCGTGCCAGGGGCGCGGAGAGCACGATGTCCGGGTGGTCGCTGACGGTGGCGCCGACACCGGGGGAGTCGACCACCGTGTCCACGCCGGCCTCGGCCAGGGCCGGTGCCGGGCCGATGCCGGAGAGCATCAGCAGGTGCGCGGAGCGGACCGGTCCGGCGGCCAGGACGACCTGGCCGGCGTGGACGCGGTGGAGCGTCCCGTCGATCACGGCCTCGACCCCGCAGGCGCGGCCGTCCCGCAGGACCACCCGCAGCACGTTGGCCCCGCCGAGGACGGTGAGGTTGGGGCGGTCCAGCGCCGGGAACAGGTACGCCAGGGCCGTGCTCATGCGCGTGCCCTCGTGCACGTTCAGCGGGAGCTCCCCGTGGCCGTGCTGCGCGGTGATGTCGTTGAGGTCGTCCAGGACCGGGTGACCGAGGGCCTCCGCGGCGGCGCCGAACGCCGCCGCCAGGGGGCTCTCCGGGAAGGCCCGGCGGTCCACGGGAACCGGTCCGGCGTCGCCGTGGCCGGGGCGGCCGCCGAACTGTACGTCCCGCTCGGCCGCCGCCAGGAGGGGCAGCACGGCCTCCGGCTCCCACGCCGGGTTGCCGGCCTCAGCCCATCGCCGCAGGTCGTCTGCCCGGGGCCGGACGAAGTAGGCGCCGTTGACCGAGGTGGACCCGCCCGCTCCCTGGCCCCGGCCGACGTCGTGGGTCCGTCCCGGAGCCACCTCGGCGCGGTGCCACCAGGTGTACGGACCGGGCCCCCGGACGGTCGGCAGGACCGTGGCGCAGCGGACCTCGGGCGGCAGGCCGGCCGCGGTGCGCGGGACGGGGCCGGCCTCCAGCACCAGCACGGTGCACCCGGGATCCTCGCTCAGCCGGGCGGCGAAGGGTGCGCCGGCGCCACCGGCCCCGACCACGAGGACGTCCGGGGCCGTCACGGGGAGCCCGGCCCTCATGCCACGCCGGTCCGGGGGCCGAGGCCGGTGCGGCCGGCCCGCAGCGCGGAGGGGGCGCCCAGTTCCCGGGAGAGGGCGCGGGCGCTGGCGACCAGGGCCGGCAGCACGTGCGGGACCCCCAGGGGCCCGTCCCGCGGGACCGTCACGCTCAGGGCGGCCACTTCGCGGTCCCGGGGGCCCCGGACGGGCACCCCGACGGCGGAGGCGCCCGTGGTGATGGAGTCGTGGAGCACCGCGAAGCCACGGTGGCGGACCTCCGCCAGCATCTGCCGCAGCACGCCGGGGTCCGTGATGGTGCGGTCGGTGTACCGCTTCAGCGGCAGGGACAGCACCTCGTCCCGCACCTCGGGCGGGGCGAAGGCCAGCAGGACCATGCCGGTGGCCGTCGCGTGCAGCGGCCACCGGCCGCCGAGCCTGCTCAGGACGTGGGCGCCGCGGCGGCGCTGCAGCGACTCGACGTAGACGACGTCGTGGTGGTCCCGCACGGACAGGTGCACGTTGGCGTCCACGGCGGCCTGCAGGTCGGCCAGGAACGGCGGGGCCACCTCCTGCAGGTGCAGCACCTGCGGTTCCAGGGTGCCCAGCTCGAGGACCCTCAGGCCGATGGTGTACCGCCCGTCCGGCAGGCGCTCCAGGGCGCCCCACTCCCGGAGCTCGCCCACGAGCCGGTGCGTGGTGCTCAGCGTGAGCCCCGCCCGGCGGCCGATCGCGCTGAGCGTCAGCTCGAGGTGGTCCTGGTCGAAGGCGTCCAGGACGGAGAGCACGCGACGGGCCGCGGTGCGCCGGTCGCCCCCCGGGCGGAGTTGGTCCGGGGGCCCGTCCGGGAAGGATGCGCGGGCATCGGGGTCGGTCATCTCGGGCCTCCTCGAGGCGGGTACGGGTCGTTCCATGGTCGGCGGAACCGGGCGCGCCGAGCATGGACTTCCGCGGTGCGGAAGCCCTCCCGCCCCTGCACCCGGGCCGCGGCCACACCGGGCTTCCGCCGGGGGGAAGCCGCCGGGAGCGGCAGGTCCGGACTGCCTAGATTCACCCCGGAGGGACACCGGTGACCGGCACCGGGACCGGCACGGCACCGCGCCCGGGGTGGTCCCCGACGGGTGACAGGAGCGAGTCGATGACACCACGGCAACCAGGACTGACCGAGGGGACGGACGGGAGGGACCCGGGGCTGCGGGGCCAGGTGGCCCTCGTCACCGGGTGCGGCAAGCCGGACGGGATGGGACAGGCGATCGCCCGGGCGCTCGCCGCCGCCGGTGCCTCGCTCGCGGTGACCGACCGGGAGCCCCGGGGCGTCGCCAACGACCGGCAGCGGGTGCTGGGGCAGTCCCCGGCCGCCGGCCTGGAGGAGTTCGCCGCACGGCTGCGCCGGGACGAGCACGTCGAGGTCCTGGCCGTGCTCGGCGACATCGCCGACCGCGGTGACGTGGCCCGCATCCTGGACGCCGTGCAGCAGCACTTCGGCCGGCTGGACATCCTGGTGAACAACGCGGCCGCCCCGCAGGGGGCCGACCGGCGGGACATCGAGGACGTCCCGGACGAGGCCTTCGACCTGCTGATCGACGTCAACGTCCGGGGCACCTATGCCATGTGCCGCGCGGCGGTCCCGCTCATGCGCCGGGAGCGCCACGGCCGCATCATCAACATCTCGTCCATGGCCGGGCTGACGGCCGCGCCCTCGTCCGTGGCCTACTCGGCCTCGAAGGCGGCCGTGATCGGGCTGACCCGGGCCCTGTCCATGGACCTCGGTCCCTGGGGCATCACCGTCAACGCCGTCTGCCCGGGACTCGTGGCCACGAGCCGGGCCATCCTGGACCCGTCCGCGGACCTGGACGTGGAGGCGACCCTGGCCCAGCGGGGGCGGAACATCCCGGTGGGGCGCGTCGGCACACCCGCGGACATCGGGGCCCTCGTGGCCTTCCTGGCGTCCCCCGCGGCCGGCTACATCACGGGACAGGCGATCCCGGTGGACGGGGGCGGGCTCACGCCGTTCCCGCTGCGCCACCCCGTGGCCGCGGGACGAGGGGAGGCATCCTGATGGAGATCAGCCTGGAGGGCAAGGTGGCCCTGGTCACCGGCTGCGGGCCGAACATCGGCAGCGGGATCGCCCTGGCGCTGTCCCGGTACGGGGCGAAGGTGGCCTGCAACGACGTCTCGGACGAGTCGATCGCGGCCTGCATCCGCCGGATCGAGCGCAACGGCGGCACCGCGATGGCGGCCCCGGGCGACGTGACCGAGGAGGAGGACGTCAGGGGCTACGTGGAGGCCGTGCTGGAGCGGTGGGGGCGGATCGACATCCTCGTGAACAACGCCGCCGTGCTCGGCGGACGCGGGGTGCTGGACGAGGAGGCGGCAGCCTTCGAACGTGCGGTCCGGGTCTCGTCCCTGGGGTACTTCCTCAACACGAAGCACGTGGGCCGGGCCATGGCCGAGCGCGGGATCCGCGGTTCGGTCGTGTGCATCTCCTCGTCCAACGGCTGGAGCGGCACGGCGGGGGTGATCGCCTACGCCTTCAGCAAGGGCGGCGTGAACAACTTCGTGCGCGCCGCCGCCATGGACCTGGCGCCCTACGGCATCCGGGTCAACTCCTTCACCCCGACCGCGCCCACCCCCGACAATCCGGAGCTGCTGGCGGCCGGTGTCACCGGCGTGCTGCAGTCCCCGCCGCGCGGCGGGGACCGGGGCGCCGGTGGACTGGGCGGCCCCACGGGGGACGAGCCGTGGCGCCGTCCCGAGCGGTGGCGCGGCGAGCGGACCCCCATGGTCCCGATGGGCACCACCGGGACCCCCACGGACATCGGCCACGCGGTGGCCTGGCTGTCCTCGGACTACGCGCGGCTGGTCACGGGCACGGACCTGGTGGTCGACGGCGGCGCGAGGGCCCGCAACTTCGCGTACCTGCCGGCCGCGGCCGGGGACCTGGCCGGCCCGGTGCCGCTGGTCGGCCTGGACGGTTCGGCCGCCACGGAGTGAACCGGGTCAGCCCAGCCGCGCGTGCACCGGCGCCGGGAGGCGCCGGGAGGGCTCGTACACGGGCGAGGAGAGCAGGAAGGGGATGGCGGCCGCCCGCTCCTCGTCGAGGGGCTCGTCCGGGAAGGCCTCCTCGATCGCCCGGTGGCGCTGCACCACGCCGGCCTTGAACTCGGGGTGGGTCAGGATGAACATGTCACCTCGCCGGACCCCCTCGAGCACCCGCTCACCGGCCTCCTCGGCACTCATGTACGGCTGGCCGCGCTGGAACTCGGTGGCCTCCGGGCCGGGACTCGTGTACCCCGAGCCGCCATAGCGCTCGGGCCGCCGGGCGACCGCGGAGGCGATGTTCGAGTGGGTGGGCCCCGGGCAGTACGCCGAGACGCCGATGCCCTCGGCCAGCAGCTCGATGTGCAGGGCCTCGGAGAGCGCGATCACGGCCGCCTTGGACATGGAGTACAGACCGGCCACCACCGGCATGAGCCCGGCCATCGAGGACGTGTTGACGACGTGGCCACCCTCGCCGTGGCGCCGGATCGCCGGGAGGAAGGCCTGGATGCCGTGTCCGACGCCGCGGATGTTCACGTCGACCAGCCAGTCCCAGTCGGCGGCGGAGGCCTCGGCCACCGGACCGGTCAGGCCGATGCCGGCGTTGTTCACCAGCAGGTCCACCCGCCCCTGTTCCTGTTCCACGCGGGCCGCGGCCCGGCGCATGGCGTCCAGGTCCGTGACGTCGACCTCCAGCGTGGACACCTGCAGCCCGCGGGCGGTGAACTCCTCCCGAGTCTCGGCCAGGTGCGCGGGACTGCGCCCCGTGACGTAGACGACCATGTCCGCCCGCGCACAGGCCAGGGCGATGCCCCGGCCGATGCCGCTGCTGCCGCCGGTGATGACCGCGACGCGGCCGCTCAGTTCCTTCATGGTGCTTCCTCTCGTGGGGACGTGGGGGGCTTGGGGCTGGGGCCCTTGACGGGGATCAGCCGGCGGCGCCGGCTCCCGGGAGCCGGAGCAGGCGGGCGGCGTTCTCCCGCAGGACCAGGGGCCGGACGGAGTCGCGGATCGGCAGGCGGGCGAACTCCTCCAGCCACCGCTCGGGCGTGATGACCGGGTAGTCGGTGCCGAAGAGCACCTTGTGGCGCAGCAGCGTGTCCGCGTACCGGACGAGCTGTGGCGGGAAGTACCGCGGCGACCAGCCGGAGAGGTCGATGTACACCCGCGGCTTGTGCAGGGCGATGGACAGGGCCTCGTCCTGCCACGGGAAGGACGGGTGGGCCATGATGATGTCCAGGTCGGGGAAGTCCGCGGCCACGTCGTCGATGGCCAGCGGGCGGGAGTACTTCAGCCGGATCCCGCCGCCGCCCCGGGACCCGGCACCCACGCCGGTCTGCCCGGTGTGGAACAGGGCGATGCACCCGTACTCCTGGATGACCTCGTAGAGGGGGTAGGCCCGGCGGTCGTCGGGGTGGAAGCGCTGGACGCCGGGGTGGAACTTGAACCCGCGGACCCCGTGGTCGCGGGCGAGGATCCTGGCCTCGCGGACGCCGGCCGCCCCGCGGGCGGGGTCGATGCTGGCGAAGGGGACCAGGACGTCGGCATGCTGGGCGGCCAGCTCGGCGACCTCCCGGTTGCCGGGCACCGGCTCCTCGCCGGTCGCGGAGAGGGAGTCGACGGTGAAGACGACGGCGGCCATCCGCCGCGCGCGGTAGTGCTCGGCGATCTCGGGCACCGTGCGGCCGTGCATGGTGCCGATGCCGAAGTACTCGCCCAGTTGCCCGCCCGACTCGACCGGGCCGGCGTCGTGCTCCACGGAGCGGTGCACGTGCACGTGCACGTCGATCCCGGCCAGCTCCCGCCACCGGTCCAGGGACGGTGCCGCCGGGCCGGGGGACGGGACCGGCGGCGGGTCCGTGCCCACCGCGGTCATCGGCCGATCGCCTCGTCGTAGGCCGCCTCGGTCCGCAGCCGGACGTCCTCCGGGGTGATGCCCGGGGCGCACTCGACGAGGGTCAGCCGGCCGCCGCGCACGTGGAAGACGGCGAGGTCCGTGTAGACCCGGGTGACCACGCCGCGGCCGGTCAGCGGGAAGGTGCACTCGCGGACCAGCTTGGGCCGTCCGCCCCGGTCCACGTGCTCCATGCAGACCCAGACCTGGGGCGTCCCGGCCACGAGGTCCATGGCCCCGCCCACGGCGGGGTTGCGTCCGGGGACGTACCAGTTGGACAGGTCCGCGGACTCGGAGACCTGCAGGGCACCGAGGATGGTCACGTCCAGGTGCCCGCCGCGGATGATGGCGAACGAGGTGGCGGAGTCCACGATGGCCCCGCCCGGGATCATGCTGGCCGGCTGCTTGCCGGCGTTGGTGAGGTCGGGGTCCTCCGCGCCCGGCTCCGGGGCGGGGCCCAGGCCGAGAATGCCGTTCTCGGACTGGAGGAACACCTCCCGGCCGGGCGGTACGTGATGGGGCACGGCCAGCGGGATGCCCACCCCCAGGTTGACCGTGTAGCCGTCCTGCAGGTCCTCCGCGAGGCGCTGGGCGATCTGGTCGCGGCTGCGACCGGTGATGGTGGGCACGCCGGTGCCGGTGTCGGTCGTGGACATGGTCAGCCGTCCTGGGTCATGGCGGCCCGCCGGGGCAGGTCGGCCGGGATGGGTGCTGCGGTCATCACCACGTGGTCCACGAAGACCCCGGGGAGGTGGATGTCGTCCGGGCCGAGGTCCCCGGTGCCCACCAGCCGCTCGACCTCCACGAAGGTGGTCCGGCCGGACATGGCGGCCAGCGGGTTGAAGTTCCGGGCCGAGAGGTGGAAGCGGACGTTGCCCTTGGGGTCGGCCTGCTGGGCCTTGACGAGCCCGAAGTCCGCCCGGATGCCATGCTCGAGGACGTGGGGGCGGCCGTCGAAGGAGCGCTCCTCCTTGGCCGGGACGAACCGGTCCGGGGACCCCGCGGCGTACGCCAGCGGGAAGCTGCCGTCCGAGAGCATGGTGCCGGCCCCCGAGGGCGTGTAGAAGGCGGCGATGCCGGCCCCTCCCGCCCGCATCCGCTCCGCCAGGGTGCCCTGGGGGATGAGCTCGAGTTCCACCCGGCCCGCGAAGTACTCGTCGTAGAACTCCGGCAGCACGGGGAAGGAACCGGTCAGTCGGCGCACCCGCCCCTCCATCACCAGCCGGCCGATGCCGGTGAAGTCGTCCCCGACGTTGTTGACGTACAGGTGCAGGTCCCTCTTGCCCAGGTCGCAGAGGGCGTTGAGCAGGGCGTCCGGTCGCCCGGAGCTGCCGAACCCGCCGACGGCGATCGAGGCTCCGTCCCAGACGGCGTCCAGGTGCTCGTGGAGATCCGCGCGGAACTTGTCCATCGGGGTCGTCCTCCTTCGTGTGCGGTGTCGAGAGGGGAGGCCGGGGCGGGGAGGCCGCGGGCGGTGGGACCGTCCGGTGCCGGACCGGTCATGGTGTAGTCAATCCCGGCACCCCGTGACGGGCACGCGCGCTTCCACGCGGCAGAAGGCGGACCGGTACCCCGGGCGCCCCGGCCCCCGGTGGCGGACCCGGTGCCGTGGCCGGTGCCCCGTCCGGGGCTTCCGTGCGACGGAAAGCCCGTGGCGGCCCCCCGCCCGAGCGAGCACGGTGGAGGCAACCGCACCACCGGCCCCGACGACCGGCGCTGCGCCACCAGCCGCCGGCACCCGAGCCGGGGCGTCACCTGCCAGAAAGGGGTCCCCATGAGCATGAAGACCCGCGCGGTCGTGTGCCGTGCGCCCGGACAGCCCTGGGAAGTCACCGAACTCGACCTCGACGAGCCCCGGGCCAACGAGGTCCGCATCAAGATGATGGCCGCCGGCATGTGCCACTCGGACGACCACATCCAGAAGGGCGACGCCCCCATGCGCATGCCGGTGGTCGGCGGCCACGAGGGCGCCGGGATCATCGACGCCGTCGGCGAGGGGGTCACTCGCGTCAAGGTGGGGGACCACGTCGTGTGCTCCTTCATCCCGGCCTGCGGCTCCTGCCGGTACTGCTCCACCGGCCGCCAGAACCTCTGCGACTCCGGCAAGAACGCCGCCACCGGGGAGTTCCCGGACGGGACCTTCCGCTTCCACCAGGACGGCGTGGACTTCGGAGGGCTCTGCGTCCTGGGCACCTTCTCCCAGTACACGGTGGTCTCCGAGTACTCCGTGATCCCGATCCCGGAGGACCTCCCGTTCGACGTCGCCTGCCTCGTCGGCTGCGGCGTCCCCACCGGATGGGGCTCGGCCGTCCACGCGGCCGGCGTCCAGGTCGGCCAGACGGCCGTGGTGTTCGGCGCGGGCGGGGTCGGCATGAACGCCGTCCAGGGCGCGGCGCTGGCCGGCGCCCAGCGCGTGGTGGTCGTCGACCCCGTCGAGTTCAAGCGGGACAAGGCCCTGGAGTTCGGCGCCACGCACGTGTTCCCGAGCGCCCAGGAGGCCACGGACTTCGTCATCGAGTCCACGTGGGGCGAACTCGCCGACCACGCCATCATCACGGTCGGCAGCCTGCACGACGAGGTCATCCACGACGCCATCAACATCGTCGGCAAGTCCGGCCAGGTCACCATCACGGCCGTCGGCAACGGGACCATCCGGGAACACCCCGGCATGCTCATCGGCTACCAGCGCCGGATCCAGGGGGCCATCTTCGGCGCCTGCAACCCGCTGCACGACGTCCCCCGGCTGGTCGGCATGTACCAGGCCGGCAAGCTCAAGCTCGATGAACTGATCACCAGTCGCTACACCCTGGACCAGGTCAACGAGGGCTACCGGGACATGCTCGACGGCAAGAACATCCGCGGAATCATCACCATCGAGCACTGAGCCGGCTCGCCGGACGGAAGAGAGCACCATGACTGCAGTCATCGACCCCCAGGCGGCACTCGACACGGAGCTGCTGCGGGACAACGCCCACCTCATCGGCGGGGAATGGGTCCCCGCCGCGAGCGGGGAGACCATCGAGGTCCTCAACCCGGCCAACCGCGAGGTGCTGGGCCGGGTGCCGCGCGGCACCGCCGAGGACGTGGACGCCGCCGTCCGGGCGGCGGAGCGGGCGCTGCCCGCCTGGCGGGACCTCAACGCCACCGCCCGCGCCGGGCTGCTGTTCCGCTGGGCGGAGCTGATCGACGAGCACGCGGCCGTGCTGGACCAGCTGGAGTCACGCGACGTCGGACGTCCGCACTGGGGCCCGCCGCCCATGGCCGGACAGGTGCGCTTCATCGCCGGCCAGGCGGACAAGGTGCAGGGCGTCTCGCTGCCGACCTACACGCCGGACGTCGTCGGGTTCACCCTGCGCGAGCCCTACGGCGTGGTCGGCGCCATCATCCCCTGGAACGCCCCGGGGCCGATGTTCGTCACCGAGGTGGCCGCCGCCATCGCGGCCGGGAACACCATCGTCATCAAGCCCGCCGAGGACGCGCCGCTCGCGCCCCTGGCACTGGCCCGCCTCGCGATGGACGCGGGCATCCCGGCCGGGGTCGTCAACGTCGTCACCGGCTACGGGTCCGAGGCCGGGGCGGCGATCCCCAGCCATCCGGGCATCCGCCGCGTCGGCTTCACCGGGTCGCCGGTCACGGGGGCCACCGTCATGGAGGCCTGCGCCCGCAACCTCATCCCCCTGCATCTCGAGCTCGGTGGAAAGTCCCCCCAGGTGGTCTTCCCCGATGCGGACCTGTCCGTGGCCGCGCCGGCCATCGCCAGCGGCATCACCCTGAACACCGGCCAGATCTGTGCCGCCGGATCGCGCGTGGTGGTCCTGCGCAGCGTGCACCAGGAGGTGGTGGAACGCCTGGCCCAGGCCATGGAGCGCATCTCCGTGGGCCCGTGGCACCAGCCGGTGAACATGGGACCGCTCATCAACGGCCGCCAGCACGAGCGGGTCATGGGCTACATCGAGGCGGGCCGTTCCGAGGGGGCCGACGTGGTGGTCGGCGGCGGCGTTCCCCGCGGGGCGGAGTACGGGGACGGCTTCTTCGTGAGCCCGACCCTCTTCGACAACGTCAGCCCGGACATGACGATCGCCCGGGAGGAGATCTTCGGTCCCGTGCTGTCCGTCATCCCCGTCGACGACGAGGCGGAGGCGATCGCGGTGGCCAACGGGGTCGACTACGGGTTGGTCGCCTCGGTGTGGACCGAGGACGTCGGGACCGCCGTGCGGATGTCCCGGGCGCTGCAGGCCGGTCAGGTCGGCATCAACAACGCCCTCGGCGCCGGGGTGATCGGCGGCCCGTTCGGCGGCTACAAGAACAGCGGCTTCGGGCGGACCATGGGCGCCGACTCCGTCCTGGAGTGGACCCAGGTCAAGACCGTCTCGATGCGCGGCGCGACGCGTCCGGGCAACTGAAAGGAAGCACCACGATGGCAATCCCCACGACCACGGTCACCACGGAAGAGGCCCCCGCGGCCACGCTGACCACGCGCGCCGCCGTCGCCCGGGGCCCCCACGAGGGCTGGCAGCTCACCGAGCTGCGGGTGGACCCCCCGAAGGAACACGAGGTCCGGGTGCGGATGCACGCCGCCGGGCTGTGCCACTCCGACCACCACATCACCGCCGGGGACGCCCCCGTCCGGTTCCCCATCGTCGGCGGCCACGAGGGCGCCGGGGTCGTGGAGTCGGTCGGCCCGAGCGTCACCCGCGTGAGGCCGGGCGACCGCGTGGTCTGCGCCTACATCCCCGCCTGCGGGTACTGCCGGCCGTGCTCCACCGGACACCAGAACATGTGCGTCAAGGGCCTCAACGCCGGGACGGGCATGTTCCTCGACGACACCTTCCGCTTCCATGACGGGACGGGCGAGGACGTCGGCGGCTTCTGCACCCTGGGCACGTTCTCCCAGTTCACGGTGGTCTCCGAGTACGCCGTCGTCCCGTTGCCGGACGACATCCCGTTCGAGCTCGGCTCGCTCGTGGGCTGCGGCGTCCCCACCGGCTGGGGATCGGCCGTCTACGCCGCCGAGGTCCGCGCGGGGGAGACCGTGGTGGTCTTCGGGGCCGGCGGCGTGGGCTCCAATGCCGTCCAGGGCGCCCGCTACGCCGGCGCCAAGAACGTGGTGGTCGTGGACCCCGTGGCCTTCAAGCGCGAGTCCGCGCTCGAGCTGTTCGGGGCCACCCACGCCTTCGCCACCGCGCAGGAGGCCCACGACTTCGTCGTGGACACCACCTGGGGGCAGCTGGCGGACAAGGTGATCATCACCGCCGACGTCGTCACGCAGGAGATGGCCAACGCCGGGATCGCGATGACCGGCAAGGGCGGCAAGCTCACCATCACCTCGGTCGGCCACCTCGACGAGCAGGCGGTGACGATCCACGCCGGCATGCTCATCAGCTACCAGCGGCAGGTCCGGGGAGCCCTCTTCGGGGACTGCAACCCGCTGTACGACATCCCGAAGCTGCTCGGCCTGTACCGCTCCGGCGACCTCAAGCTCGAGGAACTGATCACCCGCAAGTACACCCTGGACGAGGTGAACACCGCGTACGAGGACCTGCTCGCAGGACGGAACATCCGCGGCATCATCGTCCACGAGCAGTAGGAGCGGTCATGACCGACACCATCCTGGACCCCACGGGCCGGGCGCCCGCGACCGGTGGCCCCGCGCCGGACGGCACGGCATCCGAGGGCCGGCCGGCCGTGCGGCTGGCACCCCGGCCGGACTCGCTGGCCGGGGCCCGCATCGGCCTGCTGGACAACACCAAGCACAACGCGATGCTGTTCCTGCAGGCCGTGGGCGAGCTGCTGGTCGAGGAACACGGGGCCGACTCCGTGGGCATCGTGGAGACCAAGGCGAACTTCTCGGTCCCCGTGGACGAGGAGATCATCTCCCGGTACCGGACCGCCTGCGACGTGGTGGTCACCGGGGTGGGCGACTGCGGATCCTGCAGCGCGGCCGCGGTGGCGGACGGGATCGCCTTCGAGCGTGCCGGACTACCGGCCGCGGCCGTCCTCACCGACGCCTTCGACATCACCGGCCGCACGATGGCCGGGGTGCAGGGCGCGCCCGACTACGCGTGGATCCGGACGGAGCACCCCATGGCCGTGCTGTCGGAGGACCAGGTCCGGGAACGGGCCCGGCGGCTGGTGCCCGAGATCCTGTCCACGCTGACCGCCCCGGGACGGGCCACGGGGGAGGGGGCATGACCGCCCCGACGGCCGGCCGGCTGGACCCGGCCGCGGCCCAGGACGCCATCGAGTACGCCTACGCCCAGGGGTGGACGGACGGGCTGCCGGCGGTGCCCGCCACCCGGGAGCTGGTGGACCGGTTCCTGGCGGCCGCGGGCCGCCCGGCGGACGAGGTCCTCAGCCACCTGAGGCAGGTGGACCGCACCGTCACGGTGGAACTGCTGGCCATCAACGCGGCGATGGCCGGATGCCTGCCCGAGTACTTCCCGGTGGTCCTGGCCGCGTGGGAGGCACTGGCCCGCGAACGGACCACGGGGGGCGGGGGGTGGCAGTCCACCAGTGGACCGGCACCGCTCATCATCGTCAACGGACCGGTCCGCCGGGAGCTGGGCTTCAACGGCACCGGCGGCGTGTTCGGCCCCGGGTTCAGGCCCAACGCCACCGTGGCCCGGGCGATCGGGCTGACCGTGCGCAACGCCTACGGCATCCGTCCGCACGAACTCGAGCAGGCCACCCAGGGCATCCCGGGACGGTGGTCCATCTGCCTGGCGGAGAACGAGGAGGAGAGCCCGTGGGCCCCGCTCGCCGAGGACCTGGGCGTGCCCGGGGACGCGGTGACCTCCACGCTGCTGCGCACGAGCGAGTTCGTGGACAACCGGCACACCGCGGCCCCGGAGCAGTTGCTCGCCGACTTCGCCGACACCATCGGCCGTTCCGGCCCATGGATCTTCCGGCACGCGGCGGCCGGGCTGGTGCTGTGCCCCGAGCACGCGAACCTGCTGGCGCAGGCAGGGTTCTCCCGGGCGGACGTCGCGGCCTGGCTCGCCGAGCACTCCGGCCGCACCACCGGCCAGCTCGCGGCGGTGGGCAAGGACCGGTCCAACGAGAACGGCGTGCGCTTCCCCGGAGAGCCCGCGGACCCGGACGAGTTCCAGCGCACCATCGCGGACCCGGCCTCGATGATCATCGCGGTGGCCGGGTCCCGCAACGCGGGGATCTCCATGGTCGTGCGCTACTTCGCCGACTGGTCCGGCCGGCCCGTCGCCGTCCGCGCCGCCGGCTCCACCACCACCGTCGCCGCGGCGGAGGACGGGGCGCGGCCGCGTCCCGGGGCCGCCGCGGCGCTGACAGCAGAGGGACGGTAGATGGACAGCATCGATCTCGACGACCGGCTCACGGAGACACCGCTCGAGGACCCCCTGGCCGGCCAGGGGACGGCCCGGATGGCCGGCCGCCGGGCACTCGTGACCGGCGCCGGCCAGAACGGGGACCTGCCCGGCGTCGGGTACGGGATCGCCCGGCTCCTGGCGGCGCGGGGTGCCTCCGTGGTGGTCCTGGACCGCAGCCCCGAGGCCGCCCGGCGCACGGTGGACCGGATCGCGGCAGGTGGCGGTGTGGCACACCCGCTCACGGCGGACGTCACCCGGGACGCGGAGTGCGAGCGGGCCATCGCCGAGGCGGTGGACCTGATGGGGGGCCTGGACACGCTGGTCAACAACGTCGCGAGCGGTGACCGGGCCGGAATCTTCGACATCACGCCCGAGCGGTTCGAGGAGCTGCTGGACATCAACCTCAAGTCGGCCTGGTACGTGACGCGCCATGCGGTGCCCCGGATGCCCCGCGGCAGCGCCATCCTCAACATCTCCTCCGTGGGGGTGCGCGCCCGCGGTCCGGGGATGCCCTACTGCGTGGCCAAGGCCGGGCTGGAGAACCTCGGCGAGGGCGCCGCCACCACGCTCGGTCCGCAGGGCATCCGCGTCAACACCATCGAGGTGGGCGCCATCTGGGGCTCCTTCGCGGCGGCGAACATGGACGAGTCCTTCCGGGCGCAGCGCCGGGAGGCCACCACGCTGAAGACGGAGGGCAGCGCCTGGGACATCGCCCACGCGGCCGCATTCCTGCTCAGTGACGAGGCCCGGTGGATCACCGGCCAGACGCTCGCCGTGGACGGTGGCCCCTTCGGCCGGGGGCCCGCCGGGCCGCCGGTCACCAGCGTGGCCCGCTGAGCACCGGGCCCCGTGGACGGGGGCCCGCCCTGTTCCCGGAGGCGGGCACCGGGCCCGGCTCCGCATCCACCCACCGGACGGGACCGCCTCGCGGACGTCCGGCCGCGCGTGTCCGTCGACGGCCGCGCGCCAGCCAACAGAGAGGTGACCGACATGCCAGAGCGCATGACCGACAGTGTCCCCGACGTCTCGGACGTCACCGCCGTCCCCGTCGTCCCCGACGGCCCACGCGAGCGTGACGCCTCCGGGGAGCCCCGCGGCGCGAGGCCGTCCGGGCGGTCCCGGACGATCCGCGCCGTCGTGCAGACGGGTCCCCGCACCCTGGAGGTCCGGGAGTTCCCGCGGCCCGTGACCGGTCCCGACGACGGGCTGCTCCGGGTGGAGGCCAACGGCATCTGCGGCTCGGACGTGGAGATCTACCGCGGACACCTCCACGGCCGCTCGGCCGCCCCCTTCATCCCCGGCCACGAGCCCCTGGGCATCATCGAGGAACTGGGCGAGCGGGCCGCCGAGCGGTGGGGCGTGCAGGTGGGTGACCGGGTGGCACTCGAGGTGATCATTCCCTGCCGCTCGTGCGCCGACTGCCTCGTGGGCCGGTACCAGGCCTGCCGGAACAGGCAGGGTGGGCACGGCGTGACGCCGGTGGACGTGGAGCCGTCCCTCCACGGGGGGTTCGCCGAATACCTGTACCTGGCCCCCAACGCGGTCATGCACAAGGTCGACAGGCGCCTGCCGATCGACATCGCCGCCATGTACAACCCCCTGGGGGCGGGCGTCCGCTGGGCGGTGGACCTCGGGGAGGTGGGGCTGGGGGACACCCTGGTGGTCCTCGGCGCGGGCCAGCGCGGCCTCGCCGCCGTGATGGCCGCCAAGGCGGCCGGCGCCCGGACGGTCATCATCACCGGGCTGGAGTCGGACCGGCACAAGCTGGCCGTCGCGGAGGAGCTCGGCGCCGACCACGCCATCGTGGTGGACGGGCCGGAGGGCCGGGACATCGTCGAGGCGGTCACCGAGATCACCGGGGGGCGCATGGCGGACGTCTCGCTCGACCTGACCCCGATGGCGGCCGGGCCGGTGACGGACGCCCTCAACGTCGTCCGTCACGGCGGCCGGGTGGTGCTGGCCGGGCTGAAGGGCGGGCGTGAGATCCCGCTGGACACCGACCTGGTCATCAACCGCGGCCTCACCGTCCGGGGCGCCTTCGGGGTGGACGCGGCCGCCAACGAGAAGGCGATCGCCCTGCTGGAGTCGGGGCGGTTCCCGCTCGAACGGTTGCACACCCACACCTTCGGGCTGGACCAGGTCGCCGAGGCGATCGAGACCCTGGCCGGCGAGCGCGAGGACACGAGCGCCATCCACGTCACCGTCCAGCCCCATCTCGGACGCACCCCGTGACGAGCCGTTGTCCCGACCCCCTGGAAGGCACCCCACCCATGATCATCGACGCCCACGCACACGTCCTGCCCGCCGACTACCCGGAGGGCGCCCCGGCATGCTTCCCGTCGATGGAGCCGGTGGACGGGTCCACCGACCGCACCCTCGTCTTCGGGCAGATGCGCTTCCGGGCCCGGGACGCCTTCTTCGCCGCCGAGCGGCGGCTCGAGGAGCAGGACGCCTCGGGGGTGGACATGGAGGTCGTCAGCCCCATGCCCCCGCTGCTGAGGTACGACCTGCCCGCGGCGGACGGCCTCGCCCTGGCCCAGCACGTCAACGACTTCACCGCGCAGTCGTGCGCGCACGCCCCGGACCGCCTGGCCGGCCTCGGCATGGTGCCGCTGCAGGATCCCGACGCGGCGACGGCCGAACTGTCCGCCATCCGGGATGCCGGCCTGGCCGGGGTCGAGATCGCCTCGAACGTCCTCGGGGACTCGATCGGGCACGAGCGGTTCCTGGAGTTCTTCCGCGAGGCCGAGCGGTTGGGGCTGTCCGTCTTCGTCCACGCCATGCCCTCGCCCACGTCCCGGCTGCCGATGTCCGCCATGGGGACCTACGTGGTCGGGGTGGAGGGCATGTTCGCCGCCGGCTCCATGGCCCTCGGCGGCACGGCCGCCGCCTGCCCGGACCTGCGCATCTCCTTCAGCCATGCCGCCGGCGGCTTCGCCATGATGCTGCCCCGGGCCCAGTACTTCTGGGGTGGTGCCTGGAACGAGGGCCCGGTGGACCCCGCGCGCGCCGTGATGCCCGACGACGGTCCGTCCCCGCTGGAGATCGCGCGGCGGTTCTACTACGACTCGATGGTCTTCGACCACCGGACGATCCGGTACCTGATCGACCTGCTGGGCGCCGACCGCCTGCTGGTCGGCTCCGACTTCCCCGCGATGCCCCGGGAGGAACCCATCGCCCGGACCCTGCGGGAGATGGACCTGCCGGCCGGGCAGTGGGAGGACATCGGCTCCCGCAACGCCCTGCGCTGGCTCGGCCGGACCGGGGAGGACGCCTCGGCGGCGGCCGTGGCGGGGCCGGCGGCCCGGAGCCGCTGACCGGCCGGGCACGCCGCGTCCACGGCCCCGGACCCGCCCCTCCGGGGACGGCTCCGGGGCCGTCCCCGTGCGCCCGGCCTCGTCCCCGGGCCGGGCCGCCACGGCCCGCGGTCACCCGTCGGGGCCGCACGGTGGCCCCCGCGGAGGGGCGCCACGGGCCCCTTTCATCCGACGGAAAGCGCATGGAACGCCCCCGGCGCCTGCGGAAGACTTCCGGGCATGGCCGCTGGTGATCCAGACCACAGCACGGCCCGCCACCTCTCAGGGGAGCTCTCATGAACCACACTTCGCGTCACCACTGGGCAGCCCGTCGTCTGATGGGCACCGTAGCCCTCGCCGCCGGCCTGGGCCTGGCCCTCACGTCCTGCTCGGGCGGGGACCCGGGGGCGGCCGGTGCCGCCGGGGCCGGCAGCAGTGCCGAGCCCCAGGCCGGCGGGGACCTGACGGTCCTGCTGGACGCCGGCTTCGCCGGTGGGTGGAACACCGGCCTCGACCCCGCCACGAGCAACACCGTCGGGGCCAACCTGGCCCAGAACTCCGCCATCTTCGGTGGCCTGTTCACCCTCGTGGCGGACGAGGAGGGCAAGAACGCCGAGATCCGGCCCAACCAGGCCGAGTCCTACGAATACTCCGAGGACGGCAAGACCCTGACCGTCACGCTCAAGGAGGGGGTCACCTTCTCCGACGGCACCCCCATGGACGCCCGGGCCGTCCTGTGGAACTGGATCCGCGACCTGAGCTCGGGCAGTACGGGGGCGCCCCGCATCCAGCTCGACCTGGAACGGGAGATGCCGGACCTCGACCAGGACTTCCTGGACGACCTCTACGCGGCCCTGCCCGAGGACGTCGACAAGACGACCATCGAGCAGCAGCTCGGGGCGATCCAGGCGGTCGACGACAAGACCCTCGAGATCCACTTCGCGGTCCCGAACGGTGCCTTCGTCAACGCGATGCCGGCCACCAACATGAACTACATCGGCTCGCCCACGGCCTACAAGGAGCTCGGCGCCGAGGAATTCGCCCGGACGCCCGTGGCCGCCGGCCCCTTCACCGTGGAGGCGAACAACCTCAGCGAGCGGTTGGAGCTGGAGAAGAACCCCGAGTACTTCAAGGAGGGGCTGCCGTACCTGGACGACCTGACGTTCCAGTCCGTCAACGGCGACCAGGTGGCGTACCAGACGCTCCAGGCGGGCCAGGGCGACGCGATCGAGGGCCTCAGCGCGGTCACCCTGATCTCCCAGGCCCAGTCCAACGCGGAGCTGACGACCACGCTGGGCGCCCCGACCTCGCCCTACGTCATCCAGCTCAACACCCGTGCGGAGCCCTTCGACGACAAGAGAGCCCGTGAGGCGATCTACTACGCCACGGACTTCGAGGCCATCAACCAGGGGCTGTTCCAGGGCCAGGGGGACATGAGCCAGTCGTTCACCGCCTCCGGCGGACTGTTCCACCAGCCGGAGGTCGAGGGGTACCGCACCCACGACGTGGAGAAGGCCAAGGCGCTGGTGGAGGAGCTCGGCGGGCTCAAGGTCGAGCTCGGCACCACGGACATCGTCACGGCCCGCTCCGTGACCACCGCGCTGCAGACCCAGTGGCGCGAGGCCGGCATCGAGGTGGAGATCGAGGCCCAGCCGCTGGGGGACGTCATCACCAAGTTCACCAGCGGCGAGTGGGAGTCGATGCTCCAGACCGCCGGCGCCTGGGACCCGGCGGCGGGCATCGGCGTCGCCGTCCGCTTCGGCTCGACCTCCCCGTTCAGCGGCACGCCGCTGCCGGAGGGGGCGTCCACGGCGACGGAGGCGATGCAGGAGGGGCTGCAGACCGACCTGGACGAGGTGCTCACGGACGCCTCCGCCACGGTGGACCCGGCGGAGCGGGAGCAGCTGTACCAGGAGGCCGCCACGATGATCTCCGACGAGGCGTACGGCCCGTTCGGGATGGCGTTCTCGCCGGCGCAGGTGGTCCGCAAGGGCGTCCACGGTCCCGGGCTCACCACGCCCATCCCCGCCCTGACCGTGAACTCCACGGTCCTCTACGACGAGGTGTGGGTCGAAGGTGACTGAGACCGTCACGCGGAGCACCGAGACCCGGCCCGCGGCGCACCGCCGTCCGGGCCGGGTCTCGGGCTCGCCCCTGGTGAGACTGACCCTGCGGCGGCTGCTGATGGCGATCCCGCTGTTGCTGGCCATCAGCGTCCTGGTGTTCGCCCTGCTGGAGATGATGCCCGGGGACCCGGCCCGCAACCAGGCGGGCATGGACGCCTCGGAGGAGGAGGTCGAGGCGGTCCGGAGGCGGCTGGGCCTGGACCGGCCGCCCGTGGAGCGCTATCTCGGCTGGCTGGGGGGCATCTTCAGGGGAGACCTCGGACGGTCCTCCGTCAGCGGCCAGTCGGTGACCGAGATGCTGGGGGACCGCGCACCGGTGACCATGGAACTGGTGCTCCTGGCCTTCGCCGTGTCCCTGGCCATCGCGATCCCGGTGGCCCTGCTCGCCGCGCGGCGGCCGGGCGGGGTCTTCGACCGGGCCACGATGGTCGTCTCCATGACGATGCTGGCCGTGCCGAACTACGTGCTGGCCATGCTCCTGGTCCTGGTCTTCGGCATCATGCTGCGGCTGCTGCCGGCCATCGGCTTCGTTCCCCTGTCCGAGGGGCTGCTGCCGAACCTGCGGTCGGTCACCCTGCCGGTGCTGGCGCTCGCCGTGCCCCTGGCGGCGTTCTACACGCGGTTCCTGCGCGGAGACCTCGTGGAGCAGATGAACGCGGCCGACTACGTGGACACCGCCCGGGCCAAGGGCGTCCGCCCCTGGCTGGTGCTGTGGCTCCACGCCTTCCGGAACTCCTCCTTCGGCCTGCTGACGATCGTGGGGCTGAACATCGGCACCCTCGTGGGCGGCACCGTGATCATCGAGCAGATCTTCGCCATGCCGGGCATGGGGATGATGATGCTCGAGGGCGCCATGTCCCGGGACGTGGCCGTGGTGCAGATGTGCGTCTTCGTCTTCGCCGCCGTGGCAGTGCTGGCCAACCTCGTCGTCGACCTCCTGTACGCCGTCCTAGACCCGAGGATCCGCTATGGCAGTCACTGAAGCCCCGGCCGTCGTCGCCACCGTCCTGTCCCCGCCCGAGGACCTGGGCGCCCGCTGGTCCCGGATCCGCCGGCGGCTGGTGCTCGGCCTGCCCGTCGCCTTCGTGGGCCTCCTGCTGGTGGCCTGCTTCCTCGGTCCCGTCCTGCTGCCCCTGCCGGCACCGGTGGGCGGCAACATCCTCGAGAGCGCCCTGCCGCCCGGCTCGCCGGGACACCCGCTCGGGACGGACGTCAACGGCAACGACGTGCTGTCCCGGCTGCTCCACGGTGGCCAGTCCTCGCTCATCGTCGCCGTGGCCGTCAACGTCATCGGACTCGTGGTCGGCGGGGGGATCGGAGCCGTCTCGGGCTACGTGGGCGGGTGGGTGGACAACGTGATCATGCGCGTCCTGGACGTCGTGATCGCCTTCCCCTCGCTCGTGCTGACCATCGCCATCGCCCAGGCCCTGGGGCCAAGCCTGCCCAATACGGTCCTGGCCCTGACGGCCTTCAGCATCCCCGCCGTGGCCAGGGTGTCCCGGTCGGCCACGCTGCGCGTGAAGACGATGCCCTATCTCCAGGCGGCGGAACTCGGCGGCAGCCCCGCGTGGCGCACCCTGCTGTTGCACGTCGCCCCGAACATCACCCCCCAGATGCTGAACTTCGCCATGCTCGGCATGGGGATCGTCATCGTCACCGAGGGGGCCCTGAGCTTCCTGGGCCTGGGCATCCCCGCCCCCAACCCCAGCTGGGGGAACATGATCTTCGAGGGACAGCAGTCCATGTCCGCCACCCCGCTGCTGGTGCTGTGGCCGAGCCTGGCCCTCCTGGCCACGGTCCTGTCCTTCAACCTGCTCGGGGAGAACATCCGCGACGAGATGAGTGGTCGATGAGAACCGTGCTGACGAACCCCGCCGCCCCGGACCGGCAGGTCCCGGGTCCCGACCGGCCGGCACTGGAGGTGCGGGACCTCAAGGTGACCTTCACCCGGGGCGGCCGGCAGGTCCAGGCCGCCAAGGGCGTCTCCTTCGACGTGCGTCCGGGCCGGATGCTCGCGATCATCGGGGAGTCCGGCTCCGGCAAGTCCGTGACGGTGCGGGCCCTGATGGGGCTGCTGCCCCCCAGCGCCCGCGTCAGCGGCTCCGCCCGCCTCGGCGACACGGAGCTGGTGGGCATGGGCGAGAAGCAGCTGCGCCGCATCCGCGGCCGGGAGGTCTCCATGGTCTTCCAGGACCCGGCGCGGTCGCTGAACCCCACCATGTCCGTGGGGGCGCAGATCGTGGAGGCCGTGCGGACGCACCAGCCGATGGGACGCCGCGAGGCGGCGGAACGGGCGGTCGAGCTGCTGCGGATGGTGCGCCTCCCGGCGCCGGAGAAGCGCTTCCACCAGTATCCGCACCAGCTCTCCGGCGGCATGCGCCAACGCGTCATGATCGCCATCGCCCTGGCCTCGGACCCGAAGGTCCTCATCGCCGACGAGGCCACCACGGCCCTCGACGTCACCACCCAGGCCCAGATCATGGAACTCCTCGTGGACCTGCAGGGGCGCCTCGGCACGGCCGTGGTCATGATCAGCCACGACCTGGGCCTGGCGGCGAGCTATGCGGACGAGGTGGTCGTCATGTACGCGGGCCGCATCGTGGAGCAGGCGGACACCGCCGAACTCTTCTCCCGCGTGCGGATGCCGTACACGAGGGCCCTGCTGGACGCGATCCCGCAGGTCGCCCTGCCCTCCCACACGCCGCTCGCCGTGATCGGTGGCCACCCGCCGGACCCCGGCCGGCCGGTCGCGGGCTGCCCGTTCCGGCCCCGGTGCCCCCGGGCCACCGAGGCATGCCTCGAGGCTCCCGCCCTCACGGAACACGAGCCGGGTCACCGGTACGCCTGCTGGCACCCGATGGGCGGCGGCGGAGGCGGTGGACCCCTCACCGGCGGGATGCCGGTGGACACACCGAGGCCGGACCCCCTCGAGGTCGCGGCCGGGAAGGACGGACGATGAGCCACGCTACGCCGGTGACGGCACCCCGGGACGGGACCCACGGACACGGGGGTACCGGCGAGGACCAGGAGGGCGGGTGCCTGCTGTCCGTCAGGGACATCGTCCAGGAGTTCGAGAGCCGCGGCCCGGGTGGGGTCAAGGAGGGGGTGGTCCACGCCGTCTCGGGGGTCTCCTTCGACCTGATGCCGGGGGAGACGCTGGGGATCGTGGGGGAGACCGGCTCCGGCAAGAGCACGCTGGCACGCGCGGTGATCCAGGTCGACCGCCCGAAGTCCGGCTCCGTCGTGTTCCGGGGCCGGGACCTGACGGAGCTGGGGCGCAAGGAGCTGCGCCGGGTCTGGTCGGAGTTCCAGATGGTCTACCAGGACCCGTTCGGCTCCCTCAACCCGCGCTGGCGGATCGAGGACGTGGTGGCCGAGCCCCTGCGGGGGCACTCGAGGCTGGACCGGTCCGAGCGGCGGGCGCGCGTCCGGGAGTTGCTGGACCTGGTGGGACTGGATCCGGACACCTACCTTCGCCGCCGGCCCATGGACCTCTCGGGAGGCCAGGCGCAGCGCGTGGCGATCGCGCGGGCGATCGCGCTGGAGCCGTCCGTCATCATCTGCGACGAGGCGATCTCCTCCCTCGACGTGCTGATCCAGGCCCAGATCATCAACCTCTTCGAACGGCTCCGGGTCGAGATGGGGTTGTCCTACCTGTTCATCGCCCATGACCTGGCGACCGTGAAGCAGGTCAGCGATCGCGTGGCGGTGCTCTACCTCGGCCAGTTGGCCGAGATCGCGCCGTCGGACCGGCTCTACGAGACGCCGCGCCATCCCTACACGCGGGCGCTGCTGGACTCGGTGCCCGGGCTAGACCCGGAGACCGGGGTCGCCAAGCGGCCGGTGGTGCTGGGCGGCGACGTGCCCAGCCCCCTGGACCCGCCCTCCGGCTGCCGGTTCCGGACGCGTTGTCCCTTCGCCCAGGACGTCTGTGCCGAGGTGGAGCCCCGGCTCGAGGCGTGTGCCGGGGGCGGGCAGGCCGCCTGCCACTTCCCCCTCGACGACGACGGGCTGCCGACCAACGGGCACCCGGCCGGGGCGGGCCGGCGTTCCGCCGGGAGGCGGGACGGTGAGGTCGAGGCCCTGGGCTCCCCGGCCCGTCCCTGAGGGCGGGGCGCCAGGAGCCCACGGCGGACAGCCGGTGGACCCTCGGTCCACCGGCTGTCCGCCGTCTCGTCCTCGTCCTCGTCCTGCCGGTGCGCGACCGGTCGGGCGCTCGGGGGGCTAGGCCTCGACGAGCTGGCCGTCGTCGCCGATCTCGGAGGGATAGGTGACGTCGATGTCCTCCGGGGTGCGGCCGGTCGCGTTGGCGATCATCGTGGCCATGAGGTGCTTGGGCACCAGGCAGTCGCCGCACACTCCGGCCTCGGCGCTGATGCGTGCGTCCAGGCGGGGGCCGACCCGGGTCACCGCGAGGACGTATCCGTCGGCGGCCAGGGTCTGGCGGAGTTCCTCCAGGGGCTGGGTGGACATGGTTCCTCCTGTGGTCGCGGGGCGTGGCCGTGGCGATTGGTCGGCGGGCACCCACGGGCGCGGGGCCGCATGGGTGCCCGCATCGGTCCATTGTGTCCACGCCGGCCGGCGGGCACGGGATGCCTTCCGCACGGCGGAAGGGGTCCTGCCCGGCGCCGCGAGCCCGGGAGCGGGCCGGGGTCGACCACCTGGGGCGTTCCACCCCACCCTTATTGTCAACAATATTGCTGGCAATCCCCTCCGGGCGTGGCTACGCTGGGGGCATGACGCAGCACCCCGTCCCCTCGGCCCGGGCCCGCGAACTGGTCCGCGGCGCGTACGACCTCCACGTGCACGTGGCCCCGGACGTCATGAGGCGCCGGATCGACGACCTGGACCTGGCCCGCCGCTTCCGGGACCTCGGGCTGGCCGGCTTCGTCATCAAGTCCCACTACGTCCCCACCGCGGAGCGCGCCGAGCACGTGCGCACGCTCGTCCCGGAGGTGGACGCCCTCGGGGCCATCACGCTCAACGCCTCGGTGGGCGGGATGAACCCCGTCGCGGTGGAGATCGCCGGCCGCGGCGGGGCGCGCGTGGTCTGGTTCCCCACGGTGGACTCGGCCAACCAGCGCTCCTGCCTGGCCGAGGAGCCCGAGGGGGCCACCCCGCCGATGTGGGCCCAGCTGCAGCAGGACATCGAGGACGCCGGCATGCGGGCCGAGGCCGTCCCGGTCCTCACCGCGGACGGCGCGCCGACCACCCAGACCGCCCAGGTGCTCCAGGTCATGGCCAAGCACTCCATGGTGCTGGCCACGGGTCACCTGCACCCGGACGAGTCCGCCACCCTCGTCCCGGCGGCCCGGGCGGCCGGCGTCGGGCGCATCGTCGTCACCCACCCGGAGTTCACCTCCCAGCGGATGGGCCTGGACGCCCAGCAGTCCCTCGCCGCGCAGGGCGTGTTCCTCGAGCGCTGCCTGACCACCCCGCTGACCGGGAAGGTCCCGTGGGAGACCTGGCACCGCAACATCCGCGGCGCGGGCGTGGAGAACTCCGTGGTCTCCACCGACCTCGGCCAGCCGTTCAACCCGCCGGTCGAGGACGGGCTGGCGATCGTCGCCGACCTCATGCTGGACCAGGACTACACCGAGGCGGAGATCCGGCTCATGACCGTCCACAACTCCCGGCACCTCGCCGGGGCCGACCCGCTGCCCGACGCCCCGGCGCACCTGCGCTGAGGCCGCCGGGACCTCATCCCGACCGCCCCTCCGACCCCCACGCCGGCCGGTCACCGACCCGGCCCGGACCCTCACTCCACCGCCCGCGAAAGGACCCTCCCATGACCACCACCTCCGAGACCCCCGCCCCCGCGAGGGGCCGGCTCCTCGTCGTCGGCGCCCACTCCGCCGACTTCGTCTGGCGCGCGGCCGGCGCCGTCGCGAAGTTCGTGAAGGCCGGCGGCGAGGCCAAGGTCGTCGCGCTCACCTACGGGGAGCGCGGCGAGTCCGGCGAGCTGTGGAAGCAGGAGGGCCAGACGGAGGAGAACGTCAAGAGGATCCGCCACGGCGAGGCCGAGCGGGCCTCGGCCCACCTGGGCGCCACCTTCGAGGCCTTCGACCTCGGCGACTACCCGCTCGTCAACGACCACGCGGACATCGAGCGCCTGGCCGGGCTCATGCGGGACTTCGCCCCCACCGTGGTGCTGACGCACCCGGACACGGACCCCTTCAACCCGGACCACCCGGTGGCGTACCAGATGGTCCAGAAGGCCCGGCTGATGACCTCCGGGGCCGGCGTCGAGTCCGGGTTCCGGACCGCCCCGCCCAGCGAGTTCCTCGTCTTCGAGCCGCACCAGCCGGAGCTGTGCGGCTTCGTGCCCTCCGTGTTCGTGGACATCACCGAGGTCTTCGAGCAGAAGAAGGCCGCCATGGCGGAGATGAAGGCGCAGGCCTACCTGCAGTCCTACTACGCCGAGCGCGCCGAGCACCGCGGCAACCACGCCCGCAAGGTCACCGGCACCAAGGAGATCCGCCAGGCCGAGGCGTTCATGCGCCTGGTCCCGAACGTCGTGGGGTCCCTGTGAGCGCCCCGTCGGACCCGGGCCCGACGCCGGCCGGTCCCGGACCGCGACCGGCCGGCGGCGGGGAGGCGCCGGGGGAGGCGGAGCTCATCGCTCGCCTCGCCGCGCTGCCCGTGGCCAACGTGGGCGACGCGATGGACCGGCTGCACGTCGTGGACGGCGCCATCCACTCCGTGTGGCCCGCCGTCGGCGCCCGGCTGGCCGGGCGTGCCGTGCCGGTGACCGTGGCCGGCGGGGACAACCTGGGCATCCACGAGGTCATCCCCACGCTCACGGAGGGCGACGTGCTCGTGGTCAACGGCCAGGGCGCCACCCACCGGGCCCTGGTCGGCGAGCTGATCGCCGGGCGGGCGATGGCCCGCGGCTGCCGTGGCTTCGTCCTGGACGCCTGCGTGCGGGACGCCGTGGACCTGCAGCGGATGGGCTTCCCCGTCTTCGCCCGCGGCACCACCCCCGCGGGGCCCTACCGCAACGGGCCCTTCGAGGCCGGCGTCGCCGCCGCCGTCGGGGGCGTGGTGGTGCACCCGGGGGACCTGGTGCTGGGCGACGACGACGGCGTCGCGGTGGTCCCGTGGGAGCGCGCGGCCGAGGTGCTGGCCGCGGCCGAGGCCAAGCACGCCACCGAGGCCCGGCAGCGGGCCGAGATCGGGTCCTGAGCCGGGTCCGGTCGGCGGGGGCTCAGGAGTCCAGGCCCTCGTCCACCGGCTCCCCGGCGCCGGCCCGCTCGGCCGTCCGCTGCGCCTTGGCCACGGCCTCGTGCGGGTTGGCGACGTCGTCCCCGCCCTCCACCACCGGGGTGCCGTGGGTGTGGAAGGTGGAGATGGTCTTCATGCCCCAGGCCTGGCCCTTGGCGCGCTCGGCCTGGGTCCAGCCGATGGGCTTCCAGTCCGGGGCCAGGATGAGCCGGGAGCCCTGGTTGGCCAGCTCGATGCGGTTGCCGCCCGGCTCCCACACGTACAGGAAGAAGCCCTGCTGGATGGCGTGCTTGTACGGGCCGTACTCGATGTAGACGCCGTTCTCCAGGAAGATGTCCGCGGCCTTGAGGATGTCCTCGCGGGTGTCCGAGGCGAAGGCGATGTGGTGCAGCCGGCCGGGCGTCCCGGTCCAGTCGTCCGAGTAGACCACGTCGTAGGACTTCTGGCCGTAGGTGAACCAGTGCCCGCCCACCTCGCCGTCGTCCAGCTGGATGTACTCGGTGGTGAACCCGCCCATCACCTGCTCGGTGAAGTCGCAGACCCCGGCCATGTCCGCGGTGAGGTAGTTGATGTGGTCCAGCCGCCGGGCGTTGGCGCCGAACCCCGGGTAGCGCGAGGCCTGGTTCTTCAGGGCGGGCCGGTCCTCGTCCGTGGCCCGGTACCACTCGGTCTCGTAGTACACCTCCATGAGGTGCTGGTCGGGATCCCGGTACCGGAAGGTGCGGCCCCGGCCCATCTCCCCGTCCACCCAGCCCTCGCCGAGCCCGGCCGCCTCGATCCGGCCGACCACGCGCTCCAGCGCCTCCGGGCTGTTGGCCCGCCAGCCCACCCGGCCCACGCCGGCGTGCTCCCTGGCCGTGAGCTTGATGGAGTACGGCTCGTAGTCGTCCCAGCAGTGCAGGTACGCCGACTCGGCGCCGTCCTCGGTGGTGCGGCCGACCTCCCGCATGGCCAGCAGGTCCCGGAAGAACCAGAGGGACTCCTCGAACCGGGGCGTGTAGAGCTCGACCGTGGACAGGTGGGCGATGTCGCGGATGCGCTCGGTCATGTGGGCTCCTGGCGGCTCGAGACTGCGAACAAGATTGTCAACAAAGCATAGGCAGTCGGCCGCTCCTTGGCCATGGCCCCGGGGAGGCGGGGTTCAGGCCTGGCCGGCGGGACGCGACCAGGGGGTCCGGGGACGCCGGACCGGCTCGCCGTCGATGAACACGTCGAGGCGCTCGGTGTAGAAGCTGACCAGCCCGCGGACCGGCTCGGCGTCGTGCGCGGGGTCCTCGTAGCTCCAGGCGATGTCCGGCAGGCGCAGGCCGGGTGCCTCGACCGTCCAGTGGCTCGCCCGGCCCTTGTACGCGCACGTCGTGCGCAGCGTCCCGGGCACGAGCGGGACCCGCAGCGCGCGGCGCGGCAGGTAGTAGCGCGGCATCGGGAACGTGCCCTCGAACAGCCACCGGGCCTCGTCCGTCTCGGCCAGCACGGTGCCCTCGTGCTCGATCCGTACCGTCCGGCCGGACGGGCAGACGTCGATCCGGTGCAGCGGGTCGCGGGGGTGGCCGAGCAGCGGCTGGTCCTCGTCGAACCAGTCGAAGGGGGCGAAGTCGAGCACCACGTAGCCGTCCAGGTCCGGGTCCCCGAGCGCGAAGGCCGCTCCCTCGACGACGGCCCCGCCGGCCTCCACGGACAGCGGTCGGCCGGGGGTGGTGTGCACCGCGAACGGGACGGAGGGGTCCAGGGCGGCGCGTTCGCCGTCCGCGCCGGGGCCGCCCGCGGGTCCCGTCCCACCCGGCGACGCCGCGGCGGCCGGCGCGTCGGAGAGCGCGGCGGCGACGTCCTCGCGCGGCACGGCGTAGGAGGGGACCACGCGCCGCGGCTCCCACAACAGCACCGCGCGCGTCGAGTCGGCCACGGGGTGGCCGTGGAGCCGGGCGCGCACCCGCTTCGGCGTGGGCACGTACCGCAGCAGCCCGTGGGCGTCCGCGAGCAGGGTCGTCAGCGACTGGGCCATGGCGACATTCTGCGCCGGGGCGGCGCCCGTGTCAGTGGCGCGGCGTCCCGGGCGCCGGGACCGGGCGGCCTCCGGGGCGGGGGGAGGAGGACCTGTGGGAGAATGGAGCGCCGTTCCGGCGCCACCTGGGGCAGCAGGTGAGTGCGGGGTCGTGGAGACCGCCGACCGCCGCGTCCGGGACCGCGTGAGTGCTAATACAGCCGGCCACCGCCAGGCGAACCACCACCTTCGAGGAACCGTCGTGAACCCCCAGAACCCCCCTGTCCAGCCCGCCGACCCCACCCGCACCGGAGCCGCCCACGGCGCCGGGCCGGCCGATCCGGCCGGCGCGGCCGCCGCCACCCCCGGGGCGACCGCCCCCGGGACCGCCGCCCGGGCGGAAGGGGCGGGCGCCGGCGTCGCCCGCTTCGCCCCCACCGGCACCGGCCTGTACGCGATCTTCACGGCGGTGATGGCCGTGGTGCTGATCCTGTCCAACCTCGGTGCGTCCAAGGGCGTGACGTTCGGGCCGATCGTCACCGACGGCGGCTTCTTCCTGTTCCCGCTGGCCTACATCGTGGGGGACGTGGTCTCGGAGGTCTACGGCTTCCGGGCGTCCCGCCGGGCGATCGTCACCACCTTCGGCCTCTCGGCGTTCGCCGCCCTGTGCTACTGGATCATCATCGCGCTGCCGGGGGCCGAGTGGTACGACGGCCAGGACGAGCTCGTCCGGACCCTGGCGCCCGTGCCGTTGATCGTGCTCGCCTCCCTGCTCGGCTTCCTCGTGGGCCAGCTGGCGAACTCCTGGATCATGGTCCGGCTCAAGCGGCGGGCGGGGGAGCGGCTGCTGTTCGGCCGCATCGCCGCCTCCACGCTCGTGGGCGAGTTCCTGGACACGCTCGTCTTCTGCTCCATCGCCGCCGGGGTCATCGGCATCACCGACCTGCCCACCTTCGTCAACTACGTGGTGGTCGGCTTCGTCTTCAAGTCCCTCGTGGAGATCGTGCTCTCGCCGGTGACCATGGGGGTCATCGCGGTCGTCAAGCGCGCCGAGCCGGAGTACGGGCGGGCCGCCGCCCCGGCCGCCTGACCGGGCCGCCGGTCGCCCGGGCGCCTCAGCCCAGGGCCCGCCGCACGGCGTCGACGATCTCCTCGGTGTCCGCGTGCGGGTCCACCACGGTCACCACGGCGACCGGCCGGGCCGTCGCGGCGGCGCCGGGCGACGCCCCGTAGCCCTCCAGCACCACGTGGATCAGCCGCCTGGCCCGGGCTGAGAACTCCTCCAGCACGCGGTCGTCGGGCGCCCGGAGCCACTGGCGCAGGTGGCTGTTGTGCAAGGCCACGCACGCGCCCGCCAGGGCGGCCGCCACGGGGGCGACGTCGTGCCCGACGCCGCTCCCGTCCCCCTCGGTGTTCCCCTCGCCGTCGCCGGACGCGGCCGTGCCCGCGAGTCGCTCGCGGAGCCAGCGGCGGAAGACCGCCTCGTAGTGGTGCGAGGTCAGCAGCTCCCGGTTGCGCAGGGCCTGGGACTGGCGCAGCAGCCGGTGCCGGGCCAGGGTGCGTTCCGGGTCGTCGAGGTGGTAGCGGAACACCAGCAGCAGTCCCTCGCGCAGCGCCGAGGCGGTGTCGTGCCCGGTCCGGTCGAGGAAGTCGCCGAGCCGGGCGAGCATGGCGGCGTGGTCGGCGAAGACCACGTCCTCCTTGCTGCCGAAGGTGCGGAAGAAGGTCGCCCGGCTCATCCCGGCCTCCCGGGCCAGGTCGTCCACCGTGGTGCGGTCCCAGCCGCGGGCGTCCAGGAGCCGCAGCAGGGCGGCGAGCGTGCTGGGGGCGGTGGCCGGGTCCATCCTGCTCCTCGGGTCATGGCGGGTGAGACGGAGTTGCTTGACATGATACCCAGTATCAGTGGATAGTGACGGAGATCACCGATCCGTCTCCCGGAGGACCGCATGACCGCCCTGGCCGAAGACCGCCCCGCCGCCCACGAACCCCTCACGCCGCTGGCCTTCCTCGGGCGCACGGCCGCCGTGTTCCCGGACCGGGAGGCGGTGGTGTACGGCGAGCGGCGCTCCACCTACCGCGAGTTCGCGGCCGAGGTGCAGCGGCTGGCCAAGGCCCTCCGGGCGCGGATCGAGCCCGGCCAGACGGTCGCGGTGATCGCGCCCAACGTCCCCGCCATGCTCGCGGCCCACTTCGCCGTGCCGCTGGCCGGGGGCGTGCTGAGCCCCCTCAACCCGCGCCTGACCTCCCGCGAGCTGGAGTACATCCTGGAGCACTCCGAGGCCCGGGTGGTGCTCGCGGACGGCGACGTGGCGGCCACGGTCCGCGAGGTCGTGCAGGACCTGCCGCACCGGCCGCTGGTCGTGGAGATCGTGGACGACCAGGCCGGCCACGCGGACCCCCGCGGGACCGACGCCGGCGCCCTCGCCTACGAGGACTTCCTCGCCCAGGGGCCCGCCGGGCCGGACCTGCCGTGGCGGGTGGAGGACGAGGAGTCGCCGATCACGCTCAACTACACCTCGGGCACCACCGGCCCGCCCAAGGGCGCGGTCTACACCCACCGCGGTGCCTACCTGGCGGCCCAGGGGGCGGTGTTCCACAACGGCTACACCGGGACCACCCGCTACCTGTGGACGCTGCCGATGTTCCACTGCAACGGCTGGTGCACGCCGTGGGCGGTGACCTCCGCGGGCGGCACGCACGTGTGCCTGCGCGCGGTGCGCCAGGACGCCATCTGGGACGCGTTCGACCACGAGGGCATCACGCACCTGTGCGGGGCGCCGGTCGTGTGCGCCATGATCCACGAGTCCGGGCGTGCCCGCCCCCTGGACCGGGAGCTGCGGATGACCACCGCGGGGGCCGCCCCGCCGCCGTCGGTCATCGAGGCGCTCGAGGCGCTCAACATCACCCCCGTGCACGTCTATGGCCTCACCGAGGTGTACGGGCCGTTCACCATCTGCGAGCCGCAGCCGGCGTGGGCGGGGCTGCCCGCCGCCGAGCGGGCCCGGCTGATGGCCCGCCAGGGCGTGCCGATGGTGCACGCCGGCGAGGTCGCCGTCATGGACGCCGAGCTGAACCGGCTGCCCGCGGACGGCACCACCCTGGGCGAGGTGGTCCTGCGGGGCAACGGTGTCATGCGGGAGTACTTCAAGAACCCCGAGGCCACCGCCGAGGCCTTCCGCGGCGGCTGGTACCACACGGGCGACCTCGGCGTGATGCACCCGGACGGTTACGTCCAGCTGATGGACCGGGCCAAGGACATCATCATCTCCGGGGGCGAGAACATCTCCTCGATCGAGGTCGAGTCCGTGCTGCACGCCCACCCGCGGGTGTCCGACGTGGCCGTCGTCGGGGTCCAGGACGACAAGTGGGGCGAGCGCCCCGTGGCCTTCGTGGTGGCCGAGGCCGGGGCGCCGGTGACCGCCGAGGAGCTCCGCGCCCACTGCCGGGAGTCGCTCGCCGGGTTCAAGGTGCCGGACCGCGTGACGTTCGTGGATGAGCTGCCGCGCACGGCCACCGGCAAGATCCGCAAGACCATGCTGCGCTCCCTCCGGGACGAGGAGCCGGCGTCCCCGGCGAGGTCCTGAGCGGGACGACGGCCCCCGGGCCGCCGGCCGGGTGGTGACGGCCGCGCCAGCGGGCGGAGGGAACCCCCTCGTCACGAGGCCCCGTGTGACGTCATCGGACGTCACACGGGGCCTCGTGCGCCCCGGGCGCCGGCCTCCGTGACGGTGGACGGCGAAACATGACCCGGGCCCTTGGGGCCACGGGCCCCGCCCCCTAGGGTGGCAGCAGAATCACGAGATCCGGTGACAAGCCCTGGCTGGCCGGACGGCAACCCTCTCGCCGTAGTGGGGTGCTCCAGGTGAGGATTCGGCCCGGTCGCGCATGGCGGCGCGGGCAAGTACGGCACCCCGCGGTCCCGACGCCCGGACCGTTCGCGTGGTGCCCGGACCGAGAGGCGACCATGACCGACACGACCCGACCCGAGCGCACCGCCGCCCCCGGAACGCCCCGCCCGGACGGCAGTAGCGCGACGCTGGCCGGCGGGCCCCCGCTGCCGGGAGACCTGCCCACCTTCGCGGACCTGTGGGCCGCCACCGCGGGGGGCGCCCCGACGGACGCCCAGCTCACCGCCCACTTCGCCCCCGTCTTCGCGGCCATCGCGGCCGGGGCGGCCCAGCGGGAACTGGACCACGAGCTGGCCTTCGCCGCGATCGAGGCCCTGCGCGCCTCCGGCTTCACCCGCGTCCGCCTGGCCCGCGAGCACGGGGGCATCGGGGCGAGCCTGCCTCAGCTCGCCGGCCTGCTGGTGGACCTGGCCGCCGCGGACTCGAACCTCCCGCAGGCCCTGCACGGGCACTTCATGTTCACCGAGCAGCACCAGAACGAGTCCCAGGGCGCGGTCTCCGAGTGGTGGCTGGCGGAGGTGGCGGCCGGGCGGATCTTCGGCAACGCGCTCGTGGAGCTCCCCCCGGCCGCCGGTTCCCGGCCCGTGCTGTGGACCGATGCCGATCCGGACACCGCCCAGGCCGCCTCGGCCGTCGGGAGCCCAGAGGTCGCCGAGATCACGGGGGACAAGTTCTACTCCACCGGGGCGCTGTTCGCCGACCACCTGCTCGTGACCGCCACGCGGCCCGGCCGGGAGGACGAGGGGCCGGTGTTCGCGATCGTGGACGCCGGCCACGAGGGGGTGCGCCGGATCGACGACTGGAACGGCTTCGGGCAGCGGCTCACCGCCTCGGGCACCACCACCTTCGACCGGGTGCCCGTGCGGGCCCACCGGACCCAGGAGTTCAACGTCCCCACGGGCGTGCTGGCCTACCCGGTGCTGTGGGTGGTGCTCTCCGCCACGCAGGCCGGGATCGGGGCGGCGGCGCTGGCCGCGATCACCGACTTCGTGCGGGCGCGCCGCCGCACCTACGACCACGCCCTGGCCGAGACCCCCGCCGAGGACCCGCTGGTGCACCAGGTCATCGGCGCGGTCTCGGCGAAGGTCTCCGCCGCCCGGCACGTCGTGACGTCCGCCGCGGCCGTGGTCGAGGAGTCCTTCCGGCAGGTGCGCGGCCACCGGGACCTGGAGGACCCGGTGGTCCTCGAGGCCCACGCCCGCGCCAACGTGGCCCTGTCCGAGGCCAGCCTCGTGGTCTCCGAGCTGGTGCTGGAGGCCACCAACCAGGTCTTCGAGTGCGGCGGCGCCTCGGCCACGGACGCCGCGCGGCAGCTGCACCGGCACTGGCTGAACGCGCGCACCATCGCGAGCCACACCCCGCTGGTCTACCGCACCCGGGCGGTCGGCGACTACCGCCTCAACGGGACCGTCCCGCCGTTCCACTCCACCGCCCGGAACTCCGCCCCCGCCGGCCCCTGAGCCGGTCCGGGACCCGTCCGCCCGGACGGGCCTGCCCTCGAGCACCCCGACCCCAGACCACCACGGAAGGACCAGAGCAATGACCCTGACCCACGACCCCGCGGCGACCACCCCGACCGCCGGGACCACCGCCACCGCCACCGACCCCGCCCAGGACGCCGCCGCGCAGGCCGCCCGCCTGGCGGCGGTGCGCGAGCGCCTCGCCCCGGTCTTCGCCTCCATCGCGGAGAGCGCCGCCGAGCGCGAGGCCGGGCGCATCATCGACCGCGACGCCGTCCGTCGCCTCGCCGAGGCGGGCTTCACCTCCCTGCGGGTGCCGGTGGAGTACGGCGGCTCCGGGCTCACGTTCGCGCAGTCGGCCGGGCTCATCGTCGAGCTCGCGGCCGCGGACTCCAACCTGACCCAGGCGCTGCGCGCCCACCTGATCAACCAGGAGAACGTGCTGGGGCACCCGGACCCGGCGTTCCGCGACCGGTGGCTGCGCCGCCTGGGCGAGGGCGCCGTCGTCGGGAACGCGGTGACCGAGATCGACAACGCGGTGGGGGAGGGCACCACCCGGCTCGTGCAGGACGCCGGGGGCACGTGGCGGCTCAACGGCACCAAGTACTACTCCACCGGCTCGCTGTACGCCGACTGGATCATCGTGGCCGCCGTGGACGCCCACGGCGAGGAGATCGCCGCAACGGTGCCGGTGGACGCCCCCGGGGTGACCCTGCTGGACGACTGGGACGGCTTCGGCCAGCAGCTGACCGCCTCCGGCACCACGGTGTTCGAGGACACCCCCGTGGACCCGGCCGAGGTCTACCGCGGCGGCCTGGACGACGGCACCCGCGTGGCCACCGGCCAGGCCTCGTGGCAGTTCCTGCACCTGGCCTCGCTCACGGGCATCGCCCAGGCCGTGGTGCGGGACTCGGCCGCCTACGTGCGCGGCCGCCGCCGGTCCTTCAGCCACGGGGTCACCGAGCTGCCGCGGGACGACGCCCAGGTGCTGCAGGTCATCGGCGAGGTCTCCGCCTCCGCCTTCGCCGTCCGCGCCGCGTTCGACGCCGTGGTCGCCGCGCTCGGGGACGTCCTCGAGCGCGAGGCCGCCGGCGAGGCGCTCCCGGAGGAGGACGTCAACGCCCTGTACATCCGCGTCTACCAGGCCCAGCAGGTCATCGCGAAGACCGTGCTGGAGGCCGCCACCCGCTGGTTCGAGGTGGGCGGGGCCTCCGCCACGAGCTCGGCGAAGCGGTTCGACCGGCACTGGCGCAACGCCCGGGTGCTGGCCAACCACAACCCGCTGATCTACCGCGCCCGCTACATCGGCGACTGGGAGGTCAACGGGACCCCGCCGGGACGGGCCTACCGCATCGGCTCCGCCTGAGCGGCGGTCCGGCCCGGGCCCGCACCGCCCGGCGTCCCGCCCCGGCCGTCCGGCGTCCGGAACGGGGACGCCGGGCGGCCGGAGCGCCGGACCCGCCGCGGCCGCCGTCGGGACCCCGCCCCGGCTACCGGGACGCGGCGTAGTAGCGCCCGAGCACCGCGTCCTTGAGGTCCCAGAACGTGCCGTCCTCGATGGCGGCGCGCATGCGGTCCACGAGGCGCACCGTGAACCGCTCGTTGTGGATGGAGATCAGCGTGTGGGACACCATCTCCTTGGCCTTGATGAGGTGGTGGATGTACGCCCGCGTGTAGTGGGCGCACGTGTAGCAGTCGCAGCCCTCCTCGAGCGGGGCGAAGTCCCGCTTGTACCGGGCGCCCGGCAGGTTGTACCGGCCGTCGGCGGTGTAGAAGGCCCCGGTGCGGGCCACGCGGGTGGGGGAGACGCAGTCGAAGGTGTCCGCGCCGTTCTCCACCGCGGTGAACAGGTCGTCCGGCTCGGAGATGCCCAGCAGGTGCCGCGGCCGGTCCTCCGGCAGCTCCTCGACGCACCAGCCCACGATCGTGCCGAGGTTCTCCTTCTCGAGCGCCCCGCCGATCCCGTAGCCGTCGAAGCCGTGCGCCATCCGGCCGCCCTCGCCGTCCGGGAAGTCGGCCGTCATGGCGGCCAGGTCCCGGCAGGCCTTGCGCCGCAGGTCCTCGTACTGGGCGCCCTGGATGACCCCGAAGAGGGCCTGGTAGGGCCGGGCGGCGCGCTCGCCGGTGAGCCGGGCGTGCTCGTCCAGGCAGCGCTGGGCCCAGCGGCGCGTGCGCTCGAGGGCCTCCTCCTGGTAGCCGCGCGAGTTGTGCAGGGTGGTCAGCTCGTCGAAGGCGAACATGACGTCCGCGCCCAGCTGGTGCTGGATGCCCACCGAGACCTCGGGGGTGAACCGGTGCCGGTCTCCGTTGAGGTGGGAGCGGAACCAGACGCCGTCCTCGTCCACGGTGGCCAGCCGCTCCTTGCCGGGGGCCACGGCGTCGTCGGCGCCGCGCCCGGAGGGGGCCTCGGGTCCCTTCATGTCGATGACCTTCTTGAAGCCCGAGCCCAGGCTCATCACCTGGAAGCCCCCCGAGTCGGTGAACGTGGGCCCCGGCCAGTTCATGAACCGCCCCAGTCCGCCGGCCTCGTCCAGGATGTCCGGGCCCGGCTGCAGGTACAGGTGGTAGGCGTTGGCCAGCAGCGCCTGCGCGCCGAGCCCGGCCATCGCCTCCGGCAGCACGGCCTTGACGGTGGCCTGCGTGGCCACCGGGATGAACGCCGGCGTGGCGATCGTGCCGTGGGGCGTGGTGAGCGTCCCGGTCCGTCCCGCGCGCGCCTCGCCGCGCGGCCCGGCCAGGCGGGTCCCGACGGCGAAGCCCACCTGGCGCGGGGAGGCCGGCGCCGGCGCGGGGCCGGGGGCACCCCCGGGGGTCGGGTCGGTCACAACGGGGCGGGGTCCAGGGGTCTCAGGCACGCCCTCCATGGTATGTATCGATCAGGACGGGCACGTCCCGGCGCCGGTGCGACGGGCCGGGGCCCCGTGGCCCCCGCGGACCGTCCGCCGGGTGGAGACCCACCCGGACCACTCGTGGCACGGCCCCGCGGGGCCGGGAACAGGATCGTGCGCATGCGGATGTCGGACCTCAACCCGCTGCCCTCCCTGTTCACCATCGCCCCCGCGAACCGCGACCACGAGGTGGGCATCCGGTGCGGCATCACCGTGCTGGTGCCGCTGCTGTCCCTGCTGCTGCTCGACCGCATCGACCTGGCGATCTTCGCCTCCTTCGGCGCCTTCACCGCCATCTACGGCCGCAACACCACGCACGGGGTCCGGCTGCAGATGCAGCTGCGCGCCGGGCTGCTCATGGTCGCGGTGATCCTCGCGGCCACCCTGGCCGGGCGCAACGGCGTCTCCGAGGCGGAGGACCCGTGGGGGCTCGTGGGGCTGACCACCCTGGTGGCCGGGCTGTGCACCGTGGTGGCGGGGTACTGGAGGCTGCGCCCGGCCGGTTCGCTGTTCCACGTCTTCGCCTTCGCCGCCGTGGCCTCGGTGCCGTACCAGCCGCCGCTGGGGGAGGCCATGCTGACCGCCGTGGCCACCGTGGCCCTGGCGATCCTCGTGGGCCTCGCCTCCCGGGTCCTGCCCTCCCACCGGGAGCCCCTCGCGTGGCCGCCCCGGGAGCAGTCCACCTCGGACCAGCACCGGATCATCTGGCTCGAGGCCCTGTGGTACGCGATCGCGGCCGGGGCGGCGGGGTCCCTCGCCACGGCCCTGGGCCCCGGCCTGGGGATCGAGCACAACTACTGGGCCATGATCGCCGCCGTGGTCCCCTGGCCGGGCACTCCACGCGCTACCGCGTCAACCGGGGCCTGCAGCGCGTCATCGGCACGTTCCTGGGGCTCCTGCTCATGGCCGGCATCCTCGCCCTGCGGCCGGAGCCGTGGGTGATGGTGCTCATCATCGCCGTGCTGCAGACCGGCGCCGAGCTGTTCATCGCCCGGCAGTACGTCCTCGCCCAGCTGGTGGTCACGCCGCTGGCGCTGCTGTCCACCGTGCTGGTCATGGTGGGCACGGGGGCGCCCGTGGACGGGCGCTCGCTGCTGACGGACCGGTTCATCGAGACCGTGATCGGTGCCGCGGTCGGCGTGGCGTGCGTGCTCTACCCGTGGGCCTGGCGCAAGTGGGTCCGGCACGACCCCGACCCCGCCGTGGAGACCAGCCGCTGACCACGCGCCGGGCCGGTCCCCTCCGACCGGCACCCCCACCCCGGCAACTGGCGGTCGATTCCGCACCGTTCCGGCGCCTCCAGACGGGTGATTCGGGGCGGATTCGACCGCCAGTTGAAGGGAGGCGGGGGAGGGGGAGCGGGGGAGGAGGGTGAGCGGGGTGGCCGTCAGGCGTCCGGGCCGGCCTCGGCCAGGCGGTCGGCCACGGCGCGCACGGCCTCGACCTCGCGGGCGACCCGGCGGTCCAGCTCCTCGTCCGTGAACGTCTCGGACCCGCCGCGGGCCCGCAGGTAGAACAGGGTGGACAGCCGCGACTCACGCCACTGCCGCTCGGCCACGAGGTCGCCGGCGGCCTGGGCGCGCAGGATCTCCCGGTCGTACAGGTTCGGCTCGTTGAGCTGGCGCTGGCGGATCTCCGCGGTGCGCCGGGCCCGCACGGGGTCCGTCTCGGCCTCGTCCGGCTCGCGCAGCCGCGCCCCGGCGGCCTCCGCCTCGGCGCGCTCGCCGCGGTGGTGGTGGATGTTCGCGGCCAGGGCGAGGGAGGACTCGATCGACTTCCACCGGCCCATCGCCCCGTCGTAGGGCAGGTCGGTCAGCAGCGTGGTGGCCCGCAGGGCGCCCTCCGAGTCGTCGAGGTCCGTGAACAGGTACCGCGCCATGGTGTCGATGTCCTCGAGCTGGGAGCCCGAGCGCATGTTGATCCCGCGCGAGAGCTTCGCGGCCAGGGCCAGCAGGTGCTGGTCCTCCGGGTGGCGCCGCGCGATCTCCACGACCACCGCCTCGGGCGAGCCCTCCTCCACGGGGGCCAGGTCCGCGGCGGGGTCGATCACCGGGGCCGGGCGGTGCGTGCGCACGCGGATGGTCGAGCCGAAGGCGATCCGCACCTCGCGGCCGTCCGCCAGGGTGGCGACGATGAGCGCCGGGGTGCCGAAGTCGTCCCGGGAGATGCGGGTGTGCTGCACGGGCTCCGAGGGCTCGCCGCGGCGGGTCAGGAAGCGGTCCCCGGGCTGGACCTGCTGGGCCTTGACGGAGCGCAGGTAGTCTCCGGCGGCGTCGTGCCGGGAGGGGCGGGAGGAACCGCTCGGGGACGAGGGGGACCCTGCGGGGGTCTGGGGGGAGGCCATGGTCAGCGCCCCCAGCCCACGTGGGCGAGCGCTTGGCGCACGAGGTTCCCGCGGCCGCCGATGAACTCGGCCTGGATCTCGGCGCTCAGCGCCTCCTCGGGGGTCAGCCAGGTCAGCTCCAGCGCGTCGCCGCGGGGCTGGCACTCGCCCGTGACCGGCACGAGGTAGGCCAGGGCCACGGCGTGCTGGCGGTCATCCGTCAGCCCGGTCTCGGACGGGGACGGGAAGTACTCGGCCACCGTGAACGGGGTGATCGAGGGCGGCAGTTGCGGCAGGGCCAGCGGGCCCAGGTCCTTCTCCAGGTGGCGCATGAGGGCGGCACGCACCGTCTCGCGGTACATCACGCGGCCGGACACGAGGGTCCGGCGCAGGTGGCCGTCGCCGTCGGCCAGGTACAGCAGGCCGATCTCCGACACGTATCCGAGGGCGTCCAGGCGGACCGGCAGGGCCTCCACGTAGACCATCGGCAGCCGCCGGCGGGCCTCGTAGAGGTCCTCGTCGGAGAGCCACCCGGGATTCGGGTCGGGGGTGCGCACGTTCATGCCCTCTGTTCTACCCGAGTCCGGTGCACCGGTCACGCCGCCGGTCCGGTGAGGGGCCAAACGGCGGGCTCAGCCCTCCCGCGCGTAGCGGCGCCGGAAGTTCGCCAGCACCTTGCGCGGCTCGTCCACGGCGGCGGCCCGCACCCGGGCGAACAGGGCCTCGGCCTCGGCGGGGTCGTAGTAGCCGTTGTCCGCGTAGACCTCGAGGCGGTACAGCAGGCCCTCCACGTCCAGCTCGGGGTGGAACTGGGTGGCGTACTGGTGCCGCCCGATGCGGAACATCTGCACGGGGCACGCCTCGCCCGCCACGAGCAGCACGGCGTGTCCGGGCAGCTCGCGCACGGCCTCCTTGTGCCCCACGAACGCCTCGAACTCCGCGGCCACCCCGGCCAGCAGCGGGTCGGCCCGACCGGCCTCCGTGAGGCGCAGCCGGACCGCCCCGGCCGGCTCCCCGTAGGTGGCGTCCACGCTGGCGCCCTGGTGCAGGCCGAGCGTGCCGACCCCGTAGCAGGCCCCGAGGAACGGCACGTCCCGGTCCATGACGACGTCCAGCAGCCGCCGCAGCTCGGCCTCCACCACCACCTGCAGGTCGGACTTGAACTCCTCCGGGTCCGAGGACGTGAAGGGGCTGCCGCCCACGATCACCCCGGAGTGCCGGGAGACGAGGTCCTCCCAGTCCAGGTCCGCGGTCCCGCCCGACGACGGCCCGGCGGCCGCGACGGCCCGGTCCAGGCGCAGCGGGACGAGCTCGCCCGGGGCGAAGCCGCCCAGCGCCGTGGTGGAGCGGACCTCGTCCGCGGCCACGGCGTCGTCGGAGCGGGTCTGGACCAGCAGGAAGGGCAGCACGGGCTCAGGCTAGCCCGCCCGCCGGGTCCGTACGGCTAGGCGGACGCGCCCACGGCCGCGGCCTGGCGCAGCGGCGTGGACACGCGCCCCCACGAGCCGCGGTGGTAGGCCGGGGCCGCCAGCTGGCGGTACCGCTCGTTCCCGAGGGACTCGGCGGCCTCCACCGGCCAGTTCGGGTGCACGAGGGCGGCCCGGCCGATGCACACGGCGTCCGCCCGGCCCTCGGCCACCACGGACTCGGCGAGCTCCGGGTCGGTGATCGAGCCGACGGCGGAGACGAACAGCCGCCGCGCGCCGCCGTCGGGATCCGGGGTCCCGCGGCCGGGGCCCAGGGCCAGGTCCGCGGTGCCGGTGCGGACGGCCTCGGCGAGCGGGACCTGGTAGGCGGGGCCCTTCGGCCCGTGGTACGTGTCCCCGATTCCGCCGGAGGACACGTCCACCCAGTCCAGGCCGAGCGGGACGAGCTCGCGCACCAGGCGCACGGTGTCCTCCTCGCCCCAGCTGCCCTCGAGCCAGTCGGAGCCGGACAGGCGCAGGCCCAGGACCTTGTCCGCCGGCCAGGCGGCGCGCACGGCCTCCACCACGCGGCGCACGAAGCGCGTGCGGTTCTCGAAGGACCCGCCCCACTCGTCGGTGCGGTGGTTGGTGACGGGGGAGAGGAACTGGTGGATGATGTAGCCGTGCGCGCCGTGCACCTGCACGGCCTCGAACCCGGCCTCGTCCGCCCGCCGGGCGGCGGCCGCGAAGGCCTCGACGAGGCCCTCGATCTCCGCGCCGGTCAGCTCGCGGGTGGGGCCGACGGCGGACACGGCGGGGATCCCGGAGGGGGAGACGGTCTCCCAGCCGCCCTCGTCCAGCGGGATGCCGTCGGCGGGGTACCCGGGGTGGCCGGGCCACGTGGAGGCCTTGGAGCCGGCGTGGGCGAGCTGGACGGCGGGCAGCGCCCCCTGGGAGCGGATGAAGTCGGCGATCGGGGCCCACGCGTCGCGCTGGGCGTCGTTCCATAGGCCGGTGTCCTGGTCCGAGATCCGGCCCTCGGCCGTCACCGCGGTGGCCTCGGCCACCACCATCCCGAAGCCGCCGGCGGCGCGGGCCCCGAGGTGGGCCAGGTGCCACGGGCCGGGCACCCCGTCCTTGGCGGTGACGGTGTACTGGCACATGGGGGGCAGGACCAGCCGGTTGCGCAGGGTGCGGCCGGCCAGCTGGACGGGATCGAGGAGAACGGTCATGCCGGGCACAACCACGCGATGACGCGGTGGTATTCCTCGGCGCCTCCGCGGCAACCTCCGCGGCACCTCCGCGGCACCTCCGCCGCCCGGTCACCTGGCCCTCCGGGGTCCCCGCCGCGGGCCGGTCCCTAGACTGGCCCCATGCCCTCCTTCCGCGCCCGGCTGCCGATCGGGGACCTGCTGCCCGGCCACGCCCCGGAGGAGGTCATGGCCGCCGCCGAGGCCGCCCTCGCGGCCGCGTACACGGTGGAGGCGAAGGACCTGGAGGTGGTGGCGCGCGTGCCGCGGATCGTGCTGCGGTTCACCGTGCCGGAGTCCACGTGGGCCGGCGAGGACCGGGCCGCGCTCGCCGCGGCCGCGCGCATGCGCCAGGCGGTGGCGGAGGTCGCCACGACCGGCCGGGCCGAGGTGCTGCGCCGCGTCCGCGGCCGGTGGCAGCCGGTCGGCTGACGCCGGCCGGCCGGGCCCGGGCGGCAGACCGGAGGGGCCGACCGGAGGGGCCGACCGGTGGGGCCGACCGGTGGGGGACGGTCAGAAGTCGTCCGCGTCCACCACGTGGCCCAGGGCGGCACGGTGCTCGGCGTGGTTGATCCGGTAGCGCCGGTTCTCCGTGGCCAGCAGCACCACGAACAGCCCCATCGCGGCCATGATCGCCACCCACACGGAGTGCATGGTGCCCACGAGCCGCGGGACCAGGATGGCCGCGAGGCCCCATGCCAGGCCGAGGGCGATGGTGATGCGCCCGCGCTCGGTCATGGACATCATGGCGGTGCCCCACACCACCACGATGATGGCCAGCACCGCCCAGACGGCCCCGGGGATCCACAGCAGGTTCACGCCCAGGGACTGCAGCCAGATGGACAGGTTGGTGGCGGCGTGGATGACCGCCCAGCCGGCGTAGAGCCCGATCATCCCGTCCGTCAGCGCCCGCTCCGTGCGGGTGCGCGCGGTGTAGAGGTTCAGCTGGTGCACCACGTCCACGAGCAGGTACGTCAGCGCCAGCCAGACCACGAGCTCCACGCCGAGCATCACCCCGGTGCGGGCGATGACGAACCACCCGACGGCGGCCAGCATCGCCGCGGACATCCGCCAGCCGGTGGCCCGCTGGCGGGCGGCGGAGGCCTGGGAGGGCATCCACTGGTGCACCGTGTACACGCCCAGCGCCAGCCACAGCAGGGGCCAGACCAGCTGGGCCCAGGACTGCATGGAGAGCATCGAGTAGTCGCCGGCGAACCGGCCACCGTGCAGCTCGTGCAGCCACGGGCCGGTCCCGTCCACGCCGAGCAGCCCGACCCCGTAGACCCCGCCGACCACGAAGGCGAGCCAGGACACGGTCACCACGGCCCGCCGGAGCGCGTCCAGGACGGTGGGCCGGGGATCGGGTTCGCGGGAGGGCAGGTTGTAGGGCGGGATGTAGCGCACCGCCGGCGGTTCGTCCTCGTCCCCGTCCGCCGACTCCGGCCCGGTCATGGTGCGCAGGGTGGCGGCCTGGATGGCGGCCGCCTTCTCCGCGATGCGGTCCCGGTGCCGCCACTCCGGCAGGGACGCCCGGGCGCGGTCCAGCAGCTCCGCGTCCGTCAGGTCCTCGCCGCGCTCCTCGAGCAGCGGGCGGCGCTCGGCCGGGGGCACCCAGTCGATGCCGTCGGCCTCGCGGGCGGCCGTCTGCAGGGCCCAGGTCTCCCGCTCGCGCTGGCGCTCAAGCCACTCCTGGTACTCCTGGCGCTCCATCTCCTGGCGCAGCGCCTCCTCCTCGGCGCGCTGGAGCTCCAGCAGCCGCTCCGCCTCCCGGCGGGCCTCCTCCTCGGCCCGGCGCTCGGCCTCGAGCCGGGCCTCCTCCTGGGCGCGGCGGTACGCGGCCAGGCGCTCCGCCTCGGCGCGCGCGGCGGCCCGGCGCTCGGCCTCCAGTCGCTCCTCCTCGGCGAGGCGCTCGGCCTCGATCCGGGCGGCCTCGGCCCGCGCGGCGGCCTCCCGGCGCGCGATCTCCGCCCGGCGCCGCTCCTCGGCGCGCCGTTCGCGCTCCTCGGCCAGGCGCACCTTGGCCTGCTCGTACGCGGCCTTGGCGTTCGTGGGGGAGTGGTAGATGGAGTCGCTGACCTTCTCCCAGTCGGGCTCGCCGAGCCCGTCCAGCCAGTCGTTGAGGGACTCGCGGCGGCGCACCGGCTCACGCAGGTTGGCGTGGCGCAGGCGGGGCATGCCGGGGGCGGGTCCGCGCTCGGCGGGGGCGGCCTTGTCCGTGGGACCGGCGGCCGGGCCGTCGGGCCGGGGCACGTCCCCGGGGCTCGACCCTGCCTCCGGTCCGGTGTTCCCCGGGCCGGAGGACGTGTCCGCCGCGGCCTTCAAGCGGTGCAGCGCGGCAGAGGAAGAGGACGTCTCGTCCGCCATTCATCCCTCCCTGGAGCGTCGCCGGACGGCGATCACGCCCGCAATGACCAACCCTGCAAGGGTACCCAATCCCATCCCCACCACCGCGCTGGCCCATGTCGGAAGGCCAGTCGCGCTGCCCGTGGCCCAGCCCAGGCCCACCATCCAGGCGGCCCAGGCGAGGGACCCGGCCCCCGAGAGGACGAGGAACGCCGGCCACGGGAGCCGGGCGATCCCGGCCGCGGCCATCGAGGCGGTCCGCCCGCCGGAGACGAAGCGCAGCACGGACAGCGTGGCGTAGCTCGGGGCGGGCCCGGCCCGGTCCAGCAGGCGCAGGATGCCGCGGTGGACGCGCTGGCCCCACGAGGCCCGGTCCAGCAGGCGGGTGAGCCGGTAGCGGAACAGGGCGTACAGCCCCGCGTCCCCGGCCCAGCAGCCGAGCCAGGCGGCCAGCACGGACGGCACGAGGCCCACCGCGCCCCGGTCCGCCAGCGCCCCGGAGCCGATGACGAACAGCTCGCTCGGCACGGGCGGGACGGGGGCGTCGAGGGCGACCAGCAGGGCGGTCAGCGGGTGGAACCACCACCCCAGGGAGGCGACCCAGCCGGCGTCGAGGCCGCTCACGCCGGCCGCTCTCGTAGCCGCAGCCCGGAGCCGAACCGCCGCTCGCGGCCGGTCAGCGGGTCGGTGAAGCCGATCGTGTGCGCCAGCAGCTGCAGGGGGCGGTCGTAGTCGTCCGGGGCGACGTCCAGCAGCTCGGGATAGAAGGGGTCGTTGAGGATGCCCAGGCCGAGCGCCGCGAGGTGCACGCGCAGCTGGTGGGTGCGCCCGGTGCGCGGGAACAGCCGGAAGTGCCCGACGGCGGCCCCCGCCCACGTGCCCGCGGAGACCCCCGTGCCGATCAGCTCGATGCGCGTCTCCGCGTTCGCCCCGACGGTCGGCCGGTTGGTCCGCCGGCCCCGCCGGGCCGGCGTGCCGGGGGCCCGGCCCGAGTGCAGCGGCGGGTAGTCCAGGGTGCGCGCCGTGAGCACGCCCTTCACCTTGTCCATCCGGTTGCGGTAGGTCAGCGGGAACCGGTGGACGAGGGCGGCGACGTCCTCGGGGCCCGTGCCCTCGGGATCGACTCCGTCGGTGCCCTCCGCGCCCGGGGCGCGGCCGCCGTCGGGATCCCGCGGCTCCCGCGGGCCGGGGGCCGGGACGGGGAGCGGGCCGAGGGCGGAGACCGCCTCGTACTGCTTCCAGACCTGGCGGCGCTCGAACAGCACCTGGTAGGCGCCGCGCGTGTCCGGGTCGGTGGAGAACATCACGACGCCGGCCGTCGCCCGGTCCAGGCGGTGGATGGGCACCAGGTGGTCCAGCCCCAGCCGGTTGCGCAGGCGCACGAGCGCGGACTCCTGCACGAACCGCCCGCCGGGGGTGGTGGGCAGGAAGTGGGGCTTGTCCGCCACCACGAGGTGCTCGTCCCGGTGCAGCACCTCGAGATCGAAGGGGATGGGGTCCTCGCGGGGGACCGAGCGGTAGTACCAGACGGACCCGTGGACGCCCAGCGGCGTGGTCTCGGTGATCACCGTGCCGTCCGCGGCCCGGACCTCGCCGGTGCGGAAGCGGTCCACGATGCCCTCCGGGTCCACGTGGCCCCAGCGGTGCAGCACGTAGTCGAGGACGGTGGGCCAGCCGGAGTCCGGCAGCCGGAGGCGGGTGGCGTTGACGCCGTCGCGGACGGGCAGGGGGGAGGGCTGGGACACGCCTCCCAGTCTCCCAGAGCCGCCGGCCCGCGCGGCCCGGCCGGCGGGCGTCCCGCGGCGGACGGCGGTGCGGTCCTCCCGCGGGTCCGGGCCCCGGTCTCCCCGCCCGGTCCGCGGGCGACGTGCGGGGGAGCGCCGGGCCAACTCCCCGTGAAGACTGGGACAACGCCGGGGGCGGGGACGGGACGGCGACCGGTCGGCGGCGGGGACGCCGGCCGGGACGCCGGCGGCGAGGTTGCGTCACATGAATCGATCGTGATCCGCCTCACGCAGGCCGATATGTACGATGAGCGCGGCAGATCGCCAACAGACCGTGACGCTGACGGCTCGGGGCCGTCGCGACCGCAGAAGGGGGCCACATGGCCGAGGCATCCGGATCCCAGGGAGCCAACGTGTTCCGCCAGTACGTCGACGACTTCCTCGCCGCCGCGGCGCCGGGCCTGGAGGAGGTGGTCAACTCCCGCTCCTTCGGGGCGATGCTCTCGCAGACCGCCGGGAACCTCGTGGCCATGCAGCGGATCGGCAACGAGATGGCGGACCTGGCGTTGCGCAACGCCCGGATCGCCAGCCGGGCGGACGTGACCTCCCTGCACCGCCAGCTCGCCCGCTCCGAGGACAAGCTGGAGATGGTCCTGGAGACCGTGGAGCGGCTCGAGGACGAGCTGGCCGCCGAGCGCGCCCGCCACGCGGAGCAGTCCGCCGAGCAGGCCACCCAGCAGTCCACCCAGCAGTCGCGGACCTCCGGGGCCTCGCGCCCGGCCCGCAAGCAGGGTGAGTGATCCCGTGCGGTCGTCGTTCCGTGACCTGGTGACGTTCCCCTCCGCGCTGCTGCAGTACACCAACATCCGCCTCACCACGGCGGACGCGCCGGTCGGCGTCACCCCGAAGGACGTCGTCTGGACTTACCGGAAGACCACCCTCTACCGCTACCGCAGCACCCGGCGCACCCACCCGGTCCCGATCCTGCTGACGTTCGCCCTGATCAACCGCCCGGACATCTTCGACCTGCGCCCGGGCAACTCCTTCGTGGAGTTCCTGCTGAACGAGGGCTACGACGTCTACCTCGTCGACTGGGGCTACGCCGACGAGGAGGACGCGGACACGGGCCTGGAGCACTACGCCCTGGAGTTCCTGCCGCGCGCCATCCGGCAGGTCCGCCGCACGAGCGGCGCCGAGGAGATCACCCTCATCGGCTGGTGCATCGGCGCCGCGCTGTCCGGCATGTACCTGGCGGTCACCCCGGACGCCCCCGTGCGCAACTGGATCCCGCTGACCATGCCGTTCGACGCGTCCAACTCGCTCTATGAGACCCTCCTGGGCCACGACGAGCTGGACGCCGACTGGCTCGAGCAGCACGCCGAGTACCTGCCCGGGTCCTACGTGGACACCGTGAACCAGCTGCTCAAGCCCGTGCCGAACATGGTGGGCACCCCGCTGCGGCTGTGGCGCCAGGTCCAGGACGGCACCGTGAACCGGGACGCCTACCAGTCCATGGCCAAGTGGGTGCGGGACAACCCGAACTTCCCCATGCGCGCGTTCCGCCAGTGGGTCACGTGGATCTACAAGGAGAACCGCCTGGCCACCGGCCGGCTGCGGCTGCGCGGCAAGCGCGTGGACCTCTCGGCCCTGCGCCAGTCGATCCTGGTGGTCACGGCCACCAAGGACCACATCGCCCCGCGCGAGGGGACGCTGCCCCTGCTGCAGGTCCTCCAGAGCCCGGACGTGGAGCACCTCGACGGCGTCGGCGGGCACATCGGCCTGATGGCCGGGTCCCGGGCCCGGGGGGACATCTGGCCGCACATCAACGACTGGCTCGCGCCCCGCAGCCAGGGGCAGCGCCCGGACTGACCGGGCCTCGACACAGACCGGACGAAGGAGTCTCACATGTCGGAACAGTCCACCGGACTCAAGGGAAACAAGCTCGCCGGCCGCACGGCCCTCGTGACGGGGGGCACCCGCGGCATCGGGGCCGCCATCACCCGCAGCCTCGCCGAGCAGGGCGCGGACGTGGCCATGGGCTACGGCGGGGACCACGAGCGTGCGCGCCAGTTCCAGGAGGAGATGCAGCGCCAGTTCCCCGAGGGCACCTTCACGGTGCACTCGGGCAACGTGGGCAAGGCCACCGACGCCCGCCAGACGTTCGCGGACGTGGTGGAGCAGCACGGCAAGGTCGACATCCTCGTCAACAACGCCGGCATCACGCGGGACCGCACGGTGCTGAAGATGGAGGACGACGACTGGGACGCGGTCCTGCAGGTCAACCTCTCGGGCACCTTCTACATGGCCCAGGCCGCCCTGAAGCACATGCTCGAGCGCGGCACCGGCCGGATCGTCAACGTCTCCTCGATCATCGGCGAGATGGGCAACGTGGGCCAGGCCAACTACGCCGCGTCCAAGTCCGGCCTGTTCGGGCTCACCAAGACCCTGGCCCGCGAGGCGCTGTTCCACCTCGAGCGCGCCGGCAAGCTGAGCCCGGACTCGATCGGGGTCACGGTCAACTCCGTCACCCCGGGCTACGTGAACACGGAGATGGTGGAGGCCGTGCCGGAGAAGGTCCTGGAGAAGATCAAGGGCAAGATCCCGATGGCCCGCCTGGCCAACCCGGACGAGATCGCCCGCGTGGTGCACTTCCTGTGCGCGGACAAGTCCTCCTACATCACCGGCCAGGTCTGGGGCGTCAACGGCGGCATGGACATGTGATCCCCCTCCTCGGGCCGGCCTTCGGGAGCGGCCTTGTGGAGTTAGCAGGAGCCTGCTAACTTTGTTAACGCTGGCAGGGTCCGCTGCCGGAGACACCGACCCGAGGAGAGAGACCATGGCCACCACCGCCAACACCGCCACCGCCGCCGACCAGGCCAAGGCCGCCACCGACCAGGCCAAGGCCACCGCCGACCGCGCCAACCAGACCGCCACCAAGATGGCCGAGGAGGCCACCCGCCGCATGGAGGAGAACGCCGAGCGCATGAAGGAGTTCAGCTCCTCCATGGTCGAGTCCACCAAGGCCGGCAGCCGCGTCGCCGTGGACAACTACGAGACCGCCGCCAAGAGCGTCTTCGAGATGCAGCGCCAGATGGCCGGCACCAGCCGCGTCGAGTGGATGAAGGACGCCGCCCACACCCAGATCCAGTTCGCCGAGGACGTCACCAACGCCTGGGTCAAGGCCGCTCGTGAGCTCCTGAAGTGATCACGGCCTGACAACGATCGAGGGCCCTGCCATCACGGCAGGGCCCTCTTCGTATACCACCCCTGTTGCACCGTCTGATCTGCGCGTAGAGTCCCCGCTTATTGTGATGTTCACCACGATTTAATCGATCGGCAACAGGAGCTCCTGTGTACTTGAACCCCTATCGGAACGTCCCCCAGGGGATCGTCGACTCCATGGTGTCCGGGACGATCGGCAGCTGGCGCTCGCTGCGCCAGTTCACCGTGGACTACTGGTGGAATGCCTTGTCCACCGGTGCCACCCCCTTCGACCTCGCCCAGGACCTCTTCTCCTGGTCCACCGCCATCACGGACCGTGAGCGTCCGCCGTGGGCGCACGAGAACCACGTGGTCCGGGAGTGGCCGATCGCGCGCCTGCGGGACTTCTCCGCCGAGGACGCCCCGGCCGACATGGTCCCCACGGTCATCCTGCCGCCGCAGGCCGGGCACGACTCCAGCATCGTCGACTTCGCCGAGGGGCAGAGCCAGGTGGTGACCGCCCGCGAGAACGGCTGCGCGCGGGTCTACGCGCTCGAGTGGGTCGGGGCCACGCAGGACACCAAGGACACCTCGATCGACGACTACATGGCCCTGCTGCGGGAGGTCGCGGACCTGCTGGGCGGCAGGATGAACCTGGTCGGCGACTGCCAGGGCGGGTGGCTCGCCACGATCTTCACCGCGCTGTACCCGGAGCGCGTCAACTCCCTGGCCATCGCCGGCGCCCCGATCGACTTCCACGCCGGCGAGCCCCTCATCCACGACTGGGTGCGCACGCTGGCACCGAACCAGGACATGGCCTTCTTCCGCTCGGCCGTGGAGGCCAACGACGGCGTCCTGCCGGGGCGGTTCCTGCTCGACGGGTTCAAGGCGCTGCAGCCGGACCAGGAGCTGGGCCGCCGGCTGGACCTGCTGACCAACGTCCGGGACGCCCGCCACGTGGAGCGCTACCGGATCTTCGAGAACTGGTTCCAGTGGACCCAGGACCTGCCCGGCGAGTTCTACCTCTGGGTCGTCGAGCACCTGTTCATGCGCAACTCCCTCATCGCGGGCGAGCTCGTGGTCGAGGGCCGGCGCGTGGACCTGGGGGCCATCGACTGCCCCCTGTTCCTCATGGCGGGCCAGACGGACCACATCACCCCGCCGGACCAGGTGTGGGCCCTGGCCGACCACGCCTCGACCGAGGAGGACCGGATCGGCCGCCAGTCCGCGCGCGCGGGGCACCTGGGCCTGTTCATGAGCCACGAGTCCCTCGAGCAGCACTGGAACGTCATCTTCGCGGAGATGGGCGCCCTGTCCACGCCGACGCCGGACGACGACCCGGACGTGCTCACGGACGAGCCCACGCACAAGCGGCCCACCACGCGCGGGCGGCGGGCGCCCCGGAAGGACGCGGCGGGCCAGGAGCGCCCCTGACCGCGTGCCGGGCTCAGTCCTCCCCGCGGTCGGCGGCATCGCCGCCGTCGTCCCGCGGCGAGGGCGGCCCGGAGCCGTCCTCGTCGGCCGGGGCCCCGGGGTCCTCGTCGCCGGCCCGGGTGCGGGCCGCCGTCGGGCGCTCCTCCCGCTCGTTCGCCCGGACGAAGGACCGGTAGATCTCGGCCAGCGAGTCCCGCTGGGAGGCCGTGAGCTCGCGCGCGTTCTCCAGGGCGAGGAGGAACTCGCTGCGCTCGTCCTCGCCCGCGCGGCCGGTGAACTCGTCCATGTCGATGCCCAGCGCCGTGGCGATGCCGGCGGCCACGGCCTCGGAGGGCGCGCGCAGGCCGCGCTCGATCTGGGAGAGGTACGGGTTCGAGATCCCGACCATCGCCGAGACCTGCCGCATGGACAGGTCGGCCAGCTTCCGCTGCTGGCGGATGTATGCGCCCATCAGGTTGCGCTGCTCTCGACTCGCCATCACCCCATTCTACGACGCCGGCCCCCTCGCCCGGCCGGGCCCCGGCCCCTTCCGCAGCGGGTCCGGACCCGGCGTTGACCGGGCCCGCTCCCGGCTCCGCCCGGAGGCCCCCTCGGGCTCCGGGGACCCCGGAACAGCGGGGGAGAATGCTACCGCCGGGTATGTGACTGGACATGACGACGCGCCGTGAGGCCTCGATCACGCCGCGAGCCCAGTGTTGACGTGCGTCATCGGGGAGTGTTCACCGTCACCACCCGTCCGAGGCCCCGGCCGTTCACCGCGCGCACCGCCGGACGTGGGTAAATGGATGTGACCCGGACCGCAGTGGGGCATCGTTCCGCGCGTCCGCGAGGAGGGGTCACCGCCCGCCGGTACCGGCCGGACGAGGGCGGCGGAGTGAGTCGATAGGAGACCGCGATGGCACAGCCCGCCATGATCAACAGCCACGGACGACTGGTGTTCCCGTCCAACTTCATGCCGGAGCTGGACCTGTCCGCCCTGGACAGCCTCGAGGGCCTCGAGGAGGTGATCCACCGGGACTTCGAGGAGAAGTCGCCGAGCGGCACCGACATCCTGCAGCGGATCACGGAGGGCCGCTACGGCGACCGCACCGAGCTGCTGCGCGACCTCGCCATGAACCTGTTCTGGACGAACCGGTACGCGATGACGATGTACGAGAAGCGCCTCACCCGCTGGGCGGACGTGCCTCGCCAGCGCGACGACGTCTACCTGCCGCGCCTGACGCCGTGGGAGGACGGGGACCGCAAGGTCGCCGCCGTGAAGGAGGCCTACCCGCAGCTGCCGGCCCGCTGGGACGCCGAGGTGGAGGACGGCATCTTCCGGACCCTGTTCGACGTGTTCGCCCACCGGAAGTTCCACGCCACCGAGCTCTCCGCGATCAAGCCCACCGTGGCGGAGATCCTGGAGACCCCGGACGCGCTGACCACCCGGGTCACCGGCTACGACCCGAACTACCCGGTGTTCAGCGACGACGCCATCCTCGACGCCCACCAGGACGTGCCGGAGCTCGAGGCGCTGGAGCGCTGGGCGATGGTGCTGCACAACCAGTACCCGTGGGACCGCACCCGCAGCGAGCTGGTGCCGGTGGGCGAGCTGCGGGACGACGACTACGTGGTCGTGTTCCACCCGCGCGAGCCGCAGGTCCAGCGCTTCATCCGGCGCGCCGTCACCGGGCGCTCGGCCACCCAGGCCGCGCCGTCCGCCGCCGTGGAGCCGCGCCGCCCCTCCCGGCCCTACCGGGCGCTCGAGGTCGGCACCCTGGCCGTCCAGCCGCGCATCCTCTCGCTGTCGGTGGCCCCCGGCGAGGTCGTGTGCTCCAACGACGACCTCGTGCGCAACACCGCGTACAACTGGTCCCCGATGAGCGCCGCCTCGATCGTGAAGAAGACCGGCATCGAGCAGCGCCTCTACAGCATGTCCCGGATCGAGGACCTGGCCCTCAAGGCCGCCCGGACGGCCCTCGAGCACGCCGGCGTGGGCCCGGAGGACGTGGGCGCCGTGATCGTGGCGACGTGCACCAACGACCGCCTGATGCCCTCCATCGCCACCTACCTCTCGGGCGAGCTCGGCATCTACCAGGCCTACGCCTCCTACGACCTCATCGCCGCCTGCGCCGGCATGCCCTACGCCATGGCCGAGGCCACGCGCCTGCTGCAGGAGGTCGAGCGCCCGGTCCTGGTGGTGTGCGTGGAGAAGTTCTCGGACAAGATCGGCAACGTGCGCACCTCCCGGATGATCTTCGGCGACGGCGCCTCCGCCGTCCTCGTGGGGCCCGCCGCCGAGGGCGAGGGCCGGGACATCGAGTTCCTCCAGACCTACGCGAGCGGCCCGCAGAGCCAGGTGAACTCCATCATCTGGCCCAACCCCGAGTTCGACCGCAACCTCACGGTCTACGGCCCGGAGGTCAAGGACCTGGCCGGCCGCTACCTGGCCCAGATGCTCGAGGACATCAAGGCCCTGCCGGACCCGGACGGCCGCGCGGCCTCCCTGCTGGACAGCATCGAGCTGATCGTCCCCCACCAGGCGAACAAGACCATGGTCATCGACCTGGCCCTCAAGGCGGGGCTGACGCCCGAGCAGCTGTACTTCAACATCGACAAGGTGGGCAACACGTCCTCCGCGAGCATCCCGCTGGCGATCCACGACGCCGTGCGCGACGGCGTGATCACCCGTCCCACGCGCGTGTTCGCCCCCGGCTTCGGCGCCGGTGCCGTGGCCGGCTACGCGGTGCTGCGCGTCGATCCCGCCGTGATGGCGCCCCGGCCGGACGCCGCCGCCGAGGCGACCTCCGCCCGGCCGGCCTCCTCGGTCGACGACATGGTCGTCGCCTTCACCTGATCCCCTCCGACGCCAGCAGCAAGCTCCCTCACGAAAGAACGGTGACAACCAGAATGTTCCAGCGGATTGCAGTGGTCAACCGGGGCGAGGCCGCGGTGCGGCTCATCCGGGCGGTGCGGGAGGTGAATGCCGAGCACGGGTACGGCATCCGCACCCTCGCGCTCCACACGGAGGCCGAGCGGCGGGCGATGTTCGTCCGCCAGGCCGACGAGGGCTTCACCCTGCGCAGCACCGGCACGGGCACGCCCTACCTCGACCACGCCGAGCTCGAGCGGGTGCTGCGCCTGTCCCGCGCGGACGCCGTCTGGGTGGGCTGGGGCTTCGTGGCCGAGGACCCGGCCTTCGCCGAGCTGTGCGAGCGGCTCGGGATCACGCTCATCGGCCCCTCCGCGGACGCCATGCGCCGGCTCGGGGACAAGGTGACCGCGAAGCTGCTGGCGGAGGAGGTCGACGTCCCGGTGGCCCCGTGGAGCGGCGGCCCCGTGGAGAGCCTGGCGGACGCGCGCCGGCACGCGCAGAACATCGGCTACCCGCTGATCATCAAGGCCCGCAGCGGCGGCGGCGGGCGCGGCATCCGCAAGGTGTACGCCGAGGACGAGCTGGAGATCGCCTTCGAGCGCACCCAGGGCGAGGCCCTGCGCTCCTTCGGTGACCCGGTCGTGTTCATGGAGCGCCTCGTCACCCACGCCCGCCACGTGGAGGTGCAGGTCATCGCCGACGCGCACGGCAACGTGTGGGCCCCGGGCGTGCGCGACTGCTCCATCCAGCGCCGCAACCAGAAGGTCATCGAGGAGTCCAGCTCCCCGCTGCTCTCCCAGGAGCAGTCCGACCACCTGCGCCGGGTCTCCGCGGACCTGGTGCGCGCCGCGGGCTACCTGGGCGCCGGCACGGTCGAGTACCTGTACCAGCCCGAGCAGGAGCTGTTCACCTTCCTCGAGGTCAACACCCGCCTGCAGGTGGAGCACCCGATCACCGAGGCCACCACGGGGCTGGACCTCGTGAAGCTGCAGCTGCTGGTCGCCGCCGGCGAGCCGCTGCCCGGGGAGATGCCGGCCGAGTTCGGCCACGCCGTGGAGGCCCGCCTCAACGCCGAGGACGCGGACAACGAGTTCGCCGCCGCCCCCGGCACCGTGAAGCTGCTCAACCTGCCCCTGGGCCCCGGGATCCGCGTGGACACCGGCATCGGCCAGGGCGACGTCATCCCGCCGGAGTACGACTCCATGGTCGCCAAGATCATCGCGTGGGGACCGGACCGCGCCGTGGCCCTGGCCCGCCTGCGCACCGCGCTGCGGGAGACGACCGTCGTGATCGACGGCGGCACCACCACGAAGTCCTTCCTGCTCGAGCTGCTGGACCGCGAGGAGGTCATCACGGCCTCCGCGGACACCGGCTGGCTGGACCGCTCCGGCGCGGGCACCTCCCGGACGCCCAGCCCCGTCGCCGACGTCGCGCTGCTGGCGACCGCCGTGGAGGTCTACGAGGAGGAGGAGGCGCTCGAGCGCAGCCGCTTCTTCGCCTCCGCCCGCGGCGGCCGCCCGCGCGCCGACCACGCGGTGGGCCGCAGCGTCGAGCTGGCCTACCAGGGCCAGCCCTACACGTTCACGGTGGGCAAGATCGGCCCGCACCGCTACCAGGTCACCGGCGAGCACGGCGAGGCGCAGCTGGACGTCGAGCGCCTGGGCGAGTTCGGCCGCCGCGTGGCGACCGGCAAGGGCACCTACCAGGTGGTCTCCGTGGCCGGCACCGGCGGGCACCTCGTGGAGGTGGACGGCGTCTCGCACCGCATCACGCGCGACGAGGCCGGGCTCGTCCGCACGCCGTCGCCGGCCGTCGTCATGGCCGTGCCGGTGTGCGTGGGCGACGAGGTCCAGGCCGGGGACACCCTCGTGGTGCTCGAGTCCATGAAGATGGAGACCGCGGTGCGCGCGCCCCAGGCCGGCCGCGTCCGCGAGGTCCTGGCCTCCGTGAACACCCAGGTGGACGCCGGGGCCTCGCTGATCCGCCTCGAGTCCGCGGAGGACCAGTCCACCGCCGACGAGGCCCCCCGCGTGGTCTTCGACCTCGGCGGGACCGCCGCCCAGGCCGACCCGCAGTCCGCGGCGCTGGCCCAGCTGGACACGCTCCGGGCGCTCATCACCGGCTACGACGTCACGGCCGCCCACGCACGCGAGCTGCTGGCCGAGTACGAGCAGGCCGGGGCACGCGGCGCCCAGGAGGACGCGGAGCTGGTGCGCGCCGAGCTCGAGGTGCTCACCACCTTCGCGGACCTGTGCGAACTGGCCCGCAACCGGCCGGCCCTCGCGGAGGACGAACTCGAGACCCGCGTGCACAGCCCGCGCGAGTTCTTCCACACCTACCTGCACTCGCTGGACCCGGAACGCGAGGGCCTGCCCGCGTCCTTCCAGGACCGGCTCTCCCGCGCCCTGCGCCACTACGACGTGACCGGCCTGGAGCACACCCCCGACCTGGAGCAGGCCGTGTACCGGCTGTTCCTGGCCCAGCAGCGGATCGACCACCAGATCCCCGTGGTCATGGGGCTGCTCGAGCGCTGGCTCGAGGGCGAGCCGGCGGCCGAGCGCGCGCCCGAGGGCCTCGAGGAGGTCCTGGACCGCCTCGTGGTCGCCACCCAGGCCCGCTTCCCCGTCGTCGGGGACGTGGCGCGCAGCCTGCGCTTCCGCGTCTTCGAGGAGCCGCGCATCCGCGCCGCGCGCGAACAGGTCTACGACCGGGTCCGCGGCAGCATCGCGTACCTGGCCGAGAACCCGCAGGCGGCGGACCGCGCCCAGCGCATCGAGGACATCGTGTCCGGCCCGGAGCCGATCCTGGACATGCTGTCCCGCAAGATCAGCCGCGGCGGCACCGGGGTCCGGGAGCTGCTGGAGGCCATCACGCGCCGGTACTACAAGATCCGCACCCTGCGGCAGGTGGAGTCCTTCCTGCTGGGCGAGCGGCCCGTCGTCACGGGCGGCTTCGAGCTCCAGGGCGACCGGCTGGCCGTGGTGTCCACGGTGGGCGACGCCGCGGGGCTGCCAGCCCTGCTGGCCGAGGTCGAGCCCGTCGCCGCGGGGCTGGAGGGCCAGCCGGTGCTGGACCTCTACCTGTCCTGGGCCGACCGCCCGCAGGACGCGGACGCGATGGCCGAGACCCTGCGCTCGGAGCTTGCCTCGGCCTCCTGGCCGGCCGACGCGCGCCGGGTGACCATCACGGTGTGCGGTGCCGAGCAGGACTCCCACCACCAGTTCACCTTCCGCCGCGACGAGGACGGCCGGCCGGGCGAGCAGCGGGTCATCCGGGACATGCACCCGCTGACCGGCCAGCGCGTGGAGCTGTGGCGGTTCAAGAACTTCGACGGCACGCGCCTGCCGGCCGCCCCGGACACCTTCGTGTTCCACCTGGCGGGCAAGGGCAACCCGGAGGACGAGCGGATCGTGGCCCTGGCCGAGATCCGGGACGTCACGCCGGAGTACGACGAGGACGGCGCCGTCGTCGGGCTGCCGATGGCCGAGCGCACGGTCGCCGCCTGCCTCGACGGGATCCGCCGCGCCCAGGCGCGGCGCGGGGCCCGCCGCCGGCTGAACGCCAACCGGGTGGTGCTCTACGCGTGGCCGGTCTTCGAGCGGCCCGTCACGGACGTGGCCGAGGTGGTGGCCCGCAACATCCGGCCCCTGACGATGGGCGTGGGGCTCGAGGAGATCACCTTGATCTTCCGCGTCAGCCAGGGGGCCGGCGCCGAGCCGCGCGAGATGGCGCTGCGCTACCTCTTCGAGGCCGACGGCGGCATCACCACCCAGCTGTCCGAGGTGGACACCGAGCCGCTGCAGCCGATGGACGCCTACACGCAGAAGGTGCGCAAGGCCCGCTCCCGCGGGAACGTGTACCCCTACGAGATCATCCCGCTGCTCACCGGGGAGCAGGGCTCGTTCACCGAGCACGACCTCGACGACGCCGGCCGGCTGGTGCCGGTGGACCGGCCGTACGGGCAGAACACGGCGGGGATCGTCGCCGGCGTCGTCACGACGCCGACGCCGCTCTACCCCGAGGGCATGACCCGCGTGGTGCTGTTCGGCGACCCGACCAAGGCGCTGGGCTCGCTCGCCGAGCCGGAGTGCGCCCGGGTGGTCGCGGCGATCGACCTCGCCGAGGAGCGGGGCGTGCCGGTGGAGTGGTTCGCCCTGTCCGCCGGTGCCGAGATCTCCATGGACCGCGGCACCGAGAACATGGACTGGGTGTCCCGCGCGCTGCGCCGGATCGTGACCTTCACCCAGGGCGGCGGCGAGATCAACATCGTGGTCACGGGCATCAACGTGGGCGCCCAGCCGTACTGGAACGCCGAGGCCACCATGCTGATGCACACCAAGGGCATCCTGGTGATGACCCCGGACAGCGCCATGGTGCTGACCGGCAAGCACTCGCTGGACTACGCCGGCGGCGTCTCGGCCGAGGACAACTTCGGCATCGGCGGCTACGACCGCGTCATGGGCCCCAACGGGCAGGCGCAGTACTGGGCCCCGGACCTCACCTCGGCCGTGGGCGTGCTGTTCGCGCACTACGACCACGCCTACGTGGCCCCGGGGGAGCGCTTCCCGCGCCAGGCCCCCACGAGCGACCCGGTGGACCGGGACGTGCGGACCTTCCCGCACGTGCACCCGTCCAGCGACTTCACCACGGTGGGGGACATCTTCTCGGCCGAGGCGAACCCGGACCGGAAGAAGCCGTACGACATCCGCACGGTGATGCGCGCGGTCTCCGACCAGGACCACCGGGTGCTCGAGCGCTGGGCGGACATGGCCGACGCCGACACCTCCGTGGTCTTCGACGCGCACCTGGGCGGCCACCCGGTCACCCTGGTCGGCATCGAGTCCCGCGCGGTGCCGCGCACCGGCCAGTACCCGGCGGACGGGCCCGACCAGTGGACCGCCGGCACCCTGTTCCCGCGCTCCTCGAAGAAGACCGCGCGGGCGATCAACGCGGCCAGCGGCAACCGGCCCCTCGTGGTGCTGGCGAACCTGTCCGGGTTCGACGGCTCCCCGGAGTCGATGCGCACGTGGCAGCTGGAGTTCGGCGCGGAGATCGGGCGGGCGATCGTGAACTTCGACGGCCCGATCGTGTTCTGCGTGCTCACGCGGTACCACGGCGGTGCCTTCGTGGTCTTCTCCGGGACCCTCAACCAGAACATGGAGGTCGCCGCCGTGGAGGGCGCCTACGCCTCCGTGCTCGGCGGGTCCTCGGCCGCCGCGGTCGTGTTCACGCGGGACGTGGACCGCCGCACCGCGGCCGACCCGCGGGTCGTGGAGCTCGAGTCCGCGGTGGCCGCCGCCGCGGACGAGGCGGAGCGGGCCCGGCTGCTGGTCCAGCTGAACGAGGTGCGCGCCGAGGTGCGCTCCGAGAAGCTCAGCGAGGTCGGCACCGAGTTCGACCGCAAGCACAGCATCGAGCGCGCCCGCGAGGTGGGCTCGGTGGACGTCATCGTGCAGCCCGGGGGCCTGCGCCCCTACCTGGTGGACGCGGTCGAGCGCGGCCTGGCGGGCTACTCCGGCCGCGAGCTGGAGTCGGCCGGGGCCGACCGGGCGTAGCCCGCACGGACCCCGGAGGGGCGCCCCCGCCCGCGGCCAGCGTGCCGCGGGCGGGGGCGCCCCTCGGCGTCAGTCCCCGGTCGTCTCGTCCGGGCCGCCGGGGCCGCGGTCGGCGGGCACCAGGACGGTGAGCTCCCCGGAGCCCTCGCCGTCGCCCTCGAGCCGGTTCGCCACCTCCGCGCCGTCCGCGCCCCCGGGTCCGCCGGAGCGCCCGGTGGGGATCTCGGCCCCGACGTCGGCGATCACCGTCTCGAGGACCGCTCCGGCGGGCACGGTGGCGTCCCCGAGCAGCACGGACCGGGACACCCTCGCCCCGGCCTCCACCACCACACCGGGGCCGATCACGCTGTACTCGACCTCCCCGTGGATCCGGCAGCCGGCGGAGACGAGGGAGGAGCGCACCGTGGCCTCGGCGTCGATCCAGGCCGGCGGCGTGGACTCGGCGTTCGTGAGGAGCGGCCAGTCCGGCCGGTCCAGCGGCAGGCCGCGCTGCTCCACCAGCTCCATGTGGGCCCGGTAGTACGCCTCGAGGGTGCCGATGTCCCGCCAGTAGCCCTCGAGGCGGTACTCGTGCACGCGCGAGCCCTCGAGGAACCGGGGCAGGATCGTCTCGCCGTAGTCACCCAGGGAGGTGCCCTCCGGGTCGTCCTGCTCCTCGACCAGCCCACGCACCACACGGGCCAGGGCCGCGACGTCGAACACGAAGACCTCCGCGGCCACGAGGCGCCCGTTCGGCTCCTCGGGCTTGTAGGCGTAGTCGGTGACGGCGCCGTCCCCGTCCACCTGCACCACGCCGAACCGGGAGGGGTCCTCGTCCGTCTCGGTGGTGACCATGGTCAGCTCGGAGCCGCGCTCGCGGTGCTGCTCCAGCACGGGGCCCAGGTCCAGCTCGTAGAGCTGGTCGGCGCTGAGCACCACCACGGTCCGAGCCCCGAAGGCCTCCAGCAACGGCAGCTGCTGGAACAGCGCGTGGCCGTTGCCGGCGGAGAAGCCCTCCTCCGTGCGGCCCTCGGCCGGGGGCAGGATGCGCAGTCCGTGCCGGGTGCCGTCGAGGTCCCAGGGCCGGCCGCCGGCCAAGTGCTGGTTGAGCGTGAAGGGCCGGTACTGCTCGACCACCCACACGTCCCGCAGCCCCGAGTGGGCCAGGTTGGACATCGCCACGTCGATCAGCCGGTACTGTCCGGCCACCGGCACCGCGGGCTTGGACCGGGCGTCGGTCAGCGGGGTCAGCCGGCCGCCGCGGCCGCCGGCCAGCACGAGGGCGACGGTCCGGCGGGCGGGGTCCTGGGGGAACGGGTCGGCCATGGTGAATCCTCCTCGTCTCCGGGCGCCCCGGCGGCCTGCCGGGGCGGTCCTGCAAGGATGCCACGCCCCGGTGGCCGGCGGGCCGCGGTCAGCGAGAGGTCAGCGCTGGCAGCGGGGGCACCAGTGGAGGGTGCGGTCCAGGGCGCGCGCGTCCCCGAGCTGCTCGACGGCGACCGGCCCGCCACAGCGGTAGCACCCGTGCCGGCCGCGGCCGTAGACCCAGTACCGGGGCGCGCGGCGGTCGGCGCCGCCCCGGGCCCCGGCCGCCGGCCGGTTCGCGTACGGCCCGCCCGGCCCGCCCGGCGGGGTCCGCACCCGGATGCCGTAGGGGGCGGCGTCGTCGCGCACCACGTCCGTGGTGCCCCGCGGACCGGGGCCGGTGTTGACCCGCATCAGGTCCCGGGCCAGCAGCACCAGCCCGGGCAGGTCCGGCACGGCGGAGACGGGGCGGTGCGGGTCCAGCCCGGCCAGCAGGAGGGTCTCGCAGCGGTAGATGTTGCCGATCCCGGACACGAGGCGCTGGTCCAGCAGCGCCACCCCGATCGGCCGTTCCGGCTCGGCCGCCAGCCGCCGGACCCCCTCCTCGAGCAGGGCCGCGGCCACGGCCGGGTCCGCCCAGCCCGGGTCCAGCAGGTCCGGTCCCAGGAAGCCGAGCCGCTCCTCGAGCCCGGCGGTCGGCAGCACCTCCAGCAGGCCCAGCTGGAACCCGACCACCTGGTGCTCCGCGGTCTCGAGCACGCACCGGGCCTGCCAGCCGGGGGAGCGCCACCGCGGGCGCAGGGGCGCGCCGTCCGGCCCGGTGAGCTCGTGGACGTCCCAGTGGCCCTCCATCTTCAGGTGGGACAGGACCGCCAGCTCGCCCGCCTGCACCACCAGGTACTTCGCCCGCGGCCACACGGCCTCCACGGTGCGCCCGGAGAGGTCGGCGGTGGCCAGCTGCGGCACCCGGAAGTCGGTGCGCCGCAGCTCCCGGCCGGCCAGGACGGGCCGCAGCCGGTTCGCCACCCGGACGAGGGAGTCACCCTCGGGCATGGCGGCCTCCCCGGGTGCCGGCGGGCCGGGCCCTCACGAGCGGAACCTCACGCCGGAGGGCGAGGAGTAGAACCCCGCCTCGAGCAGGGCCTCCGCCAGGGCCGTGCCCGGCAGGGACAGGCCGTTGACCTTCTCCAGGGACATCTTCTCCACCCGGGCGGTCCGCAGCGCCCACTCGAGCGCCCGGGCGGTCGACCCCAGGACCTCCGGGTCCTCGGAGAAGCACAGCAGCGTGCGCCCGCCGCGCTCCACGTACAGCACCAGCTCCCCGGCCACGAGCACCACGACGGCCCCGGCCTTGCGCCCCGGGCGCTGGCCCGTGGGGCGCACCCCGTCCGGGCCCGGGGGCAGCTCCGGCCACGGCAGGGCCGCGCCGTAGGGGTTGGCCGGGTCCGTGGCCGCCAGCGCGAGGGCCGGTGGGCCGGGGTCCGGCCGGGCGGCGCCACCCGCACGGGACCACTCGTCCCGGCCCGGCCGCGGACGGCCGCCACTGCCGGGCGGGGACCAGCCCCCCGGCCCGGACGGCGGGGACTCGGGGGCGGCCACGTCCTGGCGCGCGAAGCCGCGCAGCCGGTCCACGGTGGCCCCGGTGGAGAACTGGGCGGCCCCGAGGTGCTCAACGTAGTAGCCGCGGCGGACCTGGCCGGCCTCCTCCATCCGGGTCAGCAGGCGGTACTGGGTGCCGAAGCCGCCCGGGACCTCCTCGGCGACCACGGAGCCGCGGGTGATGACGCCGTAGCGCTCCAGCAGGGCCTCGGCGGCGGCGTGCGCGCGGATCGTCGGGTCCTCGAGCGGGGCCGGCAGCAGCGACCAGCGCCCGGCCGCCCGGGCGGCGTCCGCCGGGCCCAGTTCCACCGGCATCCCGGCCCCGCGCCCCGGGGTCCCGGTGCCCTCGCCGTCGAGGCCGCCGGCGCCGAACGCCCCGGTGGCCTCCTCGAGCCGGCGCAGCCGGGACAGCCGGGCGCCCCCGCCGGGCCGGGCCGAGCGCGCGCGGGGCGTGCGGGCGCGCGACTTGTGCGCGGTCCGGCCCCGGCCGAGCAGTCCGCGCACCGGTGCGAAGGTGTCGTTGCCGACCCGCCCGGCCCAGACCAGCTCCCAGAGCGCGGCGAGCAGGTCGTGGGTGGACAGCGGCTCGCCCTCCCAGCCGGCCCGGACGCGCGCGGCGAGCGGGCCGAAGAACCAGGCCCCGCCGCCGTCGAGCACCGCCTCCAGCGCCCGGTGCACCGGTCCGGGCTCGAAGTCCTCGGCGCGCACGATCCCGAGGTCCACCGTCTCGGCCGGGTGGAAGGCGATCCAGCCGTCGGTGCCGGCGGCGGCCGCGGTGCCGGCCCACAGGAACTCCCCGCTCGCGAGCAGCTCGTCCAGCTGCGCGGGGGCGTAGTCCCGCACGCGGGCCGGCAGCACGTGCGACTCCCACGCGCTGGCGGGCACGGGCACCCCGGCGAGCTGCTCCAGGACGGTCGCCACGCCGTCGATCCCGCGCAGCGTGGCCGGCGAGCCGCCGCCCGGCGCCGGCTCCAGGTGCTGCCAGTCCGCGAGGAACCGCGCGTAGGCGGGCTGCTCGACCGGCTCGACCTCGGCGCGCAGGGCCGCGAGGGAGCGCCGCCGGATCCGGCGCAGCACCTCGACCTCGCACCACTCGGCGTCCAGCGGCCCGGCCGGTGACTCCCCGCCGGGCCGGTACCGGCCCTCGGTGACCCGGCGCTCGGCGGCCAGGCGCTGCAGGACCTGGAGCACGACGGCGGCACCGAGTCCCAGCGCGGCCCCCGCCTCGGTGGCGGTGAAGGGCCCGTGGGTGCGGGCGTAGCGGGAGACCAGGTCCCCCAGCGGGTCCGCGACCGGCTCGATGAAGGCCAGCGGCACGCCCATCGGCAGGGCCACCCCGAGGGCGTCCCGGAGGCGGGCGGCGTCCTCGACCGCGGCGTAGTGCTCCCGGCCGGCCAGCCGGATCCGCAGCGCCCGGTGCGCGGCCACCAGCCCGTCGAGCAGTTCGGCGGCCTCCTCCTCGCCGGCGGGCGGCGCCACGGGTGGCTCCGCGGCCACCGGCTCGACCGCGCCGTCGTCCGGGGCGCCCTCGTCGCCGGCTCCCGCGACCACCCCGGCCGCGCCGGCCGCCACCGCTCCCGCCACGGCTCCCGCTTCGGCCTCCGGCGGACGCCCGGACTGCAGGCGCGCCGCGGCCTCGGCGGCGGTCAGCGGCCCGAGCAGCCGCAGCAGGTCCGCCAGGCCCTCGGCGCCCCGGACGCGGCGGGCGGGGGAGAGCCGCTGCAGGTCCGCCTCCACGGTGGCGATGACCTCGGCGTCCAGCAGGTCGGCCAGCTCGGCCCGGCCCAGCAGCTCGTTGAGCAGCCCGGGGTCCAGGGACAGGGCGGCGGCGCGGCGCTCGGCGAGCGGGGAGTCGCCCTCGTAGATGAACTGGGCCACGTAGCCGAACAGCAGCGACTGCGCGAAGGGCGAGGGCGACTTCGTGGTGGTCTCCACCAGCCGCACCGACTTCGCCTCGATCCGCCCGGCCAGGTCCTTGAGGGCCGGCAGGTCATAGACGTCCTGCAGGCACTCGCGCACCGTCTCCAGGATGACCGGGAACTGCGGGTACTTCCGGGCCACCTCGAGCAGCTGGGCGGCCCGCTGGCGCTGCTGCCACAGGGGCGAGCGCCGGCCCGGGTCCCGCCGCGGCAGCAGCAGGGCGCGGGCGGCGTTCTCCCGGAACCGGGCCGCGAACAGGGCCGAGCCGCCCACCTCGGCCGTGACGAGCTCATCCAGCTCCTCGGCGGTGAACAGGAACAGGTCGGCCCCGGGCGGCTCGTCGTCCATCATCGGCACCCGCAGCACGATCCCGTCGTCGGCCGCCATGGCCGAGCCGTCCATGCCGTAGCGGGCGTGCAGCCGGGCCCCGACGGCCAGCGCCCACGGGGCGTGCACGGGCATCCCGAAGGGGGAGTGCAGCACCACGCGCCAGTCGCTCAGCTCGTCCAGGAACCGCTCCACCACGAGGGTGCGCTCCGTGGGGACCACCCCGGTGGACTCGCGCTGCTCGGACAGGTACGCGGCGAGGTTGTCCCGCGCCCATCCGTCCAGCCCGGCCGCGGCGAGCCGCTCCCCGGCCGGTCCCGACGGCGTGCCGTCCGGTCCCAGCGCGGCCTCCACCTCGCGCCGGAAGGCGCCGACGGCCGCGCCGAGCTCGGCGGGCCGGCCCTCGGCGTCCCCGCGCCAGAACGGCAGCTTGCCCGGCTGGCCGAAGGCGGGCAGGACGAGGACGCGGTCGTGGGTGATGTCCTGGATCTGCCAGCTGGTGGCCCCCAGCACGATCACGTCCCCGACGCGGGACTCGTAGACCATCTCCTCGTCCAGCTCGCCCACCCGGCGCCCGCCCGTGCGCGCGGTGCCGGCCGCCGCCGGGCCGTCCGCGCCGCCGGTGCGGTCCTCCGAGCCGGCCAGGAAGACGCCGAACAGCCCCCGGTCCGGGATGGTGCCGCCGGAGGTGACCGCCAGCCACTGCGAGCCGTTGCGGCCGGTGAGGGTGCCGGCCTCGCGGTCCCACACCACGCGCGGGCGCAGCTCGGCGAACTCGTCCGAGGGATAGCGCCCGGAGAGCAGGTCCAGCACGGACTCGTAGGCCGAGTGCGGCAGCGTGGCGAAGGGTGCGGTGCGGCGCAGCCGGTCGAACCAGTCCTCGGCGTCGATCTCGTCCAGGGCGCACGCCGCCACGGTCTGCTGGGCGAGGATGTCCAGCGGGTTGGCGGGCACGGACAGGGACTCGATGCGCCCGGCGAGCATGCGCTCCACCACGACCGCGGTGTCCACGAGGTCGCCGCGGTGCTTGGGGAAGAACCAGCCGGTGGAGGTCTCCCCGACCTGGTGCCCGGCCCGGCCCACGCGCTGCAGGCCGGAGGCGACCGAGGGCGGGGACTCGACCTGGATGACGAGGTCCACGGCGCCCATGTCGATGCCCAGCTCCAGCGAGCTCGTGGCCACCACGCAGCGCAGCCGGCCCGTCTTCAGCGCGTCCTCGATCAGGGCCCGCTGCTCCTTGGACACCGATCCGTGGTGCGCCCGGGCGAACTCACCGCCGGTGCCCTCGGCGGCCGTGCCCGCCGACTGGCCGGCCTGGGCCATCACCTGGGCCGGGGCGCCGCGCCGCTCCCGGTCCCCGCCCGTCCGGCCGGGCACGACGCCGGCCAGCACGTCCCCCAGCCGGGCCGGCTCGGCCGGTCCGGCGCCGTCAAGACCATCCGTCCCGGCCGTCCCGTGCGTCCCGGCCGCGACGCCCTCTGCCGCAGCGGCAAGGCGCTCCTCCCAGATCTCGTTGAGCCGGCCGGTGAGCCGCTCGGCGAGCCGGCGGGAGTTCGCGAAGACGATCGTGGAGCGGTTGCGGGCCACGAGGTCCACGATCCGCTCCTCCACGTGCGGCCAGATCGAGGCCTGGGCCTGGAGCCCGGAGCCCGGCCCGAGGTCGTGGGCGGCGGCCGCGGCGGGCAGTTCGGTCATGTCCGGGACGGGCACCGTGACGTGCACGTCCCAGGACTTCGCCGACCCCGGGGCCACCACCCGCACCGGCTGGATGCCGCCGAGGAAGCGGGCGACCTCCTCCTTCGGCTCCACCGTGGCGGACAGGCCGATGCGCTGGGCGGGGGCCGGCAGCAGCGCGTCCAGCCGCTCGAGGGATACCGCCAGGTGGGCGCCGCGCTTGGTGCCGGCCACCGCGTGCACCTCGTCCACGATCACCGTCTCCACCCCGGCCAGCGTGGAGCGCGCCTGCGAGGTGAGCATGAGGTACAGGGACTCCGGGGTGGTGATGAGGATGTCCGGGGGGTGGCTCACGAGCTGCCGGCGCTCGCGGGCCGGGGTGTCCCCGGAGCGCACGCCCACGCGGACCTCCGGGGCCTCGACCCCGAGCCGCCGGGCCGTCTGGGTGATCCCGATGAGCGGGGCGCGCAGGTTCCGCTCCACGTCCACGCCGAGTGCCTTGAGCGGGGAGACGTAGAGGACCCGGGTGAGTTCCTTCGGCCGCTTGCCGGACGTCCCGGTTCCAGCGGCGGGGGCGGGCGGCGCTCCCGGCAGGGGGTCCTGTCCGGGTCCGGCGGCCGGGGCGTCGCCGCCCGCGGGCCGCTCCCGGGGGCGCAGGAAGCCGTCCAGGGCCCACAGGAACGCCGAGAGGGTCTTGCCGGATCCCGTGGGGGCGACGACCAGGGCGTGCTGGCCGGAGGAGATGGCGTCCCATGCGCCCAGCTGCGCGGGGGTGGGCGCCGCGAAGGCCCCCGTGAACCACTCGCGCGTGGCGGGGGTGAAGCGGCCCAGGACCGCGGCCGGGTCCTGGGCGCCCGGCGTCGTCGGGCCGGTCGCGGGGCCCGCCGGGGCGCTCGCCCGGCCGGCCGCTGGGCCCGCCGGAGCGGTGGACCGGCCGGTCGCCTGGTCGGTGGTGGGGTCGGCTGCCATCGCAGATCAGCGTACGCCGCGGCACGGACGCGCAGGGCCGTGCCCCTCCCGCGTCCCCGCGCGCTCGTCCCGCGTCCCCTCCCGCTCACCCGTTCCGTTGCCCCTCCCGCTCACCCGTTCCGCGTCCCCTCCCGCTCCCGGGTCGCGAACCGTGGATGCCGGGGCCGCACATCCACGGTTCGCGACCCGGGAAGGACACCGGGAAGGGCAACGGGAAGGCGGTGGGAAGGTCGCCGGGGGATGGACTGCGCGGGTGCAACGGCGCAGAATGCGCCCCATGCCGGACATCGTGCGCTCCCGGTTCGACCACGGGCAGGCCATGGCGCTCGCCGCCACCGAGTACCAGCGCGTGGTCTCCACCCTCGAGCTGCTCTCGCCCGAGGACTGGGACCGGCCCACCGAGTGCCCGGGCTGGACCGTGCGGGACATGGCCGGGCACATGCTGGGCATGGCGGAGTACGCGGCGTCGATCGGCGAGTTGGTCCGGCAGACGGTCGCGGCGTCTCGTCGCGCCCGGCGTGGGCGACTCTCACAGCTCGACGCCGTGACGGCCCTGCAGGTGCAGGAGCATGCCGGCCTGGACGCGGCCGGCCTGGTCGAGCGGTATCGCCGGGTGGCCCCGCGCGCCGTGCGGTTCCGGTCCCGCTTCGCCCCGCTCGTGGCCTCCCGCGTCATCCTCGGCCAGGAGTTCGAGGGGACCATGGAGCGCTGGACCCTGGCCTACACCATCGACACGATCCTCACGCGCGACCCGTTCATGCACCGGCTGGACATCGCCCGGGCCACCGGGGTGCTGCTGCCGGTGACGGCCGGGCACGAGGGCGTGATCGTGGCAGACGTGGTGGCGGAGTGGGCCGTACGCCACGGCCGGCCGTTCGAGCTCGACCTCTCCGGTCCGGCCGGCGGGCACTGGGACGAGGGCACGGGTGGGGAACGCCTCGCGATGGACGCCCTGGACTTCTGCCGCGTCCTGTCCGGGCGGGGCGCCGGCACCGGCCTGCTGGCCGTGAAGGTGCCCTTCTGACCGGCCCCGCGGGATGCCTCAGACGTGGTGGTAGGGGCGGCCCCCCGCGATCTCCTGGGCGCGGTAGAGCTGCTCGGCGAGGATGAGCCGGACCAGCTGGTGCGGGAAGACCAGCCTGGACAGCGACCACACGGTGTCCGCCCGGGCGTGCACGGACGCGTCCACGCCGTAGGCGCCACCGATGACGAGGGTGACGGCCTGGCCGGCGTCGAAGCGTCCCTGCAGGTGACGGGAGAGGCCGGGGGAGTCGAAGCCGGTGCCCCGCTCGTCCAGCAGCACGAGGTGGTCCCGGTCCTCGACCTTCGCCAGGATCCGCGCCGACTCCTCGGCCCGCGCCGCGTCGCCCTCCCGGGACGAGTGGGGCAGCAGGTGCCAGGAGGCGTCGAAGGGCTTCTTGAGCCGCTTGGCGTAGCGGTCGATGCCCTCCGACACCCAGGACTCGTGCTTCTTGCCGATGGCCAGGATCCTCACCGTCATGCGTCCATCGTGACAGGTCGTGCCCGCGGCGGCCGCCTCGCCCCCGACCACCCCGTGACCGAACCGTGCCCTGACCGGGCACGCGGCGGCGCCTACGCTGGAGGCGGAGCCCCGCGGGCCGGGGGACGCCGGAGAAGGACCCAGCATGGACGTGACGCCCGGCCCCGCCGGCACCACCGTGACGGGGCCTGCGGGTCCCCCGCCGGGTGCCCCGGATCCCGAGCCCCCGACCGACCCTCGACGGCGGCGCGCCCGTCGGCTGCTCGCCGGGATCGTGGCGGTGGTGGCACTGCTGCTGGGAGCCGTGCCCGCCCTGCTGGAGTCGGCCGGGCCGGCGTCGTCCCGGGACCTGCCGCGCGGCGCCGAGGCCCACCTGGGGCTGGAGTACGCGCCGCTGCCGGGCCAGGCGGGGACCCTCGACCTGTTCGTGCCCCGCGAGGGGGCGGGCCCGTTCCCGGTGGTGCTGTGGAGCCAGGGCTCCGGCTGGCGGTCGGACGGCGGCAACGTGGGCGGGGAACGGGTCGCCGAGCAGCTGGTGCGGCGGGGCTACGCCGTCGGGCTGTTCTCCGTGCGCAGCTCCTCCCAGGCCACGTTCCCGGCCCAGCTGCACGACGCCAAGGCCGCCGTGCGCTTCGTCCGCGCCCACGCCGGGCGTTGGGGCCTGGACCCCGCCCGGATCGCGGCGGCGGGCAACTCCTCCGGCGGGTGGATCGCCGCCATGCTCGGGGTCGCCGGCAACGAGCCCGCCCTGGAGGGGACCGTGGGCGTGACCGGGGTGTCCTCGCGGGTGTCCGCCGTGGTGGACTTCTTCGCCCCCGTGGACTTCCTCACCCTCACGGGCCAGATGATCCCCGGGGCCTGCGAGCGGTTCAACGCCGCCTACCGGGTGACGCTGTGCCACGACGACCCCGGGGCCTTCGAGTCCCGGCTGATCGGCGCGTCCACCGTGCAGCACCCCGCCCTGGCGCTGGCGGCCAGCCCGCTGGCCTACGTGGACGCCGCGGACGCGCCCACGCTCATCACCCACGGGACGGAGGACTGGGTGGTGCCCCACCAGCAGAGCGCCGTGCTGTTCGAGGCGCTCGCGGGCGCCGGCGTGCCCAGCGCATACTACGAGGTCGGCGGGGTGGGGCACGACGTCCGCTACGCCGGGTCGGTCGCCGCGCTGCCCACCACCGTGGTCTCCGCCCACCTGGACCCCGCACCCGTCCCCGGCGAGCAGCTGACGTGGCCGGTCATCGCGGACTTCCTCGACCGGCAGCTGGGCGACCCGCCCGTGCGCTGAGCCACCCGCCCGCCCGTCCGTCCCGGTGCCCCTCAGCAGGCCGGGACGTGGTCGTACACGCCCTCGGCCGTGCGCCGCAGGCTGGTCACCGTGGCATCGCCCTGGCCGAGGTAGTCCTGGGTCCCGACGGCGTAGAACGGGTTGTAGGGGTCCGTGCCGTAGGACACCGCGCGGCCGGCCGCCTCGTGGTCCGCGTTGGCCGCGGTGACGCAGCCGTCCGGGTCCCCGGTCGGTGCGGTGCTGCCCGTCGGGGCGGGCGTCGGCTCGGTCGTCGGGGAGGGCTCCGCCGTGGGCGTCAGCGTGGGCGTGGGCTCGGCCGTGAGCGTGGGCTCGGCCGTCGGGGTCGGCCCCGGCGGGGGCACCGGACCGGTGCGCCGGTTGTTCTCGACGAAGAAGGCCGTCACGTAGGCCGGGTAGTCGATGCTGCGGGTGGAGATGTACGGGCCACCCGGGCCCTCGCCCGCGGGCCAGTTGTGGCCGAGCCCCGTGTTCTGGACCAGGGACACGCGCGGGCCGCGGTCGTCGGAGTAGAGCGTGCCCTCCCCTGCCGTGCTGGAGCCGTCCAGTCCCGCCAGCGGGAAGGAGGACACCGTGGCGGCCCCGTAGATGCCGGCCATGATCCGCGCGTTCAGGGGGTTGTACCCCGGCGCGACCACCGTGTCGTCGTTGCCGTAGACGACCGAGGTCAGCTGCGTGCCGAAGGCGGACGCCGCGTCCCCCGCGAAGTCCCGGCACGTCGCGGTGCCCTGGGCCTGGGTCGTGGAGACGGTGGAGATCTGTCCCGAGCCGGTGCCGACCGTCGGACCGGCGTTGATGCCGATGCCGGCGAAGACGTCCGGGGCCAGGCAGCCCATGACCATCGTCTGGCCCCCGCCGGAGCTCAGGCCGGAGAGGTACACCTGGTCCGTGTCCAAGTCCAGGGCGTCACGCGCGGTGAGCGCACCGACGAGGCCGAGCAGGTTGTCGTCGTGGCGTGCGGGCGCGGTGCGGTCGTGCCCGGTGCCGTAGTAGTCCCAGCAGCCCAGCAGCACGCCCCCGTTCGGTGCCGCCGGGAGGGCGACGACCATGCCGTACTCGTCGGCCGTGGCGGTCCAGTTGCCCCCGGTCCTGAGGTCTCCCGCCTTCTGGACGCAGCCGTGCAGGGAGACCATCAGGGCCCGCCCGTCCGGGTGGGCGGGTGCCGTGGTGGGCACGTAGAGGTGCACGGCCATCCCGGCGATCGTCTCGGTGGTCCACGTCCCGCTGGGGGCGGACGCGTCGGCCTCCGTGCCTCCGGTTCCCGCGTCCGTCGGGCCCGTGCACCCGGGCAGCGTCCCGAGAGCGGGCGGGCACAGGATCGCCTGGGCGGCGGGCGGGAAGCCCACGAGCGCGAGGACGGAGACCAGCCCCGTCAGCACGACGGCGGCCAGCGCGGCGGCCGGGGCCCGGCGCCCGGGGCGCGGCGGGCGCGGCGGTCCGGTCCGGTCCCGGTGGGCGGCACGGAGCGGCTCCCGATCGTGGGGGCGAGACTCGGCGGGGCATGGGGTCATGGCGGTTCCTCCTCCGCGTCCCCGCGGCCGGCCGGGCATCCCCACCCGGGCTCCTCGACGGCGGGACGGACCACCGCACCGTACACCTGAAAGGTGATTCAGGTAACCACCCCATGGCCGCGGCCGTGCGCCGGCACGTGACCGCGGCCCCGTGTCCGGACCCCTCGGGGTTTCCCGGGGGCCCCAAGGGGCATCAGCGCCCGGCGGTCGCCTGGGCGAGGGCGTCCTCGGCGGCCACCCACGCGAGCATGGCGCACTTGACGCGGGCCACGTAGCGCGAGACGCCGCCCAGGGCCACGGCGTCGCCGAACAGCTCCTCGGAGGGCTGGATCTTCCCGCGGGACTGCATCGCGGTGCGGAAGGCCCCGATGCGCTCGGTCAGCTCGGCCGTCGTCAGGCCCTCGGCCAGCTCCGAGAGCAGGGAGGCCGAGGCCTGGGAGATGGCGCAGCCGTGGCCCTCCCAGCGGACCTGGCCCACCGTGCCGTCCTCGGCGAGGTGCACCTGGAGGGTGATCTCGTCCCCGCACGTCGGGTTGAGCTGGTGGGACTGCCCGCCCGGGGCGTCCAGCAGCCCGGTGCCGGAGGGGGTCTTGGCGTGGTCCAGGATCAGTTCCTGGTACAGGCCCTGCAGGTCGGCGGCGCTCATGCGTCCACCCCGAAGAACGCGCCGACGCCGGCCACGCCCTCGAGCAGGCGGCTCACGTCCTCGTCGGTCGTGTAGAGGTACGTGCTCGCCCGGGTGGAGGCGGTGACGCCGAGGCGCCGGTGCAGGGGCTGGGCGCAGTGGTGGCCCACGCGCACGGCGATCCCGCGGTCGTCCAGGAACTGGCCGACGTCGTGGGCGTGCACCCCGGCCACGTCGAAGCTGGCCAGGCCCACGCGCCCGCCCGGGACGTCCCCGCCGAGGACGCGGATCCCGGGCAGGGCCGCGAGGCCCTCCACCAGCCGCCGGCCCAGCTCGGCCTCGTGCGCGGCGATCCGCTCCATGCCGATGGCCCCCAGGTAGTCCACGGCGGCCGCCAGGGCGATCGCCTGCGAGACCTTCTGGGTGCCGGCCTCGAAGCGCTGCGGCGGCGGCAGGTACTCGGCGCCCTCCATGGTCACCGTGGTGATCATGGACCCGCCGGTGAGGAACGGCGGCATCGCGGCCAGCAGCTCCCGGCGGCCGTAGAGGGCGCCGATGCCGGTGGGGGCGAGCATCTTGTGGCCGGAGAAGGCGGCGAAGTCCACCCCGAGGGCCGGGAAGTCGACCGGCAGGTGCGGCACCGACTGGCAGGCGTCGAGCACCACGAGGGCGCCCACCGCATGGGCGCGCGCCGTCAGCTCGGCCACCGGATTGACCAGGCCCAGGACGTTGGAGACGTGCGTGAACGCCACGAGCCGGGTGCGCTCGGTGATGACCTCGCCGGCGGCCTCGAGGTCCAGGGCGCCGGAGTCCGTGACGGGGATGTACCGGAGCGTGGCCCCGGTGCGTGCGGCGAGCTCCTGCCAGGGGATGAGGTTCGCGTGGTGCTCCTGCTCGGTGACCACGAGCTCGTCGCCGGGGCCGAGCCGGAAGCGCCGGGCGGCCTCGCCGCCGCGGCCGGCGCTCGCGTTGGAGAACGAGTAGGCGACCAGGTTGAGGGCCTCGGTGGCGTTGGAGGTCCAGACGACCTCGTCCTCGGCCGCGCCCACGAAGCGGGCCACCGTGGCCCGGGCGTCCTCGAAGAGCACCGTGGCCTCGGCGGCGAGGGTGTGTGCGCCACGGTGCACGGCGGCGTTGAGCCGGCCGTAGTACTCGCGCTCGGCGTCGAGGACGGCGGTCGGCTTCTGGGAGGTGGCGCCGGAATCGAGGTAGGCCAGGGGGTGGCCGTTGACCTCGGTGGCCAGCAGCGGGAAGTCACCCCGCCACCGGCGGACCTCCTCCTGGGTGGGGAGGGTGTCCTGCGTGCTCGTCGTGCTCATCGTCCTGCCTCTCGGGAAGATCCGGCGTCGGCATCCGCCGCGGATAGACGACAGGCCCCCGCCCGCTGGTCATGCGGGGCGAGGGCCTGTCGGCTGGCGGTGACGGTGGGATTTGAACCCACGGTAGGGGTGAACCTACACAACATTTCGAGTGTTGCACCTTCGGCCGCTCGGACACGTCACCAGACCGGACCATCTTACCGGACGCGGCGGGCAGCGTCCCAATCAGCCTCGGCGGGCGCGGAAGAAGTCCACCAGCAGCTCCCCGCACTCGTCCTCGCGCACCCCCGGGTACACCTCGACCCAGTGGTTCAGGCGGGGCTCGCGGACCACGTCGAACACGGACCCGCAGGCCCCGGCCTTGGGGTCCCACGCGCCGAAGACCAGCCGGGGCAGGCGGGCCAGCACGATCGCCCCCGCGCACATGGCGCACGGCTCCAGGGTGACCACGAGCGTGCAGTCGTCCAGCCGCCAGCCGTCGTCCCCGGCGGTGTCCCGGCGGGCGGCCGCCGCGGCCCGCAGCGCCAGCACCTCGGCATGGGCGGTCGGGTCCCCGCTCGCCTCCCGCTCGTTGCGCCCGGTGCCCAGCACGGCGCCGTCGGGACCGAGGACCACGGCGCCGATGGGCACGTCCCCGGTGGCGGTGGCCCGCCGGGCCTCCTCGAGGGCGAGGGCCATCCAGTGCTCGTGCCGGGACCGGTCAGCCATCGACGGCCGCCCGGGTCCGGTCGCCCGCGTCCCGGGGCAGGGCGAGCAGCGCCGTCGCGGCGAGCGCGGCGCAGGCCAGCACGGTGACGGCCATGGGCAGCGGGTCCGCCTTCCCGCCCAGGCCCACCAGCGGGGCCACGAGCGCGGCGAGCAGGAACTGCGTGGTGCCCAGCAGGGCGGAGCCCGTCCCGGCCCGGTCGGGGACCGCCCCCATGGCCGTGGCGCTCGCGTTGCCCAGCACCAGCCCCATGGCGGAGACGAGCACGAACAGGCACGCCAGCAGGGGCACGGTGGGCGTGCCCAGCAGGACGGTGACCAGCAGCCCCACGGCCGCCAGCAGCAGCAGGCCGACGCCGACGGACAGGACCCGCAGCACGGGCAACCGGTCCACGAGGCGGATGGACACCAGGCCCGCGGTCATCATCCCCAGGCCGTTGACCCCGAAGGCCACGGCGTACTGCACCGTCGTCAGGCCCGCGACCTCCTGCAGGACGAACGGCGAGGCGGAGATGTAGGAGAACATCGCCCCGAAGGACAGGGCGAAGGTGAGCAGCGCGTACCGGTAGCGGCGCGTGCGCAGCACGGCCGCGGCGTTCGCCAGCAGGGGCCGAAGGCCGACCGGGTGCCGGCGTTCGGGGGGCAGCGTCTCCGGCACCACGGTGAGCGAGCCGACGACCATGACGAGCACGAGGGCGGCCACGGCCCAGAACACGCCCCGCCACGGGGCGAACTGCAGCACGGCGGCGCCGCCCAGCGGGGCCAGGACCGGCATGACGCCCACGATGATCATCATCAGGCCCATGAGCTTCGCGGTGGCCCGGCCGCGCGTGGTGTCCGCGACGATCGCCCGGGCGATCACCACGCCGGCCGCCCCGGAGAAGCCCTGGACGAACCGGGCGAGCGCCAGCGTGCCGAGGTCCGGGGCGAGCGCGCAGGCGACGCTGGCCGCCAGGCACAGCCCGACCCCCGCCAACAGCGGTCGGCGCCGCCCCAGGACGTCGGACAGGGGGCCGATGACGAACTGGCCTGCGGCCAGGCCCACCATGAACGCGGTCAGGGTCAGCTGGACGCCGGAGGCCGTGGCCCCCAGGTCGGCGGCCACGGCCGGCAGGGCGGGCAGGTACAGGTCCGTGGACAGGGCGGCCACGGCGGTGAGCAGCGCCAGCAGGGCCACGAGCACGGGTCCGGGCGGGGCGGCGGGCCGGGGCGGTTCGGTCACGGTGGTCCCTTCGGGGGAGGGGTGTGCTGGGGGAGGGCCACGCGGGTGGGCCGGGGCGCGGTGCGGCGCCGTGCTCCCATTGTCGCCCCGGTCCTCCCGTCCTCCGGTCCCCGTGCCCGGGACGCCCCGGGCGGGGCGGCACGCGGCGCGGCCGGTAGGGTTGCACCATGCGCGTACAGCTCGTCGAACACCCGCTCGTCGCCCACAAGCTCACCGTCCTGCGGAAGAAGGAGACGCCCTCCCTGATCTTCCGCCAGCTGACGGAGGAGCTGGTCATGCTCCTGGCCTACGAGGCCACCCGGGACGTCGCGGTGGAGCGGGTGGAGATCGAGACGCCCGTGGCCACGACCACCGGCGTGCGGCTGGCGCGGCCCACCCCCCTGGTGGTGCCCATCCTGCGGGCGGGCCTGGGGATGCTGGAGGGCATGGTCCGGATGGCGCCGACCGCGGAGGTCGGGTTCCTGGGCATGGCCCGGAACGAGGAGACCCTGGACATCGTCACCTACGCCGAGCGGCTGCCCGCCGACCTGACCGGCCGGCACGTGTTCGTCCTGGACCCCATGCTGGCCACGGGCGGCACGCTCGCGGAGACCGTCCGCTTCCTGTACGCGCGCAAGGCCCGGCGCGTGACGTGCATCTGCCTGCTCGCCGCGCCCGAGGGCATCGCCCGCCTCGAGGGCGAGCTGGCGGACGTGGACGTGGACATCTACCTGGCGGCCATCGACGAGCGGCTCAACGAGCAGGCCTACATCGTGCCCGGTCTCGGTGACGCCGGCGACCGCCTGTACGGCGTCGCCGAGTGAGCCCGTCGGCCGGACGGGGCTCCCGGTAACAAAGGAGCGGCAGGCCGGCCGACCTTGTAGGTTGACCCCGCGGCCCTCCGGAGGCCCGCTTTCGGGGCCCCCTGGAGTGATCTTCGTCACGATTCGGCGGGTTTGTCTCACATAATGAGACGCCTAGGCCATTGTTACTTGCGCGACACATTTATGACGCCCGAGGGTTGTCACATGAAGTTCCGCGACCCGGACGGCCTCCACGAGGCCCCGGCCGACCGGTGGTGACACCGGGGGGCACGGCCGGGCCGGCTTCGTCCGGCCGGTGGTCGGCGGTGAGGACCGTGATCCGGTCCGGCCCGCCAGTCGTCGGCCGAACGGGGCATCGACGCAAGGATTCATCGACATGAGCACCAGTCCCCAGGGATACGTCCACATCTCGGTCCGCAACGCCCAGCGCCGGGCGGCTCGGGTCCGCAGCTATCGCGAGCACGGTGGCACCTATGGGGCCCCGTCGCCCCGCCCCCTGCACCCGGTGCAGGAGGGGGCCCCGGCGCCCGCGGCCGCCGAGGCGGCCCCGCAGACCGCCCCCCTGACCGTCCTGGCGCCGAACGGCATCCCCGGGCCCCAGGCGGTGGCCACGGAGACCGAGGCCCGCGGGTTCGTCATCTACGTGGGCATGGACGAGTCGGCGGCCTCCGCCGCGGGGACCTCCCTCACCCGGCTGGCCAACGAGCTGCGCCACTACGTCGAGTCGCTGGTGCCGGGCTCCCAGTCCGCGGCCGCCGTCGCGATCGCCCCCGCCGGAGCCCCGGGCTCTGACCTCGAGGTCGTCCGCCAGGTGCTGGGGGACCCGACCATCCAGCAGGCCGCCCGTCCCGACCTGCTCCAGGCGCCCGCCCCGGTGTCCACGCGCCAGCCCGGCGTGCTGATCGACCTGGCCCGCCGTGAGGTGCAGCTGGACGGGGAGGGGCTGAACCTGACCTACAAGGAGTTCGAGCTGCTGAACTATCTCGTCGAGAACGGCGGGCGCACCGTCGGCCGCGACGAGCTGCTCGAGTCCCTGTGGAAGAACGCCGACGAGGTGCCCAACGAGCGCACCATCGACGTCCACATCCGCCGGCTGCGCTCCAAGCTGGGCCGGCTCTCCGGCACCGTGCGCACGGTCCGCGGCCAGGGGTACCGCTTCTACGAGCACCCCGAGGTCGTCGTCTGGGCCGCTCCCGAGTACAGCATCTGACCCGCCGCCCGGCCTCGCCGGGCCGGCCCCGAAGGGCCCCGGATCCCCTGGATCCGGGGCCCTTCGTCGTTCCCGGGCGCCTGCGGGCGGGCGGGCCGGGGCCGCGTCCCACGGGCCGGGAAGACGTTCCGGACGACCCCTTGACGGCCTCCCCGGCGTGTGTCTAGAGTCACATGTGAACGAACATTCATTCATTCTGAACGACAGTTCAGAACCGACACCGGGGAGGCACCGTGGTCCTCAAGGGAGCGGCGGTCGAGGTCGCGGCGGAGGATGCCGCCCGCGCGGCGCGGTCGACCGCGCGGACGCGGCAACTGCTGGAGGCGGCGGCCCGGCTCATGGAGCGCAGGGGCTCGCACGCGGTCTCCATGCAGGCGGTCGCGGAGGAGGCCGGCGTCTCGGTGGGCCTGATCTACCGCTACTTCGGCAACAAGCAGGACCTCGTCCAGGGCGTCATCGTCGGCGTGCTCGACGACATGGCCCGGCTGATCCCCGACGCCATCGGTCCCGAGCAGGACCCGGTGCGGCGGATCGCCGCCGCCTTCGCGGCCTACTGCCGCGTCGTGGAAGACAACCGCGAGGCCGTCCTGCTGACCTACCGGGAGTCCAACACGCTCGACGACCAGGGCCGCCAGCTCATCAAGGACCTCGAGGTCCAGACCGCCCAGCCCCTGCGCGACGCCGTCCAGGAGGCCGTGGACCGGGGGCTGCTGGCACCGGTGGACGTGCGGATCTTCTCCTACGACCTGCTCATCGTGGCCCAGTCCTGGGCCCTCAAGCACTGGTACTTCGCCCCGCTCATGGACCTCGACGGGTTCATCCGCTCCCAGCTGTCCCTGCTGCTGTCCACCCTGCTGGACGGCGCCCACCGGGCGGACTACGCCGACCTGCTGGGCGCCCCCGCCTGAGCGGTCCGCGAACCGGGCCCCCCGGTCCTCCGCTCACCCCATTCCTCACCCCCACCTCCCACCCCGCGGAACCCCCCCCGGTTGCGCGCGCCACGACGACGACTCGACGACCCCACGACGACTGCACGACGAAAGGCAGGCCCATGACCTCGCAGCACACCACCGAGACCGCCACCGCCCCGGCCGGCGGCCCCGCCGTCCCGGACTTCGGGGACATCACCTACGAGCGGCGCAACGCGGCCGCGATCATCACCATCAACCGCCCCGACCGGTACAACGCCTTCCGCGCGCAGACGGTGGAGGAGCTCATCAAGGCCTTCAAGCTCGCCTGGGCCGACCGCGGCGTGCAGGCCGTCATCCTCACCGGCGCCGGCCAGAAGGCGTTCTGCACGGGCGGGGACGTCAAGCAGCGCGCCGAGACCGGCGACTACGGGCCGAGCGAGTCCGGCATGTTCGAGATCGGCCTGCTGCACAAGACCATCCGGGACATCCCCAAGCCCGTCATCGCCGCCGTCAACGGCGTCGCCATCGGCGGCGGCCACGTCCTGCACGTGCTGTGCGACCTGTCCATCGCCTCCTCCACCGCCCAGTTCGGCCAGGCGGGCCCGCGCGTCGGGTCCTTCGACGCCGGCTTCGGCTCCGCCTTCCTGGCCCGGATCGTCGGGGAGAAGCGGGCGCGGGAGATCTGGTACCTGTGCCGCAAGTACGACGCGGCCACGGCCGAGCGCTGGGGCCTGGTCAACGCCGTCGTCGAGCCGGACCGCCTGCTGGACGAGGCCCAGGAGTGGGCGGACGAGATCGCCCAGAAGTCCCCGACCGCCATCCGGTTCCTCAAGCAGTCCTTCAACGCGGACACCGACCACCAGGCCGGGCTGAGCAACATGGCGATGTCCGCGCTGGACCTCTACGCCGTCTCCCCGGAGGGCATGGAGGGCGCCATCGCCTTCGCCGAGAAGCGGGCCCCGGACTTCGCCTCCAAGGTCGTCGGCCACTGACCGGCCCGGTCACCCACCCACCCCACCCTCCGAACAGCACGAGGAACGCATGGACTTCACGATCGACACCGCGATGCAGGGCTACATCGACGCCGCCGCCGCCATGGCCGCGGACCTGGCGCCGGGCTACCAGCAGCGCGAGCGGGACGGGATCATCGACCCGGCGCTGCGCTGCGAGATGGGCTCGCGCGGCCTGATCGCGCCGGAGCTGCCGGTGGAGCTCGGGGGCCGGGGCGAGCGCGCCCTGACCTCCGGGATGATCACCGAGCAGGTCTCGCGCGGTGACATCAACGTCGGCTACGTGCAGGTGGTCGGCTCGCTCGTCGGCCAGATCCTGGCCCGGAACGCCGGACCGGACCTGGCCCGGACCTGGGTGCCGCGGATCGCCAGCGGCGAGGACATCGTCGCCATCGGCCTGTCCGAGCCCGACGGCGGCTCGGATGCCGGCAACCCCGGGCTCACCGCCCGGCGCGAGCGGGACGGCTGGGTGCTCAACGGCACCAAGTCGATGTCCTTCGCGCTGCACGCGGGGGCGACCGTGGTCTTCGCCCGCACGGAGGAGAACCGGCGGGGACGGGGCATCAGCGCCTTCCTCGTGGAGCTCGACCGGGACGGCATCGAGCGCCGGGCCACCCCGGACATGGGCACCAAGTGCGTGGGCCGCGGCTTCGTGACCTTCACGGACACGTGGATCCCCGAGGCGAACCTGCTCGGCGCCGAGGGCAAGGGCTTCACCGAGGTCATGCAGGGCTTCGACTTCTCCCGCGCCCTGATCGGCCTGCAGTGCATCGGCGCCGCGCAGGTGACCCTGGACGAGACCTGGGAGTACGCCGGCCAGCGCGTGGCGTTCGACCAGCCGATCTCGAAGTTCCAGGGGCTGTCCTTCCCGCTGGCCGAGGCGGACACCCTGCTCACGGCGGCCCGCGTGCTGTGCCAGAAGACCCTGTGGCTCAAGGACGCCGGGCAGCCGCACACCAAGGAGGCCGCCATGTGCAAGTGGTGGGCCCCGAAGACCGCATACGACGTCATCAACCAGTGCCTGCTGTCCCACGGGCAGTTCGGCTACCTCACCGACCGCCCGATCGAGCAGCGGATGCGCGACGTCCTGGGCCTGCAGATCGGCGACGGCACCGCCCAGATCATGAAGCTCATCATCTCGCGGCAGAACCTGCCGCGCGAGGTGGCCCCCTGAGCCGCGCGGCCCGCACGGCCCCCGCCACCCGGCACCCCAGACACCCCGGACCACCCCGCACCATCCCATCCATGGAGGAGACCATGACCGACCAGACCACCAACACCGTCAACGACGAGGACCTGCGGGGCCGCGTCTGCATCGTGACCGGCGCCGCCAGCGGCATCGGCAAGGGCATCGCCACCCGGCTCGTCGCGGAGGGCGCCACCGTCGTGGTGGCCGACCTCAACGGCGAGGCCGCCGAGGCGACCGCCGCCGAGCTCGGCAACGGCTCGATCGGCGTCGCGGTGAACGTCACCGACCGTCCCGCGGTCGATGCGATGACCCGGCAGGTCATGGACACCTTCGGGCGCATCGACGTCCTGGTCAACAACGCCGGCTGGGACAAGGTGGGGCCGTTCCTCGACTCCGAGGTGGACACCTGGGACCGCGTCATCGCCATCAACCTCTACGGCACCCTGCACTGCTCGCAGTCGGTCGTGCGGTGCATGGTGGAGCAGGGCCACGGAACGGTGGTGAACATCGGCTCGGACGCCGCCCGCGTGGGCTCGTCCGGCGAGGCCGTGTACTCGGCCTGCAAGGGCGGCGTCGTGGCCTTCACCAAGACCCTGGCCCGGGAGGTCGCCCGCCACGGCATCACCGCCAACGCGGTGTGCCCCGGCCCCGCGGACACCCCCCTGTTCGAGCAGATCTCCGCCGAGAACCCCAAGCTGCGCACGGCCCTGGAGAAGGCCATCCCGCTGCGCCGGCTCGCCCAGCCCGAGGACCTCGCCAACGCCGTCGCGTTCATGGCCTCGCCCGCCTCGAGGTACATCACCGGACAGACCCTCTCGGTCTCCGGTGGCCTCACGATGCTCTGATCCATCCTCCGGCACGGGACCGTGGCCGGCGTACCGGGAGACACCCCATGACCAACACCTTCGAGATGCTCCTCACCGACGAGGACATCGCCGCCTACACCGCATCCGGGCACTGGAAGAACCGGCTGCTGTCCGACTACCTGGACGACGCCGTCGCGGCCCGTCCCGGGCAGACGTGCACGATCGACGTGCGCGGGGCCCACACCTACGCCGAGCTCGCCGCGGACGTGGACGCCTGCGCCCACGCGCTGCTCGAGTCCGGCGTGGAGCCCACCGACGTGGTCTCGATCCAGCTGCCCAACTGGTACGAGTGGCTGGTCATCTACCTGGCCACCACGCGCATCGGGGCGGTGGCCAATCCGCTGATCCCGATCTACCGGGACCGCGAGATCGGGTTCATGGCGGCCACGGCCCGCACCTCGGTGCTGTTCATCACGGAGAGCTTCCGGAAGTTCGACTACGCCGCCATGGTCGACCGCCTGCGGCCGGACCTGCCCACCCTGCGCGAGACCGTGATCGTCCACGGCGGGGCCCGCGAGGGCTTCACCGCGTGGGACGACTTCCTGGCCCGCGGCCGGGCCCGGCGCGAGTCCGCCCCCGCGGACCTCGCCGCCCTGCGCCCGGACCCGAACGCCCTGGCCCTGCTCATGTTCACGTCCGGGACCACGGGGCGGCCCAAGGGCGTCATGCACACCCACAACACCGTGCTCGCCGGCTCCCTGCCGTGGCCGGACCGCCTGGGCCTGGACGAGGACTCCGTGATCCACATGGCCTCGACCTTCGGCCACCTCACCGGCTTCCTCTACGGCGTGGCCCTGCCGATCATGCTCGGCGGGACCGGCGTCTTCCAGGACGTGTGGGACGTGGAGGAGTTCGTGGCGCTGGTCGAGCGGCACCGGGTCAACCACACCTCGGCGGCCACGCCCTTCCTGCACGACCTGCTGGGGGCCAAGACCCTCGCGGACCACGACGTCAGCTCCCTGCGGCACTTCTGCTGCATGGGCGCGCCGATCCCGCGCTCCTACGTCGCCGAGGCCCGGCAGAAGCTGCCGGGGATGAGCGTGTTCGGCGGCTGGGGCCAGACCGAGTGCTGCCTCGTGACCATGGGCCACCCCTCCGACCCGGAGGAGAAGGTCGTCTCCACGGACGGCCGCGCCCTGGACGGCATGCAGACCCGCGTCATCGGCTTCGACGGGACCGAGGCCGCCCCGGGCGAGGAGGGGCGCCTGCAGGTGAAGGGCCCCTTCCTGTTCCGCGGGTACCTCGGCCAGCTGGACAAGACGCGCGAGGAGTTCGACGGCGAGTGGTTCGACACCGGCGACCTCGCCACCATGGACGAGGACGGCTACGTCCGCCTGGCCGGCCGCACCAAGGACGTCATCATCCGCGGCGGGGAGAACATCCCGGTCACCTACGTGGAGAACGTCCTCTACGAGCACCCGGACGTGGAGGCCACCGCCGTGATCGGCATCCCGCACGAGCGCCTGCAGGAGATCGCCGCCGCCGTCGTCGTGCAGCGCCCGGGCTCCGAGGAGCTGACCCTGGACGGCCTCAAGGCCTTCTTCGAGTCCAAGGGACTGGCCAAGCCGTACTGGCCGGAGCGGCTGCTCATCGTCCCCGAGATGCCCCGGACCCCCTCCGGGAAGATCCAGAAGTACCTGCTGCGCCAGGAGCTGGCGCAGCAGGCCCTGACCCAAGGAGCACAGCAGTGAACACCGCCATGACGACCTCCCCCGCGCAGGACGCCCCCTCCCGGGACACCTCCGCCTCGTTCCTCGGCCCGGTGGACCTGACCGGGATGGACGCGCTGTTCTCCGCCGAGGAGAAGCAGCTGGCCCTGGACGTGCGGGCCCTCGTGGACGAGGTGATCCGCCCGAACATCGCCGACTGGTACGACCGGGCGGTGTTCCCCACCGAGATCGTCCCGGAGCTCGGGAGGCTGGGCGTGCTGGGCATGCACCTGCACGGCTACGGCTGCGCCGGCCGCTCGGCCGTGGAGTACGGGCTGGCCGCCCAGGAGCTCGAGGCCGGGGACTCGGGGCTGCGGACCTTCGTCTCCGTGCAGGGCTCGCTGGCCATGTCCGCGATCCACAAGCACGGCTCGGAGGAGCAGAAGCGGCAGTGGCTGCCGCGCATGGCCGCCGGCGAGGCCGTGGGCTGCTTCGGGCTCACCGAGCCCGGCGCCGGCTCGGACCCGGCCTCCATGACCACCACCGCCCGGCAGGAGCCCGGCGGGGACTGGGTGCTCAACGGCACCAAGCGGTGGATCGGCCTGGCCACCCTGGCCGACGTGGCGGTCATCTGGGCCCAGACCGGCGAGCACGGCGACGGCCGCGGGGTGCGCGGCTTCGTGGTGCCGACGGACACCCCGGGCTTCAGCGCCGAGGCGATCGCGCAGAAGCTGTCCATGCGCGCCTCGGTGCAGTGCGAGATCCGCCTGGACGGCGTGCGCCTGCCCGCGGACGCGATCCTCCCGGCCGACTCGGCCCTCGGGCTCAAGGGTCCCTTCCAGTGCCTCAACGAGGCCCGGTACGGGATCATCTGGGGCGTCATGGGCGCCGCGCGGGACTCCTTCAACGCGGTCCTGGACTACGCGCACGCCCGCACCCAGTTCGGCACGCCGCTGGCCGCGTTCCAGCTGACGCAGGCCAAGCTCGCGGACATGGCGGTGGCGATCAACAAGGGCTACCTGCTGGCCCACCAGATCGGCCGGACCAAGGACGCGCACGGCACCACCCCGGCGATGATCTCCACCGGCAAGCTGGACAACTGCCGGGTGGCGATCGGGATCGCGCGGGACGCCCGCGAGATGCTCGGCGGCAACGGCATCACCCTGGAACACTCGCCGCTGCGCCACGCCAACAACCTCGAGTCCGTGCGCACCTACGAGGGCACCGACGAGGTCCACCAGCTCACGATCGGCCGGGCCCTCACCGGCATCGGCGCCTTCACCGCGGCGGGGGTGCGCCCATGAGCGGGCAGCAGGCCCAGGCGCTCCCGGAGGCCGCGGGCGCCGGAGAGGTCCTCGAGACCATCCGGGCGTCCGTGGACGGGCGCATCGGGACGATCACCGTGGACCGGCCGGAGAAGCGCAACGCGCTCTCCCGCACGGTGCTGGCCGAGATCGGCCAGGTCCTGGACCGCTGGGAGGAGGACGACGACGTCGCGGCCGTGGTCTTCACCGGCGCGGGGGAGAAGGCGTTCATCGCGGGCGCTGACATCTCCCAGCTCGCCCACTACGACCTGCCGTACGGACTGGCCGCCCACATGCAGCGGCTCTACGACCGGATCCAGGACTACCCCAAGCCCACCCTGGCCGCCCTCAACGGCGTGGCCATGGGCGGGGGGCTGGAGCTGGCCATGAGCTGCGACATCCGCATCGCCGCGGACACGGCGCGGATGGGCCTGCCGGAGACCACGCTCGGCGTGCTGCCGGGGGCCGGGGGCACCCAGCGCCTGTCCCGGCTGGTCGGCACCGGACGGGCCGTGGAGATGATCCTCACGAGCCGGATCCTCACCGCGGACGAGGCCGAGCGCTACGGCCTCGTCACCAGCGTGCTGCCGGCGGCGGAGCTGCTCCCGACGGCGACCGCCACCCTGGCGACCGTCCTCACCAAGGGCCCGCTGGCGATCCGGCTGGCCAAGATGGTCATCGGCCAGGGCGCGGAGACGGACCAGAGGACGGGCCTGCTGCTCGAGCGGCTGGCCCAGACCCTGCTGTACACCACCGAGGACAAGGCCGAGGGCGCCGCCGCGTTCCTGGCCCGGCGCACCCCGGAGTTCCGGGGCCGATGAGGGGCGCGTCACGGCGCGGCCGGGAGGACCGGGACGCGCCGGGACGTGCTTCGATGACGGAGGACAGGGGCCACGCCGTCGGCGCGGCCCGCGCCGCGGCACGGCGCACCACGAGGACACGGACCACACCGACCACAGCGAGGACACGGACCGGCGGGACGCACCGACCGGACCGGGGATGGGAGAGCCATGACGACGAACGAGACCGCCCGGGCCGGGACCGCACCGGGGGAGCAGGGGCAGGCGGACGCGGGGGCCGGGGTGCGCAGCATCCTGGTGGTCGGCTCAGGGGCCATGGGCCGGCAGATCGGCATGGCCGCCGCCGTCGCCGGCTACACGACGACGGTGCGGGACGTGGACGCCACGGCCGTGGCCGCGGCCGAGCGGGACATGCGCTCGTGGCTGGACGGCCGCGTGGCCAAGGGCCGGATGGACCAGGACGCCGCGGACGCGGCGTGGGAGCGGATCGCCTTCACCACCGACCTGGAGCCGGCCATCACCACGGCCGACCTCGTCATCGAGGCCGCCACGGAGAAGCTGGACGTCAAGCGGGCCATCTTCGCCGAGCTCGACCGGCTCGCGCCGAAGCACGCCATCCTGGCCACGAACTCCTCCACGTACGGCTCCTCCGCGGTGGCCGACGCCACCGGACGGCCGGACAAGGTGTGCAACATGCACTTCTTCAACCCGGCGCTGGTCATGAAGGCCGTCGAGGTGGTCCGGCAGGAGCGGACCAGCGAGGACACGGTGCAGGCCGTGGCCGCGGTGGCCCGGGCCATGGGCAAGGTCCCGGTGATGCTGCACCAGGAGGTCCCGGGCTTCGTGGCAAACCGGCTGATGGGGGCCCTGCGCGACGAGGCCCTGGACCTGTACGCGAAGGGCGTCGCCTCGTTCGAGGACATCGACGAGGCGGCCCGCAACGCGCTGGGCCACCCGATGGGCCCGTTCGAGCTCATGGACCTCGTGGGCCTGGACGTCAGCTACCTCATCCGCCAGGCCACCTACGAGCTGACCGGGGACGAGGCGGAGAAGCCGCACCCGCTGCTCGAGGAGAAGTACCGGGCCGGGGAGTACGGCCGCAAGACCGGACAGGGCTGGTACCGCTATGACCGCTGACATGACCGCTGAGCCGATGCCCCAGGCCGCCCCCTCCGGCGCGCCGGCGCCCCTCGACTGGGGCGAGGACACCGCCGAGTACCTCGCGGCCCTGCGCTCGGGGCTGACCACGGCGCGGGACACGGACTACCTGCTGCTCGAGCAGGACCTGCCCGAGGACGCCCTGCGGGCCCGCCGGGCCGTCCGGTCCTTCGTGGACCGGGACGTCCTGCCCGTCATCAACGGCTACTGGGAGCGGGCGGAGTTCCCCTACGAGCTGCTCGAACCGCTCGCGGCCACGGGCGTGGTGGGCGGCGCCCTGGCCGAGCACGGCGGGCCCGGCCTGTCCCGGCTGGCCGCGGGCCTCGCCACGGTCGAGCTGTCCCGCGGCGACGGCTCCCTGAACACCTTCATGGGCGTCCAGGCGAACCTGTCCATGGGGACGATCAACCTGCTCGGCTCGGAGGAGCAGCGCCGGCGCTGGCTGCCGGACATGGCCGCCCTGCGCCGGATCGGGGCCTTCGCGCTGACCGAGCCGCGGCACGGCTCGGACTCCGTCCACCTGGAGACCTCCGCCCGCCGCGAGGGGGACACCTGGGTGATCAACGGGGCCAAGCGCTGGATCGGCAACGGGTCCATGGCGCACCTGGTCATCGTCTTCGCCCGGGACGTGGCCGACGGCGAGGTGAAGGCCTTCGTCCTGGAGCGCGCGGACCCCCGGGACCCGGAGGACCGGCCCGAGGGCTTCGACTACGAGGTCATCGAGGGCAAGGTCGGCAAGCGGGCCATCCTCCAGGCCAACCTCTCCTTCCGGGACGTGCGGATCCCCGAGGACAACCGGCTGCCAGGGGCCCGGGGCTTCCGGGACGTCTCCCGCGTGCTGGCCACCACCCGCGGCGGCGCCTCGTGGGAGGCCCTGGGCCACGCGCTCGCCTGCTACGAGGCGGCCGCCACCTACGCCCAGGTCCGGGAGCAGTTCGGCCGGCCCATCGGGGCCAACCAGCTGGTGCAGGGCACGCTGGCCGGGATGCTCACGGAGCTCACGGCCATCCAGCTGCTCTGCCACCGGATGGCGGCCCTGCAGGAGGCCGGGCAGTGGACCGGGACGATGGCCTCGATCGCCAAGATGCACACGGCGGACAAGGCGCGGTGGATCGCCCGCCAGGCGAGGGACCTGCTGGCCGGCAACGGGCTGCTGCTGGACTTCCACGTGGCCCGCCACCTGACGGACATGGAGGTCGTGCACACCTACGAGGGCACGGAGTTCATCCAGTCCCTGCTCATCGGCCGGAAGGTCACGGGCCAGGACGCCCTCTGAGCCCGGCGCGCCGGCCCTCCGACCCGGGGACCGGCGCACCGGGCCGGCGGGACCCTCGGCCCGCCCCCGCGGGAGGCGCACTACGCTGGGACCATGCCTGCCGACGTCGCGACCTCCCCCCGTCCGGACCGGACGGGCGAGAAGACCCTGGTCATCCTGCGGCACGCGAAGTCGGACTATCCCCGCGGGGTGCCGGACCACGACCGGCCGCTCGCCGGCCGCGGCAACCGCGAGGCGCCGCTGGCCGGGCGCTGGCTCGTGGAGCACGGCATCTACCCGGACATGATCCTGTGCTCGGACGCCGTGCGCGCGCGCCAGACCTGCACGTGGGTGTGCAGCGAGCTGGGGGAGAAGGCGCCCACCGCCTACCTGGACTCCCGCCTGTACGAGGCGGACGCGGCGCGCGCCCTGGCCGTCATCAACGAGACGGACGAGCAGGTCCGGACGCTCCTGGTCATCGGCCACCTGCCGTGGGTGCAGGAGGTGGGCATGCGGATCGCCTCCGTGGACTCGGACGAGGACGCGGTGGTCACCATGGCCGAGCGGCTGCCCACCCTGGGGCTGCAGGTCTTCGCGGTGCCGGGGGAGTGGGCCACCCTGGACGGGCGGGACGCGCGGATGACGCACTTCGCGGTGCCCTGCCCCTGAGCCCTGCCCCCGGTCCCCATCCTGGCCTCCGACGGCGGCGGCCGGCTCAGGCGCTGAGGCGGCGGTACCGCTGCAGCCGGCGCAGCGCGGCGGCGTCGTCCCCGCCCGCGGCCGTGACGGCCACCGCCTCGAGCCGTGCCCGCGTGGCCGCGGTGTCCAGGCCCAGGCCGATCGCCACCAGCTCCCCCGGCTCCGGCGGCGCGGGCAGGGCGGCGACGTGGATCGAGCGGCCCACGAGGTTCACCAGGTATCCGCGGTCGCCCCGGGGCTGCCGGACGGCCACCCTGCCCTTCAGCCGGTAGGCCCCGGCGGGCGGGTGCTCGAGCAGGTCCACGAGCGCCGCGGCCGGCACGGGGGCGTCCAGCCGCACGGCGACGGCCGCCGCGTGCTCGTGGTCGTGCGCGTTGGCCTGCTCCCGCAGCAGCCGGGCGATCGGCAGCTGGTCCGGCGGGTCCTCGTGCTCCGCGGTGTCGAACACCAGGGCCGGGTCGATCCGGCCCTGCCGGGCGAGCACCACCGGGACGGCGGGGTTCCGGGCGGCCACCCGCCGGCGGATGCGCTCCACGGTCCCGTGGCGCTCGGAGTCCGGCAGCAGGTCGGCCTTCGTGACGACGACGAGGCTGGCCGCCGCGTGCCGCGCCGGGGGATCGGGCAGCGTGTCCACGGTGCGGAAGTGCTCGGTGGCGTCCACGACCTCCACGAGGCCGCCGGGGCGGACCCGGCCCGCCGAGGAGTGGCGGACCAGGCGGGCGAGGGCCAGCGGCTCGGCGGCGCCGCTGGCCTCGACGATGATGGCGTCCAGGCGCAACCGGGGACGGGAGAGCCGCTCGAGCGCCTCGTCCAGGCCGCCGGCGTCCGGCAGGCAGCACAGGCAGCCACCGGAGATCGCCGCCGCCTCGTCCACCTGGCCGGCCACGAGGGCGGCGTCCACGTTGAGCGTGCCGAAGTCGTTCACCACCACGCCCAGGCGGGCGCCGGGCTGGCGCAGCAGGTGGTTGAGCAGCGTGGTCTTCCCGGCGCCGAGGTACCCGGCCAGGGTGATGACCGGCACGCGGTGCCCGGGGGAGTGCGCCGACGACCGGCCGGCGGACGGGGTCATCGCCTGGGTCACGCCGGTCCCCCCTCGTGGTGGTCGGTGGTGCCTCGCCGGTGGCCGTGCCGCGGCCGCCGCGCCGCGGGACTGCGGGGGCGTGCGCCCCGGGACGCGGACCCCGGTGGACGACGCCGCCCCAGACGCCGGAAGGCCGGACCCGTGAACCGGGTCCGGCCTTCCTGGTGGATCGTCCTCGATCCTGATGTGCGCCCTAAGGGATTCGAACCCCTGACCTTCTGTTCCGTAGACAGACGCTCTATCCAGCTGAGCTAAGGGCGCTTGACCGTCATCGGCCTTGAAGAACTATAGCGGGCCACCTGCCGTTCACCAAATCGGCCCCCGGCAGGCGCTGTGCGGGCAATCCCCGTGGGTGCCGTGCCCGGTGGGAAACCGGCCGGCCAGCCTCCCGTCCCGCGCCCGCCCGTCCCGACCCGGCCGGGTGGCGGACCCCCGTCCGGGTGGCCGGCGAGTGGGCCGCCGGGCGGGGGCAGGTGTGCGTCAGGTGACGTCATGGAACGAGGGCCAGATCACCGTGGGTAGAATGCAGGATGGAGACGGTGTACGCACAACGGGGTGCCGGCCGCTGACGGCCGCATTCCGCGCGAACCCGGAAGGCACCCGCTACCCACTGGAGGGAACCCCCATGGCAGACAACTCCTCACTCACCTTCGCAGACCGAGCCGTGGCGGAGGCTCCGACCACGTACGGCAAGCTGCTCGACTGGGTGAAGGAGGTCGCCGAGCTCACGGAGCCGGACTCCGTGTATTGGGTGGACGGTTCGCAGGAGGAGTACGACCGGCTGGCCGGTGAGCTGGTCGAGGCCGGCACCTTCGTCAAGCTGGCCGAGGACAAGTTCCCGAACTCCTACGCCGCGTTCTCCGACCCGGCCGACGTGGCCCGCGTGGAGGACCGCACCTTCATCTGCTCCGAGAAGGAGGAGGACGCCGGCTTCACCAACAACTGGATGGACCCGGCCGAGATGAAGGGCATCCTCAAGGACGCCTTCGCCGGCTCCATGCACGGGCGCACCATGTACGTGATCCCGTTCGTCATGGGCCACCTCGACGCCGAGGACCCCAAGTTCGGCGTGGAGATCACGGACTCGGCCTACGTGGTCAACTCCATGCGGATCATGGCCCGCATCGGCACGGACGTGCTGCGCAAGATGGAGGAGACCCAGGCCTTCTTCGTCCCGGCCCTGCACTCCGTCGGCGCCCCGCTCGAGGACGGCGAGGCGGACGTGGCCTGGCCGTGCAACGAGACCAAGTGGATCGTGCACTTCCCCGAGGAGCGCTCCATCTGGTCCTACGGCTCCGGCTACGGCGGCAACGCGCTGCTGGGCAAGAAGTGCTACGCCCTGCGCATCGCCTCGGTCATGGCCCGGGACGAGGGCTGGCTCGCCGAGCACATGCTGATCCTGAAGCTGACCAGCCCGGAGGGGAAGTCCTACACGATCTCCGGCGCCTTCCCGTCGGCCTGCGGCAAGACCAACCTCGCCCTGATCGATCCCACGATCGAGGACTGGAAGGCCGAGACCCTGGGTGACGACATCACCTGGATCCGCCCGGGCAAGGACGGAGAGTTCCGCGTCACCAACCCGGAGTCCGGCTACTTCGGCGTGGCCCCGGGCACCGGCTGGTCCACCAACCCGAACGCCATGCGCGCGATCTCCAAGGGCAACTCCATCTTCACCAACGTCGCCCTGACGGACGACGGCGGCGTGTGGTGGGAGGGCATGACCGACGAGGTCCCGGCCCACCTCACCGACTGGCAGGGCAACGACTGGACCCCCGAGTCCGGCACCCCGGCGGCGCACCCGAACTCCCGGTTCTGCACTCCGATCGACCAGACAGACATGCTGGCCCCGGAGTACCACGACCCGAACGGCGTGAAGCTGGACGCGATCCTCTTCGGCGGCCGCCGCAAGACCACCATCCCGCTGGTCACCGAGTCCTTCGACTGGGAGGACGGCATCTTCAAGGGTGCCACCCTCTCCTCGGAGACCACGGCCGCCGCCGCCGGCGCCGTGGGCGTGGTGCGCCGCGACCCGATGGCCATGCTGCCGTTCATGGGCTACGACGCGGGCGACTACCTGGAGCACTGGGTCAAGGAGTCCGGTCGCGTGGACCAGTCCAAGCTGCCCCGGATCTACCTCGTCAACTGGTTCCGCCGCAACCGCGAGGGCGGCTTCGCGTGGCCGGGCTTCGGCGAGAACTCCCGCGTCCTGAAGTGGATCGTGGGCCGCCTCGAGGGCACGGCCGACGCCGTGGAGACCCCCATCGGCTACGTCCCCACCCCGGAGTCGCTCGACCTGACCGGCCTGGAGATCGCCCCCGAGGACCTCGAGGACGCCCTCAAGGTCGACGCGGAGGAGTGGCAGGCCGAGACGGCCTCGATCGAGGAGTGGTTCGACCGCTTCGGCCCCTCGCTGCCGGCCTCCATCGCCGGCCAGCTGGACGGCCTGAAGCAGCGCGTCGGGGCCTGACCCCTCCCCCGCCCGCGGGGCGCCGAACGACCCTGGCCCCGTCCGTCCGGACGGGGCCAGGGTCGTTCCTGGGGCCTGGGCTGCCCGCCGCGGGCGCCCGGGGGCCGGTGCGGGGCGGGAACATGACGACGGGCCGGGCCCGGTGGGTGACCACCGGACCCGGCCCGTCGTCGCACCCGGGGTGCGCGGCCGGCGTCGGGACGCCCCCGACGCCGGCCGGTCGCCTCAGGCGGCCAGCCAGAGGTCCGGCCCGAACACCTCGTAGTGGATGTCCGTGGCCGGGATGCCGGCGGCGATGGCCTGGGAGCGCACGGCCTTCATGAACGGCAGCGGGCCGCACAGGTAGACCTTGGCATTGGCCGGCAGGTCGACGGCGGCCAGGTCCATGAACCCCGGGCGCGGGGCCAGCTCCGCGGAGGCGTCCGTGGTGTCCTCGAGCCACAGGGCGAGGTCGGCGTTGGGCAGGGCGGTCAGGCTCTCGCGCATCTGCTCCTTGAGGGCCCAGTCGCCCTCGGTGCGCTCGGCGTGCAGGACCAGCACCTGCCGGTCGGAGGCCTCCGCGGCGAGGGTCTGCAGGACCGAGGCGCTCGGGGTGCAGCCGATGCCGGCGGTGGCCAGCACGAGGGGGGCGTCCGAGTCGTCCAGCTCGATGTCGCCGTAGGGGTTGGACAGCTCCACGACGTCGCCCACCTGGACCTCGCGGTGCAGGAACGGGGAGACCTCCCCGCCCTCGTCCAGCTTCGTGGTGAAGACACGGGTGGTGGTCGAGGTGGCGTCCTCGGACAGCGAGTACTGGCGGCACTGGCGCAGCCCGTCCTCCAGGCGCACGCGCACGGAGACGTACTGGCCGGGCCGGGCGGCGGTGACCGGGGTGGTGTCGGCCGGCTCGAGGCGGAAGGTGGCGCTGCCGCGGCCCGCGGGCTCCTTGGCGACCACGCGCCACGGCGACCAGGCCCTGTCGTTGGCCTGCTGGGCGTAGAGGCCCTTCTCGATCTTGATGAGCGCGTCGGCCATGAGCCAGTACACCTCTGACCAGGCGGCGGCCACCTCCTCCGTGACGGCCTCGCCCAGCACGTCCACGATCGCGGCGAACAGGTGCTCGTAGACGATCGGGTACTGATCCTCGACGATGCCCAGCGAGGTGTGCTTGTGGGCGATGCGCGAGAGCACCTTCTCCGGCAGGGTGTCCGGGTGCGCCATGAGGTGGGAGGCGAACGCGGCGATGGACCCGGCGAGGGCCTTCTGCTGGGTGCCGTTGCGCTGGTTGGCGCGGCTGAAGATGCCGTCGAGCAGCTCGGGGCGCGCGGCGAACATGCGGGCGTAGAACCTCGGCGTGATCTCGTCCAGGTGGGCTGCCACCACGGGGAGGGTCGCCTCGATGACGGGGCGGGAGGTGTCCGAGAGCATGGTCGACTCCTAGGTCGGTGATACTTGCGCAGGATATGCAAGATTGATACCCCGATTTCTACATGGTGTAGAACACGGGGTCAAGCCGATGACGTGGCGTGGCGCGAACGGGGCGCGACGGAGGCGGGGCTGGGGCGCGGAGGAGGCGGGGAGAGGGCTCGGAGGAGTCGCGGAGGCGGCGCGGACGGGAGGCCGTCAGCGCACGGTGGGCAGCGGCAGGGCGGTGGGGCCGGACGGGAAGGGGGTCGCGGCGGGGCCGGTGAGCTCGGCGACGGTGGTGTCGTCGAGCTCCGCGTAGAACGCCTCCCGGGCGCGCGCCAGCGCCGAGCGCAGCCGGCAGCCGGCCAGCAGGGGGCAGGGGCGGCCGCCGTCGCTGCCGGACCCGGTGCAGTCGACGATGTCCGGCTGGGTGTCCAGGTCCCGCAGCAGCCGCCCCACGGACAGCCCGAGGCCCACGGGCGTGATGCGGGCGCCGCCGGTGCGGCCGCGGGAGACCTCGAGGGCGCCGCGGCGCTTGAGCTCGAGCACGGCCTTGCTCACGTGGTTGTACGGGATGCCCACGGCGTCGGCGATCTCCCGGCCGGTCATCTGCCGGTCGGGCTCGGCGCCCAGGAGCATGAGCGTGCGCAGGCAGACGTCACCGAACGCGTTGAGCTTCACCCCTCCATTGTCCCAGACGGCGGATCCTGCACACCGTGGCGCGGTGCGCCGGCCCTCCCCACGGCCCGCCGCTCGCGCTACCGTGTCCGGGCCCGCTGGAATACTGGTCGCATGGTGCAGAACAACGACGGCCTCGGCAACGGCGATCTCGCGGGGCCGGTGCAGACCACGGTGGTGGACGCGGAGGACCTGCACGCGGAGGCGCTGGAGGTGCTGCGCCGGCTCGTGGGCCGGCCGGACGCCCGGTTCCACGAGGGGCAGTTCGAGGCCATCGAGGCCCTCGTCGCCCGTCGCCGCCGCGCCCTCGTCGTCCAGCGCACGGGCTGGGGCAAGTCCGCGGTGTACTTCGTGGCCTCCCTGCTGCTGCGGGCCCGGGGCGCCGGACCCACGCTCATCGTCTCGCCCCTGCTGGCCCTCATGCGGGACCAGGTGGCGGCGGCCGCCCGGGCCGGGGTCCGGGCCGAGGCCATCAACTCCGCCAACGCCACCGAGTGGGACCTCATCCAGGCCAGGCTGGCGGAGGACTCCGTGGACGTGCTGCTGGTGTCCCCGGAGCGGCTGAACAATCCGCACTTCCGGGACGTCCAGCTGCCGGACCTCATCCGCCGCACCGGCATGCTCGTGGTGGACGAGGCGCACTGCATCTCGGACTGGGGGCATGACTTCCGGCCGGACTACCGGCGGATCCGGGACCTCATCGCCCGGCTGCCCGGGGCCGGGGACCGGCGCGTGCCGGTCCTGGCCACCACGGCCACGGCCAACGCGCGGGTGGTGCAGGACGTCGCCGAGCAGCTCGGGGTGGCCGGCACGGAGGAGGTCTTCGTGCTGCGCGGCCCCCTGGCCCGGACCTCCCTGCGCCTGGGCGTGCTGCGCATGCCCAGCCCGGGGAGCCGGCTGGCCTGGCTGCTGACCCACCTGGGCTCCTTCCCCGGCTCCGGGATCGTCTACGCCCTGACCGTGTCCGCCGCCGAGGACACCGCCCGGGCGCTGCGGGAGGCCGGCCACGAGGTGGCGTCCTACACCGGGCGCACGGACCCCGAGCAGCGGGCCGAGCTGGAGCAGGCCCTCAAGGACAACCGGGTCAAGGCGCTCGTGGCCACCTCGGCGCTCGGCATGGGCTTCGACAAGCCGGACCTCGGCTTCGTCATCCACCTCGGGGCGCCCAGCTCGCCGGTCGCCTACTACCAGCAGGTCGGCCGCGCCGGGCGCGCCACGGAGCACGCGGACGTGCTGCTGCTGCCCGGGACGGAGGACCGGGACATCTGGCGGTACTTCGCCACCACGTCGATGCCGGACGAGCACCGGGCGCGCGCCGTGCTGACCGAGCTCGAGGCGGCCGGGCGGCCCCTGTCCGTGCCCGCGCTCGAGACGCGGGTGGACCTCAAGCGGACCCCGCTGGAGCTGCTCCTGAAGGTGCTGGCCGTGGACGGCGCCGTGGAGCGCACGCAGGGCGGCTGGCAGCGCACCGCCGAGCCGTGGACGTACGACGGGGAGCGCTACGGCCGGGTGGCCCAGGCCCGCGTGGCCGAGGAGAAGCTCATGCTGGACTACGAGAACTCCACCTCCTGCCGCATGGAGTTCCTGTCCCACGTGCTCGACGACCCGGACGCCGCCCCGTGCGGCCGGTGCGACAACTGCGCGGGCCCGTGGTATCCCACCGGGGTGGCCCAGGACGCCCGGGACAGCGCGGCCCGCGCCCTGGGCCGGGTGGGGGTGGCCATCGAGCCGCGCCGGACGTGGCCCAGCGGCATGGACCGGCTCGGCGTCCCGCTGAAGGGGAGGATCCCCGAGGAGCTCCAAGTGGAGGAGGGCCGGGCCGTTGCCCGCCTGACGGACCTCGGCTGGGGCGGCCGGCTGCGGACCCTCTTCTCCGCCGGGCACGAGGGCTCGCACGACGCCCCGATCGAGCCGGACCTGCTCCAGGCGGCGGTCAAGGTCCTCTCCGCGTGGGAGTGGGGGCAGCGGCCCATCGCCGTGGTCTCCGTCCCCTCGCGGTCACGGCACCAGCTCGTGTCCTCCTTCGCGGAGGGCATCGCCCGGATCGGCCGCCTGCCCTACCTGGGGCCGCTCGAGTTCGCCGACGACCGGCCGCGCACCGAGTCCGGCGGCAACAGCGCGTTCCGCCTGGCCTCCGTGTGGCAGCTGTACGCCGTGCCGGGTCCGATGCGGGAGCAGCTGGCCGCGGCGGCCGCCGCCGGCCACCACGGGCCGGTGCTGCTCGTGGACGACCGGGCGGACAGCCGCTGGACGCTGACGGAGGCCGGCCGGGTGCTGCGGGAGGCCGGCGCCCAGGGCGTGCTGCCGCTGGTGCTGGCCCTCGCGGGCTGAGGCGGGCCGGCCGGCCCGGGCGCCCTCGCTCAGGCGTCCCGGCGGACGATCGCCAGCACGGCGTCCCGGATGCGCTCCATGGTCGCCGCGTCCGCGGCCTCGCCGTTGTAGCGCAGGAAGGGCTCCGTGTTGGACGGGCGCAGGTTGAACCACCAGGACCCGTCCGCCGCGGAGACGGTGGTACCGTCCATGCGCTCCACCACCGTGTCCTCGGCGGCGAAGCCCTCCAGGACCGCCGCCACGGCCGCGTCCTTGTCCTCCACCTGGGAGTTGATCTCGCCCGAGGCCACGTACGGGTCGTACTCGGCGGCGAGCCGGGACAACGGCTGGTCCTGGGCGCCGAGGGCGGCGAGCACGTGCATGGCCGCGAGCATGCCGGTGTCCGCGTTGAAGAAGTCCCGGAAGTAGTAGTGGGCGGAGTGCTCCCCGCCGAAGACGGCCTTCTCCTGGGCCATCACGGCCTTGATGAACGAGTGGCCCACGCGCGTCTTCACGGCCCGGCCGCCCTCGGCCGCCACCAGCTCCGGCACGGCCCGCGAGGTGATGAGGTTGTGGATGACCACGGGCTCGGCCTCGGGGGCGTGCACCGTGCCGTTGACGGTGTCGCCGGCCTTGGCGCGGGCGATCTCGCGGCGGGCCACCAGGCCGGTCACGGCCGAGGGGGAGACCGGGTCGCCGTTCTCGTCGATGACGAAGCAGCGGTCGGCGTCGCCGTCGAAGGCCAGCCCGAGGTCCGCGCCGTGCTCGGTGACCGCGCGCTGCAGGTCCCGCAGGTTCTCCGGCTCCAGGGGATTGGCCGGGTGGTTCGGGAACGTGCCGTCGAGCTCGAAGTACAGGGGCACGATCTCCAGCGGCAGGGCCTCCAGGACGGCGTCCCCCAGCACGGCCGGGGTGGTCTTGCCGGCCATGCCGTTCCCGGCGTCCACGACGACCTTCAGCGGGCGGATCCCGGACAGGTCCACGAGGGAGCGCAGGTAGGAGGCGTAGCCGGAGAGCAGGTCCTGCTCGGTCACGGAGCCGGTGCGCTCCGCGGCCGGCACCGCGCCGCCGTCGAGGTAGCGCTGGGCCACGTCCCGGATCTCGTAGAGCCCGGTGTCCGAGGACACCGGCACCGCGCCGGCCCGGGCCATCTTCATGCCGTTGTACTCGGCGGGGTTGTGGGAGGCGGTGAAGACGACGCCGGCCGCGTCCTCCACGCCGCACGCGTAGTAGAGCATGTCCGTGGAGACCAGCCCCAGCATCACGACGTCGGCCCCGCGCGCCGTGGCGCCCTCGGCGAAGGCGCGGGCGAAGGCCGGGGAGGACGGGCGCATGTCCCCGCCGACGAGCACGCGCTGCCCGCCGAGGCCCAGGACGTCCACGAACGCGGCGCCGACCGCCCGCACCGAGTCCTCGGTGATCGTCTGCCCGACGATGCCCCGGACGTCGTAGGCCTTGAAGGACTGGCTGAGATCCACTGAAGTCTTCACAGGACGCCATCCTAGGCGGGCTAGAGTCGGAGCCGTGAACGCAGGGGGAGGTGTCACGTGGGCCGGCCACGTGCCGGGCACCGGCGGGTACCGCCGCCTGCAGCTGGCCCTGTTCCTGGCCGGCGTCGCCACGTTCGCCCAGCTCTACTCCCCCCAGGGCATGTTGCCCCTCATCAGCGCTGACCTGGGGGTGTCGGCCCAGGACGCCGCGCTGACGGTGTCCCTGGCGACGCTGGGCCTGGCGCTCGGCGTCATCCCGTGGTCGTACGCGGGGGACCGGTTCGGGCGGCAGCGCGCCATGGGCTGGGCCATCATCGGCGCCTGCGCCTTCTCCGCGGCGGCCGTGGCCGTGCCCGCCCTCGAGGCGGTCCTCGTCCTGCGCCTCCTCGAGGGGGCCGCGCTCGGGGGCGTCCCGGCCCTGGCCATCGCCTACCTCAACGAGGAGGTGCACCGGGCCTCGGCGGCGGTCGCGGCCGGGGTGTACATCTCCGGGACGACGGTCGGCGGGCTCACCGGGCGGATCGTGGCCGCCCCCGTGGGGGACCTGCTCCACTGGCGGCTGGGGATGCTCGCCGTCACGGTGCTCGCCGTCGCGTGCGCCGTGGGCTTCCTGGTGCTGGCCCCGGCGGCGCGGCGCTTCACGCCCCACCGCGCCTCGTTCCGCCAGGCCATCGCCGCGCTGACGGGCAACCTGCGCTCGCCCGCCCTGCTGGCCACGTACGCCCAGGGCATGCTGCTGATGGGCGGCTTCGTGGCGATGTACAACTACCTCGGCTACCACCTGGCCGAGGAGCCCTTCGGGCTCCCCGTGGCGGTGGTCTCGCTCGTCTTCCTCGCCTACCTCGCCGGGACGTGGACCTCGCCCCTCGCGGGCCGGCTGGCCGCCCGGTACGGCCGTCCGGCCGTGTTGCGCGCCGCCACGGTCCTCATGGTCGCCGGCGTCCTGCTGACCCTGCTGCCCACCCTGTGGGCGGTGCTGCCGGCCACCGTGCTGTTCACGGGCGCCTTCTTCGCCGCGCACGCCGTGGCCTCCGGCTGGGCGGGCGCGGCGGCGACGGCGGGCCGGGCCCAGTCCGCATCCCTGTACAACCTGGGCTACTACGCCGGATCGAGCGTGTTCGGCTGGCTGGGCGGGGTGTTCCTCACCACCCTCGGCTGGCCCGGGACGGTGCTCATGACGGTCGGGCTCGCCCTGGCGGCGCTGGCGGTGGCGAGCCTGCTGCTGCGCCGCGACCCGGTGCGCTGAGGTCCCGCCGGCCCCGGCCGGCACCCCGCCGGCACCCTGCCGGCACCCCGGCCGGGACCGCTCCCGAGGCCGGCGGCCGCGAAGATGAGAGCGTTCTCATCAGTCCTTCATCCTCGGTTCATGGCCGGCGGCTTGCATGGATCCCGACGCCGAGGGAACACCCCGGACGGGACGGAAGACCATGAGAGGCCCTGACATGACCATCGAGATGACCCACCCCGCCACCCTGCCGCTCGTGGAGACGGCCGGGGCCACCTACCAGCGGATCGAGCTGCCCACCCGCGTCCAGGGCTCCTACACCACGCGCTTCGTCGACCGCGCCGTGGCGGCCGACCCCGCCGCCTTCCACCTGGCCGCCGGGCCGACCGTCACCCCCCGGGCCGGGGACGTGGTGGTCGCCCGGGTGACCGAGATCCTCAACCACAAGCGCGTGGAGACCCCCGAGTCGCGCAAGGCGATCCTGTTCCCCGGGGCGCTCGTCATGCTGGCCTACGGCCACCGCTATGCGGCCGACCAGTTCCTCGCCCACGTCCCCGACACCCTCGAGCCCTGTCACCTCGTCGCGGCCGGGGGCGTCGCCGGGGTGGTCACCCGGCAGCACGTGCGCGTGGACGACCCCACCCGCATCGAGCCCCTGGGGCTGCTCGCGGACGCGGAGGGCGTCGTCAACCTCTCCCGGTTCGCGCCGCACCGCCCGCGCCCCGTGCCCGCCGCCGCCCGGGCGACCGGCACGACCGCGACCGCCGCAACGGCCCAGGCCGTGTCCGGCGCCGCAGCCCAGGAGGCCCCCGGCGACCCGACGAACGGGGCGCCCGCTCGTCGGCCGGCCGTGATCGGCGTGCTGGGCACGTCCATGAACTCGGGCAAGTCCACCGCCATGGCCACGCTGGTCAACGGGTTGACGGCGGCGGGCCTGAGCGTCTCGGCGGGCAAGTCCACGGGAACGGGTGCCGGCAACGACCCGATGCTCTACCGCGACGCCGGCGCGGCCACCGTCCTGGACTTCACGGACTTCGGCTACCCCACCACCTTCCGACTCGACTACGAGCGGGTGCGCTCCCTGACGGTGGACATCGTCGAGGCGCTCTCCGGGCCGGGCACGGACGTGGTGGTCGTCGAGATCGCCGACGGCGTGTACCAGGGCGAGACGGCCCGGCTGCTGCGCGACCCCCTCTTCCAGGAGGTCGTGGACCGCGTGGTCTTCGCCGCCGGCGACGCCCTCGGCGCCGTGGCCGGCGTGCGCGAGCTGCAGGCCGCCGGACTGGACGTGGCCGCCGTCTCCGGCGTCCTCACCTCCTCGCCGCTGGCCACCGAGGAGGCCCGGGCCGTGCTGGGCGTGCCGGTCCTGGACACGTACGGGCTCACCGACCCGGCCCTGGCCACCGCCCTGCTCCCGCGGCGCTGAGGCGCATGGAGACGCGAGCACTCCCGACGCCGGCCCCGCCCCGGGGTGCCGGCGAGGTCGGCGGCCGAGCGGTCGGCGCGGAGGACGGCGACGGCCCCGCGACCGAGCGGATGCCCCCCGTGTGGGCGGGCCGCCGCCGCCTCCTGCTGGTGCTCCTCGTCCTGCTGGGGGTCCTCCAGGCGGTCATGGCCCTCGCGATGGCGTTCTCGGTGGAGGCGCTGCTCGGCGCGCCGGCGCAGTACAACGCGGCGCTGGCCACCGGCCGGGCGCCGGACGGCACGCCGCTGGACCCGGCCGCGCGCGCCGCGGCCGCCGTCCACGTGCCCTTGCCGCAGGTGGCGGTGCTCGCCGTCGCGGTGCTCACCCTGTTCGGTGCCCGCTGGGCCGAGCGGGTCGTGGCCGAGGACCTGGGCCAGGACTACGTGCACGGGCTGCGCCGCCGGCTCATCGGCGCGGCCCTGGCCGAGGACGCGGGTCCCTCGCTGGGCGTGACGATCACCCGGGCCTCGAACGACCTCACGGCCGTGCGCACCTGGGTGGCCCGGGGACTGGTGGCGCTGCTGACGTCCCTGCCGTTCGTGGTCCTCGTGGTCGTGGTGCTCGGGCTCTCGGACTGGCGGATCGGGCTCGCCGTGGGGCTGCCCGTGGTGCTGTTCGGCCTGGCGGTGCCGCCGCTGGCCCGAGCGGCCCTGCGGCGCGCCCGCACCCTGCGCCGCCACCGGGGCCGGATGTCCGGCCGGATCGCCGACGCCGTCCGGGCCCGGGAGGGGATCCGGGCCGCCGGCGGGGTGCGCCGGGAACTCAACGCGCTGGACCGGGACTCGCGCCGGGTGGTGGGCGCCGCCGTCGGGCGCTCCCGCGTCACCGGGCTGGTGCGCGCCGCGGCGCTCACGGCGGCCTCGCTGTCAACGGGGACCGTGGTGGTGCTCGGCTCGCTCGCGGTGGTGGACGCCGCGGCGGTGGCCTCGGCCATGATGCTCGTGGGCGTGCTCACCACCCCGCTGGGCGACCTGGGGCGCGTGGTGGAGTACCGGCAGAACTACCGGGCGGCCCGGCGGATCCAGGCGCCGCTGCTGGCGCGCGGCGAGGAATTGCTGCGGGCCGAGCGGGAGCTGGAACGGGACTGGGCGCGCGTGCCGCGCGACCGCTCCGTCACCGGCCGGAACGGGGTGTGGATCGAGGGGCTCGTGGTCGGCGGGCGGCCCGTCCCCGCCCTGCTCGCCCGGGCCGGGGAGCGGGTGGTGCTCGACGCGCGGGACCCGGCCCGCGCGGCAGCGGTCCTGGACGCCGTGCTCGCCGGGCGCAACGACCCCGCACAACCTGGTGCCCAGGCGCTGCGGATGGTGGTGGACGGGTACGACTACACCCGGGCCCCGGCCCGCGAACGCCGGGGCCTGCTGGGCCACGCCTCCGCGCGGGTCCCGCTCGAGCGGGGGACGATCGAGCGGGCCGTCACCTACCGGGATCCCCGGGCGACCGAGGACGAGTGCCGCCGCGCGCTGGGCCGCGTCGGCCTGGGCTCGGTCCTCGAGGCGCTCCCGCGGGGGACGCAGACCCGGCTGCGGGACGGCGGCCGTCCGCTGACCGGTCCGCAGGCGGCCCGGCTGAAACTGGGCCGCGCCCTGCTGGGTGACCCCCCGGTGCTGGTCCTGGATGGCCTCGACGCGGAGCTGGACGATGAGGGCGTGCGGCTGCTGCGCCGCGAGCTGGCGGACTACCCCGGCGTCGTGCTGGTCACCTCCCACGACCCGGGCCGGATCGCGCCGGGACACCGGTCCTGGACCATCGACGGGCCCTGAACCGTGCCACCTAGACTGGGGCCATGGAGTATCTCGTCCCGGTGCTGATCATCGTGGTCATCGGTGCCGCCGTCGCCGGGGGCGCCTGGCTGCTGTCTCGCCGCTCGTCCGCCGCCGGGACGCCCGGCCCTCGTGCGGAGCGCCGGGGCGGCCGCAGCTCGCTGGCGGCCCGGGTGAGCTCGGAGAGCGCCCGCGCCGCCTCCGGCCGCCTGGACCAGGAGACGCACCGCGAGGTCTACCGGCTCATCGCCGCCGGGCGCACCGGGGACGCCGTGCTGGCCTACCGCCGCTCCACCGGACGCGGGACCTTCGAGGCCATGCTGGACGTGCAGTCCCTGGCCACCTTCCCGCAGGTGTGGACGGCCCCGGCCGCCCCGCAGGCCCCTGCCAACGAGACCGCGCACGCCGAGGGCGCCGGTCCGCAGGGCGCCGGTCAGCAGGGTCCCGGCGAGCAGGGCACCGGGGAGCAGGGTCACGAGGAGCAGGAGCAGGCGCCGCAGGCGTCGTCCGCCGAGGAGGGGACCGGACCGTCGGCGCCCCGGGAGCGTGGCGACCGGCCCGGGCCACCGGCGCCGGCAGAGCCCGAGGCCACCTCGCTCGTCGTGCCGCAGGACTGGCTGACCGAGGACCTGCCCGCGGACCGGCCGTTCGAACTCGAGGTCGTCCGGGACGAGACCACCGTGCGCGTCTCGAGCTCGGACCTGCCGCCGTTCCTGCGCGACCAGCTCACCGCGATGGTGCGGGACGGCCGCGTGGAGGAGGCCGCCCTGGAGCTCTCGGCCCACACCGTGCTCACGGAGGACGAGGCGCTGCAGTTCCTGCGGATCCTGCAGCGCGAGAGGGACGAGGACGACTGACCCGGGCGGGATCCCCCGACCCTCGCGAGACCCCGCAAGGCCCCCCCACGCCGGGGCCCGGACACGGAGGAGGCCCGGCACCCACGGGGTGCCGGGTCTCGCCCGTGGTGAGAGGCGTCAGACGCGCCGGCCGGTGCCGGTGTCCCCGTCGCCCTCCACCTCGATGTCCTCGTGCTGCACGGTGCCCGAGACGCGCTCGGTGTCCTGCACGCGCGTCTTGTCCACGGTGACCTTCTCGGCGGTGGCGGTCTTGTCCACCACCGGGACCTCCTCGTGGGTGGTCACCACGACCTCCTCGTCGCCGGTGCTGCGCTGCGCCTCGGGGGAGTTCGGGTCGATCGTCTCCCGCTCCACGACCACGTCCTCCCGGGTCACCGGGACCTCGACGGTCTCGGTGTCCGTGTAGGTGTGCTTGCGCAGGCGCACCCGTCCGGACTCCCGGACCTCGGTGCCGACGTTGAGTTCCTCGTTGCGGGCCACGACCGTCTCCCGGTCGGTGTCGACGTCCCGGCCCACGGTGTCGCGGTCGGCGACGTCCCGGTCCAGGTCGGCCGCGGTGCGGTCGTCGGCGCCGCGCTGGACGCCCAGGCCCGAGACCCCGCTGGCGGCGGTGCCGCTGGAGGCGGCCAGGCCGGCGTCGCGGTCCGTGTCCCGCAGGCCGGAGTCGGTGCCGGTCGGGCCCGTGTAGTCCGCGGCGGTGCCGTCGTAGCCGGTGGTGTGGCCATAGTCCATCCGGTAGTACTCGTAGATCCGGCGCTCCTCCTCGGGCGTCAGGGACCCGTCCGCGTCGATGTTCGGCGCGTCCTTGACGAAGGCCTTGTCGAAGGGGACGGTCAGCCCGTCGGCGGTCTGCGTGGCCTCGGAGACCGGGATGAAGGTCTCGTTCATGCCGAACAGGCCCGTGCGGACGGTGACGAACGTGGGACGGTCGGTCTGGTCGTCGAGGTAGACCTGCCCGACCGATCCGATCTTCTCGCCGTCATTGCCGTAGACCGTGGCGTTCTGGAGGTTCTCGACAGTGGTGAAGTCCTGCATGGCGTGCTCTCCTAACTCAATGGTGTCCGGCGTGCGGTCACACGCCTGTGGAGACGCGGTTCCCGGCGACGGTCGCCGCCGGGGGGCCGTGCATCGGCCGGGGCCGCCCGGGTATCCGTTCTGGGCGATGACCCGACCTGATGTCGTTCTCCCGACCCTAGTGATCCTCGGGCCGGTGCGAAAGGGGCTCTGCGCCAAGGCACAGGCGGCATTCAGGTTCCACCCAGTCAGGGGCGGATCGGCCGCGGATGAGGGCGCACACGCCCGGCGAGCGAGGGCCCACACGGAAGGCGAAGGACCGCGGGAAGACCGGCGGGAGGGCCGCCGGACACGGAGAAGGCCCGGGACCGCATGGGTCCCGGGCCTTCCCGGTGGCGGAGACGGGGGGATTTGAACCCCCGGCCCAACTTTCGCCGGGCCCTTCATTAGCAGTGAAGTCCATTCGGCCGCTCTGGCACGTCTCCTCCGTCACCGTCCTCGCGGGCGGTAACCCTGACATGGTAGCCGCCCGGGCCCGTGTAGATCAAAGCGCGTCGGCTCCCCCGCGCTCGCCGTTCCCCTCCGCCACCGACTGCCACAGGAACTCGAGGGACCGGGCGTGCAGGGCGGCCGCCTGGCGGTTGTCGCTCGCGCCCGCGTGCCCGCCCTCGAGGTCCTCGTGGAACCAGACGTTGGGCACGCCCAGGCGCTGCATCCGGGCGGCCATCTTGCGGGCCTGGACGGGGCCGACGCGGTCGTCCGAGGTGGCCGTCCACACCAGCAGGTCCGGGTGGCCGCTCCCCGGCCCGGCGCCGTCGCGCCCCGCGGCCGCCCCGTCCACGGGCTCGTCGAGCAACAGGTGGTAGGGGGAGAAGGTGCGCAGGGACTCCCACTGCTCCGCGTCCTCGGGATCGCCGTACTCGGCGATCCAGCTGTGGCCCGCGGAGAGCACCGTGTACCGGCGCATGTCCAGCAGGGGCACCCCGCAGCTGATCGCCCCGAACAGGTCCGCGTACCGCGTGGCCATGACACCCATGAGCAGCCCGCCGTTGGAGCGGCCGGTGGCGGCGAGGTGGGCGCGGTCGGTCACGCCGCGCGCCACGAGGTCCCGGGCGACGGCGGCGAAGTCCTCGTAGGCGCGGTGCCGGTCCTCGCGCAGCGCCGCCCGATGCCAGTCCGGGCCGTACTCCCCGCCCCCGCGGATGTTGGCGATGACGTGGATGCCGCGCCGGCCGGCCGCGTCCGTGCGGGACAGCCAGCCCAGGCCGTAGACGCCCGAGTAGGCGGGCAGCTTCGAGGCGAGGAAGCCGCCGTAGCCGTCCAGCAGCACCGGGTTGCGCCCGTCGTGCTCGAGCTCCGCCGGGCCCACCTGGAAGTAGGGCACGCGCGTGCCGTCCGCCGAGGTGGCGAAGAACTGCCGGACGGCGAGCCGGGAGGCGTCGAAGCGGTGCGGCGCGGTCCGCACCGTCACCAGCTCCGGCACGACGCCGGCCGCCCCCGTCCCGGTGCCGGTCCCGTTGGGCGCGGGGCCGGGCAGGGCGGCCCGCAGCAGCGTGGGCGGGGTGAGTGCGCCGGTGGCCGTGATCCACAGGTCGTCCCCGCACTCCGGGTCCTCGTCGTCCACCGCGCCCACGGACAGGGTCAGGAACGGGTCGGCCGGGTTCGGGGTCTCCAGCACGAGCGGGCGGGCGCGCGCGGCGGCACCGTCCCGGCCGAGGTGCTCCTGCGCCAGCACGAGGACGGAGGAGGCCACGTGGCGCAGCACGGTGAGCACCAGGTGCGAGCGCGTCCACGTCCACGAGGACAGGACCGCCTCGGGATCCGGCACGAACGCGGGCCGCGGGTCCTCGGTGCCGTCCAGGTAGCCGGCCACCGTGCACACGAGCAGGGAGCCGGCGGGGTGGTGCACCGTGGTCCCGTCCGCCTGCCGGCGGTCCCACGCGGACTTCAGGAACAGCGTGAGCCACTGCCGGTGGACGTCCACCTCGGCGTCCTCCGGGGCGTCCACGAGGCGCCAGCCCGGCCGCGGGCCGTCCGCCCCCGGCTCCCGCAGCCACGTGGTGGAGCGGTAGAAGTCCACGGCGTCCACGGCCACGGTGCGCTCCCAGCCCGGCGTCGCGTCGTGGCCGCCGAACGCGGCCACGTGCTCGTGGTCCACCGCGAACACCGTCTCGGCCTCGGCCGGGGTCTGGCCGCGGGTGAGCACCCGCAGGGTGGCGGCGTAGGAGGACCGAGTGGCGTCGCCGCCGTCGGGATCCGGGTCCGTCACGGTGCCGACCAGCACGTGGTCCCGGTCGATCCAGGACACGTGCGTCTTGGCCACCGGCAGGACGAAGCCGGGGGCGTCCCGGGAGTCCGGACCGGGCGCGACCGATCCCGGCCCGGCGGGATCCGGGACCGGGCGCTCGCGGTCCGGGTCGCCGCCGTCGTCGGCTCCGGCCGGCGGGACGAACCGGCGGGCCTCGACGTCGAACTCTCGCACGGCCACGGCATCGCCCCCGTCCGGGGACAGCCGCACCAGGGCGCGGTCCCAGTCCGGGCGCAGCAGGCGCGCGCCGGAGAACACCCACGGCGTGTCCTCGGCCGCGGCGAGCGCGTCCACGTCCAGCAGGACCTGCCAGTCCGGGGCGCCGGCCAGGTAGGGCTCCCACCGCGTGCGTCGCCACAGCCCGCGCGGGTGCTCGGCGTCCCGCCAGAAGTTGTAGTACCAGTCGCCGCGCTTGGTGACGTGCGGGATGCGGTCCGGGGCGTCCAGCACGGCGGTGATCCGCTCCTGCAGGTCCCTCAGGGCGGGGGAGTCCAGCCGGGCCTCCGTGCGGGCGTTCTGCTCGCGGACCCAGTCCAGCGGGCGCTCGCCGTGCACCTCCTCGAGCCAGAGGAACTCGTCGTCGGCGGCGGTCACGGGGGGAGTGGTCGGCATCCTCCCATCAGACCACGTTCCGCCCCGCGGCGCCGGGGCACCCCGTCCCCGTTCCCCGGCACTCGCCCGCGCTCGCGGCACTCGCCCGCGCGCGGACACCGCTTAGTCTGGAGCCACCCCGACCCCGCCCCGAGAGGATCCCCATGCCGCCGTCCCCCGCCACCCCGGACCGGGCCACCATCGCGGTCGTGGGAGCCGGCCCGCGCGGGACCTCCTTCCTGGAACGGCTCCTGGCCGTGGTCGAGGAGGCGGCGGAGTGCCGCTCCGGGCAGCCGGGGCCCGCTCCCGGCGGCCGGCCGGTGGACGTCGTCGTGCTGGACCCGCAGCGTCCCGGCCCCGGGCGCGTGTGGCGCACCGACCAGTCACCCCAGTTCCTGATGAACACCCCCTCCTTCTTCCCGACGGCGGCCGCCGCCGGCACCCCGGGCCTGCGCCCGTCCTCCGTGGGGCTGACCTTCGACCAGTGGCGCATGGCGAACCCGGACCGGGCCGGGGACCTGGACCGCTCCGACTACCCGCCGCGCGCCGTCTACGGCCTCTACCTGGAGGACCTGTACGGGGAGGTGACGGCCGCGCTCGAGGCGCACGACGCCGTCGGGACCGTGTCCTGGGTGCCCGCCGAGGTGGTGGGCCTGATCCCCGGCCCCGCGGGCGGGGCCACGCTCACCCTCGACGACGGGGCCACCCTCGTGGCCGACGCCGTGGTGCTCGGCCTCGGCCACGTGCCGGCCCGGCCGACCCGCGAGCAGCAGCTGCTGTCCGCCGCGGCCACGGAGCTCGGCCTGCACTACCGCGGCCCCCACCTGCCGGCCGAGCTCGACTGGGACACCCTGCCCGCCGGCGAGGACGTGCTCGTGCGGGGCATGGGGCTGAACTTCTTCGACGCGATGGCGCAGCTGACCCTGGGCCGGGGCGGGACGTTCGAGCCGACGGGCGAGGGGCCCGGGCGGACGCTGCGCTACGTGCCCTCCGGGCGGGAGCCGGTGCTGCACCCGGCCTCCCGGCGGGGGACCTGCTACCTGCCCAAGGCCGAGCTGGACGCCTTCGTGCCCCACGCGGTGTCCCTGAAGTACCTGACCCGGGAGGCCGTGGAGCGGCTGCAGGCCGAGCACGGCGTGCTGGACTTCGCCGTGCACCTGTGGCCGCTGGTCCACCGGGACGTGGTGCGCGCCTACTACTTCACGCTCGTGCGGACCCGGCCGAAGGTGCTCGGTGGGGCCGAGCGGGCGGGCGAGTTCCTCGCGGCCCTCGTGGGGCAGTTCGAGGCCGCCGGCCGGGGCGAGCCCGTGACCGCCCGCCACGCGCAGGAGCTGCTGGCCGAGTACCAGCCGGGCATGCCGTTCCTGGACATCCGCGCCCTGGGCCGGCCCTTCGAGCGCCGCGTCTACGACTCGGGCGAGGAGTACCAGCGGGAGGTCGCCGGCTTCCTCGAGGGCGTGTGCGCGGAGGCCGCCGCCGGCGAGGACTCCCCGCTCATGGTGGCGATCGGCACCCTGCACGCCGCCCGGCTGCTGGTCAAGCGGCTCGTCGCCGAGCGGCGGATCACGGACGCCTCGCGCCGCCGGGACGTCTCCGGCTGGTTCGAGTCCCTCGTGGAGGGCCTGGCCTCCGGTCCGCCGCTGCTGCGCGTGGAGCAGCTGCTGGCGCTGGCCCGGGCGGGCCTGGTCCGGTTCGTGGGCCCGGACCCCCAGTTCGAGCCCGACGCCGGCCGGGCCCGGTTCACCGTGTCCAGCCCGCAGGTGGGCGGCGGGGAGGAGGCCCAGGACGTGCAGAGCGGGACGTGGCTCGTGGAGGCGATGATGCCCGCCAACCGCGTGCAGCAGTCCGCCTCCCCGCTGGTGTCCTCGATGCTCGCCGCCGGCACCGCGGTCCCGTACACCGTGGAGGACGAGGACGGCGAGCTGCTGCCGGGCCGCGGCTTCGACGTCACCGAGCGCCCGTACCGGCTGCGCGCGGCGGACGGCACGGTGCACGGCTCCGTGTTCGTCCTCGGCCTGCAGCTGGCCTCGGTGCAGTGGGGCACCGCCATCGCGGCCGAGGCCGGCGAGGATCCCGACGGCCGGGCCCGCACCCTGGGTGACGCGGACGCCGCCGCGCGGGCGGCCTGGGGGATCGTCACCTCCTGAGGCTCGGGCGGCTCCCGCCGTCCCCGCCACGGCCCGCGAAACGGCACGGCCCCCGGGAGGTGACTCCCGGGGGCCGTGGCGTGATGCGCTCGCCGCGCGGTGGCGTCAGCCGCGCGGCTGCCCGAGGTGCAGGCCGCTGTCGTTGCCGGGGCCGCGGTTCGGGTTGTCCACCCCGCGTGCCGCGGCGGCCGGGGCGAGGTCCAGGCCCACCTTGAGCGGGTCGTGGTCCGAGGACCGCCACTGGTCCGGGGCGTAGAGCTGCTCGGCCACGTAGTTGTGGCGCGAGTACTCGAAGGCCACCGACTCGTCCGCGTTGATGTCCCACACGTCCGCGCCGGTCACGTCCCGCGCCGCGGCGGCGTTGGCGAACACGCCGTCCAGCGAGCCCACGGAGCCGTTGAAGGCGTAGGTGTGCTCGCCCGTGCGCGTCCCCTGGGAGGCGTAGCCGGCGGCCTCGAGGACCTTGATCGGGTCCTCCTGCTCGTAGGCGTTGAAGTCGCCCATCAGCAGCACGCGCTCCACGCCGGTGTCCTGGCGCAGCCGGTCCGCGAAGGCCACGAGCGCCTCGGCCTGCCGGACGCGGTCCGCGTTGGACGCGCCCTGCCCGTCGCCGGTGTCCGCGTTGCCCTCGCCGGAGCCCGAGCCCTTGGACTTGAAGTGGTTGGTGATGGCGATGAACCGGGTGGACGCGCCGCCGTCGGCCGCCTGGAACACCTGGGCCAGCGGCTCGCGGGCATTGTCGAAGGCGACCTGGTCGTCGAGGATGACCGACTCGCCCACGGGCCGGACCTGCGCGGGCTGGTAGATGAAGGCGTTGCGGATGACGTCCTCGTCCTCGGCGGCGGGGCGCTCGGCCGGCGAGGCCGCGTACGCCCACTGGGCGTGGCCGGCGTCGGCGTTCAGGGCGTCCACCAGCGCGGCCAGGGCGTGGTCGCGGTCCTGGCCGAACCGCGCGGAGTTCTCGATCTCCTCGAGGCCCACCACGGAGGCGTCCAGGCCGTTGATCGCCGCGACGATCTTGGCCTGCTGGCGCTCGAGGTCCTCCTGCTCGTACGCCCCGCGGGGCTCGCAGTAGTTCGTGGTCACCGGGTCGCCCTCGCGGTCGGTGTAGGCGCGGCAGTCGGGGTACTGGTCCCCGAGGGTGGTGAAGTAGTTCAGCACGTTGAACGTGGCGACGGAGGCCGTGCCGCCCACCTCGGCCGGGGACTGCTCCGCCGGGCGGGTGTCCTCGAACCGGGCCGGCTGGTACTGCCCGGCCGTGGCGTCCGTGAGGTGGGTCAGCGGCTGGAAGCTCCACGCGCCGTAGCGGTAGTCCAGGACCACGGGGGTGGTGAAGTCCACGCCGGAGCCCACGCGCACCGGGTCGTCCAGGTCCAGGTAGGGCAGGGTGCCCTGGTTGCCGGGGGAGCGCATGAAGTTGGTGCTCGCGCCGTCGTCCAGCACGATGAGCCGCTCGGCGTTCTCCGCCATGACGCGCCGCGCGGCGTCCCCGGGCTCGGCGACCGTGGTGGGGTTCAGCAGCGGGCTGTCCCCGGGCACGATGCCCAGGGAGCCGTAGGAGTTCACGTCGTAGTTGTCCGTGATGGTCCACTCGCCCGCCGGGGCGATCAGCATCCCCTCGTGGGCCTCCTTCTCGGCCTCCGAGAGCGGGAAGTCCAGCACCGTGGGCTCGACGGCGGCGCCCTCGGCCAGGACCTCCAGGCCGCCGGCCGGCACGCTCAGCTGGGTCAGGCCGTGGTACTCGCCGGCGGTGCCGGTGACCTGGACGTGGTCGCCGATCGTCACCGAGCCCACGGTGTCCCGCGAGTACACGAAGATCCCGTCCGAGGCACCGGGGGTCGCGTCCGTGGCCTCGCCGCCGGTGGCCGCGGACTGCAGGTAGTAGCCCTGGTAGCCGCCGGTCGAGTACACCGCGGTGACCACGCCGCGCGTGGTCACGGAATGCCCGGCCAGCGCGGTGGCGTCCCCGGTGCCCTGGACCTCGGCGATGGGGGTGATCGTGGCGGGGGCCGCGGGGTCCTCCGGCGTGGGGTCCGGCTCCGTGCCGGTGCCCGGCCCTCCCGGCTCCGTGGTGGCGTTCATCGGGGTCACCGTGCCGGAGAGGCGGAAGTCGGCCGCGTTGTCGTCCGTGTCCGTCCCGTCCGCGGCGCGGTTCATGGACTTCGGGTCCGAGTTCGCCGCGGGGGACTGCGCCGCCGCGGTCTCGAAGGTGTTGGAGGTGCCGTAGCCCAGCAGGTCCACCACGCGCTCGTCCTGCCCGGCCGTGACGGAGCCGGTGGACAGCCCGGTGAGGGCGGCGGACTGGTTGGACAGCACGAGGGTGCCGGTGGTGCCGGAGAAGGACGCGCCGATGGTCGCGTCCGCCGTGGGCAGCGGCTGTCCGGCCGAGCCGTTCGAGGAGCCCTTGATGAGGTAGTAGCCGCCGGCCGGGATGGTGCCGGTCAGTTCGACGGTGCCGGTCGGCGCGGAGGTGCCGGTGGCGGAGCGGTACTGCAGGGACCAGCCGTCCAGGGAGACCGGCGCGTCGGTGGGGTTGTGGAGCTCGACGAACTTGTGCGTGTAGACCGCGTTGGCCGACCCGCCGTTCGTGTACGCCTCGCTGATGACGATGCCGTCACCGGCGGGGGAGGCCTGGGCCGGCGGCAGGACGACGGCGGCGGAGAGCAGTGCGAGGGAGGCGCCGGCCGCGGCCAGGCGCTGGAGGGTGGACATGGGTGCCCTTCGGGGAGTGATGACGGGTGCGATACCGGTCATCGTGGCATCGGCCCCTGAACGGGGGATGACGTGGGGTCCAGCACCTCGTGAACGGGCGGAGGGTCGAGGTCGGGCCGCGGATCGCGGCCCGGGCGGGAGGCGGCGAGGGGCCGCGTGCCGCGTGGTGGCTAGTCGGCGAGCAGGGCGTCCACCTGGCGCACCTGGCGGGTCGTGTACCGCCGACCGAGGTAGTCCAGGTCCACGACGATGCCCGTGTCCAGGTCCACGACCGCATGGCCGGACGAGGAGAGGCCGGCCAGCTCGAGGCGGACGAGGCCACCGTCCCGGGTGGCCGCGACGACGGACGGGTTCGGCTCCAGCCCGCCCCAGATCGGCAGGTCCAGCGGGCTGAACATCCCCAGGACCAGCGGCTGCATCGGGAACGTCTCGAGGACCTCCGTGATGGGCGGGTGGCCCCGTTCCTGGACGGTGCGCTCGCGGGTGGCGGGGTGGTAGGTGACGCGCAGGTGGTCCGAGGAGGCCTCGATGGTGCCCTCAGGGGTGCGGGCCCGCACCGTGAACGTCTCCGGAACGGCGCCGGTGACGTCCACGGTCGCCGTGATCATGTCTCGCCCGCGCCACGCCTTGGCCGCCTGGATGACGGCGACCAGGTGTTCCAGTCCGTCTGCCATGGCCACGTCCTCACGTTCGGGTGGTCCCACCCTAGGGCCTCCAGTGGCTGCCTTCACCTTCAAGCCCCAGAGGCCTCGCCAAAGCGGAGACGACGGAAGCGGCCCCGTTGAACGGGGCCGCTTCCCTTTATCTACGCGGATGGTAAGGGATTCGAACCCTTGGCACGGGGTTACCGCACACTGGTTTTCAAGACCAGCTCCTTCGGCCGCTCGGACAACCATCCCGGTCGGGCCATTCTACGGGTGCCCGCCGACCGCCCCGTTCGCCCCGCCCCGCGCCCGGCTGGCCGCGGGGCCGCGATCCGGGACATCATGGTCGGTAGCCTTTCACCCAATCGGCCCGCGGCCCGCCGCCGGGCAGCGGAGGACACCATGAGCACCCATCCCACCATGCAGGCCATCGAGTACACGGGCGCGGGCGGACGCGAGGCCGTGTCCGTCGTGGAGCTCCCCGTGCCCACCCCGGGCCCCGGCGAGGTGCTCGTGAAGGTGGCGGCCGCCGGCATCAACCGGGCGGACCTGCTCCAGCGGGCCGGGAACTACCCGGTGCCGCCCGGTGCCTCCTCCGTGCCCGGGCTGGAGGTCTCCGGGACGATCGAGGAGACCGGGGCCGGCGTCGGGCCCTGGGAGTTCGGCACCCCGGTGTGCGCGCTGCTGACCGGCGGGGGCTACGCGGAGTACGTGACGGTCCCGGCGGGCCAGGTGGTCCCCGTGCCGGACGGCGTCTCCCTCACCGATGCGGCCGGGCTGCCGGAGGTCGCGGCCACCTGCTGGTCCAACCTCGCCATGGAGGCCGGGGTGCAGGCGGGGGAGTGGGTCCTGGTGCACGGCGGCACGGGCGGGATCGGCTCGTTCGCCCTGCAACTGCTCAAGGGGATCGGCGCCCGCCCCCTGGCCACGGCCGGCGGCCCGGAGAAGGTCCGGCGGTGCCTCGAGCTGGGGGCGGAGGCCGCGATCGACCACCGCGCGGAGGACTTCGTGGAGCGCGTGCGGGAGATCACCGGCGGGCACGGGGCGGACGTGGTCCTGGACGTCATGGGCGCCAAGTACCTGGAGCGCAACGTGGAGGTGCTCGCGCGCGGCGGCCGGCTCGTGGTCATCGGCCTGCAGGGCGGGGCGACCGGCACCCTGCCCCTGGCCGACCTCATGGGCCGCAACGGCTCGGTCACCGGCACCCTGCTGCGCCCGCGGCCGGTGGCGGAGAAGGCCGAGATCATGCGCCGGGTGCGCGAGGAGGTCTGGCCGCTGGTGGCCTCCGGTGCCATCCGCACGACGACGGACGCCACCTTCCCGCTGGAGCGCGCGGCCGAGGCGCAGGACCGGTTCGAGGCGGCGGACCGCACCGGCAAGGTCCTGCTGGTCACCGAGCAGCACGCCGCCAAGGCGGAGCGGTGATGGCCGGACCCTTCGCGCGGCGGCGCCAGGCCCGCAAGGACGACCAGGAGCTCGGCACCGAGCTGTGGCGCCGGTGCAACGACTGGTTCGCCCGCTCCCTGGACCGCTACTGGCAGGTGGTGGACGAGGCCCGGCGTGACGGCTCCGTCCCGCAGGACGAGCTCAACGGCCTGGTCAACGCCGGCAACGTGCTGGCCGAACTGATGCCCACCGTGCGCGGACTGTGCGTCGAGGCGCGCCGGGCCCACCCCGAGCACGGGCTGGAGATCCCGCAGGACGTCTCGGACCTGCACCGCGTGCTGTCCCGCGCGGCCAACGACCTCGCCACCACGGCGCAGGCGGCGGCCATGTTCCGGCTGGGGCAGGGATCGCTGGACTCCGTGGGCCGCCGGGCGGAGAAGGTGGTCGCGGGCGTGGAGGAAGCAGAACGGCTCCGGCCGGGGAGGTGATCCCCGGACGGAGCCGTCCTGGTCGGAGCCCCCTGCCGGATTCGAACCGGCGACCTGCTCTTTACGAGGGAGCTGCTCTGGCCAGCTGAGCTAAGGAGGCGTTCGTGCGCGCCCGGCGAGCGGGTGCCACGGCTGTCCATGGTAGCGGTATCCCCGCCCTCGCGGCAAAGCGGGTCCCGCCCAACCCTCAGGAGGCGTTCACTCCACGGCCAACCTGCGGACAGGTGGGCGCCGCGCACGGGCCCGAGCATGGACGCACGCCCGGCGACCGCCGGGCCGTGGTCTAGGGAGAACTGCCGTGACGATGACTGCCGCCCACCCGGGACGGGACCTGCGCCTGCGGCGCCCGCTGAGGCTCGCGGTGCTGGACATGTCCGGCACCACCGTGGACGAGGGCGGCCTGCAGGACGAGGCCTTCGGCGCCGCGATCGGCCGGGAGGGCATCGAGCCGGGCACCACGCGCCACGAGACGATGGTCGGGTACTTCCGCGAGGCGCGCGGCACCGCCCGCCACGAGATCTTCGGCTCCCTCTTCGCCGAGGACCCGGAGGCCGCACGGCGGGCCAACCAGTCCTTCGAGGACACGTACGACCGGCTGCTCGCCGAGCGCGGGGTGCGCCCCGTGGAGGGCGCCGCCGAGGCGATGGCCGGGCTGCGCGAGGCCGGGCTGAGGATCGTGCTCACCACCGGCTTCGCCCGGCACACCCAGAACATGATCCTGGAGTCCCTCGGCTGGATGGGCGTCTCCGACCTGAGCCTGTGCCCCTCGGACGCCGGCCGGGGTGTCCCCTACCCGGACATGATCCTCACCGCCTTGCTGGCCCTGGACCTCGACGACGTGCGCTCGGTCATGGTTGTGGGGGACACGGTCGGGGACATCCGCGCCGGCCAGCGCGCCGGAGCCGGGCTCACCGTCGGCGTGCTCACCGGCTACCACGACGAGGGGGCGCTCACCGGGGCCGGGGCCTCCGTCGTCGTTCCCTCGGTGCGCGAGGTGCCCGCGCTCGTCGCCGGGCGCTGAGGGCCCAAGGAGCACCGCGGGACGTCGGGCCCAGCACGACGGCGACCGGCCGCCGTCGGGCGCCACGGCGCTGACGCTCAGCCGCAGGTGAGCCCGTCCTCCGGGACCCGCCCCTCCACCAGGTAGCCGTCCACGGCGTCGCCGATGCACTCCCCGGCCCGCCCGTACGCCGTGTGCCCCTCGCCCTCCCACGTCACCAGGACGCCGGACTCGAGCTGCTCGGCCAGCGCGGGCGCCCACTCGTAGGGGGTGGCCGGGTCGCCCGTGGTGCCGATGACCACGATCGGCGCCGCGCCCGGGGCGCTCGCCGGCGCCGGCCGGTCCACCGGCGGCACCGGCCAGTCCGCGCAGTTCACCGCCCCGTAGGCGAGGAAGCGCCCGAGCGTGGGCGAGGCCTCGTCCAGCCGCTGCGCCTCCCGGCGCAGCGTGGCGGTGTCCGCCGCCGCGGGGGCGTCCAGGCAGTTCACGGCGGTGAACGCGGCCGTGATGTTGCTCGTGTACCGACCGTCCTGGTCCCGGCCGGCGTTGAGGTCGGCGAGGTAGAGGATGAGGTCCGGATCGCCGTTCATGGCATCTTGCACGGCGTCGTTGAGCGTGGGCCAGTTCTCGTCCGCGTAGAGCGGGGTGATGAACCCGGAGGCGAACGTGGTGGCCGGCACGAGGCGCCCGTCGGAGGCGGTCATGGGCTCGCGCTCCACCTGCTCGAACAACCGCTGCAGCTGCGCGAGCGCGTTCTCCGGGGTGCCGCTGAGCGGGCAGTCCTCGCGGGCGAGGCAGTACCCCACCCAGGACCGCACGGCGCGCTCGAACGCCTCGGCCTGGCCGAGCGTCACCTCGGCCGGTGTCAGGGACGGGTCCATGGCGCCGTCCAGGACCATCCGCCCCACGTTCTGCGGGAACTGCCCGGCGTAGGAGGCCCCGAGGGCGCTGCCGTAGGAGAAGCCGAGGAAGTTCAGCCGGTCGTCGCCGAGCACCCCGCGCAGCAGGTCCATGTCCCGGGCGGCCGTGTCCGTGTCCACGTGGCCCAGGACCGCGCCGGTGTGCTCGTCGCAGGCCGCCGCGAACTCGCGGGCGGAGGCGCGCGCCTCGGCCAGCCCGGCATCCGTGGCCGGGTCGATGTCCTCCTGCCGCGCCGCGTCCATCTCCGCGTCCGTCAGGCACGTCACCGGCGTGGACCGGGACACCCCGCGCGGGTCGAAGCCCACCACGGTGTAGTGCTCCTGCACCGTCTCGGAGACCACGAAGTCCAGGGAGTCGGCCACCAGGTCCACGCCGGAGGCCCCGGGCCCACCGGGGTTGAGCAGCAGGAGCGGGGCGTCCGCGCCGGCCCCGGCCGAGCGGACCAGCGCCAGCTCCACGTGCTCCCCGTCCGGGTCCGCGTAGTCCAGGGGCGCCCGGACGGTGGCGCACTCCAGGCCGCCGGATTCCTGCTCGCAGTCGCGCCACTCGGGGTCCTGGCCGTAGTACTCCTCGAGGCCCTCCGGCACCGCGCCGGCGGGCGCGCCGGAGGAGGGGCCCGACGTCGGCGCCCCCGTCCCGTTGCCGGCCTCCGGGCCCTCCTGCAGCCCCCGGCCGGTCCCGGGGAGCGCCGTGCAGGCGGTCAGGGCCATCCCGGCGGCCAGGACGCCGGCCACCGCGAGGGGCCGTCGGGAGGAGGGGGAGGGGCGCAGGTGCACGGCGGCCTTTCGGGCGGGAGGCGGTTCAGGGGTGGTCGGGCGGGCGGCGGTCGAGGATGCGGTCCGGCAGGAAGCTGGTGGCCATCGCCTCCAGGGCCAGCAGCGGGGGCACGTTGCCGGCCAGTCGCCGCCGGGCGGTGGCCACGGCGTCGATCCGGGCCACCGTGCGCTCGGGGGAGGCGGAGCGGGCGTAGGAGGCGAGCTCGTCCCGCAGGTGCTCGTTCACGAGCGGCGCCTCGGTGCCCAGCTGCAGGGCCAGCACGTCCCGGAACAGCCCGGTCAGGTCGATCATCGCCCGGTCCAGGGTGTCGTGGACGGAGCGCTTGTTCCGCGCCGCCTGCGCGTCCTCGAGCCGCTTGACGTGGTGGCGCAGCTTCGGCGGGACCTTCTCGTCCTCGCCCAGGCCCAGGGAGCGCAGCAGGTTCCGGCGCTCCTCGGCGTTGCGGACCTCCGCGGAGGCGGCGGCCTCGGCCTGGGTGACCTCCACGAGCTCCTTGGCCATGGCCACCGCGTCCGAGGTCGCCCGGATCCGCAGGGGCAGGTGCACCACGGCCTCCCGCCGGGAGCGGGCCCCCTCGTCCCGGGCCAGCCGCCGGGCCATGCCCACGTGCGACTGGGAGGCGCGGGCGGCGAACAGGGCCAGCTCCGGGTCCAGGCCGTCGCGCTCCACGAGCAGCTGCGCCACGGACTCCACGGAGGGGATGCGCAGCCCCACCTGGCGGCAGCGCGAGCGGATGGTCACCAGCACGTCCGCCGGGGACGGGGCGCACAGCATCCACAGGGTCCGCTCGGGCGGCTCCTCGATCGCCTTGAGCAGCACGTTGGTGGCCCGCTCCGTCATGCGGTCGGCGTCCTCCATGATGAAGATGCGCCACCGCCCGCCGACCGGCCGGTCCTGGGCCAGCGCGATGAGCTCGCGGACCTCGTCGATCCGGTAGGTGACGTTCTCGGTGGCCAGGACCTTGACGTCCGGGTGGGTCCCGGCGGCCACGGTCAGGCACGCGTGGCACGTCCCGCAGCCGCGCCCGGCCGGGTCCGCCACCTCGCACTGCAGTGCCTGGGCGAAGGCCCGCGCGGCGTTCGAGCGGCCCGAGCCCGGGGGGCCGGTGAACAGCCACGCGTGGGTGGGCCGCTCGGCGGCCGCGGCGCGGGAGAGTTGCTCCACGGCCGCCTGCTGGCCGGCGAGGTCGCCCCAGACCGGTGCGGGGGCGGCGGGGGTGCCGGGTACGGTCCCGGCGGGGGTGGTCATGGCCGGCTCCCCTCGGCAGCATGGGCGGCATCCTCGGCAGCGGCATCCTCGGCAGCGGCGGTCTCGGCCGCGGTGTCCTCCGCCGCCGTCGCCCCGGAGGATTCGCGGGACTCCAGCAGCCCGGTGACGTGCGCCAGCACCGCGGCGGCGATCTCCGGGACGGGTAAGGCCCGATCGATGACCAAGTAGCGGCCTGGGTCGGTCGCGGCCCGCTCGAGGAACGCCTGGCGGATGCGCTCGTGGAACGCCTCCGGCTCGGCCTCCATGCGGTCCGGGCCGGCCCCGCCGGGGGAGGCCTCCCGGGCGGCGCGCCGCGCGGCCGCGGTGGCGGTGTCCACGTCCAGCAGGACCGTCAGGTCCGGGTGCAGCCCGTCCGTGGCCCACTCGTTGAGCTCGGCCACCCGCCGCGTCCCGAGGTCCCGCCCGGCGCCCTGGTAGGCCACCGAGGAGTCGACGTAGCGGTCCGTGACCACCACGCGGCCGGCCTCCAGCGCCGGGCGCAGCAGCTGGCGCACGTGGGCGGAGCGGGAGGCGGCGAAGACGAGGGCCTCGGTGACCGGGTCGATCGGGGCGTGCCCCGGGTCCAGCACGAGCGAGCGCAGCCGCTCGCCGACCGGGGTGCCGCCCGGCTCGCGGGTGGGCAGCACGTCGTACCCGGCCTCGCGCAGGGCCTCGACCAGCAGCCGGGCCTGGGTGGACTTGCCGGAGCCGTCCCCGCCCTCGAAGGCGATGAACAGTCCGCGTCCCCGCTCGGGGGTGGGCGCAGCGGCAGGCTTCCGGGTCACCGGTCCAGCCTACCGGCCGGTGGCGTCACGGGATCCCACCATCCCCAGCGCCCGGGGCGGCGGACGTACGATGTGCCCCATGCATCCGGAAACCCTCTTGGTCAGTGCCGCCCGTCCCGCCAAGGAGGTGGACGCGCCCGTCAACGAGCCGGTGCACTTCACCTCCACGTTCGTCGGCTGGGAGTCCGGGGCCACGGACCGCCGCGTCTACGGCCGCATGTCCAACCCCTCGTGGGAGGGCCCCGAGCACCTGCTGGCCGCCCTCGAGGGCGTGGAGGACCCGACGGCGACCCCCGCCCTGCTGTTCTCCTCCGGGATGGGCGCGATCGCCGCCGCCCTGCATCTCGTCCCCACCGGCGCCCGCGTGGTCGCCCCGCAGCACGCCTACAACGGGCTCACCTCGCTGCTGGCCTCCCTGCGCGAGTCCGGCCGGCTCGCGGTGGACCAGGTGGACATCACCGACCTCGCCGCCGTCGAGGCCGCGCTCGCCGGCACGCCCGCGCCCGGGACCCCCGACGCCGGCCCGGCCGGCGCCCGCGGCCCGGCCGCCATCCTCTGGCTCGAGTCCCCGACCAACCCCATGCTCGAGGTCGCGGACCTGCGCGCGCTCGCCGAGGCCGCGCACGCGGCCGGCGCCCTCGTCGTCGTCGACAACACCTTCGCCACGCCTCTCGTCCAGCGACCGCTCGAGCTGGGCGCCGACGTCGTGGTCCACTCCGTCACCAAGTACCTGGCCGGCCACTCGGACGTGGTGCTGGGGGCAGCCGTCACGCGGGACCCCGCGCTGCACGCCCGGCTGCTCGAGCACCGGACCCTGCACGGGGCGATCGCCGGGCCGATGGAGGCCTTCCTGGCCCTGCGCGGCATGCGCACCCTCGCCCTGCGCCTCGAGCGCTCGCAGGCCACCGCGGCCGAGCTGGCCCGCCGCGCGGAGGCCGCCCGCCGCGAGGGTGCCCTGCCGCTGGCCGCGGTGCGCTACCCGGGGCTGCCCGACCACCCGCAGCACGCGATCGCCGCGGAGCAGATGCACGGCGGCTTCGGCTCCGTGCTCACCCTCGAGGTCGCGGGGCCGGAGGGCGCCGGGGACGAGGAGGTGGCCGCCGTCGCGGACGCGATGGTGACGGCGCTGCGCCTCTGGGTCCCGGCCACCTCGCTGGGCGGCGTGGAGTCGCTCGTGGAGCGGCGCCGACGCTTCGCCGCCGAGCCGCGCACCGTCCCGGCCGGCCTGCTGCGGCTGAGCTGCGGGATCGAGCACGTGGAGGACCTGTGGGAGGACCTCGTGCACGGACTGCGCGCCGCCGCCGCGGCGGGGGCGGGCCCCCGCTAGGCTGGCCCCATGAACGTCTGGGCACTGGTCACCTCCATCGAGAACTGGATGTACGTCGCGCTGTCCGTGGTGGCCGTGGTGCTCGAGGTGTGGGCGCTCGGCGACTGCCTGACGCGCCCGGCCCAGCAGTTCGAGCGCGCCGGGCAGAAACCGAAGTCCTTCTGGCTGATCCTGACCGGCGTGGCCGGGGCGGTCGGCGTCCTGACGTTCCTCGGCTCGATCAACAGCCTCGGCGCCGGCTTCGGCCTGTTCCAGATCGCCGCGCTGTGCGTGGCCGCGGTCTACCTCGCCGGCCCGCGCGGCGAGCTGAAGCTGTACGGCCGCAGCGGCCCGTCGCACTACGGCTACTGACCGGGCGGGGCCCGGCCGCGCCGTTAGGATGTGCGCATGGCTGACACCCCCTACAAGCTCGTCCTGCTGCGGCACGGGCAGAGCGACTGGAATGAGAAGAACCTGTTCACCGGCTGGGTGGACGTCCCGCTCACCGAGAAGGGCCGCCAGGAGGCCGCCCGTGGCGGCGAGCTGCTCGCCCAGGAGGGGCTGCTGCCGGACGTGCTGCACACCTCGGTGCTCAAGCGCGCCATCACCACCGCGAACCTCGCGCTCGAGGCCGCCGACCGGCAGTGGATCCCGGTCCACCGCCACTGGCGGCTGAACGAGCGGCACTACGGCGCCCTCCAGGGCAAGGACAAGGCCGAGATCCGGGAGGAGTTCGGCGAGGACCAGTTCATGGTCTGGCGCCGGTCCTACGACACCCCGCCGCCGGCCCTGGACGACTCCTCCGAGTGGTCGCAGGCGCACGACGAGCGCTACGTGGACCTGCGCCCGGACGTGCCGCGAACCGAGTGCCTCCAGGACGTGGTGGCCCGGCTGCTGCCGTACTGGACGGACCACATCGTGCCGGACCTGCGCGCCGGCAAGACCGTGCTCGTCGCCGCGCACGGCAACTCCCTGCGCGCCCTGGTCAAGCACCTGGACGGCATCTCGGACGAGGACATCGCCGGGCTGAACATCCCCACGGGCATCCCGCTGTACTACGAGCTGGACGAGGACCTGCGCCCCGTCACCCCGCACGGCCGGTACCTGGACCCCGAGGCCGCGGCCGCCGGTGCCGCCGCCGTGGCGGCCCAGGGCGCCCGGAAGTAGCCTCCCGGGACCGGGCGCCGCGAGCGCCGCGCCCGGCCCCCCCGGAACCACGACGCCGGCCGGTCGCCTTCCCCGCGGAAGGCGACCGGCCGGCGTCGTGCTGGGCGGGAACGGGTCCCGGGGGCAGGGCCCCCGGGGGGGCCGGTCAGTCGATCTCGATGACCGGCTCCCACTCGCCCGTGGCGAGGTAGGTGACCTTGCGGGCCACGGAGACCCCGTGGTCGGCGAAGCGCTCGAAGAACCGGGAGGCCAGGGTGACGTCCGCGGTCATGGCGCCGGAGGCGTTCCAGTCGGCGGCGTTGACGGTCTTGAAGTTCTTGGCGTGCAGCTCGTTGATCGCGGCGTTGAGCTTGACGATCTGCTGGGCGTGGGTGGTGTCGTGGTCGGTCAGCAGCTGCTCCACCTCGCCGGCGAGCGCCACGCAGTGGTCGGCCATCTGCCGGAAGTCCTCGCGGACGGACTCGGGCAGGACGAGGTCCGGGTAGCGGCGGCGGGCCAGCTGGGCGATGTGCCGGGCCAGGTCGCCCATGCGCTCCAGGGACGAGCTCATCCGCAGGGCGGCCACGACCGTGCGCAGGTCCGCGGCGACCGGGCCCTGCAGGGCGAGCAGCTCGATCGCCTTCTCGTCGATCGAGGTCTGCAGGTAGTCGATGCGGGCGTCGTCGGTGATGACGGCCTCGGCGAGCTCCACGTCCGCGTTCTCGAAGGCGGTCCGGGCCTTGTCCATGGCCTCGCGGACCAGGCCGGAGATCTCCACCAGCTGGTCGCCCAGGGCCTTCAGGTCGGCATGGAACAGTTCTCGCATGGATGGTCCCTCTTTCCGGTTGGGGGTGTCGTCGGCCCCGTGGTCCAGCGGCACGGGCGCCCGGTCGGGGACACGGGCCCGCGTCATCGTCGCCACGGAAGGTGAACGTCTGCTGAACGGCAGGAGTACTCCCGTGCCCAGTATGCCCCGTCCGGCCCGGTGGCGGCCGGGATGACGCGGATCGACGGGCCGACACCCGCCGTGCGGGTGCCGAGCGGGGCCCGGCGGATGGGTAGGCTGGTCGGCGTGACGGATCCCGTGGTCGTTGGAGTGGTGTGCGGGCTGATCGGCCTCGTGCTCGGCGTGCTGGCCATGGTCGCCTTCCGCGTCTCCGAGCGCAGCCGGGCCGTCCACCTGACCGTGGGGGAGCCCTCCATCCCGGAGGGGGCGGCCGAGGTCCTGTCCGTGATCGGCCGGGCCTACGTGGTCCTGGACGCCGTCAACGGCGTGGTGCGGGCGAACCCCTCCGCGTACGCCTACGGGCTCGTGCGCGGCCACCACCTCGTCCACGAGGAGGTGCTCGAGCTCGTGGACCGCGTCCGGGCGGACGGCATCATCGTGGACCGCCGCTACGAGCTGCCGCGCGGGCCGGTGGGCCAGGGCGTCCTGGTGGTGCAGCTGCGCGTGGCCCCGGTGACCGACGAGTACATCCTGCTGCTGGCGGACGACCGCTCCGAGATCTCCCGCACCGAGGCCATGCGCCACGACTTCGTGGCCAACGTCTCGCACGAGCTGAAGACCCCGGTGGGGGCCATCTCCCTGCTCGCGGAGGCCATCGACGACGCCGCGGACGACGAGGAGGCCGTGCGCCGCTTCGCCGGCCGGCTGGGCGTGGAGTCCGCGCGGCTGGCCGCCCTCGTGCAGGACATCATCGAGCTGTCCCGGCTCCAGGCCAAGGACACCGTCCGGGCCGGCCAGCCCGTGGACCTCAACCGGACCGTGACCGAGGCCGTGGACCGCTCCCGGCTGCAGGCCGAGGCGCGCAACATCGACATCAAGGTGGCCGGGCAGGTGGACGGCCCCGTGTACGGGGACCCCGACCAGCTGATGACCGCCCTGCGCAACCTCATCGACAACGCGGTGCGCTACTCACCGGACGACACCACCGTGGGCGTGGGCCTGAAGTCCGTGCGCGGGCTCGCGCAGGTCTCCGTGACGGACCAGGGCGTGGGCATCCCCGAGGACGAGCAGGACCGGATCTTCGAGCGGTTCTACCGGATCGACGCCGCGCGCTCGCGCCAGACCGGCGGCACCGGCCTCGGGCTGAGCATCGTCAAGCACGTCATCTCCAACCACGGCGGAGAGGTGACCGTCTGGTCCCAGCCGGGGCGCGGGTCGACCTTCACGGTCCGGCTGCCGGAGATGGATCCCGACGCCGGCCGGCACGTCGGCGGAGCACAGAACGCGCGGGGCGCCATCGCGTCCGCCACAGGGGAAGGAGCCCAACCGTGAGCCGTATCCTGATCGTCGAGGACGAGGAGTCGTTCAGCGACCCGCTGTCCTACCTCCTGGGCAAGGAGGGGTTCGAGGTCGAGGTGGTCGGCGACGGCAACGAGGCCGTCGTCGAGTTCGACCGGGCCGGCGCCGACCTGGTGCTGCTGGACCTCATGCTGCCCGGGCAGTCCGGCACGGAGGTGTGCCGGCAGCTGCGCCAGCGCTCCAACGTCCCGGTCATCATGCTCACCGCCAAGGACTCGGAGATCGACAAGGTCGTCGGGCTCGAGCTCGGGGCGGACGACTACGTCACCAAGCCCTACTCCTCCCGGGAGCTCGTGGCCCGCATCCGGGCCGTGCTGCGCCGCCAGGGCGAGCCGGAGGAGCTCATCAGCTCCACGGTGCAGGCCGGCCCCGTCCGGATGGACATCGAGCGGCACGTGGTCTCCGTCAACGGCGAGCAGGTCTCCCTGCCGCTGAAGGAGTTCGAGCTGCTGGAGATGCTGCTGCGCAACTCCGGCCGCGTCCTGACCCGCGGCCAGCTCATCGACCGCGTGTGGGGCTCGGACTACGTGGGGGACACCAAGACCCTGGACGTGCACGTCAAGCGCCTGCGCGGCAAGATCGAGCCGGACCCCTCGCACCCGCGCTACCTCGTGACGGTGCGCGGGCTGGGCTACAAGTTCGAGCCGTAGGCCGGTCCGACGCGGCCGCCGGGGGCCGGGACCGGCGGCACCGGGAACGGCGAAGGGCCGGCACCGTGCGGTGCCGGCCCTTCGCCGTCGTCCGGATGACCGGAGCCGTCAGCGGCCCCCGGTCAGTGGCCGCCCTCCTCGGCGGCATGCGTCTCGTAGAGGTGCTCGGTGGCCGACTCGTCGGCGCCGCCCGGCACGTACTGGCGGTACTCGGGCAGGGTCCCGTCCAGCACGGGGATCTCCACCTGCTGGCTCTGGCCGTCCACCTCGACCGTGGCATCGGCCATGCCGCCGGGGAAGGAACCGTGCGAGGGGATCACGTGCTCGTTCTCCGGGTCGCCCAGCTGCAGCATCTCACCGGCGGGGACGGAGAGCCTCGTGTCCGTCCCGTCCACGGTGATGGTCACCTCGAGCGGCTGCTCCGAGGGGTTGTTCACCGCGCCGAGGTAGCGGGCCTCCGCGTCCGGGCCGCTGGAGACGAGCAGCACGTTGCGCAGCTCGGCGTCCCCGACGTTGGCCACGATGCCATCCGAGGCCGAGTACTGCAGGGTGGTGGCCTGCTGGTTGATGGCGCTGCAGCCGGTGGCGCCCAGCAGGGCGACGGCAGCCAGGCCGGCCACGGCGGCGGTGCGGGCGGTGGCCTTGCGGACGGCGAACTTCACGATGCGTTCTCCTCGGTGCGGTCAGGGGCGCCCGGGCCATCCGGTGTGCTTCGGACACGGCTGACCACACGGCGCGGTGCTGCCTCGAGACTACCGCATCGGCCCACGCCGACGGCCCGGGCGACGGCAGCGTGACGGCGGCGTGGACGGGGGTGCAGAAGGGGGTGCGGACAGGGGTGCGGAGGCGATCGCGGACGGGCCCGCGGGCCGGCTCGTGGCCGGGGGAGGATTATGACCCATCCGCCCGGCTCCGTGAGCAGCGACACAGGTCCTGAAAATGTGACGTGATAGACTCCGGTGGAGGGAAAGGGGACCACTCACATGGTTTTTGAGGTCGGAGAGACAGTCGTCTACCCCCACCACGGTGCCGCGAAGATCGAGGAGATCAAGATGCGCACCGTCAAGGGCGAGGAGAAGATGTACCTCAAGCTCAAGGTGGCCCAGGGAGACCTGACCATCGAGGTGCCTGCGGAGAACGTGGACCTGGTCGGGGTCCGGGACGTCGTGGACGGCGAGGAGCTGGAGAGGGTGTTCCGGGTGCTCCAGGCCGAGTTCACCGAGGAGCCCACCAACTGGTCCCGCCGCTACAAGGCGAACCTGGAGAAGCTGGCGTCCGGGGACGTCATCAAGGTGGCCGAGGTCGTCCGCGACCTGTGGCGCCGCGACCAGGACCGCGGCCTGTCCGCGGGGGAGAAGCGCATGCTGGCCAAGGCCCGGCAGGTGCTCGTCTCGGAGCTGGCGCTGGCCAAGAAGACCTCGGAGGACGAGGCGGCCGAGCTGCTCGACGAGACCCTCGCCGCCTGAGCCCGGTCGTCCGGGCCCCGTGGCCGGGCACCCGGCGCCGCGGTGACGGACGGTGTCCGTGCACGTCGCGGCCGTCCGGGGAGTGCGCGGAACCTAGACTGGCGCCATGCGCTCGACCCTGCTGATCGTCGCCGCCGGCAGCGGCTCCCGCCTGCGCGCGGGCCTGCACAAGGCCCTCGTCGCCCTCGCCGACGGCCGCACCATGCTCGAGCACTGCCTCGACTCCGTGCTCGCCGCCCGCGGTGACGGCGCCCTCGACCTCGCGGGCATCGTGGTGGTGGTCCCCGCGGACCCCGCCGCGGCCGAGCCCCTCGAGCGCGTGTGCCGGGACGTCGCGCGGCGCACCGGCACCATGATCCTCACCGTGCCCGGCGGCGCCGAGCGCGCCGACTCCGTGCGGGCGGGGCTGGACGCGGTCCGGGGCCTCGCCGGCGCGGACGCCGACGGCGCCGGTGAGCGCCACGCGGTGCTCGTCCACGACGCCGCCCGGCCCTTCGTCCCGCCCGCCGTGTTCCGCGCGGTGCTGTCCGCCCTCGAGGCCGGGGCGGCCGCCGTCGTGCCCGGGCTGCCGGTGGTGGACACGATCAAGACCGTTGCCGCGGCCGCCCCCGCCGGCGACGCCGCCCCGGACCTCGCGTCGTCACCGGCCGCGCCCGAGTGGGTGACCGGCACGCCCTCCCGCACCGCGCTGCGCGCGGTCCAGACGCCCCAGGGCTTCGACCTCGCCGCCCTGCAGGCCGCCCACCGCGCCGTCGACGGTCCCGGCGCCACCGCGCCCGCCGACCGGGACGCCGCCGCGCTCACCGACGACGCCATGGTCATGGAGGCCGCCGGCCACGCCGTGCTCGTGGTGCCGGGGGACCCGCTCGGCTTCAAGATCACCACCCCGCTGGACCTGGTGCTGGCCAACGCGCTGCTGCCGGACCGGCGACCCGACGCCGACGAGGAGAGCCCATGACCCCCACCCCGCCCCCCTTCCTGCCCCGCACCGGCATCGGCACGGACGTCCACGGCTTCGCCCCCGAGGACGAGGACCGCGAGTGCTGGGTGGCCGGACTGCACTGGCCGGGCGAACAGGGCCTGACGGGGCACTCGGACGGGGACGTGGTGGCGCACGCGCTGTGCGACGCCCTGTTCTCCGCCGCCGGCCTCGGCGACCTGGGCCGGCACTTCGGCACCTCCCGCCCGGAGTGGGCCGGCGCGGCCGGGGCCGTCCTGCTCGCCGAGGCGTCCCGGCTGGTGCGCGAGGCCGGGTTCGGGATCGGCAACGCCGCGGTGCAGCTGGTCGGCAACCGGCCCAAGGTGGGCACGCGCCGTGCCGAGGCGGAGGAGGTGCTGGGCGCGGCGGTCGGGGCCCCGGTGTCCGTCTCCGGCACCACCACGGACGGCCTCGGCTTCACCGGCCGGGGCGAGGGCCTGGCCGCGGTCGCCACGGCGCTCGTGTACCGGCTGACCTAGGATGGCCTACCGTGGCACAACGCTTCTATGACACCAGGACCGCGACGGTACGGGACTTCGTCCCCCTGACCGGGGGGGAGGTCTCCCTCTACTACTGCGGCGCCACCGTGCAGGGCATGCCCCACGTGGGCCACGTGCGCTCCGCGATCGTGTTCGACATCCTCATCCGCTGGCTCGGGCACACCGGGCTGCGGGTCACGTCCGTGCGCAACGTGACGGACATCGACGACAAGATCCTGGAGAAGTCCGCCGCCTCCTACGCGCCGGACTTCGAGGAGGACGACCTCTACCCGGCCGAGGAGCCGTGGTTCGCCCTGGCCTACCGCTTCGAGCAGGAGTTCGCCCGCGCCTACGCGGCCCTCGGCGTCCGCCGGCCCACCTACGAGCCGCGCGCCACCGGCCACGTCCCGGAGATGTTCGCGCTCATCCAGCGTCTCATCGACGCCGGCCACGCCTACCCGGCCGCGGACGGCTCGGGGGACGTGTACTTCGACGTCCGGTCCTGGCCCGCCTACGGAGAGCTCACCCGCCAGCGGGTGGAGGACATGCAGGACGCCCCCGACGCCGACCCGCGCGGCAAGCGCGACCCGCGCGACTTCGCCCTGTGGAAGGGCGCCAAGGACACCGACCCCGAGACGGCGACGTGGGCCTCCCCGTGGGGCCGCGGCCGACCCGGCTGGCACCTGGAGTGCTCCGCGATGGCCACCAAGTACCTCGGCCGGCGCTTCGACATCCACGGTGGGGGCCTGGACCTGCGCTTCCCGCACCACGAGAACGAACTCGCCCAGTCCGCGGCGGCCGGGGACGGCTTCGCCAACTTCTGGCTGCACAACGGCATGGTCACCTACGAGGGCGAGAAGATGTCCAAGTCGGTGGGCAACACCATCTCCCCGGAGGAGATGCTCGCCCTCGCCCGCCCCAAGGCGGTGCGGTACTTCCTGGGCCAGGCCCACTACCGGTCCCCGCTGGACTACCGGCCCACCTCGCTGCAGGAGGCCGAGGCCGCCGTGGAGCGGATCGAGGCGTTCCTGGAGCGCGGGGCGGACGTGGTGGCCGAGGCGCAGCTGCGCCGCGAGGAGGCCGCGGGCGGGGAGGACGCCGGGCAGGCGGTCTACGTGGCCGCCTTCAGCTCGGTGCCGCCGGCGTTCCGGGCCGCCATGGAGGACGACCTGAACGTGCCCCAGGCCCTGGCCGTGCTGCATGAGTCCGTGCGCGCCGGCAACAGCGCGCTCGCCGCGGGGGACGTGGAGGCGGTGGAACAGCACTACGCCGACGTCGAGGCCATGGTCTCGGTGCTGGGCCTGGACGACGTCCCCGAGCCGGAGGGCGGCCAGGACCCCGCCGCCCGGCACGCCCTGGACACGCTGGTCCGCGCCCAGCTGGACGCGCGGGCCGCGGCGCGCGCGGCCAAGGACTGGGCCACCGCGGACGCGATCCGGGACACCCTGGCCGCGGCCGGCGTCGTGGTGGAGGACTCCGCCGACGGCGCGCGCTGGTCCCTCCAGTAGGGTCCGGACCGCCGACCGGCCCGGGGTGGTCCCCGGGCCGTAGAATGGGGCCAGGCGCCCCCTCGGGCGCCGGGGAGCGCCGCGGACCGACCGGCGCCGGGCGGTGCGGCCGAGCGCGTCCCGCCCGCCGACCCGTCCGACCGTCCGTCGCCAGAAAGGCACCACCGACATGGCCGCAGCACCCCGTTCCGGATCCTCCTCGCGGGGCAACAGCGGGAAGAAGGGTCCCCTCAAGGGCACCGGCGGGCACGGCCGCAAGGCCCTCGAGGGCAAGGGCCCCACGCCCAAGGCCGAGGACCGCGTCTACCACAAGGCCCACCGCGCCAAGCAGCTCGCCGAGCGCTCCACCGCCAAGCGCGGTGGCCGCAACACCCGCTCCCGCCACGCGGACGAGACCGTGGCCGGCCGCAACTCCGTGGTGGAGGCCCTGCGCGCCGGCATCCCGGCCAAGGCCCTGCACGTGGCCACCCGCGTGGAGATGGACGAGCGGGTGCGCGAGGCGCTGAAGCTGGCCGCCGAGCGCGGCATCGCCGTCATGGAGGACAGCCGGGCCGAGCTGGACCGGATGACGGACGACGCCGTCCACCAGGGGCTCGTGCTCCAGGTCCCGCCCTACGAGTACGCCGACGCCCTGGACCTGGCCCGGGAGACCGTGCAGAAGTGGGAGCGCGGCTACCAGTCCGCCCCGCCGCTGTTCATCGCGCTCGACGGCATCACCGACCCGCGCAACCTCGGCGCCATCATCCGCTCGGCCTCCGCCTTCTCCGCGCACGGCGTGGTGGTCCCCGCCCGCCGGTCCGTGGGCGTCACCGCCACCGCGTGGAAGACCTCGGCCGGCGCCGCGGTGCGGGTCCCCGTGGCGCAGGCGGGCAACCTCAACACCGCCCTGCAGGAGTTCAAGAAGCTGGGCATCTTCGTCCTGGGCCTCGACGGCGGCGGGGACCGGTCCCTGCCCGGGCTCCCGCTGGCCACCGAGCCGGTGTGCCTCGTGGTCGGCTCGGAGGGCAAGGGCCTGTCCCGGCTCGTCCGGGAGCACTGCGACCAGGTCGTCTCGATCCCGATCGCCTCGGACATGGAGTCCCTCAACGCCTCCATGGCGGTGGGCATCTCCCTGTACGAGATCGCCGTCCAGCGCTCCGGGGACCGGGCCGGGGGTTCCTGACGGCCATGGCCTCCCTGCCGACCGCGTCCGTGCCCGCGCCGCTGCACCACGTCACCGGGCACCGGTCCCGGCCGTTCCCGCTGGGGATCGCGGACTGCGTCCCGGGCGTGGTGGACGTCCCCGGCGCCGTCAACGTGGCGGTGTACGCCCCTGGCCAGGAGGCGCTCGACGTGGTGTACACCGGGCCCGGCTTCCCCGTGGACGCCGTGCCCACGGCGGCCGACCTGCAGCGGGCCCCGCTCTTCGACGTCACGGACCGCGTGCACCACGGCACCGTGCCCGGGATCGGCCACGGCAGCCTCTACGCGTTCGTGCCCCGAGACCGCCGCATCCCCGGGCTGTCCCGGACGGGCCGGCCGACGTCCGGCAAGGAGCGGGCCCTGCCCCAGCTGCTGCTCGACCCCTACGGGGACGCGGTGGTGGAGCGCGGCGGGCGGTACTGGTCCGTGCGGGTGCCGCGGGACTTCGACTGGAGCGGGGTGCAGCGCCCGCACGTGCCGCTGCGGGACACGATCGTCTACGAGGCCCACGTCATCGGCCAGACCAGGCTGCACCCGGGGATCCCCGAGGAACTGCGCGGCACCTACGCCGGGCTGGCCCATCCCGTCATGGTGCGGTACCTGCAGGAGCTGGGGATCACCGCCGTCGAGCTGCTGCCGGTCCACCACCACCGGGACGAGGACCACCTGCAGGACAAGGGCCTGGTCAACTACTGGGGCTACAACTCCGTGAGCTTCTTCGCCCCGCACCCCGGCTACGCCACCGCGGCCGCCCGGGCCGGCGGCCCGAAGGCGATCCAGGACGAGTTCAAGGGCATGGTCAAGCTCCTGCACGAGGCCGGCCTCGAGGTCATCCTGGACGTGGTCTACAACCACACGGCGGAGGAGGGACCCGGCGGCCCCACCTTCTGCTGGCGCGGCCTGGGCGAGCGGCAGTACTACCGGCACGACGCGTCCGGGGGCTACCTGGACACCACGGGTTGCGGCAACGCCCTGGACTTCACCGACCCGCAGGTGGTGCGGATGACCCTGGACTCGCTGCGCCGCTGGGTGACCGACTTCCAGGTGGACGGGTTCCGCTTCGACCTGGCCGTGACCATGTGCCGGGACGAAGCGCACCACTTCACCAGCCGGCACCCCTTCCTCGTGGCCGCCCAGGCGGACCCCGTGCTGGCGGGCACCAAGCTGATCGCCGAGCCGTGGGACGTGGCGGTCGGCGGCTGGCAGACGGGGCACTTCCCGCCCGGCTGGTCGGACTGGAACGACCGGTTCCGGGACGTCGTGCGGGACTTCTGGGTCGCCGACCGCGGGGCCATGGAGCACGGCGGCTCGGGCGGGTCCACGGCGCGGCTGGCCGACTGCCTGGCCGGCTCGGCGGGGCTGTTCGCCGGCTCGGGGCGCTCGGCGCTGGCCTCGGTCAACCTCGTCACGGCCCACGACGGGTTCACGCTGCGCGACCTCGTGTCCTACAACGAGAAGCACAACGAGGCCAACGGCGAGGACAACCGGGACGGCAACTCCCACAACCGCTCCTACAACCACGGGGTGGAGGGGCCCACGGAGGACGAGGCGATCCGGGACGCGCGCGCCCAGACCGCCCGCAACCTCATGGCCACGCTGCTGGTCTCCCTCGGCGTGCCGATGATCACCGCCGGGGACGAGATCGGCCGCACCCAGCGGGGCAACAACAACGCGTACTGCCAGGACAACGAGATCTCCTGGACGGACTGGGACCTCGAGGAGCGCCAGCAGCGGATGCTGGCCACCACGCGCCGGCTGATCGCGATCCGCAAGGAGTTCCTCGCCGGGCAGCCGTACTCCTACCCGTCCCGGGAGCCCGGGTACCTGATGTGGTTCAGCGACCGGGGCCTGCCGATGACGCCGGACGACTGGTCGGACCCGTCCCGCCGCCTGCTCCAGCTGCTGATCGGCGTCCCCGGGGGGCGGAGCACGGGGCTGATCGTGTTCAACGGCGCCCTGGACAGGACCTCGTTCCGCCTGCCCACCCCGGAGTCCGTGCGCGGGGTGATGGATGACGCCGGCTCGGCCCTGCAGTCCTTCGAGCTGCAGCTGGCGACCTGCCGCCACGGGGACCGGCGCCGCGGCGCCCAGTTCTCCCCGGGGGACCGGGACACGATCGAGGGCAACTCGATCACCCTCTACTCCGTCTGACCCCACCCCTCCGCGTCCCTGCCTACCCCTGCGCACCCCTGCGCGACTGGCGGTCGAATCTGCCCCGGTCTCGGCGCCGTGGCGGCCCGGAACGGTGCGGAATCGACCGCCAGATGCCGAGGGCGGTGGGGAGGGGCCGGGGAGCGGGACCTCCACAGCCCCCGGGAGCGCCCCCGCCGTCCACCCCGACGGCGGCCCGGTCACCCCGGGCGGCGGTCCCCGGCCACGCTGGGCGCATGGACCTGCCGGCCAGCGTGCCCGACATCGTGACCGTCGCCGAGGCCCGGGAGCTGGGCATCGGCCGCCGGAGACTGCAGGGAGCCCGGGCGGAACGCCACCTGCACGGTCTCTACAGCCCGGAACGGCGCGCCCGGGACGAGGCCGAGCTGCACCTCTCGCTGCTGCGGGCCACCACGGCGGCGGGGGCGGACGTGGCCTCCCACGGGTCGGCCGCGCTCGTGTGGGGGTTCCCCGGGGCGCGGGTGCCGGAGGAGCTGCACCTGCTGTCGGTCGCCGGCGACCGCCGGTCCCGCGTCCGGGGGACGACGGGACGCCGGGGGCTCGTCCTGCCCTCGGAGGTGGTGCGGGTCGGCGGGATCGCCGTGACCACGCCGGGCCGCACGTGGCTGGACCTGGCCCGGGCGGCGGGCGAGCGGCGGCTCGTGCTGTGGGCCGACTGGCTGTTCAACCCGGTGTGGGGCGGCCAGTGGGACCGGCTCCCGCTGAGCACGCCCGAGCGGTTGCGGGACCTGCTGGCCGCCCACCGGGGCAAGCCGGGCATCCGCAGGGCGAGGCTGGCCCTGGACCGGGCCCGCGTCGGCTCGGACTCTCCCCAGGAGACCTCCCTCCGGCTGGCGCTCGTGGACGCGGGCCTGCCGGAGCCGGCCGTCAACCAGTGGATCGTCCACCCGCTCACGGGGGAACGGCTGCACCGCGGGGACCTGACCTACCAGGACCTGCGGATCGACCTGGAGTACGACGGGGAACACCACTCCGGGCCGCTCCAGGTGCAGCGCGACATCGAGCGGGCGGAACGGCTGCAGTCCGTGGACTGGATGGAGCTGCGGTTCAGCGCGCGCCACGCCCGCGACGACTGGGCCCCCGCGGTGCGGAAGACCCGCGCCGCGCTGCTCGCCCGCGGCTGGACCCCCGGCTCGCCCGCCTGACCCCCGCCTGACCCCTCATCTGGCGGTCGATTCCGCCCCGGATCCGGGCCATTCCGGGCGCGAGACGGGGCGGAATCGACCTCCAGTTGCGCCGGAAGGGGGTCAGCCGGCGTTGACCACGAGCGCCATCTCCGCCGGGGAGGCCAGCAGCTCGTGCCGCGGCAGCACCCGCACGGAGTAGCCGAACGCCCCGGACCGGTCGATGAGCAGGGAGCCGGCGAACCGCCAGCGGCCCTCGCCGAGGTCCTCGGCCGGGGACAGCTCGAGGGCGGAGGTGTCCACGAGGCGGTCCTCGTCGAGGCTGCCGGAGGGCTCGGTGGCGACCCGGCCGTACACGGCCTGGACGCACACGTCCGCCGGCTCCAGGTCGCCGAGGTCCACGTAGGCCGAGACCTGCAGCTCGTCCCCGACCTGCGGCTCCTCCGAGACGCCGAGCGAGTCCACGTGCTCCACGGCCACGCGCCCGAACGCCGAGCGCACGCGCGTCTTCCACCCGGCCAGCTCGCGGGCCCGGGCGAAGTCGTCGCCGTCCATCACCCGCCCCGCGGCGGCGGCGGGCCGGTAGAGCCGCGTCACGTAGTCCTGGACCATGCGGTCGGCGGACATCGCCGGGCCGAGGGTGGCCATGGTGTGCTTGACCATGGCGATCCACTGGTGCGGCAGCCCGTCCCGGGAGGCCGCGGAGGGCCCCGCCGCGCCGGCCTGGTCGGAGCGCTCGGCCCCGTAGAACCGGGGCACCACCTGGCTCTCCAGCAGGTCGTACAGGGCCGCGGCCTCGATGTCGTCCCGCTCCCCGGTGCTCGCCGCGGAGGAGGCGGTGGGGATGGCCCAGCCGTTCTCGCCGTCGAACATCTCGTCCCACCAGCCGTCCAGCACGGACAGGTTCAGGCCGCCGTTCATGGCCACCTTCATCCCCGAGGTCCCGCACGCCTCGAGCGGGCGCAGCGGGTTGTTGAGCCACACGTCGCAGCCGGGCATCAGGGTGGAGGCCATCTGGATGTCGTAGTTCGGCAGGAAGGCAATCCGGTGGCGGACCTCGGGGTCGTCGGCGAACCGGACCATCTCCTGGATCATCAGCTTGCCCTGCTCGTCCGCGGGGTGGGACTTGCCCGCCACCACCAGCTGGACCGGGTGCTCGGGGTCCAGCAGCAGCCGCTTGAGCCGCGCGGGGTCGCGCAGCATGAGGGTCAGCCGCTTGTAGGTGGGCACGCGCCGGGCGAAGCCGATGGTCAGCACGTCCTCGTCCAGCACGGAGGCCGTCCAGGCCACCTCCGCCTCGGAGGCGCCCCGCTTGAGCCACGAGGACCGCAGCCGGGCGCGGACGTCCGCGATGAGCGCTCGGCGCAGCGTCCGGCGGACCTCCCACAGCTCCTCGTCCGGCACGTCCCACACCCGCCCCCAGTCGGGGCCGGCCACCGCGGAGGTGCCGAACAGCTCGATCGCGCGGTCGGAGACGGTGCTGGAGACCCACGTGGGGGCGTGCACGCCGTTGGTGATGGAGGTGATCGGGACCTCGTCGGCGTCGAAGCCCGGCCACAGGCCCCGGAACATCTCCCGGGAGACCTGGCCGTGCAGCCGCGCCACCCCGTTGGCCCGCTGGCCCAGCCGCAGGCCCATCACGGCCATGTTGTGCAGCCCGCGGTGGCCGCCGTCGTAGTCCTCGGCCCCCAGGGCCAGGACTTCCTCCACGGGGACGCTCGGGGCCAGGCCGGCCCGGAAGAACTGCTCCACGAGCGAGCGGTCGAAGCGGTCGATCCCGGCGGGCACGGGGGTGTGCGTGGTGAACACGGTGGAGGCGCGCACGGAGCACAGGGCGCTCTCCCAGTCGAGCCCCGCGGCCATGAGCTCCTCGATCCGCTCGATCCCCTGGAACCCCGCGTGGCCCTCGTTGGTGTGGTAGACGCTCGGGGCCTCCGTGCCGGTCAGCTCCGCGAACAGGCGCAGCGCCCGGACGCCGCCCATGCCCAGCAGCAGCTCCTGCTGCAGGCGCTGCTCGCCGCCGCCGCCGTACAGCCGGTCGGTGACGGAGCGCGCCGTGTCGTCGTTGGCCGGGACGTTGGAGTCCAGCAGCAGCAGGGGGACGCGCCCGACGTCGGCCCGCCAGACCTGCGCGTGCAGGGTGCGGTGGCCCGGCAACGGCAGGGAGACCAGGGCGGGCGTGCCGTCGCGGTGCTTGAGCAGGGACAGCGGCAGGTTGTCCGGGTCCAGGACCGGGTAGGTCTCCTGCTGCCAGGCGTCCCGCGAGAGCGACTGCTTGAAGTAGCCCGACTGGTACAGCAGGCCCACGCCGATCACCGGCACCCCGAGGTCCGAGGCGGACTTCAGGTGGTCGCCGGCGAGGATGCCCAGGCCGCCGGAGTACTGGGGGAGCACGGCGGTGATGCCGAACTCGGGGGAGAAGTACGCGATCGAGCGCGGGGGGACCTCCCAGCCGGCGGACTCGTGCTGGAACCAGCGGTCCTCGGTGAGGTAGCGGTCGAGGTCCTCGGTGGCCGCGGCCACCCGGCGCACGATCGACTCGTCCGCGGCGAGCTCGGCGAGCCGGGCCCGGTCGAAGGAGCCCAGCAGGGCCACCGGGTCCTGGTCCAGCCGCCGCCACGCCGCGGGGTCGAGGTCGTGGAACAGCCTCTTGGTCTCCGGGTGCCACGACCACCGCAGGTTGGTGGCCAGGCGGCCCAGGCCGGCGATCGAGGCGGGCAGGTGGGTGCGGACGGTGAACCGACGAATGGCCTTCACAGGGCCCATTATCCACGCCGCCGGGATCGGCCCCGGCGGCGCGGGTGAACCCCGTGCGACGCCCGCGTGGCCGCGGGCTGAATACCCCGCCGTACGCCCCGCCGCGCACCGGGGCGCGCACCCGGCCGCGCGCCCCGCCGCACGGGGCGCGTCCGTCCGAGAAGGGCCGATGGCGTTGGCCAGCGGTTGACGGCACCGGTAACGTCGACCGCGTGGAGGCTTCCAGGAATCCGAACACCGTCCCGATGTCCCGTACCGAGGTCACGGCGGGCCGCATCCCCGTCACCGGCGTGCAGCCGGTGGTCGACTGCGGCGCGCACCCGGCCAAGGCCGTCGTGGGGGAGGACATCCCCGTGCGCGCCACCGTGTTCCGCGAGGGACACGACCGGCTGGGGGCCACCGCCGTGCTCTACGGCCCCTCCGGCGAGGAGGTCCAGCGCGTGCGCATGCACGAGGGGGCCCCGGGCCTCGACGAGTACCGGGCCGTCCTGCGCCCGGCGCAGGTCGGCCCCCACGCCCTCGTGGTCGAGGGCTGGTCGGACCCCTACGCCACGTGGCACCACGCCGCCACGGTGAAGATCCAGGCGGGCATCGACGTCGAGCTGATGCTCGCCGAGGGCGGCGCCCTGTTCCGCCGCGCCGCCGCCGAGCCCGAGCGCTCCGAGGCCGACCGCGTCATCCTCGAGCGGGCCGCGCGCGGGCTCGAGGACGGCTCGCGGGACACCGCCGAGCGGCTCACCGCCGCGGAGGACCCCGAGCTGGCCGAGGTGCTGGCCGCCCGGCCGATCCGCGAGTTCGTCTCGCCCTCGCCGCGGTACCCGCTGGACGTCCAGCGGGCGCTCGCCGGCCGCGGCGCGTGGTACGAGTTCTTCCCGCGCTCCGAGGGCGCGGCCTACCACCCCGAGTCCGGCACCTGGACCTCGGGGACCTTCACGACGGCGGCCGAGCGCCTCCCGGCGATCGCCCGGATGGGCTTCGACGTCGTCTACCTCCCGCCGATCCACCCCATCGGGCACGCCCACCGCAAGGGCCCGAACAACACGCTCACCGCCGGCCCGCAGGACCCCGGCTCGCCGTGGGCCATCGGCTCCGAGGACGGCGGCCACGACGCGATCCACCCCGAGCTCGGCACCGAGGAGGACTTCGCCCGCTTCGTGGACCGCGCGGCGGAGCTGGGCATGGAGGTGGCGCTGGACCTGGCGCTGCAGTGCTCCCCGGACCACCCCTGGGTGCGCGAGCACCCCGAGTGGTTCACCACGCGCGTGGACGGCTCGATCGCCTACGCGGAGAACCCGCCGAAGAAGTACCAGGACATCTACCCGCTGAACTTCGACAACGACCCGCGCGGGCTGCGCCGGGCCGTGCTGGACGTGGTGGAGCTGTGGATCGCCCGGGGCGTGAAGATCTTCCGCGTGGACAACCCGCACACCAAGCCGCTGTGGTTCTGGGAGTGGCTGATCGCCAAGGTGCACCGCCGCCACCCGGAGGTCGTCTTCCTGGCCGAGGCGTTCACCCGGCCGGCCATGATGCACGCCCTCGGCCGCGTGGGCTACCAGCAGTCCTACTCCTACTTCACGTGGCGGAACACCCGGGACGAGATCGCGGAGTACCTGCACGAGGTGACGGCCGAGACCGCGGCGTTCTACCGGCCGAACTTCTTCGTCAACACCCCGGACATCCTCACCGAGTACCTGCAGTTCGGCGGCCCGGCGGCGTTCAAGATCCGCGCCGTGCTCGCCACCATGTCCAATCCGCTGTGGGGCATGTACTCCGGCTACGAGCTCTTCGAGCACGTGGCCCGGCCCGGGGCGGAGGAGTACATCGACAACGAGAAGTACGAGTTCCGGCCCCGGGACTACGCCGCCGCGGAGGCGGAGGGGCGCTCCCTGGCGCCCTTCCTGACCCGGCTGAACCACATCCGCCGGGCCCACCCCGCCCTGCAGGACCTGCAGAACCTCACCCTGCACCGCGTGGACAACGACGCGATCCTCGCCTTCTCCAAGACCCGGCGCCACCGGCCGGAGGGCTGGCACGCCGCCGTCGGGACGGGCGCGGGGGACGGGACGGGCACGGTCTTCCCGGGCGTTCCGGACGCCGCGGGCCTCGTGGAGTCCCTGCCGGGCCACGCGGACACGATCATCGTGGTGGTGACCACGGACCCGCACAACACGCGCGAGGCGACCGCCACCCTGGACCTGTCCGCCCTCGACCTGCGGCCGCAGGACCTGGACGCGGAGGGCCGCTTCGAGGTCGAGGACCTCATCACCGGCTCCCGCTGGCAGTGGGGCGAGCACAACTACGTCCGGCTGGACCCGCACGTCGAGCCGGCGCACGTGCTGCGCGTCGTGCGCCGGGACTGACCGGCGCCCCGCCCCCGACCGACGCAGGAGACTACGGAAGAGAACCCCCGACGATGGCCAACTCGTTTCAGCTGCACACCCACGGCATCTCCCACGACCCGAACTGGTTCCGCACCGCCGTGTTCTACGAGGTGCTCGTGCGGGCCTTCCACGACGGCAACGGGGACGGGTCCGGGGACTTCGACGGGCTGATCAACAAGCTGGACTACCTGCAGTGGCTGGGCGTGGACTGCCTGTGGGTGCCGCCGTTCTACCGCTCGCCGCTGCGCGACGGCGGCTACGACGTCTCGGACTTCTACGAGGTCCTGGACGACTTCGGCACGGTCTCCGACTTCAAGCGCCTCGTGGCCGAGGCCCACGCGCGCGGGCTGCGGGTGATCATCGACCTGCCGCTCAACCACACCTCGGACCAGCACCCGTGGTTCCAGGAGTCCCGCTCGGACCCGGACGGGCCGTACGGGGACTTCTACGTCTGGTCGGACACGGACGAGAAGTACCAGGACGCGCGCATCATCTTCGTGGACACGGAGGAGTCCAACTGGACCTTCGACCCGGTGCGCCGCCAGTTCTTCTGGCACCGGTTCTTCTCCCACCAGCCGGACCTGAACTTCGAGAACCCCGCGGTGATCGAGGCCCTCTACGAGGTGGTCCGGTACTGGCTGGACATGGGCGTGGACGGCTTCCGCGCGGACGCCATCCCGTACCTGTACGAGGAGGACGGCACCGACTGCGAGAACGACCCGCGCACGCACGTCTTCCTGCGCGACCTGCGGGCCATGGTGGACGCGGAGTACCCGGGGCGCGTCATCATCGCCGAGGCGAACCAGCCCCCGGCGGACGTGGTGGACTACTTCGGCACCGAGGAGCAGCCGGAGTGCCACATGTGCTTCCACTTCCCGATCATGCCGAAGATCTTCTACGCGCTGCGGGACCACAAGGCCACCGCGATCCTCGAGGCGGTGGCCGAGACCCCGCAGATCCCGGCGGGCTCCCAGTGGGGCACCTTCCTGCGCAACCACGACGAGCTGACGCTCGAGATGGTGACCCCCGAGGAGCGCCAGGCCATGCTCGGCTGGTACGCGCCGGACTCCCGCATGCGCGCCAACGTGGGCATCCGCCGCCGGCTGGCCTCCCTGCTGGACAACAGCCGGTCCGAGCTGGAGCTGATCCACGCGCTGCTGCTGTCCCTTCCCGGCTCGCCGTTCCTGTACTACGGCGACGAGCTCGGCATGGGGGACAACATCTGGCTCCCCGACCGCGACGCCTCCCGCACGCCGATGCAGTGGAACCCGGACCGCAACGCCGGGTTCTCGGACGCGGACCCCGGCAAGCTCTACCTGCCGGTGATCCAGTCCCTCGTCTACCACTACAACCACGTCAACGTGGAGGCCCAGCTCGCCTCGAACGGCTCGCTGCTGCACTGGGTCCGGGAGACGCTCGCGGTGCGCAAGAAGCACCCCGTCTTCGGCCTGGGGGACTTCTCCATGGTCCACGCGGAGGCCGAGCAGGTCCTGGCCTTCGTGCGGGACCTGCCGGTCAGCGACGACGAGGACCTGTACCCGGAGACCGTGCTGTGCGTGTTCAACCTGTCCCCGGACCCGGTGGCCACGTGGCTGTCCGTGCCCGGCTACGAGGGCCGCGGGCTGCGCGACGTGTTCGGCGGCCGGCCCTTCCTGGACATCGGTGCGGACGGCCGGCTGCCGGTCACCCTGCCGGGCCACGGCTTCTACTGGCTGCGGCTGCGCACCGGCCCGGACCTGATGGCCGGCGGCGAGCGGACCGCCCTGGCCGGCAGGCCGAACCCCTACACGACCGCCCTGCCGGTCATCACTCCGGACATGTCTGCGGGGAGCATCCGATGACCACCGAGCCGAACACCGCCACGACCCTGCCGGCGCTGCTGGAGGGCTGGCTGCCCTCCCAGCGCTGGTTCCCCCTGACCGGGGACTTCACCCTGGACCGGGTCGGCGGGATCCGCCTGTCGGGGACCACCGCGGGGGTGCGGCCGCAGCTGCACGTGATCACCGCGGCCCGTGACGGGGAGACCGTGACCCTGTCCGTGCCCCTGGCCGTGCGGGAGGACGAGCTCGAGGAGGGTGCCTCGGCCCTGGTCGGCCGCTGGGATTCCCCGGACGGGCCCCGCTGGGTCTACGACGGCGCGCGCGACCCCGAGTTCGTGGCCGCCTGGCTGGAGATGATGCGCCGGGAGCTGCCGACGGCGGACGGCCGCTCCGGCGGCCACGCCTACGCCGGCTTCGGCGACTGGCCCGCCTTCGAGGCCGGCACCCTGCGGGCGCGGATGCTCGAGGGCGAGCAGTCCAACACCTCCGTGGTCATCGAGGCCGGTCCCGGCACGCTGATCCTGAAGTTCTTCCGCGTCCTGGCCGCGGGCGCGAACCCCGACGTCGAGATCGGCCTGGCGCTGTCCGGCGCCGGTTCCAGCGAGGTCCCGGTGACGTACGGCTCGGTCACCGCCGGCTGGCGGGCGCCCGGGGCCCCGGGCGGCACCCCGGCCGAGGACACCGCCGACGGCTGGGTGTCCGGCCAGGCCTGCGTGCTGCGGGAGTTCATCACCGGTTCCCGCGACGCCTGGCGCGTCGCCACGGAGTCCGCGGCCGCGGGCACCGACTTCACGGGCGAGGCCGCCGGGATCGGCGCGGCCACCGGCCGGCTGCACCTGGCCCTCGCCGAGACCCTCGGCACCCGGCAGGCGCCGGCGGGGCCGTCCGGGACGCCCGGGGTGCTCGAGGAGCTCGCGGGCCGGATCGAGTGGGGCTGGCGCCAGGCCGCCGCCACGGTGGGGGAGGACCACGCCGGGCGCGTGCGGGAGGTGCTGGACTCGCTGCGCTCGCCGGAGGCGGCCGCGGCGCTGCCCCCGCTGCAGCGCATCCACGCCGACTACCACCTGGGCCAGGTGCTGGCCTCGGCCCAGGACGGCACCACGCGGTGGACCGTCCTGGACTTCGAGGGCGAGCCGCTGCGCGAGGCCGGGGAGCGCTCCGGCTGGGACCTGCCGCTGCGCGACGTGGTGGGGATGCTGCGCTCCTTCGACTACGCCGGCGCCCTCGCGGGGGCCCCGGAGTGGACGGCCCGCACCCAGGAGGCCTTCCTCGAGGGCTACGGCCGGACGGTCGGCGCGCCGGTGGACACGGCCTCCACGGTGTTCACCGCCCTGCTCCTGGACAAGGCCCTGTACGAGACGGCGTACGAGCTGCGGCACCGCCCCGACTGGGTCGAGGTGCCCGCCTCGGCCGTGCGCCGGGCGCTCGGCCGCGGCACCGCCGGCACCGACGGCGCGGCCGCCGAGGCCGGTGCCCCCGTTGCCACCGGGCCGTCCCCCGATACGGTGGGGGCAGTCACCGAGCGCGAACCCGAGGAGGATCCGATGGACGCGGAGAACATGGAACCGACCCTGCAGGCCGGCCCGGCGGGGGACCCGGCCCCGGCGCCCCTCGAGGTGCACGCCGAGGTGCTCGACGCCGTCGCGCACGGCCGGTACCACCAGCCCCACGAGGTGCTGGGTGCCCACCTGGACGGCGACGACACCGTGACCTTCCGGGTGCTGCGGCCGCTGGCGGAGGAGGTCTCCGTCCGGCTCGACGACGGCACCGAGGTGCCGCTGCGGCACGAGCACGAGGGGGTCTGGGTCGGCACCGCGCGCGCCACCCAGCCGGGCCACGTCCCGGGCTACCGCATCCTCGTGTCCTTGCCCGGGGCCGATCCCGCCGAGCAGGACGACCCCTACCGCTACCTGCCCACCCTCGGCGAGCTCGACCAGCACCTGTTCCGCGAGGGCCGGCACGAGACCCTGTGGACGGCCCTGGGCTCCCGGGTGCGCCGCTACTCCTCGCCGCAGGGGGAGATCACCGGCACCTCCTTCGCGGTGTGGGCGCCCAACGCGCGCGCCGTGCGGGTCAAGGGCGACTTCAACGGCTGGGACGGGCGCCAGCACGCGATGCGCTCGCTGGGCGACTCGGGGCTGTGGGAGATCTTCGTCCCCGGCATCGGCGCCGGGACGGTGTACAAGTACGCGATCCTCGGCCAGGACGGGCACTGGCGCGACCGTGCCGACCCGATGGCGCGCTGGACCGAGGTGCCGCCGGCGACCGGCTCGCGCGTGGACGACTCCCGCTACGTCTTCGGCGACCAGGAGTGGATGGAGCGCCGGGCCCGGACGAACCCGCACGACGGCCCGATGAGCGTCTACGAGGTGCACGCCGGGTCGTGGCGGCCCGGGCTGGGGTACCGCGAGATGGCGGACCAGCTCGTGGAGTACGTCTCCTGGCAGGGCTTCACCCACGTGGAGTTCCTCCCGCTGGCCGAGCACCCCTTCGGCGGCTCGTGGGGCTACCAGGTCACCGGGTACTACGCCCCGACCTCGCGGTTCGGCACCCCGGACGACTTCAAGTACCTCGTGGACCGGCTGCACCAGGCCGGGATCGGCGTCCTGCTGGACTGGGTGCCGGCGCACTTCCCCAAGGACGAGTGGGCGCTGGCGAAGTTCGATGGCACGCCGCTCTACGAGTACGCCGACCCGCGCAAGGGCGAGCACCCCGACTGGGGCACCCTGGTCTTCGACTACGGCCGGACCGAGGTGCGCAACTTCCTCGTGGCCAACGCCCTGTACTGGCTCGAGGAGTTCCACGTGGACGGCCTGCGCGTGGACGCCGTGGCCTCCATGCTCTACCTGGACTACTCCCGCAAGGACGGGGAGTGGGTGCCGAACGTGCACGGGGGCAACCACAACCTCGAGGCGATCAGCTTCCTCAAGGAGGCCACCGCCACGGCGTACAAGCGCAACCCGGGGATCGTCATGGTCGCCGAGGAGTCCACCGCCTTCTCCGGCGTCACCGCCAGCACCGAGAACGACGGCCTGGGCTTCGGGCTGAAGTGGAACATGGGCTGGATGCACGACTCGCTCGCCTACATGTCCGAGGACCCGGTCAACCGGCGCTGGCACCACAACGAGATGACGTTCTCGCTCGTCTACGCGTGGAGCGAGAACTACGTGCTGCCGCTCTCGCACGACGAGGTGGTGCACGGCAAGGGCTCGCTGCTGCGCAAGATGCCCGGTGACCGCTGGCAGGAGCTGGCCTCGCTGCGCGCCTACTACGGGTACATGTGGGCCCACCCCGGCAAGCAGCTGCTGTTCATGGGATCCGAGTTCGGCCAGGAGTCCGAGTGGAAGGAGTCCCACGGGCTCGACTGGTGGCTGACGGACAACCCGCAGCACAAGGGCCTCATGAAGGCGGTCCGGGACCTCAACAGGGTGTACCGGGACGCCCCGGAGCTGTGGAGCCGGGACAACGACCCGGCCGGGTTCCAGTGGATCGACCAGAACGACGGCGACCGGAACCTGTTCTCCTTCATCCGCTGGTCCGACCCCGAGCAGACCGGTGGCGAGCGGCGCCCCCTCGTGTGCGTGTCCAACTTCGCCGGGACCCCGCACCACGACGTGCAGCTGGGACTGCCCCTGGCGGGGGAGTGGGAGGAAGTCCTCAACACCGACTCCGAGACCTACGGCGGTTCGGGGGTCGGCAACGCCGGCACCATCACCGCGGTGGAGGAGTCCTGGCACGGCCAGCCGGCGACCGCCCGCGTGGTGGTGCCCCCGCTGGCGACGGTGTACTTCCGTCCCGTCCGCTGACCCGGGCGGGCCACCGCCCGCCGCACCCCCCCGAGAGGACCCCGACCGGCCACGGGCCGGGCGGGGTCCTCCCGCGCTCCGGCCCGGTCAGCCGCCGGTTGTCCGCGCGGTGACGGCGTGGATGACGGGCATGCGGCCGGGGCCGGACGGGCCCCGTGCGGGTCCCGGTTTGCGTGGGGGTGGGTGGGGGTGTAGGGTTGCTCCTCGTGCCACGGCGTGGAGGGGCGGTTGTCCTTCCGGTGGTGGTGCGGCTGTCCTTGACTGGGGCGGTGTCCGGCCTGGTGCCGGGGGCCGGCCGGGTGCGGCGGGTTTGACGCCGGGGCCCGGGAGGGTCTAGGATGGGAAAGTTGCTCCGGGGAGCTGGCGGGTCGCTGTGGCGGCCGGCGGGTGGTCCGGGGGCGGCGGTGGGACTTCGGTCCGGGTGCGGTGAGCGCGGCGGGAACGCCGGTTTGACGGGCCGGGGAAGAGGGACTACGCTTTGAAAGCCGCGGATGAGGAAAGCGAAGAAACGGCCGGGTGAAACCGGTTTCCTTCGCCGGTACTGATCACGTGCCTGTTGTTTGAGAACTCAATAGTGTGCCAAGTTTGTTGATGCCAATTGTTTGAAATTGGTGGATGGCCTGACCGCCGCACCCCCGTGTGGTGGAGGGCCTCTTGCCAGGGATTGAATGATGCCGTGCCGGGTTTTCCGCCGGGCGTGGTGTTGTTTCTTCTGTAGTTTTTTACGGAGAGTTTGATCCTGGCTCAGGATGAACGCTGGCGGCGTGCTTAACACATGCAAGTCGAACGCTGAAGCCCCAGCTTGCTGGGGTGGATGAGTGGCGAACGGGTGAGTAACACGTGAGTAACCTTCCCTTGACTCTGGGATAAGCCTGGGAAACCGGGTCTAATACCGGATACGACCCTCCATCGCATGGTGTGGGGGTGGAAAGATTCATCGGTCTTGGATGGACTCGCGGCCTATCAGCTGGTTGGTGGGGTAATGGCCCACCAAGGCGACGACGGGTAGCCGGCCTGAGAGGGTGACCGGCCACACTGGGACTGAGACACGGCCCAGACTCCTACGGGAGGCAGCAGTGGGGAATATTGCACAATGGGCGCAAGCCTGATGCAGCGACGCCGCGTGAGGGATGACGGCCTTCGGGTTGTAAACCTCTTTCAGTAGGGAAGAAGCGCAAGTGACGGTACCTGCAGAAGAAGCGCCGGCTAACTACGTGCCAGCAGCCGCGGTAATACGTAGGGCGCGAGCGTTATCCGGAATTATTGGGCGTAAAGAGCTCGTAGGCGGTTTGTCGCGTCTGCCGTGAAAGTCCGGGGCTTAACCCCGGATCTGCGGTGGGTACGGGCAGACTGGAGTGCAGTAGGGGAGACTGGAATTCCTGGTGTAGCGGTGAAATGCGCAGATATCAGGAGGAACACCGATGGCGAAGGCAGGTCTCTGGGCTGTTACTGACGCTGAGGAGCGAAAGCATGGGGAGCGAACAGGATTAGATACCCTGGTAGTCCATGCCGTAAACGTTGGGCACTAGGTGTGGGGGCCATTCCACGGTTTCCGCGCCGCAGCTAACGCATTAAGTGCCCCGCCTGGGGAGTACGGCCGCAAGGCTAAAACTCAAAGGAATTGACGGGGGCCCGCACAAGCGGCGGAGCATGCGGATTAATTCGATGCAACGCGAAGAACCTTACCAAGGCTTGACATGTTCCCGACCGGGCCAGAGATGGTCCTTCCCCTCTGGGGCGGGTTCACAGGTGGTGCATGGTTGTCGTCAGCTCGTGTCGTGAGATGTTGGGTTAAGTCCCGCAACGAGCGCAACCCTCGTTCCATGTTGCCAGCGGGTCGTGCCGGGGACTCATGGGAGACTGCCGGGGTCAACTCGGAGGAAGGTGGGGACGACGTCAAATCATCATGCCCCTTATGTCTTGGGCTTCACGCATGCTACAATGGCCGGTACAATGGGTTGCGATACTGTGAGGTGGAGCTAATCCCAAAAAGCCGGTCTCAGTTCGGATTGGGGTCTGCAACTCGACCCCATGAAGTCGGAGTCGCTAGTAATCGCAGATCAGCAACGCTGCGGTGAATACGTTCCCGGGCCTTGTACACACCGCCCGTCAAGTCACGAAAGTCGGTAACACCCGAAGCCGGTGGCCCAACCCTCGTGGGGGGAGCCGTCGAAGGTGGGACTGGCGATTGGGACTAAGTCGTAACAAGGTAGCCGTACCGGAAGGTGCGGCTGGATCACCTCCTTTCTAAGGAGCGCATGGCCATCTCGTCCCGCACCAGGTGCGGGGGTTACCGGGGTGGTCCATTTGGTGCCCGTGTCGGTCCCGCGTGTGGACCGGCGGGTTGCTCATGGGTGGAACATCAACGAATGGTGCCCCTGGCCGTACCGGCCGGTGGTCCTTGCAGTACTGCGCCTGGAATGGGCGCCCCGGGGGTTGTCCTGGGGTGTCGCGCCGGCGTGTGGAAGGAGGACCCCGGGTGGATGGGCGTGGGGGTGTTGGCACACTGTTGGGTCCTGGGACAACAGGACCGGCCGCCGATCCCGGTGGCGCCCTGCCCGTCGTGGTGGGGTGGCCGGGGGGTGGTTGTTCCGGGCCTGTGGTCTGGTTCCGGCTGCACCGAGACACCGTGGTGCGTGGGTTCTCCTCCTCGTGGGGGGTGCCGGCGCGGGTGGGGGCGTGTGGCGCGGGTTGTTGTTTGGGAACTGCATAGTGGACGCGAGCATCTTATTTTGCCGTCATGCCCACGCCCCCTGGCGTGGTGTGGCGGCGCCGAGAATGTAGTCATCTTTCGATGCCCGCCCGTGGTGTCCCCTCGGGGGTGCCGGCGTGGTGGGTGTCTTATGCTCATCGAGGCTTGGCCGTTGTGTGGCTAAGTTTTCAAGGGCGCATGGTGGATGCCTTGGCAACAGGAGCCGATGAAGGACGTGGGAATCTGCGATAAGCCTGGGGGAGTCGATAACCGGACGTTGAGCCCAGGATCTCCGAATGGGGGAACCCCGCACGCCGACGAGCGTGTGACCGCCGGTTGAACACATAGGCCGGTTGGAGGGAACGCAGGGAAGTGAAACATCTCAGTACCTGCAGGAAGAGAAAACAACATGTGATTCCGTCAGTAGTGGCGAGCGAACGCGGATGGGGCTAAACCGTGCACGTGTGATACCCGGCAGGGGTTGCGTGTTCGGGGTTGTGGGCCTTTGCGTCCCAGGTCTGCCGGCCTGGGGTGGTGAGGTGCGGGCGTATAGGCGAACAGGTTTGGATGCCTGACCGTAGGGGGTGAGAGTCCCGTAGCCGTAATGCGTTCCGCCGCCTAGTGAGTGTGCCCGAGTAGCACGGGGCCCGAGAAATCCCGTGTGAATCTGCCAGGACCACCTGGTAAGCCTGAATACTACCTGTTGACCGATAGCGGATCAGTACCGTGAGGGAATGGTGAAAAGCACCCCGGGAGGGGAGTGAAATAGTACCTGAAACCATGTGCCTACAATCCGTCGGAGCCCTGCGGGGTGACGGCGTGCCTTTTGAAGAATGAGCCTGCGAGTTAGTGCTGTGTCGCGAGGTTAACCCGTGGGGGGAAGCCGTAGCGAAAGCGAGTCTGAATAGGGCGATTTAGTGGCACGGTCTAGACCCGAAGCGGAGTGATCTACCCATGGCCAGGTTGAAGCGCGTGTAAGAGCGCGTGGAGGACCGAACCCACTTCAGTTGAAAATGGAGGGGATGAGCTGTGGGTAGGGGTGAAAGGCCAATCAAACTCCGTGATAGCTGGTTCTCCCCGAAATGCATTTAGGTGCAGCGTCACGTGTTTCTTCCCGGAGGTAGAGCTACTGGATGGCTGATGGGCCCTACAAGGTTACTGACGTCAGCCAAACTCCGAATGCCGGGAAGTCAGAGCGTGGCAGTGAGACCGTGGGGGATAAGCTTCATGGTCGAGAGGGAAACAGCCCAGACCACCGGTTAAGGCCCCCAAGCGTGTGCTAAGTGGGAAAGGATGTGGAGTTGCTGTGACAACCAGGAGGTTGGCTTAGAAGCAGCCACCCTTGAAAGAGTGCGTAATAGCTCACTGGTCAAGTGATTCCGCGCCGACAATGTAGCGGGGCTCAAGCACACCGCCGAAACCGTGGCATTCAGCATCTGCTGGATGGGTAGGGGAGCGTCGTGCACGAGGTGAAGCCGGGGCGGAAGCGTCGGTGGATTGTGCACGAGTGAGAATGCAGGCATGAGTAGCGAAAGACGGGTGGGAAACCCGTCCGCCGGATGACCAAGGGTTCCAGGGTCAAGCTAATCTGCCCTGGGTAAGTCGGGACCTAAGGCGAGGCCGACAGGCGTAGTCGATGGACAACGGGTTGATATTCCCGTACCGGCGAAGAACCGCCCCTGCCGAGCCGGTGATACTAACCGCCCGAACCCGCCTGGACGCCCCTTCGGGGGCGCGTGGCGGGCAAGCGCGGGACCTGAACCGGGGAGGCAAGCGCATTAACAGGTGTGACGCAGGAAGGTAGCCGGGCCAGGCAATGGAAATGACCTGGTCCAAGGGCGTAGGGTGTCCGGTTGGCAAATCCGCCGGACGTGAGCCTGAGACCCGATAGGCCCCCACCAGGTGGGGGATCCGGTGATCCTATGCTGCCAAGAAAAGCATCGGCGCGAGGTTCCAGCCGCCCGTACCCCAAACCGACACAGGTGGTCAGGTAGAGAATACCAAGGCGATCGAGAGAATCATGGTTAAGGAACTCGGCAAAATGCCCCCGTAACTTCGGGAGAAGGGGGGCCCCAACCCTGACATCCACGCGCTGGATGGAGGGGATCGGGGCCGCAGAGACCAGGGGGAAGCGACTGTTTATCAAAAACACAGGTCCGTGCGAAGTCGCAAGACGATGTATACGGACTGACTCCTGCCCGGTGCTGGAAGGTTAAGAGGACCTGTTAGCCGCAAGGCGAAGCGGAGAATTTAAGCCCCAGTAAACGGCGGTGGTAACTATAACCATCCTAAGGTAGCGAAATTCCTTGTCGGGTAAGTTCCGACCTGCACGAATGGAGTAACGACTTCCCCGCTGTCTCAACCGTGAACTCGGCGAAATTGCACTACGAGTAAAGATGCTCGTTACGCGCAGAAGGACGGAAAGACCCCGAGACCTTTACTATAGTTTGGTATTGGTGTTCGGTGTGGCTTGTGTAGGATAGGTGGGAGACTGTGAAGCGGGCACGCCAGTGCTCGTGGAGTCATCGTTGAAATACCACTCTGGTCACATTGGACATCTAACTTCGGCCCGTGATCCGGGTCAGGGACAGTGCCTGATGGGTAGTTTAACTGGGGCGGTTGCCTCCCAAAATGTAACGGAGGCGCCCAAAGGTCCCCTCAGCCTGGTTGGCAATCAGGTGTCGAGTGCAAGTGCACAAGGGGGCTTGACTGTGAGAGAGGCATCTCGAGCAGGGACGAAAGTCGGGACTAGTGATCCGGCGGCCCGTTGTGGAACGGCCGTCGCTCAACGGATAAAAGGTACCTCGGGGATAACAGGCTGATCTTGCCCAAGAGTCCATATCGACGGCATGGTTTGGCACCTCGATGTCGGCTCGTCGCATCCTGGGGCTGGAGTAGGTCCCAAGGGTTGGGCTGTTCGCCCATTAAAGCGGTACGCGAGCTGGGTTCAGAACGTCGTGAGACAGTTCGGTCCCTATCCTCTGCGCGCGCAGGAAATTTGAGAAGGTCTGTCCTTAGTACGAGAGGACCGGGACGGACGAACCTCTGGTATGTCAGTTGTACCGCCAGGTGCACCGCTGATTGGCTACGTTCGGAACGGATAACCGCTGAAAGCATCTAAGCGGGAAGCCAGCTTCGAGATGAGATTTCCACACCCCTCGTGGGTGGGAGGCCCCCAGCAGACCACTGGGTTGATAGGCCGGACGTGGAAGCAAGGACCAACGACTTGTGAAGCCGACCGGTACTAATAGGCCGACAACTTAAACACACAACACCACCCCCGGGCCGGGCTTCACCGGCCGGGGAGGGCCAGGTGCGCAGCGTCCACTATGCGGTTGCGGAACAACAACCCGACCGAACCACCACCCCCCGCGGGGGGCGGCCAGCCCGGGGCACCACCCCGGGCACCCCACCAGCCCCCCGGCACGCCGGGCCCGGCCGGGGCCCAGTATGGGTACAATTGAACAGTGCAACCACAGTGTTGTAACCACCAAGCCACCCCCGACACGGCGGCCCACCCCACCCCCCACCCGGGGAGTGCGGGGCACGGGCCCGGACAGGGCGGTCACAGGGTTACGGCGGTCATAGCGTGGGGGAAACGCCCGGTCCCATTCCGAACCCGGAAGCTAAGGCCCACAGCGCCGATGGTACTGCATCCGGGAGGATGTGGGAGAGTAGGACGCCGCCGGACAACCATTCACCAGGAGCCCTGGACCACACGGTCCAGGGCTCCTGGCCTTTAACACCCCCCACCCCAGCGCCACCGACACCACCCCTCCATGCCCAGGGCGCCGGCCGGGTGGTGAGAGGATGGTGCCCATGTCCGAGAGCATCTTCCACGATCCCTTCGCCCGGCCTCCCGCTGGACAGGACCCGTCGCCGGGCGGTCCCGTGTCGCCGGGTGCCGAGGCCCCGGGCACGTCCGCCGGGGGCGATGCGCCCGCACCGCGGCTGTTGACGGCGGAGGTCCCGCTGGCCGAGGACCAGGCGGTGGAGGCGTTCCTCGAGTATCCGCACCTGTGGTGGCCCGCGGAGATGCGTGCCTGCGGCGAGGGCAGTCACGTGGGCCTCGAGGACGGTCTGCTGGTCGAGGAGGGCGAGGACGGCAGGCGCCATTCCTGGGCCCGGATCGGGGCGGTGGACGCCGAGGGCCTGCACTTCCGGTGGGTCGGCTGGCTGGGGCGTACGGGCGCCGGCCCCTCCTGCGACGCCGTGGTGGGCTTCGCGCCCACGCCGGGGGTCCCGTCCGGCACGACCGTGACGGCCGCGATCACCGGTCCGGCGTCGTCGGTCGAGGAATGGGCCGTGCTCATGGGCGCCTATGCCCGGTTCGCCGGGGGACGACCAGGGCGGACGTGAGCTCCGTCCGGGCAGCACTGCCCGGTCCGGCCCGGCGGGGGGCGTGACCGGGGCGCCTATAGTCCGTTCTCCCGGAACATCCGCAGGTCGCCGTCCTCGAACCGCTGCTCGAGGATGCGGCCATTGGCGCGCATCGCCTCGAGGTCGTGCCGCAGGACGGCATCGCGGTTGGCGGTGACCTCGGTCCCGAGCAGGCGCAGCTGCCGCGTCCACTCTCCCGCCGCGGCGGGCTTGGCCGAATCGGGGAGGCGGAGGTAGACCTCGAGCGTGGAGGGCAGGTACCGGTAGACGATGGACTCCAGGGCCATCCGCTGCTCCGGGGCGCGGGCGACGTCGTCCCACCGGTCGATCATCTCCCGCAGGTGCATGCCGATGGACCCGAGCTCGCGGTCCGCCGCCGGGGGGATCCTGCCCCGGTTCTGGCGCAGGGTGTCCTGGAACGCGGCGAGGCGGTCCCTCATCTCATCCCTCGTGGCGCCCCGGACCGGGACACCGGAGGAGTAGGTGCTGCCGGCGGCCGGGGTGAGGAAATACCCGGTGGCGTAGCCCAGGGCGCCGGCCAGGAGCGCCGCCAGGACCGACCCGGAGGCCAGCAGGACGGCGACGAACAGCACGAGGAAGGCCACCAGCCCCACCAGGTGGGGCCGGGAGCGGAGAAGGCCGCCTGGCCCCCCGGTCTCGTCGCCGCTGGTCGTCACGGACCTCCTCCGCACTGCGCGGCGCCCCTCGGGGGTACTCGTCGTCCCGGCGGGCCCGGGAGCGGCGGGAGGCACTCGCTGGGGCCAGTCTAGGTCCCGGCGGGGCCACGAGGCTCGATTCCTCGGGTGCCCCGGTCCCCTTGGCGCCCCCGGCGCCCGGTGGAGCACCGCGGCACCCGTCCCGGTCGGCCGGACGCCGTGCTCCGGGATCGGTGACGGACCGAGGACCCGGTACCGAACCGCTCGTTTTGGCGAAACCGGGATGAGGGGTCTAGGATAGTTCACTGTGGTTCCCAGCCGGTCACGGCGCGGAATCACCCTCCACGGGGTGTGGCGCAGCTTGGTAGCGCGCGTCGTTCGGGACGACGAGGCCGCAGGTTCAAATCCTGTCACCCCGACCACGGAAGGGCCCGGGCCAGATGGCCCGGGCCCTTCGCCGTTCCCGGCCGGTCCACTCGAGGGATCCGGCGCGGGTCCCGCGGGCCGCCTGGCGCGGCACCGCGGACGCGTGGCCCGGGGTGCCACGGCTCAGCGGCGGTCGAGCGCCTGCAGGTGCTCCGGGGTCGTGGGGAGCACGTGCTCGGCGTACTCGGGGTGCTTGGCCACCCACCCCTTCACGTAGGGGCAGACCGTGACGATCCTGAACCCGTCCGCGATCGAGTCGTCCAGCGCCCGGCGGACCAGGGTGGAGGCCAGCCCGTGGCCGCCGAACTCCTCCTTGACCTCGGTGTGGGGGAAGATCCGCTGCCGCTGGCCGCCGATCTCCACGTCGTGGATGACGGTGTAGCCGGCGGGCTCGCCGGAATCGTCCACGTGGATCTCGTAGCGCGGCCTCGTCCCCTTGACGACCCGGGGGTCCTCGAGGGTGGGTGCCTGGCTCGCGTCCCGCTGCGTCATGGTCGGTCCTCTCGTCGGTGCTCGTCGGTGCTACGTGCTCGGTGGACCCTCGTGTGCCGCCCGCCGGTGGCCGGAGGGTCCGGTCACCTCGACGGTGGGTTCGCCCGGGGCCTCATGCGCGTGGTCGGCAGCGCCGGGGCGGGGATGGGCGCGGGCTGGGCCGGCGGGAAGTCCCCGAACTGCGGGAAGGGCCGTCCGTCGTCGTAGCGGGCCCCGCGCAACCGGTCCAGGAGACCGCCGGACACCGGGGCACCCAGGGCGGCGACGCCGTCGGGCTGGGCGGGGGAGGCCGCCTCGCCCGCCAGCGGGGAGCCCTGGCCGGGGGCCTCGAAGCCCATCTCCTCCTGGTAGGCGGCGCGCCAGGCGACGATCTCCTCGTGGGACCGGCCCACGAAGTTCCACCACATGATGATCTGCTCGCCCAGGGGCTCGCCGCCGATCAGCAGGGCCGTCACCGGCTCGGTGCCCGCGGACACGGTGATCCGCTCCCGGCCGGTGCCGACGAAGCCGAGATGGTCCTCGGGGAGGGCGACCCCGTCCAGGGCCACGTCCCCGGCCACGCGCAGCAGTCCGTGCTCGTGCCCGGCGGGCACGTCGATCTCCACGACGGCGCCCGGCTCCAGCAGCAGCTCCGCGCCGGTGAGCGGCAGGTGCGTGTGCACGGGGGAGGTGTACCCCAGCAGCGATCCCAGGAACACGCGCGCGGTGTACCCCTCCCCGGTCACCGGCTCGGGCCGGTGGGAGTCCAGCGAGGGCGGGGTGAACCGCGCGTGCTCGGGGAGGGCGTACCAGAGCTGGGCGCCGTGCAGGACGGTGGTGTCCGCGGTGGAGAACTCCGAGTGCGTGATGCCGGCCCCGGCGTTCATGAGGTTCACCTCGCCCGGTCGCACGGTGGCCCAGTTGCCGGCGGAGTCCACGTGGTCCACGCGTCCGGTGAACAGCCAGGACACCGTGGCCAGCCCCGTGTGCGGGTGCCGGGGGACCTGCATGCCGCCGGTGGCGGAGACGTCGTCCGGGCCGTAGAAGTCCAGGAAGCACCACGCCCCGATGAGCGAGCGGGCGCGCTGGGGCAGGGTGCGCTTCACGGTCATGGCCCGCGGCCCGCCGAGGGGGACCGGCCTCGGCTCGAGCAGCTCGACCGGGCCGGCGGACGCGGGGACCGCGCTGACGCCGTCGGACAGGCCCTGCGTGAACCGGGGGCCGCCACCGGCCGGGCCGCCCTCGCAGACGCGTTCCTCGGGGTGGGTCTCGGTGTTGCTCATGGCGGTCCTCCGGATCAGAGTCCCGGCGCCTGCGGGGCTCGGCGCACCGGGTGGTGGGACAGGATGGAGATGCGGTTGGTGACGTTCATGGTGATGGCCAGCCACTGCACCGCGGAGTACTGCTCGTCGGTGAGCACCGCGTGGGAGAGCATCTGGGTGGCGTCCCGGTCCTCGGTCCCCGGCAGGGTGGTGACCACCTCGGCCAGGGCCAGGGCCGCCTTCTCCTGCTCCGAGTAGACGTCCGCGTCCTCCCAGGCGGCCACGAGCCCGCGGCGCTGGTCGTCCAGGCCCACCTCGATCGCCCTGCGCGTGTGCACGTGCAGGCAGTAGGCGCAGCCGTTGATCTGGGAGACGCGGAGGTTGACCAGCTCGACGAGCTGGTCGTCCAGCCCGGCGGCGCGCGCGGCCTCCTTGGCGGCCGTGGACAGCCCGCCGACGGCCTTCCAGGCCGCAGGCCCGGACTTGTCGAGGTAGAAGGACAGCGGGTCCTGGCGCTCCGCGCGCTCCGTGGTGCTCATAAAAATTTGAACCAATCTGTGCGGGGGAACATTCCCGGCCGGGAGCAGGACGGCCCGCGCCGGTCCGGCGCCGGCCCGCGGGGCACCCCCGGACGGCCGGCGGGGCAGGGGCATGGCCTCACCGTACTCCCGCGGCCGGGTGCGGGGGAGGGGGGTCGGGGCGCGCGCCACCGCAACTCCGCCACCCGGGGCTCCCGCCCAGGGTCCGCCGCCCACTGCCCGTCGCTCAGGAGCCGGCGAGGCCGAGGGCCCGGCGCAGGGCGGGGGCGGACAGCGGCTGGTTGAACACGGGGCCGCCGGGCTCCAGGGCCCGGCCGGCGGCGAGGGACGGCAGCACGACCGGCTCGAAGCCGAGACGGGCGGTGAGGTCGGCGACCCGCCGGACGGCGCCGGCGTCGTCCCCGGCCACGCCGAGCGCTCGCCGGTCCGCGGCGCCGCTCCGGCCCGCGGTGTCCAGGTCCCAGTGGCTGACGTGGTTCAGTGCCTTGACGACCGTGGCCCCGGGCAGGCGCGCCGCCACGGCCTCGGAACTGGAGAGTCCGGCCTCGAGGGAGGCCCGGAACCAGTCCGCGAGCGGCTCCTCGTCCCAGCGGTTCGTCGCGTCCACCACCACGGCGCCCCGGAGCCACGCCGGGTCCACGGCGTCCAGCTCCTCCTGCGGGACCATGAGCACCACGAGGGGCGGTAAGCCCGGGGCGGTCCGGGCGTCGTCGGCGGCGATGCACTCCGCGGGGACCGCCGTGGCCCGCGGGGCGTACTGGGCCAGGTGCAGGCGCAGCGCGCCGGGAGGCCGGCTGGCCGCGATGCGCGTGGGCACGCCCGCGGCCTGCGCCGCCCGGGCCAGGGCGGTGCCGGCCCGCCCCGCGCCGAGGATGTTGAGCACGGCCCGCTCCCGCTCAGCCGGCGGGCGTCACGAGGATGCCGTCCTCGTCCGCCCACAGGGTGGCCCCGGGCGTGAAGACCGCGCCGCCGAACTCCACCGGCACGTCCACCTCGCCGGCGCCGTCCTTCGCGGACTTGCGCGGATTGGAGCCCAGGGCCTTGACGCCCAGGTCCAGGGTGGCGACCACGGCCCGGTCCCGGATGGCGCCGTGGACCACCACGCCGGCCCAGCCGTTCTCCACCGCGGCGGCGGCGATCAGGTCCCCCATCAGCGCGGACTCGAGCGAGCCCCGCCCGTCCACCACGAGGACGGCGCCCTCACCGGGGGAGTTCAGCACCCGCTTGACCAGGCCGTTGTCCCGGTGGCATCGGATCGTCCGGACCGGCCCCGTGAACCGGACCCGCCCGCCGAGGTCCTGGAACGGCACGGAACAGGACTGCAGGGACTCGTCGGCGTCGTAGAGGTCGCACGTGGTGAACCCGGACCCGCCGGGCCCCGCGGTGCCGGCCGCCGTCACCGGATCTCGTTCCGCTGGGCGCCCAGGCCCTCGATCGAGGTCTCCAGCACGTCCCCGGCCCGCAGCCACGGGCGGCGGCCGTTCTCGTCCTTGCGGGCCAGGGCCACCCCGGCCGGGGTCCCGGTGAGGATCAGGTCCCCGGGCAGCAGCGTGACCATGTCCGAGATGTAGGACACCAGCTTCTCGGGGCCGAACACGAGGTCCGCGGTCGAGTCCTCCTGCATGACCTCCCCGTTGACGCGCGTGGTGATCCGGGCGCCCTCGGCGAACTCGTCCGGGGTGACGAGCCAGGGTCCCACGGGGGTGGTCTCCTCCCAGATCTTGCCCTGCGTCCACTCGGTCGTCCGGCCCTGGTACCCGCGCACGGACACGTCGTTGGACACCGCGTACCCGGCGATGTGCGCGGCCGCCTCGTCCTCGGGGATCCGCCGGCCCGGCTCGCCGATGACGATGCACAGCTCGCCCTCCCAGTCGAGCCGGTGGTCCTCGGCGGGCACCTCGATCGGGTCGGTGGCCCCGGTGAGCGTCTGGGCGAACTTGGTGAAGATCGCCGGGTACTCCGGCAGCTCGAGACCGGTCTCGAGGATGTGGTTGCGGTAGTTCAGGCCGATGCAGAACACCTTGGTGGGGAACGGGACGACCGTGGCCGGCTCCAGCTGGGTCGCGTCCAGCACGCGCGTGGGGTCCTCCTCGGCCGCGGTGAGCGTGGACTCCACCAGCTCGGTGCGGTCCTGTGCCGGCAGGGAGAGGAAGTCCCCGACGTCGATCACGCCCTCCAGCTCGACCGCGCTGGTGGCGCGGGAGCCGTCGTCGGCGGTGACGATCGCGGCGAAGGTGGCACCCGGGGTCTCCGGGTCGGATCCGGGCAGTCGGAAGGTGGCTAGCTTCATGGGGCTATCCCACCACACCGGGCGCGCGGGAGGCAGCCGGAGGGGGCAGGGGTGACGCGGGCACGGTGCGAGGACGGCGCGCGGCCGCGGCCGACGGTGCCCGGCGGGGCCGCCCGCGGGGCGGCCCGGCGATGCGGAGCCGCGCATGCTCCCACGTCAAGACCGGATGGGATATCCTGCGCGCGTCGGGGGACGAGGGAAGACGGGTCGCCCGGCCATCACTCCGCCTCCGAAGGACGACCACCGTGTCACGACAGCACCCTGCCCTGCGCCGCCGGCGCCCGCGGATCCTCGCGACCGCACTCGCCCTGGGCCTGCTGGCCCCCGCCGCGGCCGTGGCCGCGCCGGCCCACGCCGACACCGACGAGCTGACCCCCCTGGACCAGTCCACCGAGTTCGACCCGGGGCTGCCCGTCCTGGACGAGCGCGTGCTCGACGCCCTGGCCGGGGCAGGGAAGGACCCCGGGACGGGCGGCACGGACGCGGCCGAGGGCGGGACCGACGCCACGGGCGAGCACCTCGGTCCCTGCCTCCAGGACTTCCTGGACGTCGCCCCGGGCAGCACCTTCTACACCCATGTCACGTGGATGGCGTGCGCCGGCCTGGCGGCCGGCTACCGTGACCACACCTTCGGGGTGAAGCGGGACATCACCCGCGGGGAGGCGGCACTGCTCCTCTACCGCCTGTCGGGGGAGACGCACCGCCCGGGCACGGACCGCGATTTCGAGGACGTCGACCCGCAGGGCGGGGACGAGGCCTTCACGGCCATCTCCTGGCTGCACGAGGAGAAGATCGTCCATGGCTACGCGGACGGCACGTTCCGCCCCACGCGCCCGATCTCGCGGGGGGAACTGGCCGCCTACCTCTTCCGGTTCGCGGGTGAGGCGGGGTATGTGGCCCCCGCCAAGCCCATCTTCTCCGACGTCCCGGCCTCCGCCTCCGGCTACCGGGACATCTCCTGGCTGGCGGAGCGCCGGATCGTCTCCGGCTATGCCGACGGCACCTACCGCCCGGCTCGCAACATCACCCGGGGCGAGACCGCCAAGCTCCTCTACGGCGTGGAGTCGCTCCTCCGTGGCACGCCGGCCCCGCCGGCCACGCGGCCGAAGCCGGCGCCCGCCCCGGAGCCAGCACCGGCACCCGCCGTGCCGCTCGCCTACCGGTACGTGGTGATCTCCGACGACGGGCTCAACGTGCGCACGGGTCCCGGCGTCGGTCACCGCCGCATCGCCGCCCTGCCCCGCAACACCAAGGTCGTCATCACCGGTCGCAGCCAGTCCGTCAGCGGTGTCACGTGGCGGGAGATCACGGTCGGCGCGGTCCGGGGCTGGGTGCACGGCGGCTACCTGATGCGGGACTTCGAGGCGGGCGCCGCCAAGTCGTCCCTGGCACGCCGGGGGACGGTGTCCGCCCCGGACACGCCACGGCGCGGCGTCGTCATCGTCGACACAGACTGGGCGGCACAGCCGAACGGGTACTGGTGCGGTCCGGCCTCGATCAAGATCGTCATGTCCGGGTACGGCGTGGACGTCACCCAGGGTGCCATGGCGGACCAGGCGCAGACGGACCGGGAGGGGACCTGGCTGCACCAGGTGGCCCGCGTGCTGGACTACAACGCGCCCACCGCCGTGCGCTACACCGTCAAGACCATCCCCGGGGCGGACGCCACCTACGCCCAGCGCATCGCCTTCCGCGACGACGTCCGTCGCTCCATCCGGTCGGGCGTACCGGCGGTGGTCAACATCGCCGCGACGCCGGACGAGCAGGCCCCGCTGCACCGGGCCAAGACCGGGGGCCGGTTCACCCTGCGCCACCACATGCCGATCGTCGGGTACAACGCCAACGACAACACCGTGCTGGTGGACGACCCGTGGACCCGGCCGTTCTGGGTGGACACCTACCGGCTGGCCGACATGGCCGGCACGCGCGGCTACACCGTGCTGCGGTAGCAGCCCGGACGCTCACGCTGCCGTTGCGGGCCCGGGAGGCACCCGAGCGCGGCGCGCGGCCGGTCCGGTGGCCGACCGTGCCGTCCGGCATCATGGGGGCATGAGCACCGGCGTGAGCACCACCCAGGCGACCGAGACGACCCCCGCGCCCGGCGCGCCCCGGACCATCCTGGGCTGCATGGGCTGGGGCGGCGGCTGGGGCACCGGTCCGCTGGACGAGGCGGCGTGGCGCGCGGCGGAGGACGCCGCGCGCGAGGCCCTGGAGGCCGCCCTGGGTGCGGGCATCACCGTCCTGGACACGGCGGACATCTACGCCCACGGCCGGTCCGAGGAGACGCTGGGCCGGCTGCTGGCGGCGGACCCGGGGCTGCGGGAGCGGATCCGGATCCAGACCAAGTGCGGGATCCTGCTCGGGGGCTCGCCCCTGTACGACCGAGCCCACGGCGCCGGGTCCACGCGGTACGACTCCTCCGCGGCGCACGTGCGCTCGGCGGTGGCCGGCTCCCTGCGCCGGCTCGGCACGGACCACGTGGACACCCTCGTGATCCACCGTCCCGACGTGCTCACGGACCCGGCCGAGACGGTCGGGGCCTTCCTGGCGCTGCAGTCCGCGGGCGCCGTCGGGTCCCTGGGGGTCTCCAACATGGGCCTGGCCTGGGTGCGCCGCTTCGACGACGCCCTGCGGGAGGCCACCGGCGGCGCGCAGGGGCTGGCGTGCGTGCAGCTCGAACTGGGCCTGCACGCCCGGACGCTGATCGAGTCGGTCGTCCTCGCCAACCACCCCGGTGCGCCGGCGTCCGCGGACACCGAGGGCATCGCCGAGTTCTGCGCCGAGCGGGGGATCGCCATCCAGGCGTGGGGAGCCCTCGGGCAGGGGCGGTACACCCGCCCGCACCCCGAGCCGGCCGACGCCGCCGCGGCCGCCGAGGTGGGCCGCGTGGCCGGGGAGCTCGGCGTGGCGCCCGAGGCGGTGGTGCTGGCCTGGCTGCTGCGCCTGCCGTGGGGCGTGCGGCCCGTGGTCGGGTCCACCCGGCCCGGCCGCATCGCCGCCAGCGCGGGGGCCGACGGGGTCGCGGAACGGATGGACGCCGGTCAGTGGTACCGGATCTGGACCGCCGCCCGCGGCGAGTCCCTTCCCTGAGCGCCGCCCGCCGGGCACCCCCCCGATGACGTCCCCGGCGCCGTGCCGGGACGGCCGGCCCCGGCGGCCGGGGGACAATGGGGACATGTACGCACCGATCGACCTGCAGACACCGCTCGTGGCCCAGTGGACCGGCATCCTGCTGGTCGTGGCCGGCGCGGCGGTCATCGCCCACGGCCTGTGGCGCCGCCGCCGGTACCAGAGGCACTTCGACGACCAGGACGCGCGCTACGCCGGCCCGGACCGCCTGCGCGACTCCCTGCGCGAGGTCGTCGCCGGGGCCGGCGTGCTCGTGATCGGCGCGGTGGCCCTGAGCTACGCCGCCTTCGGCTCGGCCCAGGCCAACGAGCGCATCACCCGCAACGTCCAGGAGAAGTACGGCGTGCAGTCCGTGCAGCAGGAGCGCTGGCAGGGCAACGCGCTGGTCGCCGACCTCACCATGCCGGACGGCACCGTGCACCGGGACGTGACGATCGTCTTCGAGCCCTCGGGCGAGCCCCGCATCAGCCGGGACCTGTCCTCTCCCGCCGGCTAGGCCGGTGCCGGGCGGCCGGTCCCGCACTTTGCTAGCGTGCACAGCGTGACCAGTCCCCAGAGAGTCCCCGCCTCCACGTACCGCCTGCAGCTCACCGCCGACTTCACGCTGGAGGACGCCCGGTCGGTGCTGCCCTACCTGCGGGACCTCGGCGTGGACTGGGTGTACCTGTCCCCGATGCTCGGCGCCGAGGAGGGCTCCACGCACGGCTACGACGTGGTGGACCCCACCCACGTGGACGACGCCCGCGGGGGAGAGGCCGGGCTGCGCGAGCTGGCCGAGGCCGTGCACGAGGCCGGCGGCGGCATCCTGGCGGACATCGTCCCGAACCACGTGGGCGTCGCCACCCCGAAGGACAACGCGTGGTGGTGGGACGTGCTCAAGCACGGGCGGGCCTCGAAGTACGCGATGGCCTTCGACATCGACTGGGCCGCCGGGGACAGCCGCATCTGGCTGCCGGTGCTCGGCGACGGCACCCCCGAGGACCCCGAGGCGGAGCTGTCGCGGCTGCGCGTGGTGGACGGGGAGCTGCACTACTACGAGAACGTCTACCCGCTGGCCCCGGGCACCGAGGAGGCGGCGCGCGCCGCGGTGGCGGCCGGCACGGACGGTCCCGACGGCGGCTCCGGCGCCGGCGCGGACCGGCCCGAGGAGGAGCGCGTGGCCCGCGCGGCCCACGCGCTGCAGAACTACCGCCTGATGCCCTGGCGGGAGGCCGACGAGCGGCTGAACTACCGCCGGTTCTTCGCGGTCAACACCCTCGCCGGGGTCCGGGTGGAGATCCCGCGCGTGTTCTCCGAGACGCACCGGGAGATCCTGTCCTGGGTGAGGGACGGGCTCGTGGACGGGCTGCGCGTGGACCACCCGGACGGGCTGGCCGACCCGGGCGGCTACTTCGAGAACCTGCGCCAGGCCACGGGCGGGGTCTACCTGCTCGGGGAGAAGATCCTCGAGCCCGGCGAGCGGATGCCCGCGGCGTGGGCCGTGGACGGCACCACCGGCTACGACGCCCTGGGCGAGGTGGACCGCGTCCTCGTCGACCCGGCCGGGGCCGCGGAGCTGGACGCGGTGGCCGCCCGGCTCGGGGACTGGGCGGACCCGGACGCCGAGGTGGTGTGGGCGGAGATGATCCACGGCACCAAGCGGGCGGTGGCGGACGGGATGCTGCGCTCCGAGGTGGAGCGGCTGGCCCGGCTCGTGCCGGGGATCGTCCCCGGCGAGGGGGCCGACGGCGCGGGGGCCGACGGCGAGGACCACGGCGACCACCGGGTCCAGGACGCCCTGGCCGAGCTGCTGGCCTGCTTCCCCGTCTACCGCTCCTACCTGCCCACCGGCCGGGAGCACCTGGACGACGCCGCGGCGGAGGTCCGCCGCCGCCGCCCCGAGCTGACGGACGTGCTCGAGGCCCTCATGCCGCTGCTGGCGGACCCGGACCACCCGGTCGCGGAGCGCTTCCAGCAGACCTCCGGCATGGTCATGGCCAAGGGCGTGGAGGACACGGCGTTCTACCGGTACACCCGGCTGGCCTCGCTCAACGAGGTGGGCGGGGACCCCTCGGCGTTCGCCCTGGACCTGGACGCCTTCCACGCCGCCCAGGCCGACCGGCAGGCCCGCATGCCCCGGACCATGACCACGCTGTCCACGCACGACACCAAGCGCAGCGAGGACGTCCGCGCCCGGATCGACGTGCTCTCGGAGATCCCCGGCGAGTGGTCGGCGGCCCTGGCCGGACTCATGGAGCTGGCCCCGCTGGGCGACGGGCCCTTCGAGAAGCTGCTGTGGGAGACCGTGGTGGGGGCCTGGCCGCTGGACGGCACCGCCCTGGAGACCGGGCGCCTGGCCGACTACGCCCTCAAGGCGGCCCGGGAGGCCGCGACCCGGACCACGTGGACGGCCCCGGACGAGGCGTTCGAGCGCCGGCTCGCCGACCTGGCCGAGCGCGCCACCGGCGCCGGGGAGCTGCGCGCGGCCGTCCAGCGGGTCGCGGACCGGATCGCCGTGGCCGGGGTGTCCAACCAGCTGGCCATGAAGCTCATCCAGCTGACCATGCCCGGCATCCCGGACGTCTACCAGGGCACCGAGGTCCCGTTCCCCACGCTGGTGGACCCGGACAACCGGCGGGCCGTGGACTTCCGCGAGCGGGCGGACCTGCTGGCGCGGATCGACGCGGGCTGGGAGCCGGAGTTCCCGCACGCCCTCGAGGCCGCGGCGGCCGAGGCCCCCGGGCCGGTGGCGGCGCAGGGCCGGGTGGACGGCGCCGCGCTCGCCGAGTACGCCGCCGGGCTCAAGCTGCTGGTCACCTCCCGGGCGCTGCGCGCCCGGCGGCAGCACCCCGAGTGGTTCAACCGCTACCAGGAGCTGGACGTGGTGGGGGAGGCCGCCGACCACGTGGTGGCCTTCTCCCGCGGCGGCTGCATCACCCTGGCCACGCGCTGGCCCCTGGGCCTGGCGGACGAGGGCGGCTGGGGGGACACCGCCGTGGTGCTGCCCCGCCAGGCCGTCGTGGACCTGGTCACCGGCCGCCGCTTCGGCGGGGCCTTCACGGACGGCACCACCCGGCTGGCCGAGCTCTTCGAACGACACCCGGTCGCCCTGCTGGTGCCGGAGGAGGGGAACACGCTGCGATGAGCACCGAGACCGAGCCCGAGACCACCGCGACCCACCCGCGCGAGCGGCCCCTGGCCGTCTGGGCACCGGACGCCCGGACCATGGACCTCGTGCTGACGTCCGGGGAGCCGGGTGCCGTCCACGACGCCGCGGACCGCTGGGCCGGCGCCGAACCGGTCCCGCTCGAGCGCGCCGAGGACGGCTGGTGGGTGCCCGGACCGGCCGCGGAGGCCCGGCTCGCCGACCTGGCCGGGACCCCGGCGGGCACCGGTGCCGGGACCGGCGGGGCCGCCCTCTCCGGGTTCGGCCACGGCTACCGGATCGACGGCGAGGGCCCGTTCCCGGATCCGCGCTCGCGGTGCCAGCCGGACACCGTCCACGGGCCGTCGCGCCTGTTCGACCCCGGCGTCCACGCCTGGCAGGACGGCGACTGGGCCGGCCGGCCGCTGCGCGGGGCGATCGTCTACGAGCTGCACGTGGGCACGTTCACGCCCGAGGGCACCCTGGACGCCGCCGCGCGGCGGCTGGACCACCTGGTCTCGATCGGCGTCACCCACGTGGAGCTGCTGCCCGTGAACTCCTTCGGCGGCGCCCACAACTGGGGCTACGACGGCGTGGACTGGTACGCCGTGGACGCCTCCTACGGCGGCCCGGCCGCCTACCAGCGGTTCGTGGACGCGTGCCACGCCGCCGGGCTCGCGGTCCTGCAGGACGTCGTCTACAACCACCTGGGCCCCTCCGGGAACTACCTGCCGCGGTTCGGGCCCTACCTCACGGAGCACTCCACGGGCTGGGGCAGCGGGCTGAACCTGGACGGCCCGGGCTCGGACGAGGTCCGGCGGTACATCCTGGACAACGTCCGGATGTGGCTCGAGGACTTCCACGTGGACGGGCTGCGCCTGGACGCCGTGCACGCCCTGCTGGACACCCGCGCGGTGCACCTGCTCGAGGAGATGGCGGCCGAGGTGGACGCGCTCTCGGCCCGGGTGGGCCGTCCGCTGACGCTCGTGGCCGAGTCCGACCTCAACGACCCGCGGCTGATCTCCCCGCGCGGGGAGGGCGGCGCGGGCGGCTACGGGCTCACGGGGCAGTGGTCGGACGACTTCCACCACGCCGTGCACGTGGCGCTGACGGGGGAGACGGACGGCTACTACGCCGACTTCGCCTCCCTCGACGCCCTGGGCAAGGTGCTCAACGCCGGCTTCTTCCACGACGGCACCTACTCGTCCTTCCGCGAACGGCACCACGGGCGCCCGCTGGGGCGGCACACGCCGGCCGAGGCCCTCGTGGTGTGCACCCAGAACCACGACCAGGTGGGCAACCGGGCCGCCGGCGACCGGCTCTCCGCCACGCTCGGCGAGGGCCGGCTGGCGATCGCCGCCGCGCTGCTGCTGGCCGGGCCGTACACGCCCATGCTGTTCATGGGCGAGGAGTGGGGCGCCTCCACCCCGTGGCAGTTCTTCACGGCCCACCGCGAGCCGGACCTGGCCACGGCGGTCACCGAGGGCCGCCGCCGGGAGTTCGCCCGGATGGCGTGGAACCAGGACGAGGTGCCCGACCCGCAGTCGCCCGCGACCCTCGAGGCCTCGCGGCTGCGCTGGGAGGAGGCCGGCACCGGCATGCACGCCCGGCTGCTCGAGCTGCACCGCACGCTGGCGCGGCTGCGCGCCGGGCTGCCGGCCCTGACCGACCCGGACCGGTCCACCACGCGGGCCGCCGTGGACGCGGAGCGGCGCCACCTGCGGCTGGACCGCGGACTGGCGCCGACGGGCGCGGCGGGGCCCGACGCCGGCGCGGCCGGCGACCGGGGGCCGGGCGCGGTGGTGCTGCTCGCCGCCCTCGGCGAGGAGCCGATGCCCGTGCCGGCCGAGCTGTCCGGCTACCGGCTGCTCGCCGGCCACGGCGACGACGGCCCCGTGGGCGGGGAGGGCGCGGCGCCGTCGGCGGTCCCCGCGCCCGGGTTCGTGCTGCTCGGCCGGGACTGAGCCGTCCGGCGTCCCGGCCCGGGCCGGCGGCGGCAGGGGGCGCTCCCGGGGCGGTGGGGCCTCGCCGGGGACCTGCCCCGCTAGCTGCCCGTCTCGGTGGTGCCGGACTCCGGGTCCACCGCGCGCAGCATCGTGGTGGTGGGGTGCAGCATCACCGCGTCCTCGTCGCGGCGCCCGGGCAGCACCGTCCTCAGGTAGTCGTCCAGGGCCTCGGTCAGCGGCACGGACCGCGACTGCCGCTCGGACAGGTACCACCGGTGCTCGAGCAGCTGGTGCATCACCTCGGCCGGCTCGAGCTTGCCGGTCAGCCCCGCGGGGATGGACCGGGCGACGTAGTCGAACACCTCCTCCACCCACAGGTGGGCCGCCTCCTCCTCGTCCAGCTCCGGGTGCCGGTCCTCGCGGTACTGGTCGATGTCCCGCAGCAGGCGCCGCGCCTGGTTCTCCTGGACGTCCAGGCCGGTCAGGCCCAGCAGGCGGCGCTGGTGGTGGCCCGGGTCCACGACCTTGGGCTGCAGGACCAGCTCGTCGCCGTCCGCCGTGGCCCGGATCGCGTACTCTTCCACGTCGAAGCCCAGGGCGTTGAGCCGGCGGATCCGCTCCTCCACGCGCCACCGCTCCTCCGGGCGGAAGGACATGTCGCCCGTGAGCTCCTCCCACAGGCCGCGGTAGGCCCGGATGATCTGCTCCGAGGTCTGCACGGGGTCCACGTCCGGGTCCACCATGCCGCCGGAGAGCAGGTCCATCAGCTCCCCGGCGATGTTCACGCGGGCGATCTCGAGGTCGTGCTCGCGCTGCCCGGTCGAGAGCGAGGGGTGCAGCTCCCCGGTCTCGGCGTCCACGAGGTAGGCGGCGAAGGCACCCGCGTCCCGCCGGAACAGCGTGTTGGACAGGGACACGTCCCCCCAGTAGAAGCCGACCAGGTGCAGTTCCACGAGCAGCAGGGCCAGGGCGTCGATGAGCCGCGTGACCGTGTCCCGGTGCAGGCTGCGCGAGAACACCGCCCGGTAGGGCAGGGAGAACCGCAGGTGCCGGGTGACCAGCACGGTGGGCAACGGCCCGCCGTCCGCGGTGGTGCGGCCGCCGACCACGGCCACCGGCTCCACGCACGGCAGCCCCCGGCGCTCCAGCCGGCGCAGCAGCTGGTACTCGCGCCGTGCGTTGGCCTCCGTGGTCTCCTTGACCGCCACCACGGCCCCCGCCAGGTGGGCGAAGCGCACCACGTGCCGCGAGATGCCGCGGGGCAGGGCGGCCAGGGTCTCCGTCGGCCAGTCCTCGAGGGGCAGGTCCCACGGCAGGGCCAACAGCTCGGTCGTGCCGATGGCCGAGGCCACCGATGTGGTGATGTCCAGTCCCGAGCGGGCGGCCACGGCGCCTCCGTCCTGCGTGTCGGTCGGTCCAGTGTCTCGTGGGGCCGGCGCCCCGGGCGCTCAGGGGACGAGCGGTCCCGTGACCGCAGTGTCCTCCAGCAGGCGCCCGGAGTCCAGCCACAGCACGCGGTCGGCCGCCGCGGCCAGCGGCCCCGGGTCCGTCGTGGCGTGCAGCGTGGTGACCCCGAGGCCGTGGGCGAGCGTCCGCAGCAGCCCGGCCGTGTGGTCCTTCAGCCCGGGGGGCAGGGTGGCCAGCGGGTCGTCCATGAGCAGCACGGCCGGCCGGCGCACCACCGCCCGGGCCAGGGCCACCTGCTGGCGCTGCGGGCCGGTGAGGTCCTCGGGGGAGTGCTCCAGCCGGTCCTCGAGGTCCAGCAGCTGGGCGGCCTCCCGCACCCGCTCGGCCCGCTCGTGCTCCGGCACCCCGGCCACCCGCAGGGCGAAGCTCATGTTGTCCCCCACGCTCATGTGCGGGTAGAGGGCGTAGTTTTGGAACACCATGACCGCGCCCCGGTCCCGGGCGGGCACGCCGGTGACGTCCACGCCGCCCATCAGCACGCGTCCCTCCGCCGGCTCCTCCTGCCCGGCCACCACGCGCAGCAGCGTGGACTTGCCGCTGCGCACGGGCCCGGCGACCACCACGAGCTGGCCGTCCGCCGCGTGCAGGTCCACGGCGTCCAGCGCGGGCCGCGCGGCGGCCGGGTAGCGGACCGTGACCGCCTCGAGCGTCACGGACGCCATCGGGCCACCGCCTCGAGCACCGCGGCCAGCTCGGCGGGCCCGTCGATCCGGAACCGCGCCGCCGTCGGGCCCTCGCCCACCTTGATGCCCACGTCCCGGTCCGGGTCCAGCCGTGCGAAGGCGTGCTCGTCGGTCACGTCGTCCCCGGCGAACAGCACGGCCTTGGCGCCCGTGGCCTCGCGCAGCAGGTCCAGCCCCTGCCCCTTGTCCGCGCGCACCACGGACACCTCGAGCACGTCCTTGCCGTGGCCCACGTGGATGCCCTCCATCCCGGCCAGGGCGGCCTCCGCCTCGGCCACCGCCCGCCGCTTGGCCCCCGCATCGGCGGCGAGGCGCACCTGGAGCACCCGCCCGGCGGGCTTGTGCTCCACCCACGAGTCCGGGTACCGCGCCGCGACCTCCTCCAGGACGGCTCCGACGGCGGCCAGCGCCCGGCGCTGGGCCGCGTCCAGTTCCAGTGGCGGGGCGTCCGGGCCCAACCGGCGCTCGGCCCCGTGGGAGCCGATCAGCAGGGTCGCCTCCGGCGGGGAGGCCACCCGCACGAGCGAGTCCAGGGCCCGCCCGGAGACGAGGGCGGTGTGCACGCCCTCGCGTCCGGCCAGCTCGGCCAGGGCCGCCGCGTTGGCCGGCACGGGGCGGGCGTCCTCGGCGCGGTCCACGAGCTCGGAGACGACGCCGTCGAAGTCCAGGGCCACCAGCAGGGGGTCGCGGGCGGCGAGGGCGCGCAGCGCCCGCTCGAGCTCGGGTGACAGGCCGGTTCCGGCGTCCGGCCCGGGAGCGGCCGCCGGGACCGGCGCGGGACGGGGCCCGGCGGGGGGACGCGGCGCCTCCGTCATCGGCCCGCCCCGGTGGCGGTGGACCCCGCCGCGGATCCGGCGTCCGCGGCCTCGGAGGCCCCGGAAGCCCCGGAGGCGAGCGCCTCGGCGTGCTCGTGGTCGCGGCGCTCGCGGTCGTCGTCGGTGTCCATGTGGGCGGTGTGGGCCGACTCCGGGCCCCCGGGCCGCGTGCCGCCCCCGAGCCGGTCGAGGAAGTCGCGGGACCACTTGCCCACGTCGTTGGCCAGGACCTGGCGGTGCATCGCCCGCATCCGCTTGCCGGCCTCGCGGGGGTCCATCTCGATGGCCTCCATGATGGCGTCCTTCAGCCCGTCGATGTCGTGCGGGTTGACCAGCAGGGCCTTGCGCAGCTGGTCCGCGGCGCCGGCGAACTCGGAGAGCACCAGCACCCCGCCCCAGCCGCCGCGGACCGCCACGTACTCCTTGGCCACGAGGTTCATGCCGTCCCGCAGGGCGGTCACCAGCATGACGTCCGCGGCCAGGTAGAGCGCGACCATCTCCTCCACGGGATAGGCGTGGTGCAGGTAGCGGATGGCGGTGTGGCCCATCGTGTCGAACGTGCCGTTGACGCGGCCCACGGACAGCTCGATTTCGTCGCGCAGCTCCCGGTAGGACTCCACGTTCTCGCGGGAGGGGCTGGCCACCTGGACGAGACAGGCGCGGTCCACGGTGAGCCGGCCGTCCTGGAGCAGCTCCGCGTAGGCCTTGATCCGGTGGCGGATCCCCTTGGTGTAGTCCAGCCGGTCCACGCCGAGCAGGATCGTCTCGGGATTGCCGAGGTCCTCGCGGATCTGCCGGGCCCGGGCCTGGATCTCGGGGTCCCGGGCCAGGGCGGTGATGGTCTCGGTCTCGATCGAGATGGGGAAGGCCTCGGCGCGCACGGTGCGCGAGCCGCCGTCGGGCGCGGGGACGACGAGGTCCCCGGAACGGAACGTCCCGCCCACGATGCGTCGCACGGCGCGCTGGAAGTTGGCGGCGTCCGAGGCGCGCTGGAAGCCCACCAGGTCCGCCCCGAGCAGGCCCTCGAGCACCGGCTTGCGCCACGGCAGCTGGGCGAAGATCTCCACGGGCGCGAAGGGGATGTGGTGGAAGTAGCCGATGCGCAGGTCCGGGCGCAGCCGGCGCAGCATCCGGGGCACCAGCTGGAGCTGGTAGTCCTGCACCCACACGGTGCCCCCGTGCGCGGCCGTCGCGGCCGCGGCCCGGGCGAAGCGCGCGTTCACGGCCTGGTAGGCCTCCCACCACTGCCGGTGGAACTCCGGCGGGGCGATGACGTCGTGGTATAGCGGCCACAGGGTGGCGTTCGAGAAGCCCTCGTAGTACTCCCGGATCTCCCGCGCGGACAACGGGACCGGCACGAGGTGCATGCCCTCGTGGTCGAAGGGCTCCCAGCGCTCCTCCGCGCCCTCGTCCTCGTCCTCGCCCTCGGCGCCGTCGATGGCGGCCGCGGCGGTGGGCGCGCCGTTCCAGCCGATCCACGCCCCCTCCTCGCGGGCCATGATGGGCGCCAGGGCGGTCACCAGCCCGCCGGGGGAGCGGCGCCAGTGCGCCCGGCCCTGCTCGTCCACCACCCGGTCGACGGCCAGGCGGTTGGAGACCACCACGAAGTCGTACTCCCCGGGTGCGGGCGACTCCCCGGACTCCCTGTCCACGCGCGGCATGGTGCCGGTGGGAATGCCGCTGTCCATGATGTTGCTCACGACGGACCTCCTCGTCCTCCTCCGCTGGCCCGCGCACGGCGCGGGCGGGGCGGGCCCCGGACGGACCGGAGGCCCCTGACGAGCCTATCGTCCGGCGGGGGGCGGTCGGGTGGCCGGGCCGTGGCGGGACCGTGAACCCCGGTCTCCCGGCCACCGTCCTCCCAGCCGGGGCCGGTAGGCTGGCCCTCGGCCCCGGGCGAGGAATCAGGGACGTTCCGGCCGTGGGCGACGACCCAGACCGCAGCCCACCGACAGGCAGGACGATGGCGACCAACAGCAGGCAGACCAAGGCAGAACGACAGCAGGGAGCTCGCGAGAAGGCCCGGCAGATGCAGGAGGAGCAGCGGCGCCAGGAGAAGCGCCGGTCGCTCATGGTCCGCTGGGGCGTGGTCCTCGGCGTCGTGGTGGTGGTCGCCGTGGTGGTGGGCGTCATCTTCATGAACTCCTCCCGGTCCATCCCCGACGCCGGCCCGGCGCCCAGCGTCGGCAACGAGCACGGCGGCGTGGTCATGACCTCCACGACCGAGCTGGCCTCCAGCGACTTCGGCGGCCAGCAGGTGGACGCCAGCACCGTGGAGGTCCCGGAGTCCACGGGCGAGCAGCCCACCTCCGTGCCGGGCGCGGAGGAACGCGGCGCGGGCGATCCGGCCCAGGTCATCATCTACGCGGACGCCAACTGCGTGCACTGCGCCCAGTTCGAGGCGGAGAACGGCGAGCAGATCAACGAGTGGCTGGACTCCGGCAAGGCCACGGTGGAGTACCGGCTGCTGGACTTCCTGGACAACCCGGCCACCGGCAACTACTCCTCCCGCGCGGCCAACGCCGCCCTGTGCGTGGCCGAGGAGTCCCCGGAGGACTACAACGCCTTCGTGGCCGAGATCTTCGCCGGCTACACCGGCGAGGGGATGGACGACGATGAGCTCAAGTCCATGGCCTCCGGCCTCGGCGCGGACATCGACGGCTGCGTGGACGGCAACACCTACCGCCCGTACGTGAAGTACACGGGCGCCCAGGCCCGTGCCGCCGGCGTGGTGGGCACCCCGACCGTGTGGGTGAACGGCGAGAACTGGGCCAGCGCCGCCGAGCAGGGCCAGTCCTTCACCGACTGGGCGACGTCCGTCATGGAGAAGACGTCCTGACCGCCTGACCCGCCTGCGGCGGCGGCCCGCCACGGGCCGATCCGCTACCCTTGGAGGGCCGGTTCCCGAGCGCCGTGGAGCGCGTGGGGCCGGCCCTCCTCGCCTCCTTAGCTCAGCTGGCCAGAGCAGCTGCCTTGTAAACAGCAGGTCACCGGTTCGAATCCGGTAGGGGGCTCCATGGTCCACGGCGCACCGGGGCCCGTCCGGTCCAGAGGCGACGCGGGCCAGTCGGCCGTCCCCTCCGGACGCCGGCACGTGCCGGCCCCCGGGGACGCCGGGGGATGAGGCCCCATGCGGGCCTGACAAGGCCGTCGACGCGGCGTGTCGGCGGCCACTGCGCCGCCGGCAGGGCATGGGGGAGCGCATGATGGGAGGCGGGCGCCGCCCACCTCCCCGTCGTCGCACCCCGTGGAGAGACTGCATGAACCCCACGCGCCACACCATCCACCGCAACCGTGTGCTGGTGACCCTTCCGGCCGTCCTGTCCCTCCTGTCGTCGGTCGCCCTCGGCGGTGTCATGGCGCCGGCGACGGCGGCTCCCCCGGCCGCGGAGCAAGCCGGCCCGCAGGGTGCCGTCCTCGAGGACCCCGGGGCGGGCGCAGCCGCGGCCGCGGCCGCGGCCACGAGCGACACCTTCTCGGACGTGCCTCCGGGATCGACCTACTTCGAGCCCGTCACGTGGATGGTCCGGTCGGGTATCACCACGGGTCGTGGCGACGGCACCTTCGGGGTCGCGGACGAGTTGACCCGCGCCGAGGCCTCCGCGTTCCTGTACCGCTTGATCGATCCGGACTTCACGCCGCCGGACTCGACGGGGTTCCCCGACGTCACGGACACGCGATCCTGGTCATACGCGCCCATCGCGTGGATGGTGGAGGAGCAGATCGTCTCGGGCTACGCCGACGGGACGTTCAAGCCGTCCCGGTCCATCACGCGCGGCGAGTTGGCGAAGATCCTCTTCGGCGTCGCAGACCCCGATTACGAGGCTCCCTCGGAGGAGTCCTTCCCCGACGTGTCCCCGCAGTCGGCCTACCACCCGGCGATCTCCTGGCTGAAGTCCATCAACGCCTCGTACGGCTACCGTGACGGCACCTTCCGCCCGTCGCGGCCGATCGCCCGTGGCGAGGCGGCCCAGCTGCTCCGGACGGTCGCCGGTGAACTGGGGTTCGACATCTCCGTGGTGCCGGCATCCTTCACGGTGACGGGCTCGGGCTCGGGCCACGGCGTGGGGATGAGCCAGTTCGGGGCCCGCGCGCTGGCCGCCGGGGGGAAGTCGGCGGCGCAGATCCTGGACTACTACTACAGCCCGGCGAAGGCGACGTGGTCCACGTCGCGGGCGGCGGACGAGATCAAGGTCCACGTGCTGTCCGCCGAGGCCACCACGATCACGCCCACGGGCATCGAGGGCCAGGGGCAGGTCCGGGTGCGGGCCGGCGCGGACCTCCTGGCCACCGCCGGTCCCGTGCGCCTGGCCGAGGACCGGGGTGCGGTGGTGGTGACCATGCCCGACGGGACCCGGCGACGCCAGGCCTCCTTGGTCCTGGAGTGGACCGGGACGCGTTCCTGGGCCGGGCCGGCCACCACGGTCCGCGTACCGGGCGCCGACGGTGCGGGTGCACCCCTCGACCTGCGGCACGGCCGACTCGTGGTCACGGTCGTGGGCGGACGCCTGAACGTGGTCACGGAGCTGCGGATGGCCGACGAGTACCTCTATGGCCTGGCCGAGGTGCCCTCCTCGTGGCCCCAAGCGGCACTGCAGGCCCAGGCCGTGGCCGGTCGGGCCTATGCGATGGCCAACATGGGCTCGCTGAAGGCCGAGTGCGGATGCCACGTCTGGGACGAGGTGCGTTCGCAGAAGTTCACCGGCTGGGCCAAGGAGAGCGAGGGCGACGGACGGTGGGGTGACCGCTGGAAGGCCGCCGTGGACTCCACCCTGTCCCGCAACGGCTCCGGGGTGCCCGCCAGCACGCTCGGCCTCTGGTACAACGGCTCCGTGGCCGATGCCACGTACTACTCCTCCAGTGGCGGCCATACGCGCTGGGCCGAGGACGTGTGGGGTAGCCCGGTGCCCTGGCTGACCGGGCGGCCGGACCCGTACAGCGTGTCCGACGCGGCGTACAACCCGAACCGGGTGTGGACGGCCACGCTCAGCCAGGCGACGATGGCGCGGGTCTTCGGGCTGCCGAACGTCCGGTCCGTGACGTTCACCGTGGACCGCTCCGAGGCGGCGAGGTACGTGACGGCCACGGCCTCGGACGGTACGACGTCACGGATCACCGGGAACCAGTTCCGCTCCAGGGCGGGGCTGAAGTCCGCCTGGATCAGCTCGCTCCGGTCCGGCTGATCACGGCGTCCGGACCGGTGCGGGGACGGCCGGCCTAGGGGAGGCCGAGCAGCCGCAGGCCCGCCGCGGCCACGGCCCCCGTGACCACGACCGCCAGGAACGGCGCCCGCAGCACGAGCGCGACCGCGGCGGCCACGAGGGCGCCCAGCCGGGCGTCCAGGACGAGGCCCTGGCCGGCGGCGGCCGTGTTCATCACCACGAGCGCGGCCAGCAGGCCGATCGTCACGGCGTTGGCGGTGCGCACCATGCGCGGGTCGTCCAGCACGCTGCCGGGCACGAGGTAGCCCACGAGCTTGGTGCCGAAGGCGATGGCGCTGGCCAGCAGCACCCAGCCCCACGCGCTCATGCCGCGGCCTCCCGGGACCCGGGGCGGCGGGCGCCGGCCCAGCCCCACACCCCGGCGACGGCGGCCGCCACGAGGATCGGGATCCCCGAGGGCAGCACCGGCAGGGTGACGGTGGTGACCAGCGCGGCCACGACCGCCAGGGCCCAGGCGTCCCCGGAGCTCAGCCGGGGCCAGAGCAGGCCGAGCATCGCGGCCGCCGCCGCGCCGTCGAGCCCCCACGTCCTCGGGTCGCCGAGCAGGTCCCCGGCCACGGCGCCCAGCACCGTGAAGGCCACCCACAGGACCCACACCCCGACGCCGGCGGTCCAGAACCCCACGCGGCGTCCGTACGGATCGGGCTGGGCCATGGAGGTGGCGGCGGACTCGTCGATCGTCACCTGGGCGGCCAGCGGCTTGAGGGCCGGGCCGGGGCGCAGCATCGCGTTGACCTGCATCCCGTACACCGCGTTGCGGATGCCCAGCAGGCTCGCGGCCCCCGTCGCCGCGGCGCCGCCGCCCCCGCCGGCCAGCACCCCGATGAAGGCGAACTGGGACCCGCCGGTGAACATGAGGGCGCTCAGCGCCACCGTCTGCCAGAGGTCGAGGCCCGCGGCCACCGACAGGGCGCCGAAGGAGATGCCGTACAGCCCGGTGGCCACGGACACGGAGGCACCGGTCCGGAAGGCCGGATGCGCGCCCAGCCGCGTCGAGGAGTCCATCCCCCCATGCTAGGGCGGGCGTTCCCGTACACTCGGGGCCATCGCGCTCGTGAAGGGACGGGACCCATGACACGGCAGGCACCGGCCGCGGCCGCCCGGAACCGGCCCGGCGGGACCGAGCACATCGGCATCATCGGCGGGGGCATCCTGGGGATCGCCCTGGCCCGCCACCTCGTGCGGCGGCAGCGGGGGCAGGTGACCGTCCTGGAGAAGGAGCGCCGGCTCGCCGCGCACCAGACGGGGCACAACTCCGGGGTGGTGCACGCCGGGCTGTACTACCCGGAGGGCTCCCTCAAGGCCCGGCTGTGCGTCGAGGGCCGGGAGGCCACCCGCGACTACTGCCGGGCCAGGGGACTGCCCTACCGGGAGGTGGGCAAGCTCGTGGTGGCCGTGACGGACGCCGAGCGCGGGGCGCTGGCCGAGATCGAGCGGCGCTCGCGGCTGAACGGGGTGCCGGGGCTGGAGCGCATCGAGGACCCGGCCCGGCTGCGGGAGATCGAGCCGCACGTGGCCGGCGTCGCCGCCCTGCACTCACCCCACACGGCGGTGGTGGACTACGCGGCCATCACGGAGGCCATGGCGCAGGACGTGCGCGCCGGCGGGGGCAGCGTGCTGATGGGCCACGAGGTGACGGACATCCGCCTCGAGGGCGGGCGCGCCCGGGTCGTCACCCCGGTCTCCGAGCACGTGGTCGACCGCCTCGTGGTGTGCGCCGGGCTGCAGTCCGACGTGGTGGCGCGCATGGTGGGGGCCGACCCCTCGCCCCGGATCCTGCCCTTCCGCGGGGAGTACTGGTCCCTCGCCCCGGAGCGGGCCGACCTGGTGCGCGGGATGGTCTACCCCGTGCCGGACCCCCGGTTCCCCTTCCTGGGGGTGCACTTCACCCGCGGGGTGTACGACGACGTCCACGTGGGTCCCAACGCGGTGCCCGCCCTCGCGCGGGAGGGCTACCGCTGGCGGGACGTCTCCGTGCGGGACACGCTCGGGTCCCTGCGCTGGCCCGGCGCGCTGCCGCTGGCCCGGCAGCACTGGCGCATGGGCGTGCACGAGATCGTCGGCTCGGTGGCCAAGCGGGCCTACGTCGCCCAGGCCCGGCGGTTCATCCCGGAACTGCGGCCGGCGGACCTGGCCGCCCGGGCCACCGCGGGGGTGCGGGCGCAGGCGTGGGCGCGGGACGGGGCCCTCGTGGACGACTTCGCGGTGGACCGGCTGGGGCCCGTGACGGTCCTGCGCAACGCCCCGTCCCCGGCCGCCACCTCGGCGATGGCGATCGCCCGGTACGTGGCCGAGGAGTTCGTTTTCGGGATCGGCGAGGAGTCTGCTAGGCTTTCATAGCTGTCAGCGACCCGCCAGGGACGCGGGCAACGATTGGATCTTTAGCTCAGTTGGTTAGAGCGTTCGCTTCACACGCGAGAGGTCGCTGGTTCGAGTCCAGTAAGATCCACGCACACCTGAAGGGCCCGGACCGGGCCCTTCAGTCGTTAACGGGCCAGTACAGTGGGCGGTGGGGCCGGCCGGCGGCTGCCCGCCCGCGGGGCCGCCCGGCGGCCACCCGACGGCGGCCGGGCCTGGCCGGGACGAGACGGCACCGGCCCGGACGACGCGGGGCGGACGGCGCGGGCCGGTCACAGGACGGAAGCACGGGCAGGACGGGCAGGAGGAAGCGGCGGTGCAGGAGGAGAGCCGGACGGGGCCGGGACGACGGGCCGCCCAGGAACCGCCCGTGGAGCTGTCGCAGATCCCCATCATCCGCCCCGCCGCGCGGGCCGCCGGACCCGGTGCCGCGCCCGGCGCGGGGGCGGGACCCGGCGCCGCGGACCCCGGGGGCGGCGAGCACCACCCGCTGGGCCCGGCCGAGGACACCGCGACCGCCACGAGCTCCATCACCGACTTCCCGCTGGGCCCGGCCGCCGAGGCCGCCGGCCTCGCCCCCGCCGGGGCCCGGCCGGCCCCGGCGGTCCCGCACCCCGGGACCGCCGCGTCCGCGCCCACCGCACCGGTCGCCGCGCCCGGCGGTCCCACGGGTCCGATCGCCCCGCCGGTGGCCGGACCGGCCGGAGCCGCCGCGCCCGCGGACGGGGCCGGCGTCGGGCCCGTGGCGGACACGCCGATCACCGAGCCCCCGAGCTCGGAGCCGGTGCCGCAGTCCGTGCTGGCGCCCTCCGAGCCGGCCACGGGCGAGACGCCGGTGGTGCCGTCCGCCGCGCCCGCCTCCCGCCGCCCGCGGCTGCGCTTCGCGGGCGGATCGGCCTTCCGGCGGATCATGTACTCGGAGCCGCTGCCGACCCAGTCGATCTCCATGGTCGACCGGATCGCCGGCAGCCCGTACGCCAATCCCTACCTGCGCACCACGCGCCTGGCGGACGCGGACGAGCGGGCCACCCTGGACTTCGCCCTGAAGCTGGGGGAGACCATGTTCCGCTTCGGCGCCGGCGCGCTGGAGGTGGAGACCTCGATCATCGTGGTCACGCAGGCCTTCGGCGTGCACGAGACCGAGGTGGACATCACCAACCAGTCGATCTCGCTGAACTACGCCCCCGCGGGCAAGGTGCCCTACACCCTGCACCGCGTGGTCCGGTCCTGGTCCCAGAACTACGCCGGGCTGGCGCACCTGCACCGGCTGGTGTCCGCGATCGCCTCCGGCGAGGTCGACCGGGACGAGGCCCAGCAGCAGCTCGCGGACATCCGGCACCGGCCCAAGCCCTTCCCGCGCTGGATGGCCACGTTCGCGGCCGGCCTGTTCGCCTCCACCTTCGTGCTCTTCATCGGCGGCAGCGTGGTCGGCGCCGCGCTCGCGCTGGTGTCCACCCTGCTGGTGATCAACGTGGTCGACCTGATGGGCCGCGCGCGGATCCCGGAGTTCTTCTCCACCATGGCCGGCGGCTTCCTGGCCACCGTGATCGCCCTGGTGCTGTGGGGCCTGGACGTGCCCCTGGCCCCGTCCCTCGTGGTGGCCGGCGGGCTGATGATGCTGCTGCCCTCGGGCCGGTTCGTCTCGGCGGTGCAGGACGCGATCAACGGCTTCCCCGTGACGGCCGCCGGCCGGTTCGTCTCGGCGTTCCTCGTCTACGCGGCCATGATCGCCGGGATCGTCGCCGCCGTCGTGCTGTCCTCCATGCTGGGCGTCCCGGACCTGGACCTCGCCGCGGAGAGCGTGGCCAGCTACCCGATGTGGGTGATGGCGGCGCTCGTGTTCGCCGCGGCCCTGTGGGACTCGGTGTTCGAGCAGTCCGAATGGCGCCTGCTGCTGCCCACCGCGCTGGTCTCCCTGGCCGGCTTCCTCGCCTACGCGGGCGCCCAGGCCCTCGGGGCCGGGCCCCGGCTCACCCCGGCGATCGCCGCCGTCGTGATCGGCGCGCTGGGGCGGTACGTGGCCCTGCGGCTGGGCGCCCCGCAGCTCGTGGTGGCCGTCCCGGCCATCCTGTTCCTGCTGCCCGGCCTGACCATCTTCCGCGCCATGTACGTGATCGCCATGGACGCCGGCGCCATGGAGGCGGGCATCGTGGGGCTGTTCAACGCCTCGGCGATCATCATGGCGATCGCCGCCGGCGTGGTCCTGGGGGACACCATCGCCCGGCCGTTCACCACCGCGCTGCAGGCCAACGAGCGCCGCCGGATCGGCCGGCGCTGACGCCGGGCCGGTCCCGTGCGGCCCCGCCGACCGGTCCGCGGTCAGGCCGGGCGCTCCACGCGCCAGTCGACCGGCTCCGCGCCCCACTCCACGAGCATCTCGTTCGCCCGGCTGAAGGGGCGCGAGCCGAAGAAGCCGCGGTGGGCCGAGAGCGGGGAGGGGTGCGGCGACTCGATGATGCCCAGCGGCCGCTCCGGGGAGTGGTGCCGCCGCAGCAGCGGGGCCATCCGCCGGGCGTCGGCGCCCCAGAGGATGGCCACGAGGGGCGCCGGCCGGGCGGCCAGGGCGGCCACGGCGGCTTCCGTGATCCCCTCCCAGCCCAGGCCGCGGTGGCTGGCCGGCTCGCCCGCGGCGACCGTGAGCACCCGGTTCAGCAGCAGCACGCCCTGCTCCGCCCACGCGCTGAGGTCCCCGTGCTCGGCCGGCGGGATGCCGAGGTCGTCAGAGAGCTCGCGGTAGATGTTGGCCAGCGACCGCGGCAGCGGGCGGACGTGGCGCTCGACCGCGAAGCTCAGCCCGATCGGGTGGCCCGGCGTCGGGTAGGGGTCCTGGCCCAGGATCAGCACGCGCACGTCGTCGAAGGGCTGGCGGAACGCGCGCAGGATGTTCTCGCGCTCGGGCAGGACGTGCTCCCCGGCCGCGCGCCGGGCCTCCACCGCCTGCCCGACGGCGGCCAGCGCCTCGTCCTGCGGCGCCAGGGCGCGCTCCCAACCGGTCTCCAGGGGCTTGAGCAGTCTCACCGTCCGAACACTAGCGAACACGGCCGCGCGGCGGGACGGTGCCGGGACGGTGCCGGGGGGGGGGGGGCACTCCCGCGCGGCCGGCGCGGCGCCGGGGAATCACACCCGTGTAGTTCGCGCGCGTAGACTGGGACCGATTGTGGAGTACCGCGTCCGGCCGCCCTCGACCCCCTCGACCCGGCCCCGGGCGCGGACAGGACACCGGAAGGACCCCCTCATGACTGCAGCTGACCCCGCCCTCCCCGGCCACCCGGCCGACGAGGCGCCGGCAGGGCTGTCCGAGCGGGAACGGGACATCCTGGACTTCGAGGACCAGTGGTGGAAGTACGGCGGCGCCAAGGACCAGGCGATCCGCGACCGGTTCTCGATCTCGGCGACCACCTACTACCAGGTGCTCAACGGCCTGCTCGACCGCGAGGAGGCCCTCGCCCACAAGCCGATGCTCGTCAAGAGATTGCGTAGACTACGGACGACACGCCACCGGGCCCGCAACGCCCGGCGGCACCAGGCCTGACCGGCACCCGGGTGCCGCGGGCCGTCCGTGTCCACGATTGGCGGCACCGCAGGCGGGGCCGCCCTGCGCCGAGGGGTCTGGTGATGGTGGTCGATGGCTGAGTATCCGCGCGACCAGTTCGACGACGTGCCCGAGTACCGCGACCGCAAGGGCGGCCACCGGGCCGTGGTGGGCCCTCCCGCCGCCGGCTCGTCCGGGCTGGGCTGGATCGCCGTGGTCGCGGTGCTCGCCCTCGTCGTCGGCGCCTTCTCGTACTTCATCCTCCCCTCGCTGCGCCCCGCCGAACCGTCGGCGCTGGGCGCGGGCGGACCGGCCTCCGCCGCCCCCGTCGGCGGGGACGCCGGCGCCGGGCCGTCCGGGCCGGCGTCGGGCTCCGGGACGCCGGCCCCGCGGGAGCCGGCGACGGCGTCCGCGGGGCCGAGCTCGACGGCCTCGCCCAGCGCATCGGTGAGGCCGACCCCGACGCCCACTCCCACGCCGACGCCCACTCCCACGCCGACCCCGACGCCCACGCCGACGCCCACTCCCACGCCGACGCCCGACGTCGTCGACTACTCGGTGCCGGTCGAGGTGTACAACGCCTCCCGCGTCAACGGACTGGCCGGCCGCACCGGGGGCATCCTCTCCGGGGCCGGGTTCCGCGTGGTCTCGACGGCCAACTGGTCCGGCTTCCCCGTGGCCGGGTCCGGCGTCTTCTACTCCTCGAACCCGGCGACGGCGCAGGCGATCGCGGCCCGCCTGGGGCTGCCGGCGGTGTACGACGGGCGCGTGCCCGGCATCGCCGTGGTGGTCACCGCCTCCTATCCCGGCTGAGGGCCGGTTCCCCTCGCCGCGGAACCTGCGTCCGCCCGCCGGAGCATGTTTGCACTCGGTGGGTGCGAGTGCTAAATATGGGACTAGCACTCGGCGGTCCGGACTGCCAAGCCCGCAGGCATGCGGGTGGTCCGGGACCGACGGGTTGACCTGAACGTGGTGAGGTCCGCTCCAGGGCCGTCCGTCGCGGGCACCGCACAGGTCGCCTGAGAACTGCCAAGCAACGCCAAGGTCCAGAAAGGACAGTGCACACATGGCCAAGACCATCGCATTCGACGAAGAGGCGCGCCGCGGCCTGGAGAAGGGCCTGAACACCCTCGCCGACGCCGTCAAGGTCACCCTCGGCCCGCGCGGCCGCAACGTGGTGCTGGAGAAGAAGTGGGGCGCCCCCACCATCACCAACGACGGCGTCTCCATCGCCAAGGAGATCGAGCTCGAGGACCCGTACGAGAAGATCGGCGCGGAGCTCGTCAAGGAGGTCGCCAAGAAGACCGACGACGTCGCCGGTGACGGCACCACCACCGCCACCGTGCTGGCCCAGGCCCTGGTCCGCGAGGGCCTGCGCAACGTGGCCGCCGGCGCCGACCCGCTGTCCCTGAAGCGCGGCATCGAGAAGGCCGTCGAGGCCGTCACCGCCGAGCTCGTCTCCTCCGCCAAGGAGATCGAGACCAAGGAGCAGATCGCCGCCACCGCGTCGATCTCCGCCGCCGACACCCAGATCGGCTCCCTCATCGCCGAGGCCCTGGACAAGGTCGGCAAGGAGGGCGTGGTCACCGTCGAGGAGTCCCAGACCTTCGGCCTGGAGCTCGAGCTCACCGAGGGCATGCGCTTCGACAAGGGCTACATCTCCGGCTACTTCGTCACCGACGCCGAGCGCCAGGAGACCGTGCTGGAGGATCCCTACATCCTCATCGTCAACTCCAAGATCTCCAACGTGAAGGACATGGTCTCCCTCCTGGAGAAGGTCATGCAGTCCGGCAAGCCGCTGCTGATCATCGCCGAGGACGTCGAGGGCGAGGCCCTGGCCACCCTCGTGGTCAACAAGATCCGCGGCACCTTCAAGTCCGTGGCCGTCAAGGCCCCGGGCTTCGGCGACCGCCGCAAGGCCATGCTCGCCGACATCGCCATCCTCACCGGCGGCCAGGTCATCTCCGAGGAGGTCGGCCTGAAGCTGGAGAACGCCACGGTGGACCTGCTGGGCACCGCCCGCAAGGTGGTCGTCACCAAGGACGAGACCACCATCGTGGAGGGCGCCGGCGACGCCGAGGAGATCGCCGGCCGCGTCAACCAGATCCGCGCCGAGATGGAGAACACCGACTCCGACTACGACCGCGAGAAGCTGCAGGAGCGCCTGGCCAAGCTGGCCGGCGGCGTGGCCGTCATCAAGGCCGGTGCCGCCACCGAGGTGGAGCTCAAGGAGCGCAAGCACCGCATCGAGGACGCCGTGCGCAACGCCAAGGCCGCCGTGGAGGAGGGCATTGTCGCCGGTGGTGGCGTGGCCCTCATCCAGGCCGGCATCAAGGCCTTCGACAACCTCTCCCTCGAGGGTGACGAGGCCACCGGCGCGAACATCGTCAAGGTCGCCATCGAGGCCCCGATGAAGCAGATCGCCCTCAACGCCGGCCTCGAGCCGGGCGTCGTGGCGGACAAGGTCAAGGGCCTGCCCGCCGGCCACGGCCTGAACGCCGCCACCGGCGAGTACGAGGACCTGCTGGCCGCCGGCGTCAACGACCCGGTCAAGGTGACCCGCTCTGCCCTGCAGAACGCCGCCTCGATCGCCGGGCTGTTCCTGACCACCGAGGCCGTCGTGGCCGACAAGCCCGAGCCGGCCGCCGCCGTCCCGGGTGGCGACGACATGGGTGGCATGGGCGGCATGGGCGGCATGATGTGATCCACTGAGCGCCCGCTCCACCGGACGGCCCGGTCCCCTCTGGGGGCCGGGCCGTCCGGCGTTCAACGGCGCCCCGCCGGTTCCTCGAGCGGTCCGTCGGCGGGATCGTCACGGGCCGCGGGACGGCCACGGGGAGGACGCCGGCCGGGGGTCAGCCGCCCCGGCCCGGACGCTCGCCGCGGGGGCGGTGCCAGTGCGGGGCCGTGGGGTGCAGCTCCGCGGACAGGTTGCGCCGGGCGGCCGCCGTCCACAGCCGCCGGCCCGTCGCCGTCCGGTACAGCGGGTCCTGCTCCAGCAGCGAGAGCACGACGGCGGCTCGCCCGGCCGCGAAGTCCTCGTCCGGCACGTGCGCGAAGTCCCGCCGGACGGCGGCGAGGTACCGCGCGTAGTCCCCGCGGCCCCGGCCGAGCACCTCGAGGTCCGCGTCGCTGAGCACGGCCCCCGCCCGGTCGTCCGGGTCCGGATCGTGGCGCGCCGTCATCCGCACGAGCCGCGCGGTCTCCTCGACCTCGGGATCCGGCAGGCCCAGGTCCGAGAGCACCGTCTCGGCCAGCACCGCCGAGTCCTCCTCGTCCTGCCCCGGCGGCCGGGACGGGTCGCCGCGGTAGACGGCGTCGTGGAACCAGGCGGCGAGTTTCACCGCGCGCACCCACCGGCCGCAGTCCTCGCCGTGGCGCAGCAGGAGGTCGATCGACGTCAGCACCGCGAGCAGGTGCGAGCGGTCGTGGTAGTGCCGGTGCGGCTCCGACCAGCGGGCCAGCAGGTCGGCCACCACGGGGTCGCGCTCGAGCGGGGAGTGCCCGGGGAGCAGGCGGTGGAAGCGCTGGGACAGGACGCGGTCCAGCCGTCCGGGACGCCGCGCCGCGGGGATGCGCAACCCGGAGGCCACGAGCCGGCGGACCAGCTCGGCGCCGCTGACCTCCCGGGCCCCGCGGGCCACGAGCTCGGCATAGCGCTCCACCGGCACGTCGTAGTGGTCCCCGTCGAAGGCGCGGCGCGGGATCCCGGCGGCGGCCGCGAACTCGTGCAGCTCCGCCAGGGAACGGTCCGAGACCAGGTGGGAGAACACGGTGCCGTGGGCCGGCCACCGCGCCGGATCGATCAGCACGGCCATGCGCCCAGCCTAGTTCGTCACTCCTCTTCGCCCTCCGCCCGGCCCCGTGGCCCCGGCTCCCGGGTCACGAACCACGGGTCGAGGGGCTCGTCACCCGCGGTCTGCGACCCGGGAGCGCCACGGGGCCGGGAGGGGCCGGGAGGGGGAGGGAGGTCAGCCGCGGAACATCGAGGCGTTGGCCGTCTCGGCGTCGAGGTACTGCTGGGCGGCGTGGGTCATGGCGCCGCGGATGGACACGAGGGACTCCTCCACCCGTGCCTGGGTGGCCCGCCACTCGGTCAGCACGGCCTGGAAGTTGTTCGCGGCCTGCCCCCGCCACGTGTCCTGGAGCTGGCGGAGGTTGGACTCCATCGCGTTCACCTCCGCCTGGAGCCGGCCGATGGATCCCTCCACGGCCTGGCTCTTGGCCATGAGGTCTTCGGTGTCGATCTGGACGAGGGCCATGGTCACTCCTGTGGGTGGTGCGGTGGACCGGCGGGGCCGGCCGGCCGGTGGGCACCGGCTCACCGCCCACGCTAGGCACGCGCACCGTCTCCCCGGTGTGGGGCCCTAGTCCGCCGAGGATGAGGAGGAGGTGCCGGGCGCCTGTGGAGGACGGGGCGGGACGGTCCGCGCGTGCCGGGCGGCGGCCGCGCGCTCCGGTCCTCCGCTGGCCGCGGCGGCCTCCGCGTCCCCGGTGCCCGGGGTGCCCTCCGTGGTGTCGGCGGCATGGTCCTCGCCGCTGTCGCCCGCCTCGTCCCTCGCCTCGCCGTGGTCCTCGCCCGCGCCGGGGGCCTCCACCCACGGCAGCCGCACGGAGAGCGTCGCCCCGCCGCCGGGGGTCTGGGTCAGGCGCACGGTGCCGTCGTGCTGGGCCACGATCGCGGCCACGATCGCGAGCCCCAGGCCGGTGCCCCCGGTCTCGCGCTGGCGGGAGGAGTCGGCCCGGTAGAAGCGCTCGAAGACGCGCGCGGCGTCGTCCTCGTCGATGCCCGGGCCGTGGTCGCGCACCTCGATGACGGAGTCCCGGGAGCCGTGCACCTGGCGGCCGTCGGCGTCGACCGAGCCGGGCAGCACGTCCACCGTGCCCACGGCGATCTCGAGCGGGGTCCCCTCGGGGGTGTAGCGCAGGGCGTTGGTCACGAGGTTGGCGATCACCTGCCGCAGTCGCCCCTCGTCCCCGGACGTCGGGGCGGAGCCGGCCCGGCCGCCGTCGAGCCCGGTGAGCCGCACCTCGCGCTCCGGGGCGTTCACGCGGGCGTCGAGCACCGCGTCGTGGGCGAGCATCAGCAGGTCCACCGGCTCGTGGTCCAGCGGGCGCTGCTCGTCGAGCCGGGCCAGGGTCAGCAGGTCCTCCACGAGCTGGCCCATGCGCTTGGCCTCGCCCTCGATCCGGCCCATCGCCGCGTCCACGTCCTCCGTGGCGGAGATCCCGCCGTGGCGGTACAGCTCGGAGAAGCCGCGGATCGTCACGAGGGGGGTGCGCAGCTCGTGGGAGGCGTCCTGGATGAACCGGCGCATCCGCTCCTCGGACTGCTCCTTGGACCGGAAGGCCGTCTCGATGTGGGCGAGCATCGCGTTCAGGGACCGGGACAGCCGGCCGACCTCCGTGTCCGGGGCGCCCATCTCGACGCGCTGGGACAGGTCCCCCGCGGCGATCTGGGCGGCGGTGCGCTCCACCCGCAGCAGGGGCCGGAACGCGCGCGTGGTCACCGCGTAGGCGATCATCGAGGCGCCCGCGGTGGCCAGCAGGCCGATGGTGGCCACGAGGGAGGTCACCCGGTCCACGGAGGTGTACACCGGCTCCAGGGGCAGGGCGATCGCGAGCGAGCCCTCCCCGGACTCGAGCCGGTAGACCTTCACGCGCCAGCCGCGCGAGTCCGGGGTGGTCCCGGGCACCTCGAAGGCGTCGTCGCCCTGGGCCGTGACCTGTGCGGCCGTCATCGGGGGGATGACCGGCCGGTCCTCGGAGGCGCCCGTGAAGGAGGAATTGGTGGTGGTGCGGCCCTGGTTGTCCATCAGCTCGCCGTAGAAGCGCAGGATGGACTGCGGGGAGGAGAAGTATCCGGTGTCCGTGCCGAGGCTCGTCAGGTAGACCGAGACGTTGTTGCGGTTGTTGAACAGGTCCTCGTCGATCTGCCGGACGAGCTCCTGGCGGAACAGGGAGGCGGTCAGGGCGGCCGTGATGATGACGGCCAGGAGCATCAGCCCGCTGGTCATCACCACCAGCTGGGTGCGCAGGGACGAGGTCTTCCACACCCGGACGAGCTCGCGGAGGGGCCGGAAGCCCCCGGGGTGGTTCACGGGTGCAGCCATGCGTCCAAGGATACGGAGGGCGCGGCGGCGCGCCGGGGCACCACGGCGCCGGTCCGGCCGCTCAGCGCTTGTCCGCGGAGCGCAGCAGGTAGCCGACGCCGCGCTTGGTCTGGATCATGTCCGGCAGGTCCGGGCGGTCGATCTTGCGGCGCAGGTAGGAGATGTAGGACTCCACGATCGAGGCGTCCCCGTTGAAGTCGTACTCCCACACGTGGTCCAGGATCTGCGCCTTGGACAGCACCCGGTTGGGGTTCATCATCAGGTAGCGCAGCAGCTTGAACTCGGTGGGGGACAGCTCCACGACCTCCCCGGCCCGGCGCACCTCGTGGGCGTCGTCGTCCAGCTCCAGGTCGTCCACGCGCAGCACGGCGTCGTCGCCCTCGGCCGGGGCGGTGCGGCGCAGCACGGCGCGGATGCGGGCCACGACCTCGTCGAGCGAGAACGGCTTGGTGACGTAGTCGTCGCCGCCCACCGTCAGGCCGGTGACCTTGTCCTCGGTGTCGTCCCGGGCCGTGAGGAACACGACGGGGAAGTGCCGGCCGGCGGCGCGCAGCTTGCGGGTGACGGTGAACCCGTCCATGTCCGGCAGCATGACGTCCAGCACGGCGAGGTCGGGCTGGTCCCTCTCCGCGGCGGCGAGGGCCTCCCGGCCGTTGGCGGCGGCCACCACCTCGAACCCGGCGAACCGCAGCGAGGTGGAGAGCAGCTCGCGGATGTTGGGCTCGTCGTCGACGACCAGGAGCTTGGCTTCAGGCTCTTTGGACTTCATGGGTCCCATCGTCCTCCCGGTAGCTGGACGTTCGCTGGATACCGGCTGGATGGGCGTTCCCGGAGCGGGGCGGGATCGGGGGCCGGAGGCGTCCGCGCCGCGGCGGTCATCCGTCCGCCGGACCCGGCGCCCCGGGCCGCCCGCCCGTGAGGTCGCCCGCGTCCAGGATCGTGTAGGCATAGCCCTGCTCGGCGAGGAACCGCTGCCGCCGCTGGGCATACTCCTGGTCGAGGGTGTCCCTCGCGACGACCGTGTAGAAGTGCGCCGAGCGCCCGCCGTCCTTGGGTCGCAGCAGCCGGCCGAGGCGCTGGGCCTCCTCCTGGCGCGAGCCGTAGGCCCCGGAGACCTGGACCGCCACGGAGGCCCCCGGCAGGTCGATCGAGAAGTTGGCCACCTTGGACACCACGAGCACGTCCAGGGCGCCGTCCCGGAACGCGTCGAACAGCCGCTGCCGCTCCGCCACGGACGTGGTCCCCGTCAGCACGGGGGCGTCCAGCAGCTCCCCGATCTCCGCGAGCTGGTCCAGGTACTGGCCGATGACCAGGACCTGCTCGCCGGGGTGGCGCTCCACGATCGAGCGCACCACGGGCAGCTTGACCTCGGAGGTGGAGCACAGCCGGTACTTGTCCGCGTCCTCGGCCATCGCGTAGGCCACCCGCTCGTCCCGGGGCAGCTCCGTGCGCACCTCCACGCACTCCGCCGGGGCGATGTGGCCCTGCGCCTCGATGTCCTTCCACGGGGCGTCGTACCGCTTGGGCCCGATGAGCGAGAACACCTCGGACTCCCGGCCGTCCTCGCGCACCAGGGTGGCCGTCAGCCCGAGCCGGCGCCGGGCCTGCAGGTCCGCGGTCATCCGGAAGATCGGGGCCGGCAGCAGGTGCACCTCGTCGTAGACGATCAGCCCCCAGTCGTGGTCGTTGACGAGTTCCAGGTGGGGGTAGGTCCCGCCGCGCCGGGTGGTGAGCACCTGGTAGGTGGCGATCGTCACCGGGCGGACCTCCTTGACCGCGCCCGAGTACTCCCCGATCTCCGCCTCGGTCAGCGTGGTGCGCCGCAACAGCTCCGCCTTCCACTGCCGCGCCGAGACGGTGTTGGTCACGAGGATGAGCGTGGTGGCGCTCGCGGTGGCCATGACGCCGGCCCCCACGAGGGTCTTGCCGGCACCGCACGGGAGCACGACCACGCCCGAGCCGCCGGCCCAGAAGTTCTCCACCGCCATGCGCTGGTAGGGGCGCAGCCGCCAGGGCTCGGCGCCCGCCGCCCCGCCCCCGGGCAGCTCGCCGGTGTCCGGCACCTCGGTGAGCGCGATGGGGTGGGGCGTGCCGTCCACGTACCCGGCGCGGTCCTCGGCCGGCCAGCCGAGCCGCAGCAGCGCCTGCTTGAGCTGGCCGCGGCCGGCGGCGTGCACCACCACGGTGTCCCCGTCGATCCGCGGGCCGAACAGGTCCGCGGTGCGGTCCGCGTGCAGCACCTCCTCCAGCACGGGATGGTCGTCGGTGCGCATGACCAGCCCGTGCACGGGGTCGTTCTCCAGGCGCAGCCGGCCGTAGCGGGACATCGTGTCGTCGATGTCCACGAGCAGCGCGTGCGGGACCGGGTAGCGCGAGTGCGTCAGCAGCACGTCCAGCACCTGCTCGGCGTCCACGCCGGCGGCCCGCGCGTTCCACAGGCCGAGGTTGGTGATCCGGTAGGTGTGCACGTGCTCGGGGGCGCGCTCGAGCTCCGCGAAGGAGGCCAGCGCATGCCGGGCCTCGGTGGCGGCGGGGTGGTCGACCTCGAGCAGCACGGTCTTGTCCGACTGCACGATCAGCGGTCCGTCGGGCATGGGTCCTCCTGGTCTGCGGCGGGTCCTCGGGTGGTCATTCGGCGTGCTCGGCGGCGACGACGCGGTGCAGGGGGATGACCGTCTCGGCCTCCCGCTCCGGCACCAGGGCGCGGACCCGCCCGCCGGCCACGGCCAGTGGGACGACCCGCTGGGAGAGCCGGTCACCGCGCTGGTCCACGGTGGTCAGCCGGACGGCCGAGCGCGAGCGGGCCGCGTGCCGCAGCAGCGCGACCGCCTCCTCGGGCCCGGGCCCGCTCGGCGCCGGTCGGGGCGCGGCGCGCAGGCGGGCGAGCTGGGCGTCCAGTTCCTCCTCGCCCGGCGTCCACCGCGCGGCGCGCACGGGCTCGGGGAACGCGGCGGGCGCGGGGTCGGCGGCGGGCGGACCGGGGGTGCGGTCTGCCGGGCCGGCGCCGCCGGTCGGGCCGTCCGGTCCCGCCCCCGGACCCAGGGGCGCCGCGGCCGCGGTGCGCCGCAGGGCGGCCCGGTGGCCGGCCGCGGCGAGCATCCGGTGCAGGTCCGCCGGGCCGACGCCGGCCACCGCCACGGTGGGCGCGAGCCGTTCCAGGCGGGCCGCGGCCAGCGCGGGGTCGGCGAGGACCGCGTCCAGCACCGCCTCGTCCTCCACGCGCAGCCAGGCACCGGCGCCGCCCACGGCCAGGGCGCCGTGGCGGCGCGCGGCGTCCCGGACGAGGTAGCGCAGGGCCTGGGGCAGGTCGTCCTCCGAGTGCGCGGCCAGAAACCGCTCGATGTCCCCGGCGCCCATCCCGGCGTCCAGCGCGCGGTGCACGGAGGCGTCCGAGAAGCGGTAGACGCCGGCGGCCCCGTCCCCCTCCGGGTCCGCCATCGCGCCGAGCCCCCGGGCCACCGCGGGGTCCAGATAGCCGGGGGCCACGGCGGTCAGGTCCGCCTGCAGCCGCACCCGCGTCACGGGCGCCGGCAGGGCGCTCCCGACGGCGGCGGCCGCCTCCTCGAGCCGGCCCTCGGCCACGAGGGCGCCGGGCGGGGTGAGGGCCCCGGCCCCGGTCAGGCCCAGCCGCGCCGCCTCGGCCAATAGCGGTCCGGTGAAGGCCCCGGTGCGGGCGGCCCGGCGGGGGCGGTGCCAGGACTGGCGGGCGGGGACGGCATCCTCCAGGCGCGCCCCCGGGCACTCCGCCTCGAGGACGCGAGCGGCCTCGAGCACGTCGGCGCGCAGGCGCGGCGCGTCGGGACGGTTGCGGTCGGGGGCGAGGGCCCGTCCGCCGCCGGCCGGGGGGCTGGTCGGGGTGCCTGCCGGGCCCGGGGCCGGGGCGGCGCCGCGGGGCCCGCCGGCCGGCGTCGGGACCCCCGGCACGGGGCCGAGCATCGGCGCCCGGCCGCCGCGCAGCCAGCCCTGCACGAGGGACTGCCACTGGAGGTGGCGGGCGGCCCGGGACCAGCCGGCCGCCTCGGCGGCGGGGACCCAGCGCGAGGTGTCCGGGTCGAGGACGACCAGCCCCGCGGCGGCCAGCAGCTCGAGCGTCCAGGCCGTGTCCTCGGGGCTCGCGCCCGCGCGGTCGGCCAGCCGCCTGAGGTCGCGGACCCCCACCCCGCCCGAGCGCAGGGTCGGCAGCCCCTCCGCGAGCAGGTCCAGCAGGTCCGTGGCGCCGCGCAGCAGGTCGCCGATCGCGGCGAGGGCGGCGTTGCGGCGCAGGGCGGCGCTGACCGGGCGCCCGCCGGGCGCGGGCGGCCGGAGGGGGACGGGCCGTCCGGCGGTGCCGTCCCGCCAGGCCAGTCCGGCCTCCAGCGGGTGCTCGGCCAGGGCGGTGCCGTCCGGCAGCGTGCCGGCCCGCCGGAGCAGGCCCGTGCGCAGCAGCACCGCGTGCACGGGTCCGGGAGGCTCGGGCAGCCGCGCCACGGGGGAGTCCTGCAGCGCGTCGAGGGCGGCGGCGGCCCGCTCGAGCAGGCCCGGCTCGTCCGCCGCGCGGCGCAGCAGTCCCAGCACGCCCGCCCGGTCCCGCGGCGGGGCGTCCGGGGCGGTTCCGGCGCCCGGGGCCGCCCCCAGCGCGGATGCGGCCCGGCCCAGGCCGAGCGGGTGCGGCCCGAGCGCGGCGGCCACCGCCAGCGGCAGCAGCCAGGCATCGGCCGCCTGCCCGTCGCCGCGCGCGGGGTCCGTGGCGGGACCGCCCGGCAGCACGAGGGCCGCGGCGGCGAGCTCCGCGAGCGCCTCCCGCAGCCAGGATGAGAGCTCCTCGTCGGGCTCCGGGCCGGACAGGAAGGCGGCGAGCCGCTCGGTGCCCGTGCCGGTGCCGGCCCCGGCGCCGGGACGGGCCTGCAGCACGGCGAGGGCCTCGAGCACGTGGAGCCGGCCCCGGTCCTGCTGCTCCAGCGCGCGCAGGACGGAGACCTGGGTCCCGGCGCGGGCGGCCAACGCGGCGAGGTCCGGCACGGGCGGATGGCACAGGTCGGGCCGCAGGACGAGCAGGCGCCGGAGCCGGTCGTCGGACCAGCGGTCGAGGTGCGCCGTCAGCGAGGCGGCCGTCATGGGCGGGCGGGCCGGTTCAGGCGCGGCGCCTCAGGACCGCCTTGGCGACCACGTAGGCGAGCATCAGGGCGAAGCCCAGGGGCAGCCCGTAGAGGCCGAACCAGTAGAACACCGGCCACGCGGTGACCTGGAGGAAGTAGGACGCCAGCAACAGCACCAGGGCGGCGAAGGACGCCGCGGTGAGGGCGCCCCCGGCGATCAGCAGCAGCCGCAGCCAGGGAGAGGCCTCGGTGGAGGCCGGGCCGGGCGGGGTCTCGGGGGAGGTCGCGGGACGAACGGACATGCGCCCCAGTCTACGCCGCGCGCGCGGGACACCGGCGGGCTCCGGCCGTCCGGCAGGGGCGAGAGGGTATCCTTGGGGTGCTACAGACTTTCCCCCCGACCGGCACGCGACGGGGCAGGGCCGGCCGGCACGGGACGTCCACGGCGAGGCCGGACGCCGCCCGCCCCGCACGCCGGCACCGCCGCCGGACCGCGCGCACCCGGTCCCGGGTGCCGCCGCCGCACCGGGACGCCGACAGCACGGCGACGGCACGCGGCCACGGCCGGGGGGACGCACCGAAGACAGGGAAGGACACGAGAGATGCCCACCGGCAAAGTGAAGTTCTACGACTCCGCGAAGGGGTTCGGCTTCCTCCACACCGACGACGGCCGGGAGGTCCACCTCCCGGCCTCCGCCCTGCCCGCGGGCGTGACCGAGGTCCGGGCCGGGACGCGCATGGAGTTCGGCGTGGCCGAGGGCCGCCGCGGCCCGCAGGCCCTCAGCGCGCGGATCCTCGACGAGGGCCCGTCCGTGGTGCGGGCGCACCGGCGCAAGCCCGAGGACATGGCGGTCGTGATGGAGGACCTGATCCGCTGGCTGGACATGGCCTCCAACGGGCTGCGCAAGGGCAAGTACCCGCAGCGCGCCCAGGCCGAGAAGATCGCCCTGGCCCTGCGCAAGGTTGCGGACGACCTTGAGGCCTGAGGACACGGCCCCGCCGGCGGCCGAGGACGCGCAGGCCCCGGTCGGGGCCGCCGTGGCCGGCCCGGACGGGGGCGACGGCGAGGGGGCCCAGGTCGCCGAGACGGCGATCGGCCCGGTGCGCATCCCCCCGAAGCCGGCCCGTGCGCCCCGGCGGCGGGCGCCGAAGCTCGACGAGCTGCTGGCCTCCTCCGTCGAGGCGGCCCGCTCCGCACTGGCCGGCCTGGCCGAGGAGGACCAGGTCGGCCGGCACGTGGGTGCCGTGGCCGACGACGACCGGCTGGTGACGCACCGCTTCGCCGCCGCGCTGCCCGGATACGGCGGCTGGGAGTGGTTCGCCACCCTGTCCCGCGCGCCGCGCAGCAAGCACGTGACCGTGTGCGAGGTGGGCCTGCTGCCCGGCCAGGACGCCATCCTCGCCCCCGACTGGGTGCCGTGGTCCGAGCGCGTCAGCCAGGAGGAGAAGGTCCGGCTGGACGCGATCGCCGCGGGGGAGGACCCCGAGAAGGCGCTCGCCCGGTTCCGCGGGGAGGACGGCGAGTCCGAGGGTGAAGCGGGGGACGCGGCGGACGACGGCGAGGACGCGGACGGCGTGGATGCCGCGAGCGACGCCGCCGACCCGGACGCGGGCGAGGACCGCCCCGCCTGAGACACGCGAACGGCGGGGCGCCCCTGGAGGGTGCCCCGCCGTCGCCGTCCCGGGGGACGAGGGGTCAGGAGAGCTTCTCGACCACGTGGTCGATGCAGGCCAGCAGGGCCGTCACGTCGTCCGGCTCGATCGCGGCGAACGTGGCGATGCGCAGCTGGTTGCGGCCGAGCTTGCGGTACGGCTCCACGTCCACGACGCCGTTGGCCCGCAGCACCTTCGCGACCACGGCCGCGTCCACGCCGTCGGCGAAATCCACCGTGGTGATGACGGCGGAGCGGTCCTCGGGGCGCGCCACGAACGGGGTGGCGAAGGAGGACGCCTCGGCCCACGAGTACACCCGGTTCGAGGAGTCGGAGGTGCGGGCGGTGGCGAAGTCCAGCCCGCCGTTGGCGTTCATCCACCGGACCTGCTCGTCCAGCATCACGAGGGTGGCCAGGGCCGGGGTGTTGTACGTCTGGTCCTTCAGCGAGTTGTCCACCGCGGTCTTCAGGTCGAGGAAGTCCGGGATCCACCGGCCCGAGGCCTTGACCTGCTCCACGCGCTCGAGCGCGGCGGGGGAGAACAGCGCGAGCCACAGGCCGCCGTCGGAGGCGAAGTTCTTCTGCGGGGCGAAGTAGTAGGCGTCGGCCTGGGACACGTCCACGGGCAGCCCGCCCGCGGCGGAGGTGGCGTCGATGAGCACGAGGGCGTCGTCGTCGGCCCCCTCGACCCGCCGGACGGGGGCGGCCACGCCCGTGGAGGTCTCGTTCTGCGGCCAGGCGTAGACGTCCACCCCGGCCTCGGCCACCGGCTCCGGGCGGGTGCCGGGCTCGGCGGTGAGGATCGAGGAGGCCTCCAGGAAGGGGGCCTTGTCCGTGGCCTTGGCGAACTTGGACCCGAACTCGCCGAAGGACAGGTGCTGGGCGCGGGAGCGGACCAGGCCGAAGCTCGCGGCGTCCCAGAAGGCGGTGGAGCCGCCGACGCCGAGGACCACCTCGTAGCCCTCGGGCGCGGAGAACAGGTCCTTCAGGCCGGAGCGGACGCTGCCCACGAGGTCCTTCACCGGGGCCTGGCGGTGGGAGGTGCCCAGCAGCCGCGGGCCGGCCGCCACGAGCGCCTGGACCTGCTCCGGGCGGACCTTGGACGGACCGGCGCCGAACCGTCCGTCCCGGGGAAGCAGCTGCTGGGGGATGGTCACCTCGGGTGTGCTCATGCGATCTCCTGACTCGACGTCCTCGACCCGCCGTGCGGGGCGTGCGGCCCGGGGGCGGGCGGTGCGTCACCGCCACGCCGGCCGCGACACCCATTCTCCCGCATCGACCCGGCGCGGCCGGATCCGTGTCGTCGCGGCCGCCGGCCCCTGCTGCCACGGTCCGGTCCCGGCGTCCGGCGGCCCGGCTAGGATGGATCCCGGACTCCTCCGCGCGTGCCGTCCCCGGTCCGGGGCCCGGGCCGGTCGTGGGGGAGCAGGGGACCTGGAGAGGAAGCAGCCGGACGTGACGGACCTGATTGACACCACGGAGATGTACCTGCGGACCATCCTCGAGCTGGAGGAGGAGGGGATCGTCCCGCTGCGTGCGCGCATCGCCGAGCGGCTGGAGCACTCCGGCCCCACCGTGTCCCAGACCGTGGCCCGCATGGAGCGCGACGGCCTCGTCCACGTCACCACCGACCGCCACCTCGAGCTCACCGAGGTGGGCCGCGAGAAGGCCGTCGGCGTGATGCGCAAGCACCGCCTGGCCGAGCGGCTCCTCGCGGACGTCATCGGCCTCGACTGGGCGTACGTGCACGAGGAGGCCTGCCGCTGGGAGCACGTGATGAGCGAGAAGGTCGAGCTGCGCCTGCTGGACCTGCTCGGCCATCCGGTCGACTCCCCGTACGGAAACCCCATCCCCGGACTGGGTGAGCTCCGCGACCCCGCCGCCGGCGGCGTGCCGGCCCTCGAGAGCGGGGAGCCGCTGTCCGTGGTCGGCCGGCAGCCGGGCCGCTACACGGTGGTGCGCCTGACGGAGGCCATCCAGACCGATCCCGAGCTGCTCGCGGAGCTCGCGCTGGCGGGGGTTCGCCCGGGGCAGGAGATCGACGTGGACACCCGCGACGGCTACATCACCGTGCGCGCCGCCGGCGCGGGCGAGGGTGCAGTGGCCCTGGAGGTGTCCGAGGACGCGGCGGTGCACATCCGGGTCGAGGCCCGCACGGCCTGACCCGGTCGCCAGGGCCGCTTTCGTGATCTTCGTCACGCTACGGGCAATCGTTCCGTGATGTTGTGGAGGAGTGAACTCCCGCGGATTTCTGCGGTTCTTGGTGGCAGTTTCCAGAGAATCATCACGTCGTGCACAGGCCGCCGTGACCTCGGTGTGACATTTATAAACGTTTGATATACCTTGGACCCCGGCGCTCCGGCCGGGTCCCGGCGGCTGCGCCCCACCGCAGGCTTGCCATCCCCCCGCAGTCCCGGTGTCCCAACAGCAGTCGTCATCATGGCGGGGGCCGGTCCTGCCCGGCGGCACGTGAGAGAGGTACATCCGTGTCGAAGCGCCACTCCGAGGCCCGCCACCGCGCCACCCCCGCCGCCGCCAACCCGCTCGGGGCCATCTCCCGGGCCGTGTCCTCCAACGCCGGCACCGTGGGCCGCCAGGCGGCCGTCGTGGCCGCAGCCTCCGGACTGGTCCTGACCATCGGCATGCCCGCCCAGGGCGCTCCCGCCGTGCGCGAGACCACCAGCATCCCCGCCCCGGGCCTGGACATCGAGCGCGCCGCGGCCGTCACCGCCGTCAACGTGGCCGCCGCCAAGGACGTGAAGGTCGAGCTCGACCGCGCCTCCCTCGACTCCACCCCGGCCCCCGAGCCGGAGCCCGAGCCCGTCGTCGAGACCCCGGCCGAGCGCGAGCCGGTCGCCGAGGTCGCCGCCCCGGTCGCCCAGGAGCGGACCGCCGAGCGCCCGGCCCGCGCCGCGCAGGCCGAGCGCCCCGCCCGTGCCGAGCAGCCGGAGCGCCGCGCCGAGACCGAGCGCCCGGCCGAGGCCGAGCCGGTCCAGCGCGCCTCCCAGTCCACGGTCACCGAGCAGGCGGCGCCCAAGCCGGCCCCGGAGTCCTCCGGCACCGGCCTGAGCGGCGTCGTGTCCGCGGCCTACGCCGGCGTGGGCGTCCCCTACGTCTACGGCGGCAAGACCACCGCGGGCTGGGACTGCTCCGGCTTCGTGGCCTGGGCCTACCGCCAGGCCGGGATCACCATCCCGTCCCAGACCTCGGCCATCCGCTTCTCCGGCAAGTTCGTGCCGACCTCCAACCCGAAGCCGGGCGACCTCGTGTACCAGAACGGCGGCGGCCACGTCGGCATCTACGTCGGCAACGGCATGATGATCGGCGCCCAGAACCCGTCCGTGGGCACCTTCCTGCACCCGGTCACCCGCAACCCGCTGCTGGGCTACTACACCTACGTCGGCTGACGACCGACCCCTCGCGGCCCCGCGCCGCGTGACGACCACGCCGAGGGCCCCTCCGGGAGACGGAGGGGCCCTCGGTCGTCCCCGGCCGCCGGCGGGCCCGGGCGTGAATGCCCCGTGAAGACACCGTGAACACTGCTCCCGACACGCCCGATGGCGGGGGACGCCGTGACGGGCGGGCGCGGCCCGGGCGTATCCTGATGCTGATCGTCCCCCGATGCACTCCGCAGACGCCGGATGGCCGGGGTCGTCCCGGCCGACGATCCGGCGCGCGCGGCACCCACGAGCCGCGAGGTACCCCCATGCGCACTCTGGTCCTGAATGCCGGCTACGAGCCGCTGTCCGTCGTCAGCTACCGGCGTGCCATCCTGCTGGTGGTCACGGGAAAGGCGAGCGTGCTCGCCGATGGCGGGGACCCCGTCGTCGGGCCCACCTGCACGCTCCGCCGGCCCGCGGTGATCCTGCTGAACCGCTACGTGCGCATCCCGCACGCCGAGACCGCGGCCGTCTCCCGGCGCGGGGTGCTGCGGCGGGACGGGCACCAGTGCGCGTACTGCGGCCGCGCCGCCACCACGGTGGACCACGTCCACCCCCGCTCGCGCGGCGGCGAGGACTCGTGGGAGAACCTCGTGGCGTGCTGCCTGGCCTGCAACAACGCCAAGGGGGACCGCTCGCTCGCCCAGATGGGCTGGAGCCTGCGCGTGGCGCCCGCCCGGCCGCGCGGACCCCAGTGGCGCATCCGGGAACTCGAGCGACCGGCGGAGCAGTGGACGGACTTCCTGGCCCCGGCCGCCTGAGCCCCCCGGCGGTCCGCGCGCTGCCGCCTAGACTGGGACGGTGCCCCAGGACGATCCCACCCCCCTCCCGCCGGACCCCGCCGAGGGGGCCGGCACCGACTGGCCCCGGCGGCTGATGGCGGCCCTCGAGCTCGACGGCGCCAGCCCGGATTTCGCCCGCCTCGCGCGCACCGCACGCCTCGCCGCGGCGGCCTCCGGTGAGGACGACGACGCCGCGGCCACCGCGTTCCTCGCCGGCTACGCCGCGGGGCTGGCCGAGGGGATGGGGCAGGCCGGCTTCGACCGGGCCCACCGCGCGTCCCTGCGCGGGATCGAGCGGCTGCTGGCCGCGCGCGTGGAGGGAGGCGACGCCGCGCCATGAGCATGGAACGGGCCGCGATGATGTCCATGTACCGGATGAGCAGCGGCTCGGCCACCGCCCAGACGAAGCTCCGCCCGGGCACCGTGAGGCGGACCCTGGCCTTCGCCGGTCGCTACCGGGGCAAGCTGGCGTTCTACCTGGTGCTGTCCGTGGCCGGGGCGGTCCTGGGGGTGGCCTCGCCGGTCCTCGCGGGAGGGGTGGTCAACGCCATCGTGGGCGGCCGGGACGCCGGGCTGGTGGTCCGCCTGGCGCTGCTCATCGCGCTGGTGGCCGTGCTGGACGCCGCGCTGGGCGTGGTGACCCGCTGGCTGTCCTCGGACCTCGGTGAGCGGATCATCTACGACCTGCGCACCGCGGTGTTCGACCACGTCCAGACCATGCCGATCGCCTTCTTCATGCGCACCCGCACCGGGGCCCTCGTCTCGAGGCTCAACAACGACGTGATCGGGGCGCAGTCCGCCATCTCCCGCACGCTGTCCGGCGTGGTGATGAACCTCGTCTCGCTGGTGCTCACCCTCGGGGTCATGCTCTCGACCTCCTGGCAGGTCACGCTGGTCTCCCTCGTGCTGCTGCCGGTCTTCCTGCTGCCGGCCCGGCGGATGGGCCGCACCCTGGCGGAGCTGAGCCGGACCCGCGCGAACCACAACGCGGCGATGGGCGACCAGATGACCGAGCGGTTCTCCGCGCCGGGCGCCACCCTGGTCAAGCTCTTCGGTGACCCCGGGCGCGAGTCGGCCGAGTTCGCCTCGCGTGCCGACCGGGTGCGGGCCACCGGGGTGGGGATCTCGGTGCGGCAGTCCGTGTTCACCACCATGCTGACGCTGGTCTCCGCCCTGGCCCTGGCCGCCGTGTACGGCATCGGCGGACTGCAGGCGATCGCCGGGACCCTCGACGCGGGCGAGGTCGTCACCCTCGCCCTGCTGCTGACCCGTCTGTACGCCCCCCTGACCGGCCTGGCCAACGCCCGGGTGGAGATCATGAGCGCGCTCGTCTCCTTCGACCGCGTCTTCGAGATCCTGGACCTGGAACCGCTGATCCGCCAGAAGCCCGATGCACTGCCCATCCCGGGCGGGCCGGTGACCCTGGAGGTCGAGGACCTGCGGTTCTCCTACCCGAGCGCCGAGCAGGTCTCCCTGGCCTCCCTCGAGGACGTGGCGGTGCTCGACCGCCGGGGCGGGGCGGAGGTGCTGCACGGCGTGTCCTTCACCGTCCAGCCCGGGCAGACGTACGCGCTCGTGGGCACCTCCGGGGCGGGCAAGTCCACGATCGCCTCCCTGCTGGCCCGGCTCTACGACGCCGACGCGGGCGCCATCCGCTACAACGGCCGCGACGTCAGGGACACGACCTTCGCCTCCCTGCAGGCCACCGTCGGCATGGTGACCCAGGACGGGCACCTGTTCCACGACACGATCCGCGGCAACCTCACCCTGGCCCGCCCCGATGCCGGGGAGCAGGAGATCTGGGACGCGATCGACCGGGCCCGGCTGCGCGAGGTCGTCGAAGGGCTGCCGGACCGGCTCGACACGGTCGTGGGGGAGCGCGGTTACCGTCTCTCGGGCGGGGAGCGCCAGCGGATGACGATCGCCCGCCTGTTGCTGGCCGAGCCGCGCGTCGTGCTGCTGGACGAGGCGACCGCCGCGCTGGACTCCACGTCCGAGAAGGCCGTCCAGGCGGCGCTGGCCGAGGCGCTGACGGGCCGGACCGCCGTCGTGATCGCGCACCGGCTCTCCACCATCCGCTCGGCCGACCGGATCCTGGTGGTCGAGGACGGCCGGGTGGTCGAGGAGGGCCCGCACGAGGAGCTGCTGGCCGCCGGCGGCCGCTACGCCGAGCTGTACCGGACCCAGTTCGACGACCCGTCCCCGGCGCCGCGGGGCTGAGCCGGACGGGTGCCGGCACCGCGGTCGGGCACGGCACCGGCCGGCGTCCAGAGGGTCTCGGTCGGGACGGGGCCGGCCCGGCCATGCCCCGGTGACGGCCGGTCCGATCAGGCCCCGGCCGCGGCCGGGGTGAAGGCTCCGCGGTACCGGGCGCCCGGGTGGTCGTCCGGCAGCCGGTCCCGGCCGAAGACCTTGTGCCGCAAGGTGCCCTCGGCGTACTCGGTCTTGGCCAGGCCCCGGCGTTGGAGGACCGGCAGGAGCTTCTCGTTGAACTCCTCGTAGGTCCCGGGCAGGCGCCAGTTGATGAGGTTGATCCCGTCCACCCCGGCCTCCTGCCAGGCCTCGAGCTGGTCCGCGACCTGCTCGGGCGTCCCCGCCGCGTAGCCGCGCCGGATCCGGCCGTTGGCCAGGTCGGCCAGGGTGGGCTCCCGCTCGGGCGTGGCCCGGCGCAGCCACTCCACGTGTGCCTGGCCGCCGTTGTTCGGGATGTCGATGAGGCGGGTGTCCTCCGGGAGCCGCGTCCCGTCCGGCAGGATCCCGAGGGAGGCGTGCGTGAGGAAGCCGGTGACCGAGGCGTACTCGAGATAGTCCTGTTCCCGGGCCCGCACGTCCGCCTCGGTGTCCCCGAGGACGAGGGACAGGCCCTGGAAGAACTTCACGTCCTGCGGGTCGCGTCCGGCCTCGGCCACCCGGGCCCGCACCCGCTCGATGTGCTCCCGTGCCACGCGCGGATTCGGCGTCATGATGAACTGGCACTCGGCGTGCTGGGCGGCGAAGCGGATGCCGCGCTCGGAGCCGCCGGCCTGGAACAGCAGGGGCGTGCGCTGCGGGGACGGCGAGGGCAGGTGGGGTCCCTCCACCGAGTACCGCGGGCCCTCGTGGTGGATCTTGTGGATGCGCGCCGGGTCGGCGAAGCGCCCGCCCGCCCGGTCCCGGAGCAGGGCACCGTCGTCCCAGGACCCCTCCCAGAGCTTGTAGACCACGTCGAGGTACTCGTCCGCCCAGTCGTAGCGGGCGTCGTGGTCCACGAGGGCCGGCAGGCCGAAGTTGCGGGCGGCGTTCTCCTGGGTGGAGGTGACGATGTTCCACGCCACCCGACCCCGGGAGAGGTGGTCCAGGGTCGAGAGCTGGCGGGCGAAGTTGAACGGGTGGTTCTGCATTACGTTGGACGTGGTGGCCAGGCCGATGTGCTCGGTCACGACGGCCAGCGCGCCGAGCAGCACGGTCGGGTCGTTGGAGGGGATCTGCAGTCCCTCGTGGACGTTGTCCGTGTACTGCCCGCCGGCGGGCCCGTAGAGACCGGAGACGTCGGCGAAGAACATCGCGTCGAACAGTCCCTCCTCCAGGGTGCGGGCCAGGTCCAGCCACAGCCGCAGGTCGTTGAACTCGGACTGGCGGGCCTCGGGGTGGCGCCACTGGCCGTGCTGGATGTGGGAACCGGTGTTCATGAGGAAGGCGTTGAAGAACAGGGGCGCGCTCATGCGGTGGTCTCCTTCGGGGAGGCGGGGGTGGACGTGGTGGCGAGGGTCGGGGACGTGCCGGAGGCGGTGCCGCCGGGGCTCGCTGCACCCACGGAGACGGGAGCGATGCCGGTATCACCGGTGAGCCGTCGCTGCCCGATCTCCCGGGCCCGCTAGGTCAGCGGGTGGTGGCTGGACAGGACGCGCGCAGTGCGCCAGTGCCGGTCCAGCCGCCGGAGGTCCGGGGTGGTGTCCTGGATGGTGGCGCTCATGCGGCTCCTCCGGTGGACACCGACAACCGCGGAGCGGCGTCGAGCAGGGCCTGGGTATAGGGGTGGCTGGGGCGGGCGAACACCTGGTGGGCGCGCCCGGCCTCCACGACCCGCCCCTGGCGCATCACCACGATCTCGTCGCTGACGTGCTGGACGACGCCTAGGTCGTGGGAGATGAAGAGGTAACTGAGGCCGAACTGGCGTTGCAGTTCGTCCAGCAGGTCCAGGACCTGGGCCTGGATGGAGACGTCCAGGGCGGAGACCGGCTCATCGCACACGATCACCTCCGGGCCGGAGGCCAGGGCGCGGGCTATGGCCACGCGCTGGCGCTGGCCGCCCGAGAGCCGCGCCGGCCGCCGGCGCAGGTGGTCCGCACCGAGCCCCACGGTCTCCAGCAGTTGCACGACCTCGTCCCGTCGGTCGGCGCCGGAGAGCGCGCCGCCGTCGATGAGGGCATCGGCCAGCACCTGCTCCACGCTCCACTGGGGATCGAAGGATCCCAGGGGGTCCTGGTAGATCGAGGCGATGCGGCGACGGTGGGGCCGGCGCTCGCGCTCCGTCATCGCGCTCCAGTCCTGTCCCCGGAACCGGACCGTGCCGGCGTCGGGACGGGTGAGGCCCAGGGCCATCCGGGCGATCGTGCTCTTGCCGGAGCCCGACTCACCGACGATGCCGAGGGTGGTGCCGCGCGCGAGGGAGAACGAGACGTCGTCCACGGCCACCCGCTCGCTGCGGTCGGGATTGCGGAAGGCCTTGCGCAGTCCGGTGCCGACCAGCAGGGGTTCGGTCGCGGCGGCCTCGTCGGTCGCCACCGGCTCGAGGCCCCGGCGGGACGCGATCAGCCGGTGCTGTCGGTCGGAGGTGGCCACGGGGCTCTCCGAGAGGGCGGTGCCGCGGGGCCGGCCGGTGGGGACGGCGCGCAGCAGTCGCCGGGTGTAGGGGTGCTGCGGGTCGGCCAGGATCTCGGCGCTCGGGCCGGTCTCCACGATCCGGCCGGCCTGCATGACCGCGATCCGGTCGGCGAGATCCCCGACGACGGCCAGGTCGTGGCTGATGAGCAGCAACGCGGTGCCCTGGTCCTTGAGGCGGGCCAGCAGGTCCAGGATCTGCCGCTGGACGGTGGCGTCCAGGGCCGTGGTCGGCTCGTCGGCGACGAGCAGCGGTGGGTCGAGGGCGATGGCCGTGGCGATCAGGGCGCGCTGGCGCAGCCCGCCGGAGAGCTCGCCGGAGCGCTGGTGGAGCCGTTGCCCGGGATCCGGGATGCCGACGTCGTCGAGCAGCTGCAGGACCTTCGCCCGGCGCTGGGACCGGTCGAGGCGCGTGTGCAGGCGCAGGGCGTCGTCGATCTCGCGGCCGATGGGGCGCAGGGGGTCGAGCGAGACGAGGGCGTCCTGCAGCACGTAGCCCACCTCGGCGCCGCGGACCCGGCGCCACTGGCGCGGACCGTTGGCGAGCTGGTCGACGCCGCCCACCTCGAGGGCATCGGCCGAGACGAGGGCGTTGTCCCCGGTGAGCCCGATCAGGGAGCGGGCCGTGACGGACTTCCCGGATCCGGACTCGCCCACGATCGCCAGGCACTCGCCGGGCTGGATCTCCAGGTCCACGCCGTGGACCGTGGGCACCGCGTGGCGACGGTCGCCGAAGGCCACGGAGAGGTTCCGGACCCGGGCCGCGGCGGCGGTGCCGGCCGGCGCCGTGACCGTTGGCGCCGGCGGCGCCGGCCTGGTGTCCTCGGGCGTGGATTCGGTGGGCTGGGTCATGACTGCTCCTTGAGCTTCTGCTGGAGGCCGTGTCCGAGGACGGTGGTGGCGGCTGCGCTGAGAACGATGAACAGGCCGGGGAACAGGGTGATCCACCAGGCGATGGACATGTACCCCCGGCCGGCCGAGAGCATGGCCCCCCACTCGGGGGCCGGCGGGGTGGCGCCGAGGCCGAGGAAGCTCAGCGACGATGCCCACACGATGGCCTGGCCCACGCCCAGCGTGGCGAGGATGAACAGGGGGGCGGCCACGTTCGGCAGCACGTGCCGGCGGAGGATGAACCAGCGCGAGCGACCCTGGACGATGGAGGCCTCCACGTAGCCCGACCGCTTGATCGACTGCACCTGGGAGCGGATCATCCGGGCGTACCCGGGAGCCGTGGACAGGCCCACGGCCAGGGTGGTGGTGACCACGCCGGGGCCCAGGATCGTGATGACGAGCAGGGCCAGCAGCAGGTTGGGGAAGGCGAAGAGCACCTCGAGGAGGCGGTTCACGCCGTAGTCCACCGCCCTCGATCCCCAGCCCGCGAGCGCCCCCAGCGCGAGCCCGAGCCCGACGCCGATCACGGTGGCCAGCACGCCGATGGACAGGGAGTCGCGGGCGCCGTGGACGACCCGGGTGAACACGTCGCGGCCGGACTCGTCCGTGCCGAACCAGTGGGCGGGGGAGGGGGCGGCGAACGCATTGGCCGGTTCCATGGCCAGCGGGTCACCGGGGGTCAGCAGGCCGGGGGCGAGGGCCGCGGCCGCCAGGAGGGCGACCACCGCCGCGGGGAGGAGGACGGCGGGGCCGGGGCGCCGGCGTCGTGGACCGGCGGGTGGGGTGGGCGGGGCCGCGAGGGCGGTGGACGGCGTGGTGGCCGGAACGGTCTGGGTCATGGCTGCCTTCGGGGATGCGGGGTGGGACGCTCAGGCGTCGCGGAGGCGGGGGTCGGCGAGGCGTTCGGCGAGGTCGCTCAGGAGCGTGACCACCACGTAGACCGCGGCGATCAGCAGCACGACCCCGAGGACCACCGGGACGTCGCGGATGGTGACGGCCTCCAGCAGGGTGCGTCCGAGTCCGGGACGGGCGAACACGGTCTCCACCACCACGGCGCCGGAGACCAGGGAGCCGAAGGCCCAGCCGGACAGGTTGATACCGGGCAGGGCGGCGTGGCGCAGGGCGTGGCGCAGGCTCACCCCGGTCTCGGCCTCGCCGCGGGCGCGGGCGGACAGGGCGAAGGGGGAGTGCATGGCGGTGAGCATGGACTCGCGCATGGACTGGCCGAGGAACCCGGCCAGCGGCACCGCCAGGGTGACCACGGGCAGGACGAGGCCCTCCACGCCGGGAGCCCCGGAGGTGGCCGGCAGCAGCTGCAGGTTCACGCTGAACACCAGGATGAGCACGGTGCCGAGCCAGAAGTGCGGGACGGCGGCGGAGACGATCTCCAGCACGTTCGCCACGAGGGCGGCCGTGTGCCCCGAGCGGACGGACCACAGGGCCAGCGCGAGGGCGAACGCCCACGCCGTGGCCAGCGCGAGGGCGGCGAGCAGCAGGGTGTTGCCGACCTGCTCACCGAGGACCTCGGCCACCGGCTGGCGCAGCTGGTAGGACTGGCCGAGATCGCCACGGAGCAGTCCGAGCAGGAACGTCCCGTACTGGACCAGGACGGGACGGTCCAGGCCGTACAGTTCGCGGGTCTGCTGGCGGACCGCCTCGGTGGCGTTGTTGCCGGGCCCACCCAGGAGCGCGTCCACGGGATCGCCGGGCACCAGGCGGAGGGCGAAGAACGAGATGGTGGCCACGGCCCAGAGGACGAAGGCGGCGCCGGCGACCCGCGTCAGCACCCAGCGGGCCGTTGAGGTGGCCCGGGCGCGGCGGCCCGGACGGCCGGTGGCGGCGGGTCCCGCGGGGTCGGCGGCAGCTGGAGCGGGGGTGGGCAGGATGGCGGTCATGGGCGGTCCAACCAGGTGTCGTGGAAGATGGGCATGCCGAGGGGCGAGGCGAGCCGGACGCCCTCGACGTCGGCGCGGATCCCCAGGCGGGTCTGCTGGTCGAAGATCGGCAGGTTCAGGTACTGGGCGTGGATGGCGTCCTGGGCGGCGGTGTAGGACTCCCGGCGTTCCTGCTCGTCGGCGGTCGTCGACCCGGTGTCCAGGAACTGGTCGATCCGTTCGGCCTCGGGCCCCTCGAGGCCGTGGTTGTTGGCGTGGTAGCCGCCCTCGATCACGGAGGGGATGTTGTCCGTGTGGTGGGTCAGGTTCAGCACGGCCGGCGAGTTCTTCGTGTAGTACATCGGCGCCAGGTCGTAGTCCCAGGCGTAGCGGCGCTCGTTGAAGGTGGACTGCTCCTCCTGGCTGATGAGCAGCTCGAAGCCGACCTCCTTGGCACTGGCCTGGAACTGCTCGAGCACGGCGACCGGGACGAGCACGGACTCCGTCTGCAGCACGGTGGCCGAGAGCCGCCGGCCGTCCTTCGTCCGGTAGCCCTCGGCGTCACGTTCGGTCCAGCCGGCCTCGTCCAGCAGCGCGTTGGCACGCGCGACATCGGTGGCGAAGACCTCCGGCTGCTGGAGGTCGTACTTCGTGATCGAGCTGAGCACCGCGTTGGAGCGCTCCACCGTGCCGAGGAAGATGCTCTTGAGTGCGGCATCCACGTCCACGGCCCGGGTGAAGGCCTCCCGGACCCGCCGGTCGCCGAAGGGCTCCTGCGTGGTGTTGAAGGTCAGGTTGACCACGTGCCCGGGCCGGGAGCCGATCAGCGTGTCCAGGGCCGGGTCCGCGTCCGCCGCGATCGCGTCCTGGGGCTGGATCACGTCGATGACGTCCACCTCGCCGGCCTGCAGGGCGGAGAAGCGGTTCGCGTGGTCCGGCAGGAACCGCCAGACGATCCGGTCCAGGTAGGCCGGCCCGGAGTGCCCGGCCGTCGGGGCGGGCGTGTGGTAGTCCTCGTTGCGCACCAGGACGATCTGGCGCTGCTTGCTCCAGCTCTCCACGGTGAACGGGCCGGTGCCGACGGGGGACAGGCAGTTCTCCTCCATGCCGCGGGCCAGCGCCTTCTGGGACTGGATGGGCACCCAGACTTGGGCGAAGTGCTCCAGCAGGGCGTTGTCCGGTGAGGAGAGGTGCAGCCGGGCGGTGAACTCGTCCACGACCTCCACGGACTCGACCTTCTCCACGGCGAGGATCGCGGTGGAGGACAACGTGGCGGGGTCCTTGATGTACTCGACGTTCTCCCGGATGGTCTCGGCGTTGAGTTGCTGGCCGTCCGTGAAGGTCACGTCGTCCCGCACCGTGATGTCCAGGGCGAGCCGGTCCTCCGACCACTCCCAGGACTCCGCGAGCCAGGGGCCGATCTCCCCGTCCTCGTCCTGGTGGAACAGCGGCTCGAGGTACTGCGTGGAGACCAGGGCCTGCGGGACGTTGCCGGAGACGATCGGGTCGAGGCAGGCCGGCTCCACGTCGCCGGTGGCGTAGGTGAGGGTGCCCCCGCGCCGTGGTTCGCCGGTAGGTTCCCCGGCCCCCGTCGCCGGATCGCCACAGGCCGTGAGCGCCAGCAGGCCGGTGAGGAGGAGCCCGACGGCGGCCGTGCTCCGGCCGGGGAACCGCGTGCGGGCCCGGCGGGCGCGGACCTCCCTCGGCGTACCGGGACGTGTCCCGGGGCGCGGGAGCGGGTCGGGGGTGTGCGGGCCCGGGACGGCTGTCCCGAGGTACGCCGGCTGGCGATTCTCCACTGGTCCTCCTGTGCGGTGGGGTGCGGTGGCACCTGTCTATCCACCGCCCGTCGAGGCGGCCAAGGCGGGCTTCATCAGGAGTGATGCGGGTGACACGGGATGTCGTCCGGGCGGTCGCGCGACGACTCCGGGGGACCGGCGGGGACATGCGGGGTCATCTGCGGGCCGGTCCCTTGCGCCGGCCGGGCCCGGGGGATACGATCACGCGCCGCCCACGCGTCAGGCCAGCATGAGGACGCCGCGCACCACGGTCACGGCCCCGCCGAGGCCGGCGAGTGCGATGGCGACCCGGCGCGCGGCGCCGAGGGAGACGCTCCGGGACAGGCGCGTGCCCACCCGAATCCCGACGACCACGGTGGCCACGATCACGAGGAAGAACCACCACGGCGGCAGCTGGGCGGGTGCCGTGGCCCCCAGGGTGAGCTTCGCGGCGACGGAGAACAGGCCCAGGACCATGAAGGTGGGCTGCATCGTGGCGGCGAAGGCGCGCTGGTCCCACCGGGTGAGCGCGGCGTACATGACCATGGCCGGGGTGGCCACGCCGGCGCCGGTGTTCAGGAAGCCCCCGGCGATCCCGGTCCCCACCGTCAGCAGCCGCGAGCGCACGTGCGGCACGCGCGGCACCCCGAAGACCAGCCCGAGCGCCACCAGCACCACCGAGCCGATGACCACGTTGAGCCATCCGGCGTCCAGGTCCCGCACCATGAGCGCGGCGGGGACGGCGCCGAGCAGCGCCGGGGCCAGCAGGGCGGCGGCGCGCCGCCAGTGGATGTGCCGGCGCACGGCCAGCATGATGAGGAAACCGGAGACCACGGTGGTGGAGTTGGTGACGAGGACGCCGAGGGAGGGGCCCAGCAGCAGGGCCAGGACGGGGGCCACCACGAGCCCGACGCCGGTGCCGGAGAGCCGCTGCAGGGTCGAGCCGACGAGGATGGCGGCGACGGCGGCGAGGACGATGCCGGTGGTCATGCCCGGGGGCCTCCCTCGCCGTGCGCGTGCCCGCTGGTGCCCCCGACCGGAATCGAACCGATGGCCTACCCTTTAGGAGAGGGTCGCTCTATCCTACTGAGCTACGGGGGCGGGACCGGGATCCCCGCGATCACGCAGGAGTGCCCGTCCACCGGACCATCCTACGCGCTCGGGCCCCGCTGTCGTCGAACCGCGCCCGTCGTGGCCTCCCGGCGCTCGCGCACCAGCCGCCGGATCCGCCCGGCCACGAGCAGGACGACCCACAGCGTGATCGCCACCAGCAGCACCCACCGCGCGCTCGTGGAGGCCGAGGCCAGGCCCGCGCCCTGCCCGCCGGCGCGCAGGGCCGACTCGATGAGCACGTTCTCCACGATGTCCACCACGGCGAAGGCCAGCCCGGCCGCGTAGGAGGCCCAGCGCCCGATCCCGCGCGGCAGGCTCCACGCCGCCACGGCCGCCACGGACAGCCCGACCGCGACCGGGAAGATGACCCCGGCGGTCTTGTGCACCCAGTTCAGCTGCCCGTGGGCGGGATCGTCCATGGCCGCGTCCAGCCGGGCGAGGTAGCCGGCGTCGTAGGCGAACAGCGAGTCCGGCATGGCCAGCCCACCGGTCAGCTGCGTCATCTGCTGCAGCACCAGCACGTGCAGGTACACGAACATGAACACCGTGGTGCCCAGCAGGGCGGCCACGAGCATCCCCGGGCTGCCCTCCTGCCGGCCCGAGGACTCCAGGTCCTGCCGGACCTGGGCCACCGAGGGCCGCGGGTGGCGGACGGGCCCGACGGCGGCGGGCCGGGGCTCCTTGCCGGTGCCGGACCGTGGTGCGCCGGTCGCGGTGCGGGACCGGCCGGCGCCGGGCCGTGCGGTCCGGGACGCCGCCGGGGACTGGGCGCCGGAACGCCGCTTCTTCTTCTGGGACACGTGAACCTCCGGCCACGATTATCCCAGCCCGGGGGAGGACCCCCGGACCGGGCACCGGTGTGGCGCCTACGCTGGGCCCATGTTCTTCATCGTCGGCCTGGACTCCCGCCAGCAGCTCCTCGGTCCCGGGGCCATGCGGACCTGCCCGCGGTGTCACAACACCACGCAGTGGGCCCGCGCGCGCACGTTCCGGCAGCTCACGCTGTTCTTCGTGCCCGTGGCCCGCTGGGGGCGCCGGCGGGTAGAGACCTGCGGCGTCTGCGGCGCCAGCCTCGAGGCCTGAGGCCGCCGACGCGGCTGTGGACGGGCCCCGTGGGCGTCCGGGTCGCTCGGTAGACTGGAGGCCACCATGTCCCAGCATTTCCAGACGGCCCTGCCCGGCCTGTTCACCTCCCGTGCCGCCGAACCGTTCTCCGCCGACCCCGAGGCGGGGTTCGCCTCCACGGCGCCCGCGCACCGCGCCCCGACCACCGGGGAGCTGCTCGAGGGACTCAACGACCAGCAGCGGCGGGCCGTGGAGCACGCCGGCTCCCCGCTGCTCATCGTCGCCGGCGCCGGCTCGGGCAAGACCCGCGTGCTCACCCACCGGATCGCCTACGCGCTGGCCACGGGACGGGCCCGGCCGCACGAGGTCCTGGCCATCACCTTCACCAACAAGGCCGCCGCGGAGATGCGCGAGCGCATCGGCGCCCTCGTCGGGCCCGCCGCGCGCCAGATGTGGATCTCCACGTTCCACTCCTCGTGCGTGCGCATCCTGCGCCGCGAGGCCACCACGGTGGGGCTGAAGACCAACTTCTCCATCTACGACTCGGCGGACTCGCTGCGCCTGGTCACCTCGATCGCCAAGGCCCACGACCTGGACCCCAAGCGGTTCGCCCCCAAGGCGCTCCTGAACCGGATCAGCGCGCTGAAGAACGAGCTGGTGGACTGCGAGGACCACGCGATGTCCGTGGGCTCCTCCGAGCCGTTCGCCCAGGCGGTCGCCACCGTCTACACCGAGTACACGGCCCGGCTGCGCCAGGCCAATGCCATGGACTTCGACGACCTGATCGGCATGACCGTCAACATGTTCGAGGCGTTCCCGGCGGTGCTGGACAACTACCGCCGCCGGTTCCGGCACGTGCTCGTGGACGAGTACCAGGACACCAACCACGCCCAGTACCGCCTGGTCCGGCTGCTCACCGGCCCCGCCGGGGAGCCCGAGGGCGTGGAGACGGACGGCGGCGAGCTGACCGTGGTGGGCGACTCGGACCAGTCCATCTACGCCTTCCGCGGCGCGGACATCCGCAACATCGTGGAGTTCGAGCAGGACTACCCGCAGGCGCGGACCATCAAGCTGGAGCAGAACTACCGCTCCACGCAGACCATCCTGGACGCCGCCAACGCGGTGATCTCCAAGAACCCGCAGCGCCGGCCCAAGAACCTGTGGACCGCCGAGGGGGCGGGGGAGAAGATCGTCGGCTACGCCGCGGAGAACGAGTCCGCCGAGGCCGAGTGGATCGCCGCCACGATCGACCGGCTCCAGGACGAGGAGGGCATCCGCCCGGCCGACGTGGCGGTGTTCTACCGCACCAACGCCCAGTCCCGGTCCCTCGAGGAGCGCCTCGTCACCAAGGGCATCCCCTACCGGGTGGTCGGCGGCACGCGGTTCTACGACCGCAAGGAGATCAAGGACGCGCTGGCCTACCTGCGCGTGCTGGACAACCCGGACGACGACGTCAACCTGCGCCGGATCCTCAACGAGCCCAAGCGGGGGATCGGGGACCGCGCCGAGGGGGCCGTGGCGGCCCTCCAGGCGCGCGAGCGCTCCACGTTCCTCGAGGCCCTGCGCCGGGCCGACCAGGCCCCCGCCATGGCCACCCGCTCGGCGAGGGCCGTGGCCGGCTTCGTCCAGCTGCTGGACGACCTCGCACAGGTGGCCGCCTCCTCCGGGCCGGCCACCGTGCTCGAGGCCGTCCTGGAGCAGACCGGGATGCTCGAGGCGCTGCGGTCCTCCGAGGACCTGCAGGACGAGTCCCGCGCGGACAACCTCGGCGAGCTCGTGGCCGTGGTGCGCGAGTTCGAGCGCAACAACCCCGGCGGCACGCTCGGGGACTTCCTCGAGCAGGTGGCCCTCGTGGCGGACGCCGACCAGCTCCCGGACGCCCCGGACACCGAGGGTGCCGCGCTGGCCGACCGGCTGGGCCAGGTCACGCTGATGACCCTGCACACCGCCAAGGGCCTGGAGTTCCCGGTCGTGTTCCTCACCGGCATGGAGCACGGCGTGTTCCCCCACTCGCGGTCCATGACGGACGAGAAGGAGCTCGCCGAGGAGCGGCGGCTGGCCTACGTGGGCCTCACCCGGGCCCGGCGCCGGCTGTTCGTCTCGCGCGCGGAGGCCCGGTCCCTGTGGGGCCAGCACCAGTTCAACCCGCCCAGCCAGTTCCTCGCCGAGATCCCCGAGACCCTGCTCGTGTGGGAGCGCGAGGGCTCGTCCCGGCCCGGCGGCTGGGACGGCGGGTCCATCGGCGGGCACCCCGGCCAGGGCTCGCGGTACCCCCAGCGCTTCTCCGGCTCCCACTGGGGGGCCGGGACGGCCTCGAACCGGCCCGCCCGCGCGTCGGGCTCCTTCTCGGACGACGCCCGGCTCACGGTGCCGGCCCGGGGCGCCAAGCCCACCCGGGTGCAGCCGAACAAGGAGATCGTGGCGCTGAACCCGGGGGACGCGGTGGACCACGGCACCTTCGGCCGCGGCACCGTGCTGTCCCTGGCCGGCACGGGGGACAAGACGGTCGCCACGGTGGACTTCGCCGGGACGGAGAAGCGCCTGCTGCTGCGCTACGCGCCGCTGACGAAGGCGGACTGAGGCTCCCTGCCGCGGCCACGGCCGCGAGCACGGCCGATTGAGACGTGCACCGCACGGAGTGCACTAGGGTATGGGATGGAATGCCCGGGTATCCCGGGCTTCCGGCCGGCTTCCGCCGAGCCGGACACGCCTCGCCCGAGTCCCGGCGTGCAGACGCCCGGGTGCCTGGGGCGGAGCCGTGCCCAGACGCCGCCCGCGGAATCCGTGCCGTCCCCGTTTTCGACGCAGAAGGACCCCAACCCGTGGACCTGTATGAATACCAGGCGCGCGATCTGTTCGAGGCACACGGCGTTCCCGTGCTGGCCGGCATCGTGGCGCAGACCCCGGACGAGGCCAAGGCGGCCGCTGAGAAGATCGGCGGCGTGACCGTCGTCAAGGCGCAGGTGAAGGTCGGCGGCCGCGGCAAGGCCGGTGGCGTGAAGGTCGCCAAGACCGCCGACGAGGCCTACGAGCACGCCAAGGCCATCCTGGGCATGGACATCAAGGGCCATACCGTCCACCAGGTCATGATCGCCCAGGGCGCGGACATCGCCGAGGAGTACTACTTCTCCGTGCTGCTGGACCGGGCCAACCGCACCTACCTGGCCATGTGCTCCGTCGAGGGCGGCATGGAGATCGAGCAGCTCGCCGTCGAGCGCCCCGAGGCCCTGGCGAAGGTGCCCGTGTCCCCGCTGACCGGCATCGACGCCGCCACGGCGGAGCGGATCGTGGCCGAGGCCAACTTCCCGGAGGAGCTGCGCGGCAAGGTCGCCGAGGTGCTCGTGAAGCTGTGGGAGGTCTTCGAGCAGGAGGACGCCACCCTCGTGGAGGTCAACCCGCTCGTCAAGACCGGCGCCGGTGACATCCTGGCCCTGGACGGCAAGGTCACCCTGGACGAGAACGCCGAGTTCCGCCAGGCCGGCCACGCCGAGCTCGTGGACAAGCGCACCGAGGACCCGCTGGAGGCCAAGGCCAAGGCGAACGACCTCAACTACGTCAAGCTCGACGGCGAGGTGGGCATCATCGGCAACGGCGCGGGCCTGGTCATGTCCACCCTGGACGTGGTCGCCTACGCCGGCGAGAAGCACGGCAACGTCAAGCCGGCCAACTTCCTGGACATCGGCGGCGGCGCCTCGGCCGAGGTCATGGCCGCGGGCCTGGACGTCATCCTCAACGACGAGCAGGTCAAGAGCGTGTTCGTGAACGTCTTCGGCGGCATCACCGCGTGCGACGCCGTGGCGAACGGCGTGGTCAAGGCCCTGGAGATCCTCGGCGACAAGGCCACCAAGCCGCTCGTCGTGCGCCTCGACGGCAACAACGTGGACGAGGGCCGCCGCATCCTGCGCGAGGCCAACCACCCGCTGGTCACCCAGGCCACCTCCATGGACGAAGGCGCCGACAAGGCCGCCGAGCTGGCCCACCAGGCCACGAAGTAAGGACGGACTGCACACATGTCGATCTACCTGAACAAGGATTCCAAGGTCATCGTCCAGGGCATCACCGGCGGTGAGGGCTCCAAGCACACCGCGCGCATGCTGCACGCCGGGACCAACATCGTCGGCGGCGTCAACGCCCGCAAGGCCGGCACCACCGTGACGCACACGGACCAGCACGGCAACGACGTCGAGCTGCCCGTGTTCGGCTCCGTGGGCGAGGCCATGGAGAAGACCGGTGCGGACGTCTCCGTGGTCTTCGTCCCGCCGAAGTTCGCCAAGGACGCCGCGGTCGAGGCCATCGAGGCCGGCATGCCGCTGCTCGTGGTCATCACCGAGGGCATCCCGGTGCAGGACTCCGCCGAGTTCTTCGCCCTGTCCCAGCAGAAGACCGGCGCCGACGGCAAGCCCGTCACGCGCATCCTGGGCCCGAACTGCCCCGGCATCATCACCCCGGGCGAGTCCCTGGCCGGCATCACCCCGGCCAACATCACCGGCAAGGGCGGCGTGGGCCTGGTCTCCAAGTCCGGCACCCTGACCTACCAGATGATGTACGAGCTGCGGGACCTGGGCTTCTCCACCGCCATCGGCATCGGCGGCGACCCGGTCATCGGCACCACCCACATCGACGCCCTCGAGGCGTTCGAGGCCGACCCGGACACCAAGGCCATCGTCATGATCGGCGAGATCGGCGGCGACGCCGAGGAGCGGGCCGCGGAGTTCATCAAGAACAACGTCACCAAGCCGGTCGTCGGCTACGTGGCCGGCTTCACCGCCCCGGAGGGCAAGACCATGGGCCACGCCGGCGCCATCGTCTCCGGCTCCTCCGGCACCGCGCAGGCCAAGAAGGAGGCCCTCGAGGCCGCGGGCGTCAAGGTCGGCAAGACCCCGTCCGAGACCGCGCACCTGCTGCGCGAGGTCTACCCGGCCCACGAGGAGCCCTCCGCGCTCTGAGCCGCCCGGCGGGCCCCGGCCCGCCGGTCCCCACGACGACGGCCCCCTCCCGCCCGGGAGGGGGCCGTCGTCGTCCCCGCGCCCCCGGCAGGGCGGCGGGGCCGGCAGGTCCACGGTGCCCGGACACCACGACGGCCCCCCTCCACCGGGGAGGGGGGCCGTCGAGGTGATCAGGGCGGTCCCGGGCAGGGCCGGCCGCGTGGGCCGGCTGCGCCGGGGAGGCCGTCCTCAGAGGGCCGAGACGATCCAGATGATCAGGGCGATCGCGATCAGGATGCCGACGATGGTCCAGACAAGGCTGCTTCCACGCATGTTGCTACCTCCTTCTCCGCGCTCTGCGGTTGGTCACTGATTATGTGCACAACCGCAGGTCCGGGGGCAAGTTCAGCGCGACGGCAAACGCCCTAGCCGGGTCCGGATCCCGCGCGGCGGGAGGGGCGGACCCGGGCCGCTGGCGGCTAGGCGAGGGACGTGCCGAAGAGCAGCCCGAGCAGGTAGGTGACGGTGGCGGCGCCGTAGCCGATGACCAGCTGGCGCACCCCGCGCTTGAGCGGCGAGGCGCCCGAGAGCAGGCCCACCACGCCGCCGGTGCCCAGCAGGGCGATCCCCACGAGCGCGGCGGAGAGCGCGATGGCGGCGATCCCGCCCATGCCGAACAGGTACGGGATGACCGGGATGATGGCTCCCGAGGCGAAGAACAGGAAGCTGGACCCGGCGGCGTGCCACGGGCTGCCGATCTCCTCGTAGTCCCCGGACCGGTCCACCGGCCCCTGCGAGCCGTCCGGCCGGGCGGAGAAGGACGGGTTGCAGTCGCAGTCGAAGTAGCCCAGGCGCTCCTGGGCGCGGTGCACGGCGTCCTCCTCGGACATGCCCCGGGCCCGGTAGACCAGCACCAGCTCGTTCTGGTCCAGGTCCAGGTGCTCGGCCGCCTCCAGGGTGACCTGGGTGGGCGAGGAGGCCTCGAGCAGCTCGCGCTGGGAGCGGACCGAGACGAACTCCCCGGCGGCCATGGACAGGGCCCCGGCCAGCAGGCCGGCGATCCCGGTGAACAGCACCACCTGGTTGGCCACCCCGGTGGCGCCGATGCCCAGCACCAGGGCCAGGTTGGACACCAGCCCGTCGTTGGCCCCGAACACGGCGGCCCGGAAGCCCCCGGCCAGCTTCTCCCGGCCCCGGGCGGCCAGCCCGCGCACGACCTCCTCGTGGATGGCCTCGTCCGCCACCATGGCCGGCGTGGCGTGCTGGTCCTTGGCGTAGGGGGAGTCCGACTCGGCCCGCTGGGCCAGCGCCAGGACGAACACCGAGCCGAAGACCTTGGCCAGCCAGCGCAGCAGGGTGCGGTGCGGCGAGGGGGGCGGCGGGTTCTTGGCGTGGTCCCCCAGCAGCGCCCGCCAGTGTTCCTCGTGCCGGCGCTCCGCCGCCGCCAGGCCCAGCAGGATGTCCCGCTCGGCGCCGTCCTTGCGCCGGGCGATCTGCCGGTAGATCTGCCCCTCGGCGACCTCGTCCGCGAGGTACCGCCGCCAGCGGCGGATCTGGTCCCGCGTCGGCTCGGCGTCCGGCACGCGGCGCTGGGTGGGGGTGGAGGCGTCAGGCATCGAGGAAGGGCTCCGGGACTGGTCGAGGGGTCGGTCTGCCGACCCCGTCCATTCTACGATGGGGACATGACGTCACCCCAGGGAGCAGAGGACTCCACCCTGCCGACCCGGAGCCGGTTCGCCACCCGGCTCCTCGATGGCGGCCAGGAGCCCGACCCGCGGTTCACCCTGGCCAACGAGCGCACGTTCCTGGCCTGGATCCGCACCTCCCTGGCGCTGGTGGCTGGCGGGATCGCGGTCGAGGCCTTCACGGGCTCGCTGTTCGATCCGCTGACCCGCAAGCTGGCCGGGTCCGTCCTGCTGCTCATCGCCGCCCTGCTGGCCATCTCGGCGGGGTTCCGCTGGATCCGGGTGGAGCGGGCCATGCGCAACGGCCGGCCGATGCCGCTGCCGCTGGTGGTGCCCATCCTCGCCACGGGCGGTGCGCTCGTGGCGGTGGCGCTGCTGGTCTTCGTCGTGCTCCGGCCGGCCTGAGCCGGGACGCCGATGGCACTGCCGGGGGCGACCGCCCTGCACCAGGACCCGGGCCTGCAGCCCGAGCGCACCGTGATGAGCTGGGACCGGTCCCTGCTGGCCATGGTCGTCTCCGCGGCCATGTTCCTGCGGTGGTACGGCACGGTCGGCGTGCTCGCCCTCGCGCCGGCCGCCCTGTGCGCGGTGGCGGCGCTGGTCATCCACTGGACGCAGCGGTCCCGCTACCGGGTCCAGGCCGCGGGGATCGCGCGCGAGCGGGTCCACGCCGACGTGGGGGCCGTGCTGTGGCTCGGGGGCCTCGTGGTGGTGCTCGCCCTGCTGGGCGTGGTCGCCATGTGGTCGATCTGACCCTCTGGCCGTGGGCCGTGCCAGGCCATACCGTGAGGCCCATGGTGCACATCCCCCGCGTCACGGAGAACGGGCGGCTCGGCCCGGTCGACTCGTCCCGGGTGCCGCGGTACGGGGGAGCGCCGACGTTCGCCCTGCTGCCGCGCCTCGACGAGGCCGAGGCCGCCGGGCGGCCGCCCGGGATCGTCGTCGCGGGCGTCCCCTTCGACTCGGGGGTCTCCTACCGGCCCGGGGCCCGGTTCGGTCCGGGGCACGTGCGCCAGTCCTCGCGGCTGCTGCGCCCCTACAACCCGGCGAGCGGGACCGCCCCGTTCGCCCAGGCGCAGGTGGCCGACGCCGGGGACCTCGTGGTGAACCCCTTCGACCTCGGGGCCGCGATCGAGGCCGTGCAGGCCGGGGCCCTCGCCCTCACCGCCGGCGGGGCCTCCCTGCTGGCCCTCGGCGGGGACCACACCGTCGCGCTGCCGCTGCTGCGCGCCGCCGTCGAGCGCGCCGGCCGACCCGTGGCGCTGCTGCACTTGGACGCCCACCTGGACACGTGGGACACGTACTTCGGGGCCGCCTACACGCACGGCACCCCGTTCCGGCGGGCGGCCGAGGAGGGCCTGCTGGACGCCGCGGCGCTGTGCCACGTCGGCACCCGCGGCCCGCTCTACGGGGCCCGCGACCTCGAGGACGACCGCGGGTTCGGCTTCGGGATCATCACCGCCGCGGACGTCTACCGGCACGGCGCCGACGCCGTGGCCGCGCGGCTGGCCGCGCGGATCGGGGACCGGCCCCTGTACGTCTCCGTGGACATCGACGTGCTCGACCCCGCCCACGCCCCCGGGACGGGGACGCCCGAGGCCGGGGGGCTCACCAGCCGGGAGCTGCTCGAGATCCTGCGGGGGCTGCGCGGACTGGACCTGGTGGGCGCCGACGTCGTGGAGGTGGCACCGGCCTACGACCACGCCGAGCTCACCGGCATCGCCGCCGCCCACGTGGCGTACGAGCTCATCACCCTCATGGCGCAGCGCCGCGCGGACCGGGACGGGGCCGGCGCCGGGGACGGGGCCACCGGGCCCCATGAGCCCGGGGACGCGCGGTGAGCGGCGGGGCCGGACCCCGCGCGCGCACGGGCGGCGACCTCGTCGTGGAGACCCTGCAGGCCCTGGGCGCCCGCACGGTGTTCGGCATCCCGGGCCAGCACGCCCTGGGGCTCTTCGACGCGCTGTCCCGGTCCTCCCTGCGCTTCGTCTCCTCCCGCGTGGAGAACAACGCGGCGTTCGCCGCCGACGGCTACTCGCGGGCCACGGGCGAGGTCGGCGTGCTGTTCCTGTCCACCGGTCCCGGCGCGCTGACCGCCCTGGCCGGGCTCCAGGAGGCGTACGCGACCGCCGTGCCCGTGGTCGTCGTCGCCTCCCAGATCCCCGTCGCGGGGCTGGGGGCGCGCCGCAAGGGGATGCTGCACCAGCTCGACGACCAGAAGGCCTCGGCGCGCAACGTCACCAAGGCCCAGGCCACGGTGCACCACGCCTCCGGCATCCCCTCGGCCCTGCAGGACGCCTGGGCCCAGGCGGTGACCGTCCCGCAGGGCCCGGTGTGGGTGGAGGTGCCGCAGGACGTGCTGCTGGGGGAGGTGCTCGTCCCGCCGGTGCGGGACGCACTGGCGGTGCCCTCCGAGCACCCGCCGCGGGCGGAACTCATCGAGGAGTCGGTGCGCTGGCTGGCCGCCTCCCGGCGGACGGCGATCGTGGCCGGGGGAGGGGTGCGCCGGTCCGGGCCCGCGGCGGTCGCGCAGCTGCGCCGGGTGGCCGAGCTGCTGGAGGCGCCGGTGGTCTGCACCCCCGGCGGGAACTCGGCCTTCCCCGCGGACCACCCGCTCTCGCTCGGCTCGTGGGTCGAGGACCGGCACGTGACCGAGGTGCTGGAGGACGCCGAGGTGCTGCTCGTGGTCGGCTCCTCCCTGGGGGAGGTCACCTCCAACTACTTCACGCTCGTCCCGCGGGGACGGCTCATCCAGGTCGACGCCGAACCCCGGGTCCTCGAGTCCAACTTCCCCACGCTGGGGGTGCGGGCGGACGCCGGCGCCGCGCTCGGCGCGCTCGCGGCCGCCCTGGAGGGCACGACGACGGCCGGCCCGGACTGGCACGGCGAGCCGGCCGCGCGGGTGGTCGAGCGGACCCTGGCGGCCGTGCGGTCCCGGCTCGACGGCCAGGGCCTGGAGCGCGAGCGGCGGTTCCTGGCCGACGTCAGGGAGGCGGTGCCGGACGCCATGCAGACCTACTGGGACATGACGATCGCCGCGTACTGGGCCTGGAACTGCTGGGACGCCCGCCGGGGCCAGTTCCACTCGGCGCAGGGGGCGGGCGGGCTCGGCTACGCCTTCCCCGCCGCGCTGGGAGGGGCCGTCGGCACCGGGGAGCGGGTGCTCGCCGTGGCGGGTGACGGCTCGGCCATGTACTCGGTGGCCGAGCTCGCCGCGGCGCGGCAGCACGCGGTCCCCGTGACGTGGCTCGTGGTGGACGACGGCGGCTACGGCATCCTGCGCGAGTACATGCAGGACACGTTCGGCCGGGCCACCGCGACCGAGCTGTGCCGGCCGGACTTCGCGGCCCTCGCCGCGTCCTTCGGGGTGCCGGCCGAGGAGGCCGCCGTGGAGGACGTGGGGCCGGCCTTGGCGCGCGCGCTGGCGGGGGAGGGACCGAACCTGGTGGTGGTGCGGACGCGGCTGAGGATGTGGGCGCCGAGCCACGTGGCCGGCTGAGGCCGGTCGGGGCGGCGGTCCACCCGCACGCAACGGGCCCCCGGCGAGCGCGTCAGCTGCCGGGGGCCCGGTGGGGTGGTGTGCCGCCGGCTGCTAGTCGAAGCGCTCGGGCTGCTCACCGAAGATGAAGTGCCGACCGGTGACCCGGTTGACCGTGACCTCTATGAAGAAATCCTTATACGTGGGGACCCAGGGGTCAATACCCAAGGACTCCGCGAACGAGATCTCGTCCTCCGTCTCCAGCACGCGGGCGCTGCCGCGGGCGAGCACGGACCATGCCTCGTCCGAGAGGATGCCGTCCGCCTCGAAGATGACCTTGGGGTTGATGGTCAGCTCGGCGAGCTTGTTCCCCGGCGCCGTGCGGAAGTAGATCCGGCGGTCCCGGGCGATGAAGTTCACCGGGACCAGGTCGAGCTCGTCGTTGACCCGCAGGCCCAGGCGGCCGTGCCGGGTGCCCTCCAGGATCCTCCAGCACTGGTCTTCGTCCAGGACCAGGATGGCCTCGTCGTCGGGGTGTTCGAACATCATGGGCCCGGCCTCCTGCGTGCCTCGTCGCGGCCGGCGCGCGGACCGCCCGGCCTGGTGCCCGCTCCGGTCACGTCCGCTCCCTCGCGGAGGCCCCGGTCAGCGGGCACTTCCATTATCCCGTGCGGCCGGTCATCCGGCCAGTGTGGGGGACGTCTCACGGCCCGCGCGGCGGTGGCCGGCCGCACGGCGGGCGGCGACCGTCTCCTCCAGGACACCCAGCGCCGTCGGGGCCGCGCGGCCAGGGGCCACGGCGACGTAGCACGGCGCCAGGTGCGCGCCGCGTCCCCCGTCCGCCCCGGCGGCGTAGGACCGGGCCACGTAGCGACCGCCCGCCCGGCGCACGAGCAGCTGGCCCACCGCCACGTCCCAGGGGTTCGTGTCCACCCCGAGGGTCACGTCCGCCCAGCCGATCGCCGTGTAGGCCAGCTCGAGCGCCCCCGAGACGGTGCGCCGGACGGTGGCATAGGCGTCCACGAGCCGGCCGAAGCGCTCCAGGGCCGCCGGCCCGTCCACCGCGAGGGCCTCGGCCGAGGGGTAGGAGGTCACGAGGTTCAGCGCGTGCTCGGGGGCCGGCGCGGGGGCGCTGCCGGCGCCGCCCGCCACGTCCGGGGCGCCGTCCGTCCCGGACCCGTCCGATGGCCCGGCGCCGAACCGCTCGCCGTTGAGGTACGCGCCCGCGTCGTCCGCGGAGAACTCCAGGCCGTTCACCGGGTCCAGCACGACGCCGGCCACCACCTCGCCCTCGACGGCGGCGGCCACGGAGACGGAGAACATGGCGAAGCCGTGGGCGAAGTTCGCGGTGCCGTCGATCGGGTCGATGATCCACTCCACCGCCGCGTCCGCACCGCGCGCGCCGCCCTCCTCGCCGGTGAACCGGCTGCCCGGCACCGCCCGGCCCAGCAACCGGACGAGCTCGTCCTCGGTGGCCCGGTCGTGGACGGTGACGAGGTCATGGGTGTTGCGCTTGGTGCCCAGGTCGATCTCGGCGGGGGTGGACCGGAAGGCGCGGACCAGCCGCGGGGCGCAGGCGGTGGCGGCCTCGACCGCCACGCGGCGCAGCTCGGCGGGGGACGGGACGGTGCTCGGCATGCCGCCAGCCTATCGGCGGCGGGCCCGGGGCCGGCGCCGGGTCCCGAACGGGTCCGGAACGGGGCCGGAGCAGCACCGGATGCGGACCGGGCCGACGTCGCCGAACTCACACCGCACGACCTTGTTGCCGGAGGCAAGCAAACCTAGAATTGGTTGCCGGAGGTAACCAAATGGCCGATCCGAGCCCATCACCCGTCCGTCCCGAGCACGCCCCCCTCAGCCGGGAGGTGGCCGACGACCTGCTCTCCGTCCTGCAGGCGTTCGAGCGCGTGGTCCGCTGGGGCTTCCGCACCCAGCAGCACCCCGACGATCCCGGTCCCGCCGCCCAGGCCACGTTGTTCTACCTGCTGCGCCATGAGCCGGCCCGCGCCAAGGACATCGCCGACTGGCTCGGCGTCGGCGCGGCGCCGATGTCCCGGCAGCTGGCGGACCTGGAGGCCCAGGGCCTCGTGGGACGCGTCCCCGACCCGGACGACGCGCGGGCCGCGCTGACCAGCCTGACGGACGCCGGGCAGGAGGCCGTCCGCGAGTTGCGCGCCCGGCGCGTGACCGTCCTGCAGCAGGCGCTCGGCGGCCTCGCGGACGAGGAGGTGCGGGACTTCACCGGCTCCATGGAGCGCATGGTCGAGGAGTTCCGCCGGGGGCTGCACGCCGTGAAGGGGGCCCGCCCGTGACCGCACCGTCCGCGCCGGTGGCCGCCGCGGCCCCGCCGATGGGCCACCGCGAGATCCTCGAGGCCCTCACCGGCATCCTGGCCGGGTTCTTCGCGGCCATGCTCTCCATCAACATCGTGGTGACCGCGCTGCCGGTCATCGTCCACCACCTCGGCGGGGACCAGATCCAGTACTCCTGGGTCCTCACCGGCACGCTGCTGGCCAACGCCGCGACCACGCCCATCTGGGGCAAGCTCGCGGACCTGGTGGACAAGAAGCGGCTGATCCAGCTCACGCTGCTGATCTTCATCGCCGGGTCCGTGGTGGCCGGGGCCGCCCCGGACATGAACTGGCTGATCGCCGGCCGCGTGATCCAGGGGATCGGCGTCGGCGGGCTCGGGGCACTGTCCATGGCCATCATGGGCGCGATCATCGCCCCGCGCGAGCGCGGCCGCTACGCCGGGTACATGGGCGCCGTGATGGCCACCGCCACGGCCGCCGGGCCGCTGCTCGGCGGGCTGATCGTGGACACCATCGGCTGGCGGTGGACCTTCTGGGTGGGCGTGCCGCTGGCCGTGCTGGCCATGGTGGTGATCGCCAAGACGCTGAGGATCGTGCACGTGGGCCGCCCCGTGCACATCGACTGGTGGGGCGCCACCGTCCTGGCGCTGGCCACGTGCCTGCTGCTCGTCTGGGTCTCGTTCGCGGGCAATCCCGTGTACTTCGCCTGGCTGTCCTGGCAGTCCGCGGCGTTCCTGGGCTCCGTGGTGGCGCTCGCGGTCCTGTTCCTGTGGCTGGAGTCCCGCTCCGTGGAGCCCGTCATGAACCTGCGGATCTTCCGCAACCGCACCACCGTGCTGGCCATCGTGGCCTCGGTCAGCGTGGCCGTGCTGATGTTCTCGCTGCCGGCCTACCTCGGCCTGTACTTCCAGAACGGCCGCGGCCTGGAGCCCACGCAGTCCGGGCTGCTCACGCTGCCGCTCATCCTCGGCAACCTCATCGGCTCCGTCACCACCGGCCAGCTGATCACCCGGTACGGGCGGTGGAAGCCCTACCTCGTGGCCGGTTCCGTGGTGGCCGTGGCCGCCACGGCCTGGCTCGGCTTGGTGGACGCCACCACGTCCTACTGGCTCATCGGGACCAAGCTCCTCCTCGTGGGCCTGGGGCTCGGCATGGTCATCCAGAACGTCGTGCTCGCCGTGCAGAACACCGTGACCGTGATGGAGATCGGGGCCTCCTCGGCGGCCGTCACCTTCTTCCGCACCGTGGGCGGGGCGATCGGCAACTCGGTGCTCGGCTCCCTGATGGCCATCCAGCTGCTGGGGGCCGGGACACCGGGGCAGGTGGCGGACACCTACGCCAACGGCTCCGGGGCGCTGTTCGCGCTGGCCGCCGTCATCGCGCTGCCGGCCGTCTTCGCGGTCTCCGCCATCCGGGAGGTGCCCCTGCGCCGCACCGTGTGACGGCGGCGCCCGGCGGCGCCCGGCGGGCGGGCGGCGGCCGGGCGGGGTCGAAGCGGGGCCGTGGCGGGGCGGAGGCGGGGCCACGCCCGGCGCCGTCGGTGCGGGCCGCGCCGTCATGCGGGGTGGGGTGCACCCCCGGGGTGGTGGATACTGGGGGACATGGCCGAACGGAACCCCGCCTCCCCGCCTGCCCCGGACGCCCCGCCGTCCCCGCTGCTCGAGGACCGGGAGCCCCTGGTCACCGAGCACGTGGCCACCCTGCTGCAGGACCGCTGGCACCGGCTGCGGCGCTCCGCGGCGATCAGGGCCGGCCACCAGCCCACGCTGATGTCCTTCACCGGCTACGGCACCACGGGATGGATCCGCGTGTTCTCCCGCGTGGTGATGGCCCCGGACGAGGCGTTCGAGAACGGCCGCCGGCTGTCCAAGGTCGTCGAGGACGGGATGCGCGGCTGGCACAACTTCACCTCCCCGCCCGTGCCCTACGCCCGGGTGCGGGTGATGGCCGGCGGGCGCACCTTCACCGTGCGCGCCGACCGCGGTGGCGTGGTGGACGCCGTCGTCGAGGTGGAGATGGAGCCGGGCTGGCAGACCGTCACCCTGGAGTCCGACGGCAGCGAGCCGACCACCTCGGACGTGTACATCGTGGAGGACGGGGTGAGCACCGGCGTCGTCTCGGACATCGACGACACCGTGGTGGTCACCTACCTGCCGCGGCCGATGCTCGCCGCGTGGAACTCCTTCGTGCTGGACGAGCACGCCCGCACGCCGACCCCGGGCATGTCGGTCATGCTGCACCGGCTGCTGGAGCAGCACCCCGCCTCCCCGGTGGTCTACCTGTCCACCGGCGCGTGGAACGTGGCCCAGACCCTGTCCCGGTTCCTCTCCCGCAACCTCTACCCGTTCGGCCCGCTGCTGCTGACCAGCTGGGGCCCCACCGAGGACCGGTGGTTCCGCTCCGGCATGGAGCACAAGGTCACCCAGCTGGACCGGCTCGCCCGCGAGTTCCCCGGGGTGCGGTGGCTGCTGATCGGCGACGACGGCCAGCACGATCCCGAGATCTACGCCGACTTCGCCCGCCGGCACCCGGAGAAAGTGCGGGCGATCGTCATCCGCCAGCTGACGCCGTCGCAGGCCCTGCTGGCCGGTGGCCGGGCCACGGACACCCGGGACACGACCCCCGGGGTGCCGTGGTGCTACGGGCCGGACGGCGCCTCGCTGGCCCGCCAGCTCGAGGAGCTCGGCATCCTCGACGCCGAGCGCGCCGCCGCCGTGCCACTGACGTGGCCCCGCAACGCCCGGGACACCGGCGTGGACCCCGAGCCGGAGGACGCCCTGGAGGGCACGGCCGACGGGGTGGGCGCGGCGGGCCGCCGCCCGCCCGAGGGCCTGGCCGAGGCGCGCACGGCGGGGGACGCGGTGGGCCATGGCCGCTGAGCAGGCGACGGCGCCCGGCCCCACGCGGCCGGTGACCGGGACCATCGAGGACCGTCCCGACGGCGGCGGCCCCGGCGTGCGCGTGGAGGTCCCCCTGCGCTGGGGGGACATGGACGCCTACGGCCACGTGAACAACGTCCGGGTGGCCTCCATCCTCGAGGAGGCCCGCATCCTGGCGTTCGGCGTGCCGGCGGGCACCGGCCGCCCGGGGGCCCCGGCGCCGATGTCCCTGCTCGACGGGGTGCCCGACTCCGTGCAGGTGCTGATCTCGGAGCACCGCATCCGCTACCGCCGGCCCCTGGAGTACCGCACCGTCCCGGCCACCGTGTGGGTCTGGGTGGCCGCCGCCAAGGGCGCCTCGATCGAGGTCGCCTACTCCGTGCGGGACGGCGTGGACGGCGCGGAGTGCGTCACCGCCGGCACCACCATGGTGTTCGTGGACGCCGCCACGGGACGCCCCGTGCGGCTGAGCGAGGACCAGCGCGAGACCCTGACCCGGCTCGGGCGGGACTGACGGTGCCCGGGGCGCCGACCGGCCGCAGCGTCCAGCTCGCCGCCTCCGGCGAGCGCGCCCGGATCGTCCCGGACGAGCACGACGACGGCTGGGTGCTGGAGATCGGCGGCATGGTCCAGTCCCACGTGGACCTGGCCGACCCCACGCGCATCCGGTACGAGTACCTGCGCCGGATGGCCAACGTCCTCGACGCGGCCTGGGCGCCCGGGCTGCCCGTCCGCGTCCTGCACCTGGGGGCCGGCGCGCTGACCCTGCCCCGCTACGTCCAGGCCACCCGGCCCGGCTCCGCCCAGGCGGTGGTGGACCTCGACCGGGAGCTGCCCTCGCTCATCACCGCCGAGCTGCCGCTGCCGGCGGGCACGGAGCTGGACGTGGTCATCGGCGACGCCCGCGAGGCGCTCGCCCGGCTGCCCGCGGGGGGCTTCGACGCCGTCGTGCTGGACATCCACACGGCGGTGGACGCGGCCGCGCACCTGACGGGGGAGGGATTCTACGCCGAGCTGCTGGACCGGCTCGGCCCCGGCGGGGTGCTCCTGGTCAACATCGGCGACGACGCCGGGCTGCGCTTCCTGGCCCGCGAGGCCCGCGCCCTGGAGTCCGCGGCCGACCGGGCGGGGCTGCCGGGGGCGTGGGCGCTGGCCGACGCCACCCTGGTGGAGCGGCGGCAGGCCGGCAACGTGGTGCTGGCCGTCGGGCAGGACCTGGGGGCGGGCGACCCGGAGGCGCTGCGCGCGGGGCTGCTGGCCGCCGGGCCGCACCCGGCCGCCGTGCTGGACCCGTCGGCGCTCGCCGCCCTGGCCGCCGCGATCGGCTGAGGACGGGCCGGCCGGCGCGCAACGGCCCGGCCCGCAAGGAACTGGAGGTCGGAAATGCCCCGTCCCGGCGCCGGTGGGGCGCTGGAACGGGGCACGTTCGACCACTCGATGCGGGGAGTGGCGGGGACGGGGAGGGGTCAGATGACGCCCTGGGCGAGCATCGCGTCGGCCACCTTCACGAAGCCGGCGATGTTGGCACCGACCACGTAGTTGCCCGGAGTGCCGTACGCGTCGGCGGTCTCCAGGCAGCGGTCGTGCAGGTCGGTCATGATCTGCTCGAGCTTGTCGTGGGTGTACTCGAAGCTCCAGGTGTCCCGGCTGGCGTTCTGCTGCATCTCCAGGGCGGAGGTGGCCACGCCGCCGGCGTTGGCCGCCTTGCCCGGGCCGAACAGGACGCCGGCGTTGATCAGGTGCTCCGTGGCCTTCTGGGTGGAGGGCATGTTGGCGCCCTCCGCCAGGGCCACCAGGCCGTTGTCGATCAGGGTCAGGGCGGCCTTGTCGTCCAGCTCGTTCTGGGTGGCCGAGGGGATGGCCACGGTGCCCGGCACGTCCCACACGCTGCCGCCGGCCACGAAGCGGGACCGGCCGCCGCGGGCCTCGGCGTACTCGGCGATCCGGCCGCGCCGGACCTCCTTGATCTCGCGCAGCAGGTCCAGGTCGATCCCGTCCTCGTCCACCACGTAGCCGGAGGAGTCCGAGGCGGTCAGGACGGTGGCGCCGAGCTGCTGGGACTTGGCGATCGCGTTGAGCGCCACGTTGCCGGAGCCGGAGACCAGGACGGTCTGGCCGTCCATGGACTTGCCGTGGGTGCGCAGCATCTGGTCCACGAACATCACGGCGCCGTAGCCGGTGGCCTCCGGGCGGACCAGGGAGCCGCCCCAGGAGATGCCCTTGCCGGTCAGCACGCCGGACTCGAAGCGGTTGGTGATGCGCTTGTACTGGCCGAACAGGTAGCCGATCTCCCGGGTGCCCACGCCGATGTCGCCGGCCGGCACGTCCGTGTACTCGCCGATGTGGCGGTAGAGCTCGGTCATGAAGGACTGGCAGAAGCGCATGACCTCCGCGTCGGAGCGGCCGGCCGGGTTGAAGTCCGAGCCGCCCTTGCCGCCGCCGATCGGCATGCCGGTCAGGGCGTTCTTGAAGATCTGCTCGAAGCCCAGGAACTTGATGATGCCCAGGTACACGGAGGGGTGGAACCGCAGCCCGCCCTTGTACGGACCCAGGGCCGAGTTGAACTCGACGCGGAACCCGCGGTTGATCTGCACGTGGCCGGCGTCGTCCACCCACGGCACGCGGAAGATGATCTGGCGCTCCGGCTCGCACATGCGGCGCAGGATGCCGGACTCGACGTATTCGGGGTGGCGGTTGACCACGGGCCCCAGGGCCTCGAAGACCTCGGTCACGGCCTGGTGGAATTCACTCTCGCCGGGGTTGCGGCGGAACACTTCGTCCCGCAGGTTCTCCAGACCCTTTTCCATGTCCGTCCTCGCTTTCCTCGGTGGCGTCCCCTCGTAGGGAGGGCGTCCCCCAACGGACGGGAGAGGCCGCGACCACTGTACCGGCCGGTTCGGTCCCCCCGGGAAGCATGACGGCCGCCGCCGCGGGGCCCGGCCGGGGGCCCGACGGTGGCGGGCGGCTCAGCCGGCGGGCGCGTCCTCCGTGTCGATCGAGGCCTGCTGCCGGGCCGAGTAGCGGTGCCCGCGCACGGTGCCGTGGTTGATGATCGCGTCCAGCCGGGCCACGTCCTCCGCGGACAGGACCACGTGCTCGGCGGCGAGGTCCTCCGCGAGGTGCGTGGCCGACGTCGTGCCGGGGATGGCGAGCACCTCCGGCCCCTGCGCGAGCACCCAGGCGATGGCGAGCGCGGCCGGGGTGGTGCCCAGGCGCTCGGCCTCGGCGCGGAAGGGGCCGAGCAGGGCCAGGTTCGCGGGGTAGTTCTCCGGGGCGAAGCGCGGCATGGCGTGGCGCATGTCCCCCTCCGGCAGCGCGGCGGGATCGGCCAGGGTGCCGGCGAGGAAGCCGCGGCCGAGCGGGGAGAAGGCCACGAGCGTGGTGCCGGTGCGGCGGCAGGCCTGCAGCAGGCCCCACTCCGGGTTGCGCGTCCACAGGGAGTACTCGTTCTGCACCGCCGCCACCGGGTGCACCGCGTGCGCCCGCTCCAGGGTGGCGCCGGAGACCTCGGACAGCCCGTAGGCGCCGATCAGTCCGGCCCGCACCAGGTCGGCCAGGGCCCCGGCGCTGTCCTCCACGGGGACCCGCGGGTCCAGCCGGTGCAGGTAGTACAGGTCGATGAAGTCCGTGCCGAGCCGGCGCAGCGAGGCCTCCACCTGCCGGCGGATCGTCTCCGGGCGCCCGTCCACCGGCCGGCCGGGATCGCCCGTGAGCCCGCACTTGGACGCCAGGAACACCTCGGCGCGCCGGGAGCCCAGCGCCCGCCCCACCAGTTCCTCGTTGCGCCCTCCGCCGTAGAGGGTCGCGGTGTCGACGTGGTCCACGCCGGCGTCCAGGGCCGCGTGGACGAGCGCCACCGCGTCCTCCTCGGCCGGGAAGCCCGAGTAGCCGTGGTTGAGGTTCATGCACCCCAGCCCCACGGGCCGCACGGTGCGGCCGGCCAGCGGGCGGGCGGAGGACAGGTCCTGGGTGAGCGTCATGGTCGTGACCCTAGCGGAGGGTGCGACGCGGGCCGGGGCGCCGGGCGGGTGTGGCGGCCGGGTCCGCCGGGAGCCGGGGCGGGCGTCCCGGCCCGGTCAGCGCTGGACCAGCCAGCCGTCCCAGCCGGTGCCCTGCTCCAGGTAGGTGCGCACGAAGACCTGGTTCTGCCGGGTGCGGACCCGGACGGCGCGCTCGTAGTAGCCCACCAGCTGCTCGCACAGCACGGGCCACGTGCGGCCCTGGACGGACCGGAAGGCGGCCTCGGCGAAGGCGCGGCGCTTGACGTCGTCGTAGACGAGGTCCCGGACGCGGTCCCGGAGGCCCGCCAGGTCCCCGGGGCGGTAGAGCCAGCCGGTGCGGGAGGGGTCCACGAGGTCCAGTGGGCCGCCGCGGCCCACGGCCACCACGGGCACCCCCGAGGCCATGGCCTCCTGGATGGTCTGGCAGAAGGTCTCCGACTCCCCGGGGTGGACGAACAGGTCCAGGCTGGCCACGTGGCGGGCCAGGTCCTCCCCGCCCTGGAAGCCGGCGAAGTGGGCGCCGGGCAGGCGGCGGACGAGGGACTCCTCGAGGGGGCCGGAGCCGATGATGACCAGGCGCGTTCCGGGCAGGTCCGTGAGCACGGCGAGGTCCTCGACCTGCTTCTCGGAGGCCAGCCGGCCCACGAAGCCGATGAGGCGCTCGCCGTGCGGGGCCAGCTCGGCCCGCAGCGCCTCGTCGCGGCGGGAGGGGTGGAACCGGCCGGTGTCCACGCCGCGGCGCCACAGGTGCACCCGCTGGACACCGCGGGCGTGCAGCTGGTCCACGCAGAAGGTGGAGGGCGCCACGGTGAGCGTGGCGAGGTCGTGGATGCGCTCCACGTGCTGCCAGAGCACCTCCTCGAGCCAGGGGAAGCCGTAGCGGGCCGCGTAGTTGGGCACCTCCGTCTGGTAGATGCACACGCTGGGCAGGCCGAGCGCGTGGGCGGCCTGGACCGCGCGCCACCCCAGCACGAAGGGGGAGGCGATGTGCACCACGTCGGGGGCGAAGTCCGCGAGGATGCGGCGCACCCGGTTCACGGTGCCGGCGGCCACCCGGACGCTCGTGTAGCCGGTCATGGGGATCGAGGGCAGCCGGTGCACGGGGTAGCCCTCCACCTCGGCCGGGGCCTCGTCGTCCATCCAGGACGAGGAGGGGGCGATGACGAGCACCTCGTCACCGCGGCCGCGCAGGTGGCGGATGACCTGGAGGATCGAGTGGGTCACGCCGTTCATGTGCGGGAGGAAGGACTCTGCGACGATGGCGACTCTCACGCTCCCCGACCGTAGGCACCGCCGCCGACGCCCGGCGGGCGGCCCGGTGGAAGGCAGGTGGCGGCCCGGTGAACTCCCGGGGGCCGCGCCGCTGCCCGGCCGCGCCGGGGGCGGATGGCACCATGGACGGTGCCATGACTGCTCGCAACCGCGCCCTGAGACCGCTGCCGCTGCCCCTGTGGATCCAGGGGGCGATCGAGGTCTTCCTCGCCGCCATCGTCTCGGCCATCCTCGTGGTGGTCCCGCTCGTGGGCATCTGGTCCACGGGCGGCTTCGCCTCCACCCAGGTGGACTTCGTGGCCCAGCTCGGAGGCCAGGCCTGGCTGGCCATGCACGGGGTGCCGCTGCACCTGACCCTGGAGGCCGGACCGAGCACGGCGGACACGCTCACCGGCACGTTCTGGTTCCTGCCGTGGGGACTGGTGCTGCTGCCGCTGGGCCTGGGCTGGCGGGCCGGGCGGCGCCTGGCCCGCGCCTCCTACCGGGACCAGATCTGGCAGCCGCTCGCCGGCGGTGCCGGCACCTACGCCCTGTTCTGCCTGGTCACCGCCCTGCTGGTGCCGAACGGCATGGTGGCCATCAACCCGTTCTGGGCGACCGTGGTCCCGACCCTGCTCATGGTCGGGGCCCTGCTGGCCGGCGCGCGGCGCGAGGCCGGCTCGTGGGAGCGGCTGATCGGCGTGGACGCCGCGGACCGGATCGCCTCCCTGTCCCAGTCCAAGCGCTGGGCCGGGTCCTACGCGTGGTCCGTGGTGCGGGCCGGCGTCGTGGGCCTGGTGGCCTCCTTCGCCCTCGCCGCGGCGCTGCTCGCCGTCCAGGTGGGACTGCACTGGGCGGACATCGCCCGGGTGTACCAGCAGCTGGACGCCGGGATCTGGGGCGGGGCCACCCTGACCGCGGTCCAGCTCGGCGTGATGCCGAACCTCGCGGCGTGGACCCTGGCGTGGTCGTCCGGCGCCGGGTTCGCCCTGGGCGCGGGCTCCACGGTGTCCCCGCTGCTCACCGCGGTGGGCCCGCAGCCGGCCATCCCGGTGCTCGCCGCCGCGCCGGTCGGCCTGGACCCGGCCTGGTCCTGGCTGTTCCTGCTGCTGCCCGTGGTCGGCGGGTTCTTCGCCGGCTGGTGGCTGCTGCGCGAGGGGGAGAACCACCTGGACGAGTGGCTCGCCCTGAAGATCGAGGCCCGCTGGGCCTCCCTCACCGTCTCCACCCTGGCCCTGGGCCTGCTGGTGGCCCTGGCCACGGCCCTGCTGTCCGTGGTGCCCTTCGCCCTCTCCGGCGGCTCGCTCGGGGTGGGCCGGCTGGCCGAGATCGGCCCGCACGCCGGGGCCGCCGCGGGGCTGCTGGGCCTGCTGGTGGGCTTCGGGGCGGTGCTGGGCTACCTCGTCTCCCCGTGGTGGGAGCGCGACCGCCTGGTCCTGCCGGAGCACTGGCACGAGGACGAGGACGAGGACGAGGGCGCGGAGGCGGCCGATCACGAGGCGGACGGCGGCGAGCGCGGCGACGCCGCGGCGGACCACGGGGAGGCCACCGGGCGGGCCGGCCACGGCGCCCCGCGTCGCGGTGGCCTCCGCCGCCGGCGCCGCGACTGAGCGGCGGCACGGGCTCCCGGCGGCGTCAGCCGCCGACGGCCGGTCCGGGGATCCCGCCCAGGTGCTCGGCGTACTCGCTGCCGCACCGCTGCACCGCCCGCTCGGTCAGGGCCCCGTCCGTGCAGCGCTCGAAGGAGGTGGTCGCGTCCCAGAACACCACCTGGGCGGCGGCCACGAAGCCGAACAGCGCGCAGCCGACCAGGCCCGCGGCGGCGGCCATGCGCAGCACCCAGGGCGAGGCGATCCGTGCGGTGCGGACCAGGGCGAGCACGCCCACGGCGATGCCCGCGAGGGCGAACCCGAGGGACACCACCTTCCACGGCAGCACTAGGACGGAGGAGAGGTAGGTCAGCACGAGCATCCCGGCCAGCCAGACCAGGGCGTCCCGCAGGGACCGGTACCTCGCCAGCTCGGGGTCGGCCGGGGTGCGGCGGGGGCTCGTGCTCACCGCTCCAGCCTAGTGGGAGCGGTGCGGGGCCCGACGGCGGCCCCGGGCGCGATCCCGACCGGTCAGTCGAGGCCCTGCTCGCCGAGCCACTGCTCGGCGATGTCCGCGCTGGAGGCCTGCTCCTGCACGGATCGGCGGTTGAGGCCGATCAGCTCCTCGGTGGTGAGCTTGGCGTTGACCTCCTCGATGACGGCGGCGGCCTGCTCGTCCACGGCGTCGGAGGCGATCGGGGTCACGTTCTGCGTCAGGATCAGGTTCTCCGGGTCCTCCAGGGTCACCAGGCCCTCCGTCTCGATCGAGGGGTCGGCGGAGTAGATGTCCGCGAGCTGGACGTCCCCATCCACCAGGGCCTTGACGGTCAGCGGGCCGCCGGAGTCCTCCACGGGCACCAGGGTGACGTCCACGCCGTAGGCCTCCTTGAGGCCCTCGGGGCCATACGGCCGCGTCTCGAACTCGGAGTTGGCGGCCACCTTGAGCGGTCCGTCCACGTCCTTGAGGTCCGCCAGCGAGGACAGGGAGTGCTCGCGGGCGAACTCCTGCGTGACGTTGTAGGAGTCCTGGTCCGTCGCCTCGGCCGCCTCCAGCGGGCGCAGGCCGTCCGGGAGGACCTCGGCCAGCGCGGCGTGGATGTCCTCCGGGCTGGTGGCGGTGGCGTCCTTGTCGTAGTACTGCAGCAGGTTGCCGGAGTACTCGGGCATGAGGTCGATCCCGCCCGACTCGACCTCCGGCAGGTACACCTCGCGCTGGCCGATCTGGTACTGGCGCTCCACCGCGTGGCCGTCCGCCTCGAGGGCCTGGGCGTAGAGCTCGGCGATGATCTCGTTGGAGTAGTACTGCTGCGAGCCGATGACGATCGCCTCGCCGTCCCCCGCGGCGGAGCCGGAGGCAGACCCGGAGGCGGAGCCGCTCGCGCCGGCGGACCCGGAGGCGGAGCCGCCGCCGAGGGGGTCGGAGCTGCCGCAGCCGGTGAGGGCGAGGACCGCGGCGGCGGACAGGACGAGAACGGGGCGGCGGGCGAGGTGCTTCATGGTGGTCCTCTCGAGTGACGGCGCTGACCCGAACCTACGTGGTGATCAGCCGCCGCGCCACCGTGACACCGCGGGGCACGGCGGCCCGGCCGGCGGCGGCGAAGGCCCCGTCCAGCACCACGGCCAGGGCCACCACGAGCAGGGAGGCGCCGAGCATCATGGCGTAGTCCTGGGTCTTCAGCCCCAGGAAGAGGAACCGTCCCAGCCCGCCCGCGCCCACGTACGCGGCCAGCGTGGCGGTGGCCACCACCTGCAGGGCCGCGGAGCGCAGCCCGCCCAGCAGCACCGGCAGCCCCAGGGGCACCTCGATCTGCCACAGCACCTGCGCGCCCGTGTAGCCCTGGGCGCGGGCGGCGTCGATGACCCTCCGGTCCACCGCCTCGAAGCCGGCGTAGGCCCCCGCCAGGATGGAGGGTACGGCCAGGATGACGAACGCGGTCATCGGGGCGGCCAGGCCGATGCCCAGCAGCAGCCCGGCCAGCGTGAGCACGCCGAGCGTCGGCAGGGCCCGGGCGGCCCCGGAGACGGCCACGGCCAGCCCCCGGCCCCGGCCGGTGTGGCCCACCCACCAGCCGACCGGCACGGCGATCACCGCGGCGATCGCCACCGCCAGCAGCGTGTAGCCCACGTGCTCCACGGAGCGCGCCGCGATCCCCGCGGGACCGTCCCAGTGGGCCGGGTCCAGGCACCAGCGCACGGCCTCGAGCAGCTGGTTCATGCGCCCGCCCCCGCCGTCCGGGTCCACGGCATGGCCAGCCGGCCCAGGAGCACGATGAGGCGGTCCAGGGCGAGGGCCAGCACCGCCGTGAGGACGATCCCGGTGAGGATCTCCGCGAGGATCCCGCGCTGGAAGCCGTCCGTGAACAGCAGCCCGAGGGAGGGGACGCCGAGCACGGCGCCCACGGTGCACAGGGAGACGGTGGAGACGGCCACCACGCGCAGCCCGGACAGGATCACGGGCCCGGCCAGGGGCAGGTCCACGGCGAGGAACCGGCGCAGCGGCGGGTAGCCCAGGGCCACGGCGGCGTTGCGCGCCTCCGGCGGGATCCCGTCCAGTCCGTCCGCCACGCTGCGCACGAGCAGCGCGACCCCGTAGAGCGTCAGGGCCACGACCACGTTGACCACGTCCCGGACCCCCGTGCCGATCAGCACCGGCAGCACGATGAACAGCGGCAGCGAGGGGATCGCGTAGAGCAGCCCGGCCCCGGTGAGCAGCGGCCCGTTGAGCGGGCGGTAGCGGTGCGCCAGCCAGCCCAGCGGCACGGCGAGCACCAGCGCGGCCAGCACGGCCGGCAGGGACGTGGCCAGGTGCGCCCAGGTCCGGTCCGCGATCAGCGGCAGGTTCTGCAGCACCCAGGTCATGCGGCGGGCCCCTCCTGTGCCCCGGGCCCGGTCCCGACGTCGGCCGGGGCACCCGGGTGCGGGCCGCCGTCGGGCCGGGGGTCCGGTTCGGCCAGCACCCCGGCGGGCCGGCCGTGGGCGTCCACCAGCACGACCGAGCCGTCCCCGGTGCGCTCGCGGTGCAGGACCCGCTGGCCGCGGTCCAGGCCGAGGAAGGTGCGCACGAAGTCGCTGGCCGGCTCGGCGACGAACTGCCGCGGGGTGCCGCGCTGGGCGATCCGGGCGCCGGACTGCAGCAGCACGATCTCGTCGCCCAGGGCCAGCGCCTCGTCCATGTCATGGGTGACGAACAGGATGGTGGTGCCGATCTGGCGGTGCAGCTGGACCAGCTGGCGCTGCAGTTCCGCGCGCACGAGCGGATCGACCGCCCCGAAGGGCTCGTCCATCAGCAGGATCTCCGGGTCGGCCGCCAGTCCGCGGGCCACCCCCACGCGCTGCTGCTGGCCGCCGGAGAGCTGGGCGGGGTAGCGGTCCGCCATCCGCGGGTCGAGCCCCACGAGCTCCATCATCTCCAGGGCGCGGCGGCGGGCGGCCCGGCGGTCCATGCCGGTCAGCCGCGGGACGGTGGCGATGTTCTGGGCGACCGTGCGGTGCGGCAGCAGGCCGGAGTTCTGCATGACGTAGCCGATGCGGCGGCGCAGGGCCACCGGGTCCCGGCCCGCGATGTCCGTGCCGTCCACGAGCACCTGCCCGGAGGAGGGGTCCACCATGCGGTTGACCATGCGCATCAGGGTGGTCTTGCCGCAGCCGGAGGACCCGGCCAGCACGGTGAGCGAGCCGCGCGGCACCTCGAGGCTGAAGTCGTCCACGGCCACGGTGCCGTCCGGGAACCGCTTGGTCACCGATCGGTAGGAGATCATGGGCTCACCCTACGGGGCGGCGGACGCACCGGTCACGGGCGGAGGCGGGGCGCCGCCTAGGATGGAGCCCATGCGCATCGTGGCCCTCGTCTCCGGTTCCGGCACCAACCTGCAGTCGGTGATCGACGCCGTCGCCGCCGGACGGCTGGACGTGGAGATCGCCGCGGTGGGCGCGGACCGGCCCGACGCCGGCGGGCTGGCCCGCGCGGCGGCCGCCGGGATCGAGACCTTCGTGGTGGACTTCGCCGCGTACGAGGACCGCGCCGCGTGGAACCACGCCCTGGCCGAGGCCACGGCCTCCCATGCCCCGGACTACGTGCTCTCCTCCGGCTTCATGCGGATCGTGGGGGAGGAGTTCCTCGACGCCTTCGGCGGCCGGTACCTCAACACGCACCCGGCCCTGCTGCCGGCCTTCCCGGGCGCCCACGGCGTGCGGGACGCCCTGGCCTACGGGGTCAAGGTCACCGGCTGCACCGTGCACGTGGCCGACGCCGGCGTGGACACCGGCCCGATCCTCGCCCAGGCCGCCGTGCCCGTGCTGGACACGGACACGGAGGAGGTCCTGCACGAGCGGATCAAGGTCCAGGAGCGCCAGCTGCTGCTCACCGTCCTCGGCGAGCTGGCCGGGGGCAAGCGGCCGGAGGACTACCTCACGGCCGCCCGCCGCTGAGGGCTATCGCAGGACTACGTTCCACAGGTAGTCCTCGTCGACCACCGGGATGCCATAGTCCCGGGCCTTGCGCGCCTTGCCGGACAGGCTGTCCGGATCCGCTGCGACGAGCAGCCTGACCTTCTTGGTCACCGCCTTGTGCGGTGTGAACCCTGCCCGGCTCAGTAGGCCCTCGATCTCCGTGCGCGACCTGGACATGTCTCCCGTCAGGACCACGAGGTCGCCGGCCGTCAGGGAGCGGTCGACCGGCTCGCCCGCCATCGTCCTGGGGGCCGATGGCGGGCCGTCCAGCGCGTCCGTCACGGTCGCAGGATCGATCGCCAGCAGCCGCGCCACGGCGACGAGGTCCTCGCTCTCCTCGGCTGTGAGGATGCCATCCGCCCACGCCGAGGCCGTGAGAGCACCGAAGTAGTCGACGTGCAGGGCGGCCGCCTCATCGGGTCCGATGCCGACCATCGCCGCAACGTCGATGAGCGCCGCCTGTTCATGTGCAGACAGGTGCCGGTCCAGGAGGGCCTGGTCGAGGACGGCGAGGTACTCCTCATGGTGGACCGGGCCGTCGAACTCTGGCATCCGCGCGGCCATCCGCTCCAAGAAGTGCTCCCGGGGGGAGTCCGCCACGGTGCGGAGCACCGGACGGCATGGGGTCAAACCGGTTCCGGCGTGCCAGTTCGTCGCGGCGGCCTTGCGGATGTGCTCGTCCCAGAGGGGCAGGTCGTGGTCAAGCTCCATGTACCGGCTGAGTAGTATGGCGGCCGCCTCAGCATCGGCGCTGGCACTATGGGCGTGTTCCAGGGGAATGCCGAAGGCGTCGCAGCAGTCTTGGAGCGTGCGGCCAGCCCCCGGGAGGTACTGATGGGCCAGCCGCATGGTACAGACGCCACCATGTAGTGCATCCTCGGGAACGCGGACCTGCGTCCTGCCGAACTCGGCCAGGAGGAACCGCGCATCGAAGGACAAGTTGTGCGCCACGACCACGCTGCCAGACAGCCGCCAGGAGAGTTCGTCGGCGATGTCGGCGAACCTTGGCGCCTCCAGGATGTCGGCTGCCCGGATCCCATGGAGAGACTGCTTGCCGAGGTCCCGGCCGGGATTCACCAGCGTCTCCCAGCGCTCCACGACGGAGCCCTGTCGATCCATGGTCACGATGGCGATCTCGACGATCCGGTCGTGACCACCCGGGAACAAGCCCGTGGTCTCGGTGTCGATAACGGCGAAATGCCCTGACGCCATGCTGCCCTCCGCTGTCGTGGGTGCGATATCCATACGGTAACCGGCGCCGCAGCCAGAATGTCCATGTCCGGGCGCGACGAAGGCCCCAGCCGAGGGGAGGGCTGGGGCCTTCTGTCATCATCACTCGCACCGTGATGTCTCCGACGGTACGGGTCCTTCCTTGGAGCGAGCCCGGTGCCGGATGACCATTGGCTGGGGGCCGGGCGCCGGTGGCCTCAGTCGAGGACCTTGCGGGTGCCCTCGGAGGTGAGCAGCACCGCGACGAGACCCGCGGCCATCACGGCCACCCAGAAGCCGGCGACGGCGACCATCCCGCCGGCCAGCATGAGACCGGCCGCGATCATCGGGGTGAACCCGGCCCCGAGGGTGGAGGCGCCCTGGTAGGCCAGGGAGGCGCCGGTGTAGCGGACCCGGGTGGGGAACTGCTCGGCGATGTAGGCGCCGATCGGGCCGTAGAGCAGGCCCTGGACCAGGCCGTTGCCGACGACGATCGCCACGGCGAAGCCCCACATCGTCCCGCTGTCCAGCAGCATCAGCAGCGGGTAGGCCAGCACGATGCCCGCGATCCCGCCGATGGCCAGCATGCGCCGGCGGCCGTGGCGGTCGGACATCCGGGCCGCCCAGAAGGTGACGACCAGGGTGATGACGGCGCCGGCGGCCTTCCAGTTGAGCACGCCCTCGCGGTCCACGCCGTTGCCCACGGCCACCGAGACGCCCCACATGGTGAGGACGGCCTGGCAGGCGTAGAAGCTCATGGCGGCCAGGAGCGTCAGCACGACCGCCCGGGGGTGGTGGCGCAGCACGTCCAGCAGGGGCAGCTTGGTGCGGCGGGTCTCGGCCTCGTCCTCCAGCCGCTGGAACATGGGCGACTCGGCGACCTTGAGGCGGATGACCATGCCCACGGCGATCAGGGCGGCCGAGAGCAGGAACGGCACGCGCCAGCCCCACTCGAGGAATGCGTCCCCGGTCAGGGCCGAGGTGGCCGAGACGACGAGGGTGGCCAGGATGGCCCCGGCCGGGCCGCCGGCGTTGGCGAAGGCGGTGGCGAAGCCGCGCTTGGACTGCGGCGCGTGCTCCAGGGCCATGAGGGCGGCCCCGCCCCACTCGCCGCCGACCGCGATGCCCTGCAGGACGCGCAGCAGCACGAGGATGACGGGGGCCGCCAGGCCGATCTGCGCCGTCGTCGGGAGCAGGCCGATCAGGGTGGTGCCGGCGCCCATGATGAGCATGGAGAGCACGAGCATCTTCTTGCGGCCGACCCGGTCCCCGAAGTGGCCGAAGACGATGCCGCCCAGCGGGCGGGCGACGTAGCCGGCGGCCAGGGTGCCGAAGGAGGCGAAGAGGGCCACGCCCTCGCCGAGGCCGGCGAAGAACACGTGGTTGAACACGATCGCCGCCGCGGTGGCGTAGAGGATGAAGTCGTAGTACTCGATGGCGCTGCCGACGAAGCTCGAGCCGAGGATGCGCCGCATGTCCCGGGTGTTCAGGGACTCGGTGGGCGCGTGCGCGCCGGGGCGCGCCTGCTGGTGTTCGCTCGTGATGGCCACGGGGGACCTCCTGGGGGAATTCTACGGGGGACGGGGGACGGGGGACGGGGAGGGGGGAGAGGGGTCAGGCCTCGACGCGGTCCAGGGCCGGTCGCAGGGCCAGGGAGTCGAGGTCCTCGGGGACGAAGAAGGGACCGTCGAAGTGCCGGCCCGCCTCGGCCCAGACCTCGGGTCGGGCGGTGCCGGGGACGAGGTGGTGCAGGGCGAGCTGGCGCGCCCCGGCCTCGCGGGCCACGCGGGCGGCGTCGGCCACGGACGTGTGGGACTTGTAGTGGTGGTCGCGGGCGGCCCGGTCGCCCTCGTCCGCCGGGTCCGCGTAGCGGCGCTCGACGAAGCCGAAGTCGATGGCCTCGTGCAGCAGCAGGTCGGTGTCCCGGGCCAGCCGGACCATGTTGGGGGTGTAGCAGGTGTCGCCGGAGAAGGTGACGGAACCGGACGCCGTCTCGAAGCGGAAGCCGAAGGCCGGGGCGATCGGCGGGTGCTGCACGAGGATCGCCGTGACCGTGACGAGCTCGTCCCGGTAGACCTCGAACGGCTCCATGTCCGGGGTCGGGTTGTCGTTGGGGTGGTAGCCGCACCCGGCGGGGACCTGGATGTCCGTGGCGGTGAACAGCTCGTGCGGGCTCGGACGCAGGGAGTCGATGATCCGGTCGTTGAGGTCGGTGGCGTGGGCCCGCATCAGCAACTCGAACGACTCCCGGGTCCCGGGCGTGGGGCTCTCCGGGGCGATCGGCCGCGGCGGGACCACCGCGCGGGGCGAGGCCGGGGGCAGCACGCCGCGGTCGCCCGGGCCGATGATGCGGACCGGGTCGCCCTGCCGGCCGACGAGCTCGTAGAGGCCGAAGACCGCGAGCGAGGCGAGGTCGATGGTGTGGTCCGAGTGCAGGTGGGTGAGGAAGATGCCGCGCAGGTTCCGCAGCGGCAGCCCGGCCTCGTTCAGCCGGCGGCCCACGCCGTGCCCGCAGTCCACGAGGTAGTAGGACTCGCCGACCACGACGGCGGTCGCGATACCGGTGCGGCGGGTGGGCTCCCCCTGGTTCCACCAGCGGGGGCCCCCGGCGGTGCCGAGGGTGACGATGCGCGGTGCGTTCTCCGGGTCCATGGTAACTGCCTCTCGATCGTTGATTTCCTCAAGTGTGGCGCGCATCACGTATCATGAGAAGCGAATAGATTCGATGGTTGGCATCAGGAGGGCTGATGGTCGACTTCACGTTGCGGCAACTCGAGTACTTCGTGGCCGCGGTCGAGACGGGCTCCGTGACCGCCGCGGCCCGGCGGTGCCATGCCTCCCAGGGCGCGGCCTCGATGGCCATCGCCCAGCTCGAGAAGGCGGTGGGGGCCCGGCTGCTCGTGCGCAACGGGTCGCGCGCGGTCGTCCCGACGCCGGCCGGCCGGGACTTCCTGGGCCCGGCCCGGTCCCTGCTGGAGCGCGCCGAGGAGGCGCGGGACGCGGTCTCGGAGAGCCTGGAGGAACTGCGGGGCACCCTGCAGATCGGGGTGGGCCAGACGCTCTCGCCCCGGCTGGTGCCCGGCATCGTGGCCCACTTCACCGAGCACCACCCGCGGCTTGCCCTGCACCTGTCCGAGACGTCCCCGCCGGAGCTCGAGGACGCGGTGCTGGGCGGCCGGCTCGACGTCGCGCTCCTCTACCGCCAGCAGGCGGGCTCGATCGCGCTGGCCGTCACGGAGCTGGCCCCCGTGCGGCTGCACGTCATGCTGCCGGCGGACCACCGCCTGGCGGGGGAGGCCGGGGTGCACCTGGCGGACGTGGTGGGGGAACCGGCGATCCTGCTGGACATCCCGCCGACCGTGGAGAGCGTGTCCGCGATCGTCGAGTCGGTCGGCCTGCGCCTGGACGTGCGCTGGCGCAGTGCGAACATGGACACGATCCGCTCCCTCGTGGCGGCCGGCCTGGGCTACTCCTTCGCCAACAGCATCCCGGCCACGGGGGCGGCGTTCTCCGGGGGCTCGGTGGTCTACCGGCCGGTCGCCGACGACATCCCGCAGAACTCGATCGTCGCCGTGACCCTGCCGGGGCGCGTGCCGCGCCGGGTCCGGGCGGTCATCGACCTGGTGCGCGGCGCCGAGGGGTGAGGGCGGGGGCTCCCGGGCCAGGGCGCCGGCCGGGCGGGACGGCCGCCGACGTCACCGCCCGGCCAGCAGTCGCTCGACGTCCGGCCGGTCCAGGACCGTCTGCCGGAAGTCGGCGCTGACGTTCTCCAGATCGGTCCACCCGCGCCCGGAGTCGGAGGAGGCGATCGCCGGGCGGGCGTAGACGACCTCGAGGTCGTGGGCGAACGCGTCCCGGCCGGTCGCCGAGACGCAGGACTCCGCGGTCACGCCGGCGAGCACCACCCGGCGGACCCCGGCGGCCCGCAGCCGGTCCAGCAGGTCCGTGCCGAAGAAGGCACTGTCCCGGGTCTTCTCCAGGTGGACGGCCTCGCCGAGGTCCAGGCCGTCGAGCAGCCCGGCCTGGTCGGTGCCGGCGAAGTTGAAGCCCTGGTCGTCCTCCAGCATCTTCAGGGTCCAGGTGGACTTGTCCTCCTGGTGCACGGTGCTGACCACGAACACCGGGTGCCCCCCGGCGTGCGCCCGTTCGGCGAGCCAGTTGCACTCGCGGACCAGCAGGTCCCGGTCGTCGGCGGTGCCGGGATCCTCGAAGAAGCCCTTCTGCAGGTCGATGAAGACGACGGCGGTCGGTACGGACGGGTCCGGCAGGGCGGTGGGGTCGGCCATGCGCGCAGTCTATGCCGGACGCGCCCGGCGGCGGACGGACGGCGGACCCATCGCGCCCCCGACCCGGCTACGGCGCCTCGTGGCCCTCGTCCTCCACCTCGCGCAGCCGGGCGAGCATCATGCGCTCCAGCAGGTCGTGCGGGGCCGGCTGGCCGTAGAACACCTTGACCGACTCCCGCCCGGTCTCGTGGTTGACGAGCTCGTCCTCGAAGGCCGCCAGCACGCCGGGGGTGAACACCACGCTGGCGTGGGCCTGGTGTCCCTCGAGCTGGAACAGCACCGTGCCGTCCGCGTGGACGTACGCGGGGGCCTCCCACCGCATCGTCTCCGCGGCCTGCGGGACCGCGGCGCGGGCCAGGTCGCGCAGTTCCTGCAGCACGGAGCGGGCCAGGCGGGGGAACCGCGCCAGGTAGGCCTCCACGCCGCCGCCGCCGGCGGCGCTGGCGCCGCGGCCGGCGTCGGGCCCCGGCTCGGGGGAGTGACCGGGGCCGGTGGGGGAGTCGGAGCCGCTCATGGGGACAGCGTAGGCCGTGCGCCGCCCATGACGAAGGCCCCAGCCGAGGGGAGGGCTGGGGCCTTCTGTCATCATCACTCGCACCTTGTGACGTCCCCGACGCTACGGGCGGTTCCTTGGCACCGGCTGTGCGCCGGGTGGGGATTGGCCGCGCGGCGGCCAGCGGGCCCTCAGCGCGCCAGGGGCGCCCCGTCCGCGCCGACCCGGAGCGTCACCACGTCGTCGTAGGCCCGCCGCTCGGTGCGCTCGAGCCGGTACTGGGAGTCCAGGACGGGGAAGACGTGGACCGGGGTGAGGGTGACCTCGGCGCCGCGCGCGGTGTTGGCCACGTCGATCTGCAGGTGGCCGTAGTGCAGGCCGCCCGAGACGAGCTGCGGCACGCCGTTCTCGTCCTCCGCCCAGGTCTCGGGCTGGTCCGCGGGGGCCGACCACTCGGAGTGGGTGTTGAAGCGCAGCGGCTCGTACTCCCCCTCGTCGTCACGCACCAGCTGCTCGCCGCGCAGGCCGTCGGCGGCCACGCCCACGTCGTAGGAGTGGAAGCCCCGGCCGTCGCCGTCCTCGTCCACCCAGGACCGCTCGAACATCTCGTCGTGGCCGGAGAGCACGGCGGTCACGCCGTACTCCTCGAACATCGGCGAGTAGGCCCGCATGGCGGTGCCGGACTGGTTGTCGGCGTGCTCGTGGTTCGGCGGGGTGCCGTGCACCCCGTTGGAGTAGGCGGCGTGGTGGAACTGCACGAGGACGATCTGCCCCTGCTCCCGCGCCTCGGCCAGCTGTTGCTCGGCCCAGGCCCACTGGGCCGAGGCCCGGTCCATGTTCGGCAGGTCCACGTCCGCCTCGGTGGAGCCCTCGAACAGGTCGAGGAAGCCGCGCACGTAGGACCCGTACGTGAACTCGCCCTGGGTGTCCGTGGACAGGTTCGCCGCGGTGAGGTCCGTGTCGTCCCCGGAGAACACCTCACCGGAGAGGGTGCCGGTCCGGGTGTCCTCGTCCGGGCGGCCGTTGGTGGAGTCCAGCGTCAGGACGGTCACCGGGCCGTGGTCCACCCGGTAGTAGGAGCCCTTGTGCTGGGGGTTCGCGGGATCCTGCGGCAGCGAGAAGTAGTCCAGGAAGCGGTTGCGGGAGATGACGGCCGGGGTGCGGTCCTCGTCCGTGCCGTAGCCGCCGTTGAGGGCGGCATAGGTCTCCCAGTTGCCCAGGGCCGGCAGCAGGGGCACGCGGGAGGCCAGGTCCGAGTGCTCACCGGCCACGTGGCGGAAGAACTCGTCCCAGGCCGGCTGGTAGCCCGAGCCCTGGGTGAGGTCCCCGGGCATCAGGAGCAGGTCCGGGTCCGCGGCGTCCACGTGGCCCAGGTTCTCGATGAAGGCCGTGGACTGGTCCAGCGGGTAGCGCAGGGTCGGCTGGCCGTACCGCGTGGTGGTGCCGAACCGCTCGGCGAAGGCCGAACCGGCGCCCGGCCGGGGCAGGGAGTCCTCCGTGGCGCCGTTGACGGGGGAGACCTCCCACTCGCGGTGCTCGGTGCGTCCGCGCGGCTCCGTCTCCGCGTCGGACATCGCGATGATGCGCACGTGCTTCCAGTCCTCGCCCCGCGGTGCGGTGGTGAAGGAGGCGGTGTGCTCCTCGCCGCCCTGGCGCACCGTGTAGGTGTACTCCTTGCCCGGCTTGAGGCCCTCCAGCACCACGGAGTGCTTGTGGTTGGCGTTGGACTCCAGCCAAGACCCCTGCTCCAGCCCCGGGATCTCCTGCTCCAGCTCGGCGCGGGTGTACTCCATGAGGTCCAGGTACTCGGGGTCGCTGGTGAGGGTGGCGGTGTTGCCCGCGCCCGCCCCGCGGGGCGAGCCGAGCCCCGGCCCCCGGACGGTCACGGTGCCGGGCTCGTCCGTCTCGCTGATCCAGGTGACGGTCATGGACGTGGCGGTGGGCGCCTGCAGGTAGGGCAGGACGCGGAAGCCCGGCTCCGGCGCCCGGGCGGCGGGAGCGCCGACGGCGGCGGGCACCGCGGCGGTCGCGACCGGGGCGGTCCCGGGCTGGGCCGCGGCGGGCGGGGCCGCCAGCAGGGGGAGCAGGACGGCGGCGGCCAGGGCGGCAGCGGGGCGGTGTGCCGTCGCTCGGGTCGTCTTCGGTCCGGGTGTCATCGGTACGGGTGCCATGGGGGTCCAACCTTCGGTGCGAGGGGTGCGCGAGGGTGCTCGCGAACGCCGAGGAGTGTGGCAGCGGGGCATGGCCCGCGCGTGGACGTGGTGCGGCGGGACGGTGAACGGTCCGTGCGACGTGTGCCACACCGCGGGGCCGCGCCGGGCCCTGCGGGCGGGTCGGGCGCGCGGATGTGGGATAGTCGGGGGAGCCCTCGTCGTGATGAAACCGTGATCTTCGCCGGACCACCGGCCGGTCGCCTAGGAGACCCGTGAAGAAGCACCCCGCCCTCCGGGCGGCCCCCGTCCTGGCCGCCGCACTGGCCCTGGCCGCCTGCCAGGCCCCCGCCCCCGAGCGGCCGGCGGAGCCGACCGCCCCGGCGTCCGCGCCGTCGTCGCCGGCGGCCGGGACCACCCCGCCCAGCGCGCCCGCGAGCGCCTCGTCCTCGAGCGCCGCGCCTTCGGACCCCGCTCGGGAGGTGGTGCTGGACCAGCACGCCGTGAGCGCCGCCCATCCCGCCGCGGTCGAGGCCGGCATGGAGGTCCTGCAGCAGGGCGGCAACGCCGCCGACGCCGCGGTGGCCACGGCCTTCGCGGTGGGCGTCGTGGAGCCCTACGCCTCCGGCATCGGCGGCGGCGGGTCTGCCCTGCTGGCCGCGCCCGGCCAGGAGCCCACCGCCTACGACTACCGCGAGGTCGTGGCCCAGGACGGGCGGATCCCGGACTCCGGCACCGGCGTCCCCGGACTCGTCGCGGGGCTCGGACGGATCCACGCCGAGCACGGGGACCTGGAGTGGGAGCAACTGCTGGAGCCGGCGATCGACCTGGCGCGGGACGGCTTCCCCGTCTCGGACTTCCTTGCCCAGCGGATGCGGGCGGACTTCGGTCCGGCGTCCATCGAGGGCCTGGAGCACTACCACTCCGCCTCCGGCGAGCCGCTCGCGGCCGGGGAGACCCTCGTGCAGGAGGACCTGGCCCGCACCCTGGACACGATCGCCGAGCAGGGCCCGGAGGCCTTCTACACCGGCGGCATCGCGGAGGAGCTCAGCACGGTCGACGGGCTGGACGCCGGCACGCTCGCCGCCTACGAGCCCGAGGAGGTGGAGCCCGTGGCCGGGGAGTTCGGGGACCACGAGGTGCTCTCCGCGGCGCCGCCGCTGCCGGGCGCGGTCCTCCTCCAGCAGCTCCAGGTCGCCGAGGCCCTCGGGGTGGCCGGGCACGCCCCGGGCACCGCCGGATACGTGGACCGGCTCGCCGAGGCGTGGATCGCCGCGGAGGGATCGGCCACCCACTTCCTGGGCGACCCCGACTTCGTCGACGTGCCCGTCGAGCAGCTCACCGACCCGGGGCGCAACGCCGAGATCGCCGACCGGGTGACCCTGCTGTCCGGCGGGGCGGGCGCCGACGGGGCGGACGGGGACGGCGGGGCCGTGGCCCGGGCGGCCGACGGCGCGGGCGGGGACGGGCCGGTGGAGGCCGGCAACACCACGCACCTGACCGTGGTGGACGAGACGGGGTTCACCGTCTCCATGACCAACACGCTGACCAGCTTCTGGGGCGGGGCCGAGTCCGAGCACGTGGGCGGGTTCTTCCTCAACAACCAGCTCTCCCGCTTCGAGAGCGAGGCCTCGGAGGCGAACCGGCCCGCGCCGGGCCGCAAGTCCGTGAGCTGGTCCGCCCCGAGCATGGTGCTCGACGCCGAGGGCCGGCCGGTCCTGGGCCTGGGCAGCCCGGGAGGCCACCAGATCCCCAACATCCTCTCCGGGGTCCTCGTGGCGTGGGGGCTGCAGGACGCCCCGCTGCAGGAGGCGGTCGACGCCCCGCGGTACCACCTCCAGGACGGCGTGCTCGCCGTGGAGCAGGAGCCCTCCGGGGACCTGGCCCGGCTCATCGAGGAGCGCGACTGGGAGGTCCAGCGCACCGAGCGCGAGGAGGCGGTCTTCGGGTCCGTGCAGGCCCTCGAGGTCGACTATGAGACCGGCCGGATCACCGGTGCCACCGACGCCCGGCGGGAGGCCGACGTCGCGATCGCTGACGTGCAGGCTTCCGAGGGGGAAGGATGACCGTCATGGGCACCGTCCCCTCCTCGTCCTCCTCCCCGTCCGGCGACGACCGGTCCGCCCGGCACCGCGCCGGGCGCTCCCGCCGCGCCGGACGGGCCACGCGGCGCCCCGGGGGATCGAGGGGCCGCACGGTGCGTGCCGAGCGCGTCTCCGCCGGGATGCGCCCCGCCGCCGGCGGCGGGACCGGCGCCCCGGCCGGTGGGCGCGGCGGCCGCATCGTCGGGCTCGACGTGGCCCGCGCGCTGGCGATCATCGGCATGGTCGCCGTCAACGTGGGGCCCCGGGGCGAACCGGGACTGCTCGGCACCCTGTACGACGTGCCGCTGGGCCGGTCCTCCGTGCTGTTCATGCTCCTGGCGGGGGTGGGGATGTCCATCCTCACCCGGTCCTCGCGCGGGCCGGGGGCGGCGCCGCTGCCATGGCGCACCGTGCTGTGGCGGGCCGTCCTGTTGCTCGTGGGCGGGCTGGCGCTGCAGATGGCCGGGCACGAGGCGAGCGTCATCCTGCCGCTGTACGGGCTGCTGTTCCTCGTGTGCCTGCCGGTGCTGAGGGCCCCCACGTGGCTGGTCACCGCCCTGGCGGGGTTGTTCGCCGTCGGCGGCCCGCTGGCCTGGCTGGCCGTGCGCGCCGGCCAGGACGCCTTCACCATCAAGGAACCCACCCTGCTGGACCCGCCGGGAGAGATCCTCGACGACATCCTCTTCTCCGGGTCCTATCCCGCGGTCGTCTGGATCGCACCCTTCCTCCTCGGGATGGCGCTCGGCCGGCTCGACCTGCGCGACCGCCGGCTGCAGCGGGGGCTGGCCTGGGGCGGGGCCGCGGCCGCCGTCGGGGCCTATGCCGCCTCGCACCTGCTCCTGCTCGCCTACGGGGAGCCGGGGCGGACCGTCGGCTGGGACCGGCTCGTCTCGGGGACCGCCCACTCCCAGATGCCGCTGTGGCTGGTCTCCAGCACCGGGGCCGCGCTGTTCGTGCTCGGCGCCTGCCTGCTCGCCGAGCCGTTCCTCGTTCGCCGGGCCCCGGCACTGGCGGCGATGGGCCGGTTGTCCCTGACCGTCTACGTGGGGCACCTGCTGGCCCTGGCCGCGATCGTGCGCCCCGGGCCCGAATCCCTCGCCGGGGGCTATCTCGTCACCACCGTGCTGTGCGTGGGCTCGCTGGTCTTCGCCTGGCTGTGGTCCCGGCGGTTCCGCACGGGACCGCTCGAGGCGCTGCTGCGGGCGCCGGGCCGGCGGTAGTAGCGGACGGAGGGGCTCCGGAGGACTCCCGGGACACCGCCGGTCAGCGGTGGGGGGCGATGAACGCCGCGACCGGCGCGGCGAGCTCCGCGCCGACCTGCTCCGGCTCCCGCCGGTCCCGCAGGACCGCGAAGGAGTGGTCCCCGCCCTCCACCCGCTGCACGACGGCGTGGGACCCGATGCGCTCGGCCACCGGTTCCAGCTCGCCCGGCCGGGCGAACGGGTCCCGCGTGCCCTGGAGGAACAGCATCGGCTGCCGGAGCCCGTACAGGTGCGCGTCCCGCAGCCGCTCGGGCTTGCCCGGCGGGTGCAGCGGGTAGCCGAGGAAGACGAGGCCGGAGGCCGCCATGCCCTCGGCCACGGCCATCGAGGCCATCCGGCCGCCGAAGGACTTCCCTGCGGCCCACAGCGGGCCGCCGCCGGCACGCTCGCGGGCGGCCTCCATCACGGCCCGCCACGTCGCGATCGCCCTGGGGGCCCGGTCCGGGGCGCGGCGGCCGGCCTCGGTGTAGGGGAAGTTGAAGCGCCACGTGGCCAGGCCGGCGTCGTTCAGTGCACCAGTGAAGCCGGTGAGGAAGGGATGGTCCATGCCGGCCCCCGCACCGTGGGCCACGACCACGGTGGCCGCAGGGGAGTCCGGGCGGGCGTGGACGGCGGTCACGGTGCCCTCGCCCACGGGCACGGCGAGGTGCTCTTCCGGTGCGGTCATGCCGTCAATCTACCGGCAGGCCGCAGGGCCCCGGCGACGTGCCGGGGCCCGGCGGGGGTGATCCTCCGTCCGGGGTGCACCGGGGGCCGTCCCCGGGTGGAGGGGGCGGAGGATCAGCGGCGACGGCGGAGGGCGGGCCCGCCGCGGTCGTACTCGGCCGACAGTGCGGCCAGGGCCAGGGCGGCGGCGAGCAGGCCGGCGTCGCGCAGGGCGACGTCGAAGAAGCCCGGCACCGTGAGCAGGTTGACGATGATCCCGGCGAGCCAGGCGGCCACCACGTAGGCGGCGAACCGGGGCCGGAGGGCGACCCCGGCGGCGGCGACGACCTCCACCACGCCCACCACGTACATGACGGTCTGGGCGGGAAGGGAGAGCAGGGCCGGGATCCACGGGGCCAGGTAGTGCGGCCAGTCGGTCAGCGTGTTGGTGAACTTGTCGATCCCCATCCACAGCGGCAGGACCACGAACCCGATCCGCAGGATCCAGAACGCCACGTACGCGGGGCGCCCCGGGGCCCGGACCGCGGAGCGGGGACCCGCGGCCACGGCGTCGGCAGTCATGACGACCTCCTTCTAGAAACAACCATGACGTTTTTAGAGTCCTCCGCCCGGGGGTGTTTGTCAATGGTTGTTGGTGATAGAAAGGGGGCATGCAGGAACACCGAGCGACGCCCGTGGACGCCTCCGTGCTCTCGGACCCGGTGCGGCGGCGGCTGTACGACCATGTCCGCGGTGCGCCCGGGACCACGAGGGACGGCGCGGCGGGGGCCGCGGGGATCAGCCGGACCCTGGCGGCCTACCATCTCGACCGCCTGGTGGCCGCCGGGCTCCTGCGCGTGGACTACGCCCGGCCGGCCGGGCGCGGGGGACCGGGCGCCGGCCGCCCGGCCAAGCGGTACTGGGCGCTCCGGGACGAGGTGGTGGTGTCCGTCCCGCCGCGGGACTACGGGCTCATGGCCCGGTTGTTCGTCGGGGCCGTGGACGCCGCCGGGTCCCCGGAACTGCGTGCCCGGGTACTGGCCCTGGCCGAGGAGGAGGGCCGGGCCGCCGGGACCGGCCCCGCCGAGCTGGTGGACGCGCTGCGCAGCCGGGGGTATGAGCCGGTCCTCGCGGACGGCGGGGACGTCGAGATGCGCAACTGCCCGTTCCACCGTCTCGCCGAGGCCAACGGCCCCCTGGTGTGCGCGGTCAACCACGCGCTGGTGCGGGGCGTCCTCGCCGGCCGGGGCGAGGACGCGGACCGCGCCGAGCTGGCCCCGGCGCCGGGCCGGTGCTGCGTCGTCGTCCATCCGGCCGTCCCCGGCGACTGACCGGTGACGGGTCCGCGCGCGGGTGCCACGCTGGAGGGGAACCCCGGCCGCCCGGGCCGGGCCCAGGACGGGAGCAGCACCATGGCGGGTCCCACCACCCCGGTCGCCGTCACCGGGGCCACCGGCAGGCTCGGCGGCCGCGTGGCCCGCCTGCTGGCCGACGCCGGCACTCCACTGCGCCTGCTGGTGCGGGACCCGCGGCGGGCGCCGGGCCTGCCGGGGGCCACCGTCCACGTGGCCCCGTACGCGGACGCCGGGGCGGTGGGGGAGGCGTTGGACGGGGTGGAGGTGCTGTTCATGGTCTCCGCCGCCGAGTCGGAGGACCGCGCGGCCCAGCACGAGGAGTTCGTGGCGGCCGCGGCGGGCGCCGGGGTCCGGCACGTGGTCTACACGTCCTTCCTCGGTGCGGCGCCGGACGCGACCTTCACGCTCGCGCGCACCCACGCGCGCACCGAGGCGGACCTGGCCGCCTCCGGGATGGGGTACACGTTCCTGCGGGACAGCTTCTACATGGACCTGGCCCGGGCGATCGTCGGGGAGGACGGGGTGATCCGCGGCCCGGCGGGCCGGGGCCGGTGCGCCTTCGTGGCCCACGACGACATCGCCCGCACCGCCGCGCTCGTGCTGCGCGACCCGGCACCGCACGCCGGGCGGGCCTACCTCCTCACCGGGCCCGAGGCCCTCACCCTGGAGGAGGTGGCCCGGACCGTCTCCGAGGTCGAGGGGATCGAGGCGCGCTACGAGGAGGAGACGGTGGAGGAGGCCTACGCCTCGCGCCGGGCGTGGGACCCGCCGCCGTGGCAGGCCGAGGCCTGGGTGTCCACCTACACGGCGATCGCCGCGGGGGAGCTGGACGTGGTCAGCGGGGACATCGAGGCGCTCACCGGGACCGCGCCGATGACGTTCCGGGAGTACCTGGCCGCCCGCCGGTGACTACCGCTTGCGCGCCTTGACCGCGATCACCGGCACGTTCGCGCCCAGCAGGATCTCCTGGGCCACCGAGCCCAACAGGAGCTTGCCGACCGGGCTGCGGTGCCGGATGCCGATGACGATCACGGAGACGCCGCCGGCCTCGGCGAGGTCCAGCAGGTCGCCGGCGGGGTCGCGCGTGCGGGGGTTCTGCTCGCGGTAGGTGACCGGGACGCCGTCGATCTCCTGGGGGAACCGTCCGCCGTGGTCGGCGTCCAGGTCGAAGACGACGAGGTCCTCGCCGCGGCGCCTGGCCTCCTCGACCGCGGCCTCGACCGCCGCCTGTCCCTCCGCGGTCCCGCTGCGGCCTGCCAGTACCGACATCCGTGGTCCTCCCCGTCCCGTCGTCCCGTGTCCCGTCGTGCCCGTCCCGGCGGCCCCGGGCGGCGCTCCACCGCCCCGGCGTGGCCCGCCGGGGCGTTGAGCGCCGATACTACGCGATGGCCCACCGGCGCCCGAGGGCTGCCGCGCGGTGCGGGGACGGCACGGCGGGGGAACGGCGCGGGCGCGGTGGCAGGCCGACCTGCCACCGCGCCCGTCCGGCGTCGGGCCCCGGGCGCCGCCCCCACAGGGCGGGACGGTCCCGGGGACCCGACGTCAGGTGCTCAGCGGATCACTCCGTGACCTCGAAGGTGAGGGTCTCGGTGTACTCGCGGCCGTGCACGTCCGTTGCGGTCACCTCGGCGGTGTGCTCGCCGACCGCGAGGTCCTCCGGCAGCTCGAGCTGCCACAGGTGCATCGAGCGGTCCGCGAGCGAGCCGCCGTGGACCAGCTGCTGCTGGACCGCGGCCGGGTCGGAGTACTCCGCGCCCACGAGCGCGCCCTCGCCCTCGAGGGGCTGGGTGCGGGTCGCCGTGGTGGCCTCGCCGCCGTCGATCGAGACCTCCACGGCCGAGCCGGTGGAGCCCATCCAGAAGTTGGTGGTCAGCCACGTGGTGTCCGCCAGGTCGGCGCGGGAGACCTGCAGCGGGTCCTCGAACGCCGGGGCCTCGCCGCGATCGGTCCGGTACTGCTCGTACCACTCGCGGTACCGGGGGGTGTTCACGGACAGGGACATCTGGTCCGAGCCGTCGTCGCCGCGCACGGTGAAGCGCTCGGTGACCTCGGTGTTCTTGATGTCCAGGGTCAGCACGCCGGGCATGGCGCCGTCGCGCTGCACGGCCTCGGGGTAGCCGCCCTCGAGCAGCCGGCCGTTGTACCAGTCGCCGGAGATGGCACCCGCGGTGATGTGGGTGAACGGCAGCTCCTCGACGCCGAACAGCTCCTGCCAGCCCTCCATGGAGTCCCCGGCGCGCAGGTTCTCCAGCGAGTGGGTGTGGCCGCCCAGGGCGATGACCTCACGGCCCTCGAGGATCTCGTAGACCTCCTTCACCTGGTCGATCTGGTGCTTCTGGCTCGCCTGGTCGGCGAAGTCCAGCAGCGGCACGTGGCCGGCGAGCACGATCACCTTGTTCTCCGGGGTGTTGGCGATGTCCTCGCGCAGCCACTCCAGCTGGCGGGCATCGATGCTGCCGTTGTAGTCACCCGGGCGGGCGTTCTCCTTCACGGGGAAGTCCACGGTGCTCAGGGCCACCACGTGGGCCTTGCCGGAGTCGTAGGAGTAGTAGGACGGGCCCAGGTTCGCGCGGAAGGTGTCCGTGGAGTGCTCGCGCTCGGTGGCGTCGAAGTCCATGTCGTGGTTGCCCGGCAGGAAGCGGGCGGGGCCGTTGAGCATGGAGGCCAGCTCGCGGGTCTTCGGGTACAGGGAGAGGTCGTCGCCCACCACGTCGCCGATGAACAGGGCGCCGCAGCCGGCGTAGTCCGTCCGCGCGGCGAGGTCGGAGAACACGCCGGCGCGGGCGAACTCCACCTGCTGCTCGGTGTAGGTCTGGACGTCACCGCCGATGACGCAGGACTGCTCGGGGTCCTGGGTCAGCCCGCTCTGGGCCAGCGGGAAGTTCAGCGCGGCCGGCACGGCGCCGGTCGGGTCGATGCCGCCGAACTTCAGCTCCGGGGAGCCCTGGGGCAGGTGGTTGTAGGAGAACTGGGCCACGTTGTCCTCGTCCACCGGGACCTGGTAGCCGCGGGGCTGGGTGACGAACACGGTCATGTTGTCCTCGACCGGCAGCTCGTAGCGGCCCTGGCCGTCCGTGGTGACGACCTCGCGGCCGTTGGAGACCTTCACCCCGGGCACGCCCGGCTCGCCGGCGTCCTGGGTCGAGTCGCGGTCCTTGTCGTCGAAGACGGCGCCGGAGATGGTCTCGCGGTCGGTGCGGCCGTCGCGGACGACCTCGACCTCGCCGCGGTACGCGGTCTCCTGCCAGGTGGCCCCGTCCTGCTGGGCGGCGCGCTGGGCGGCCGGCTGGGCGGGGACCTGCCCTGCCCCGGTGGACGACGACGGCGCGGCCGTCGCGGCGCTCGCGCCGAGGGTGGCGGCGGCGACGATGGCGAGGGTGCCGGCGGTCAGCCGGGCCCGCTTCCTCTGCTGGTGGTTCATCAGGACCCCTCCTGGGTGGTGTGATGGAGCCCGGCCGCGGCTCGGCCGGACCGTCCCACCCTCCGGGATCCGGGTTTCCCCGAGGCCACGCCCAGGTGTCCGCCGGGGGTTCCCCGGGCGACGCCACGCCCACGGATGGTTGACCACTCAACCTCTCCCCGTCGCCCCGCACCCCGCACCCCGCTTTGCGGGCACTAACCACCGGTGGGTATTGCCCTCGAAGCGGGGGGGGGGCACCGGCATGGGGACGTCCCGGTCCCCGCGGGGCGAGAGCGTCGCGAGGTCAGGAGGCCTCCGTGACCTCCAGCTCGCGCCCCTTCGTCTCCGGGGCCATGGCCGCCATCACCGCCACGGCGCCCACCACGAGCACGCCCGTCACCACGAACGACCAGACCAGGCCCAGCGCCGGCACGAGCCAGGCGACGAACAGCAGCGGTCCCACCCCGGCGGCGATCCGGGACACCGCGGAGGCCCAGCCGAAGCCCGAGCCGCGCAGCTCGGTGGGGTAGAGCTCGGAGACGTAGGCGTAGAGCACCGGGATGGCCACCTGGACCACGAAGCCGAAGGCCAGCACGAGCGGCAGCACGGCCGGCGGCACGCCGAGCAGCGCGGCGAGGACGGCCAGCAGGAAGGAGGCGACGGCGGCGGTCAGCCCCAGCAGCCACTTGCGGCCGGTGCGCTCCACCAGCCAGGCGGCCACGACCACCCCGAGCAGGCCGACCGCCGCCATGGCCCCGGTCATGATGAAGGCCCGGGATTGCTCGTAGCCCGCGTCGATGAGGAAGGTCGGCAGCCACTGCAGGGCGATGTAGTAGACGAGCATGATCGTGAAGAACAGGCCCCACGCCACCACGGTGACCCGCCACGAGTACCGCCACAGCGCCGTGAGCTGCTCCCCGAGCGCGGCGACGGTCAGCGGCCGCGGGGCCGGGACGGGCGGCAGCACGTAGTCGCGCACCGGCTCCCCGGTGCGCCGGACCATCTCGTCGATCACCGCCCGCGCCTCGGCCTCGCGGCCCTGCTGGATGAGGAACAGGGGGGACTCCGGCACCAGGAGGCGGACGAGGAACACCAGCAGGGCCGGCAGCACCATGGCCAGCAGGGGCAGGCGCCAGTCGCCCCACGTGGCCACCAGCCACGCGGACAGGAAGCCGCAGGCCGCCGCCCCGATGGGCCACCAGCCGTCCATCGCGGTCAGCACGGTGCCGCGGTGCCGGCGGGGGGTGAACTCGCCCACGAGCGCGTAGTCCACCGGGATGCAGCCGCCCAGGCCGAAGCCGGCGAGGAACCGGAACAGCACGAACCAGCCGATGTCCCCGGTCAGCGCGCCGGCCAGGGTGAACAGGGAGAAGACGAGCAGGGTCGCGGCGAACGCCCGCTTGCGGCCGATCCGGTCCGCGACGGTGCCCCAGACGAACGCGCCGAGCGCCATGCCGATGAGGTTCGCGGTGCCGATCCACGCCGCCTGGCCCGCGGAGAGGCCCCACTCCTCACGCAGCAGCGGGATGAGCACGCCGTTGAGGGAGACGTCCCACGCGTCGAACATGAACCCGAGCCCGCCGACCAGGAACACCCGGCCCTGGGTGTTCCACCGCCAGGGCAGGTCCTGGACGATCTCCTCGCCCGTGGGCAGGGTGGGGGCCGGGCTGGTGCCGGGGATGCTGCTGGGGCTCATCGTCTCTTCCTGGCCGGGACGCCGTGTCTGGGATCATGGTCCCATGAGCAATGGCGTCCACGTGGAGATCGAGCGGAAGTACGACGTCGACGGGCAGGTCTCCCTGCCCCGGCTCAATGGCGTGGCCGGCGTGGCCCAGGTCCGGTACCGTCCGCCGGTGGCCCTGGAGGCCGTCTACTTCGACACGGCGGACCGGGCCCTGGCGGCCAACCGCGTGACGCTGCGCCGCCGCACGGGCGGGCCGGACGCCGGCTGGCACGTCAAGGTGAAGTCCGGCGAGCACCGGCTGGAGCTGCACTCGCCGCTGGGCCCGGACGACCGCGGTGCGGACCTGTCCACGCCGGAGTCGGTGGAGGTCCCCGAGCACATCCTGGACCTCGTCCGCGTGCACGTGCGCGGCCGGGTGCTCGTGCCGATCGCCCGGCTCAACACCCTGCGCTCGGTGGTGGACCTCGTGGACGGCCGCGGCCGGCGGCTCGCGGAGGTCTGCGACGACCAGGTGGCCGCCATGGCGGTCGGGTTCCGCGCCGAGTCCCGGGTGCAGCACTGGCGCGAGTGGGAGGTCGAGGTGGTGGACGCCGCCCTGCTGGACTCCGCCCTGCAGCCCCGCGAGGTCGCCGCCCCCGCCGACGAGGCCGCCCGGGAGGGCGCCCCCGGCGCGGGGACGGACGCCGGGACCGCCGCCCGCCCCGCGGCCGAGGCGGCCCCGGGGGCCACGACGTTCCTGGACGCCGTCGGGACCGTCCTGCGGGAGGCCGGCGCCCGGCCCTCGCCGTCCGGGTCCAAGGTGGAGAAGGTGGTCGGCCGGGTGGCCGACCCGCTGGACCCGCACGGCGCGGACGCACCGGACGGGACCGCCCCCGGGCTGCAGGCCGTGCTCACCGGGACGGTGCGCACGCAGTTGCGGGTGCTCAAGGGCTGGGACCCGCTCGTGCGCCGGGACGTGGAGGACGCCGTCCACCAGTTCCGCGTGGTCTGCCGCACCCTGCGCTCGACCCTGCAGGCGTACGCCCCGCTGCTCGATCCCGAGGCCACGGCGGCGGTGGACCGGGACCTGCGGGACCTGGGCCGGCTGCTGTCCGTGGCGCGGGACGCCGAGGTGGTCCGGGACCAGGTCGACGAGCGGATGGCGGCACTGCCCGGCGGGGCGTCGGGGCCGGTGGCGTCCCTGGTGCCGGCCAGGGCCGTGAAGCGCCTGCGCCGCGCCAAGGCCGAGGAGTACGCCGCCGCACACGCCCGGCTGCTGAAGCGCCTGCGCACCCCCTGGTACTTCGGCGTGCTGGACCGCCTGGACGCCTTCGCCCGCGAGGTCCCGCTGCGCCCGGGCCTGGACGCGGCGCGCGCCGCCGACGCCGCGGGCACCCTGGAGCCGCTGGCCGCCGAGCAGGTGGACGCCGTGCTGGCGCTCGCCGCCCGCGCGGCGGCCGAGGAGGACCCCGCACAGCGGATCGAGCTGCTGCACGAGGTGCGCAAGGAGGCCAAGCGCCTGCGCTACGCCGTCACGGCGGTGCAGGACGCGACCGGGCTGGACCTCGGCGCCCACCTCGGGTCGCGGATGAGGACCGCGCGCAAGCTCCAGGAGGCCCTCGGGACGCACCGGGACTCCCTCATGTTCCAGGAGCACGTGCTGGCCACCCGGAAGCGGGCGAAGCGGGCGGGGGAGGACACCTTCGGCTACGGGGTGCTGTACGCCGCCGAGCTCGGGCCGCAGCGGCGTGCCGAGAAGAAGGCCCGGAAGCTCGTGGAGCGGCTCTCGCAGGCGCCCGGGGACTGACCCCGGCCGGGGGAGCGCCGCGGCCGTCATCCCGGCCGGTCCCCGCACGTCCCGCCCTACACTGGATGCGGCGTCCGGCCCGGCCGGCGCCGTCCCGCACACCCCCGGCACGCCGGCCCGACGCCCCCAGGAGCACGCCAGTGACCATCCAGCTCGACCGGGTCCCGCTCAAGCGGGCCCTCATCTCCGTCTACGACAAGACCGGGCTGGAGGAGCTGGCCACCGGGCTGCACTCCGCCGGCGTGCAGATCGTCTCCACGGGGTCCACGGCCCAGCGCATCGCCGCCGCCGGCGTCCCGGTGACCGAGGTGTCCGAGGTGACCGGCTTCCAGGAGTGCCTCGACGGGCGCGTGAAGACCCTGCATCCCATGGTCCACGCCGGCATCCTCGCCGACCGCCGCCGCGAGGACCACGTGGCCCAGCTCGAGCAGCTCGAGGTCCAGCCCTTCGACCTGGTGGTCGTGAACCTGTACCCGTTCGTGGAGACCGTGCGCTCCGGGGCCGGGCAGGACGAGGTCGTCGAGCAGATCGACATCGGCGGCCCGTCCATGGTCCGCGCCGCCGCCAAGAACCACCCCTCCGTCGCCGTCGTCGTGGACCCGGCGAAGTACGGGGAGGTCGTCTCCGCCGCGCAGTCGGGCGGCTTCGACCTCCGGACGCGGCGCCGGCTCGCGGCCCTGGCCTTCGCCCACACCGCCGCCTACGACAACGCGGTCGCCTCCTGGACGGCCGCCCAGTTCGAGGGCGAGGACCAGCCGGCCTCCGCCGGTGACGCCGTCGCCGCCGCCGAGCAGGCCGCCGGGAGCCCCGCCGTGACGCCCGGCGCCCCGGTCTTCCCGCCCTACGCCGGGGTGACCCTGCAGCGGGCCGAGACCCTGCGCTACGGCGAGAACCCGCACCAGAAGGCCGCCCTCTACGTCGAGGACGGCGCGGCCCCCGGCATCGCCCAGGCCGAGCTGCTGCACGGCAAGCCGATGAGCTACAACAACTACGCGGACGCGGACGCCGCCCTGCGTGCCGCCTACGACTTCGACCAGCCGGCCGTGGCGATCGTCAAGCACGCCAACCCGTGCGGCGTGGCCGTGGCCGCCGAGGCCCCGGGCCCGGTCGGCGAGGGGAACGACCCGATCGCCGAGGCGCACCGCAAGGCCCACGCGTGCGACCCGGTCTCCGCGTTCGGCGGGGTCATCGCCGCCAACCGCGAGGTGAGCGCCGGCATGGCCGCCACCGTCAAGGACATCTTCACCGAGGTGGTCATCGCCCCCTCGTTCTCCGCCGAGGCCGTGGAGATCCTGTCCGCGAAGAAGAACCTGCGCCTGCTGCGCCTGCCGGAGGGCTACGCGCGCGACGCCGTGGAGTACAAGCAGGTCTCCGGCGGCATGCTGCTGCAGTCCCGGGACGCCCTCGACGCCGCCGGCGACGACCCGGCCACGTGGACCCTCGCCGCCGGCCCGGCCGCGGACGAGGCCACCCTGGCCGACCTCGCCTTCGCGTGGCGGGCCGTGCGCGCCGCCAAGTCCAACGCCGTCCTGCTGGCCTCCGGCGGGGCGACCGTGGGCGTCGGGATGGGCCAGGTCAACCGCCTGGACTCGTGCCGCCTGGCGGTCGAGCGCGCCAACACCCTCGGCGCCGCCTCCACCGGGGCGCAGGAGGTCGGCGCCGGCGGGGCGGAGATCACGACGGCGGGCGGGGCGGAGAACGTCTCCGGCACCGGGGCGCCGGAGCGCGCCCGCGGGGCCGTGGCCGCCTCGGACGCGTTCTTCCCGTTCGCGGACGGCCTGCAGATCCTCATCGACGCCGGCGTCCGCGCGGTCGTGCAGCCGGGCGGCTCGATCCGCGACGAGGAGGTCGTGGCCGCGGCCGAGGCCGCCGGGATCACGATGTACCTCACGGGGGCGCGGCACTTCTTCCACGGCTGAGCCCTCCCCCGCGGTGGGGCCGTTGCCGGCCCGGCCGCCGGTCCCGCGTCGCCGTCCGCCGGACGGCGACGCGGCGGGCGTGCCCCGTTAGCGTGTGGCCATGCGCGCCACCGACGCCCGCCTGGCCCCGGCCGACGAGGCGAACCTCGTCCTCGACCACCCCGGACAGGTCAACGTCTTCCTCGTGGCCGTCGAGCTGGGCCCCGGCGGGGCCGTTCGCGGCGACGGCACCCCGGACCCGGCGGCGGTCCGCGCCGTCCTCGCGGAGCGGGTGGCCGGGATCCCCGAACTGGGCCGCGCCCTCGTGCGCACCGGGCGTCACCACCACTGGCGGCCGGTCGACCCCGACCTCGAGCACCATGTCCGGCTGCTGGCGCCGGTCCACGGACGGGCGGGCCTGGAGGCGCTGTGCGGGGACCTCATGGCCACGCCCCTCGTGCGGGACCGGCCCCCGTGGGAGGTCCTCCTGGTCGCCGGCGTGGCGGCGGGGCGCGCGGCGGCCGTGCTGCGCATCCACCATGCGGTGGCCGACGGGATGGGCGCCGTGGCGATCGCGCACCGATTGTTCGACCCCCCGCAGCCCCCGGCGGACGCGCCGCCGGCGGCCGGTTCTCCGGTGGAGCGCACCATGGGGCGCGGCGGTCCGGGGCCGGGCCCGGTGGCCGGGGCAGCGCCGCGTCGCCGCCCGGGACGGGCCCTCGCGAGGTGCCTGCGCGGCCTCGTCCGCACGGGACGGACCCTGGCCGCCCGCGGGGTGGGCCCCACCCTGCTCCTCGGGGCGCGGGGCCCCCGGCCGGCCGTCGCGTTCCTCGAGGCCGACCTCGCCGGACTCCTGGCCGCCGCCCGCGCGGCCGGCGCGACCGTGAACGACGTCCTGCTGTCCGCCGTCGCGGTCGGGCTCCGCGCGGCGCTGGCCGAGGCCGGGGAGCGGATCCCGGACCGGTTGCCGGTGTCCGTTCCCGTGGCGCTGCACCGCCACGGACCCGCGCGCAACCAGGTGGGGGTCATGCTCGTCCGGCTGCCGCTGGGGCGGATGGAGCCGGCGCGGCGGCTGGGCCTGGTCGCCGCGCAGACCCGGGTGGCGAAGGCGGCGGCCCGGGAGCAGGGGACCCTGGAATTCATGCGCGGGCCGCTGGGAGCCCGCGTCATGGACCGCCTGGCCCGGCGCCAGCGCCTGGTGGCCGGCTTCGTGACCAACGTCCCCGGCCCGTCCCGGGCGCTGCGGCTGGCCGGTGCCCCCGTGACCCGGTTGTGGCCCGTGCCGGCGCTGTCCGGCAACGTGCGGGTCGCGGTGGGGGCGCTGTCCTATGCCGGCCGGCTGTCCTGCAGCGTCCACGCCGACGCGGACCACGTCCCCGTCGATGCCGTGGTCCGCGCCATGGCGGGCGAGCTGGCGCGCTGGGACGGGACGGGGGCGGGCCCCGCCGGGACGGGGTCACCGGGACGGTCGCCGGGGGCCGGTCCGGTAGATTAGGGCCGGATTGACCCATCAGTACGACAGTGGGCTGCGCCCATCCGCGCGCCCCGGAGGAGACCACGCTTCATGTCGAAGATCATCTACACCTTCACCGACGAGGCCCCCATGCTGGCCACCGGTTCGTTGCTCCCGCTGGTCCAGGCCTTCGCCTCCACCGCCGGCGTGGAGATGGAGACGCGCGACATCTCGCTGGCCGGGCGCATCCTGGCCGCGTTCAACGACGTGCTGCCCGAGGACCAGCGCGTGGAGGACGCCCTCGCCGAGCTGGGTGAGCTGGTCAAGACCGACGACGCCAACGTCATCAAGCTGCCGAACATCTCCGCCTCCGTGCCGCAGCTCAAGGCCGCGATCGCCGAGCTGCAGGCCGACGGCTACGCCCTGCCGGACTACCCGGACGAGGCGGCCACCCCGGAGCAGAAGGACGCCCGCGCCCGCTACGACAAGGTCAAGGGCTCGGCCGTGAACCCCGTGCTGCGCGAGGGCAACTCCGACCGCCGCGCGCCCCAGTCCGTGAAGAACTTCGCGCGCAAGCACCCCCACTCCATGGGCGCCTGGTCGGCCGACTCCAAGACCACGGTCGCCTACATGAAGCGCGACGCCTTCTTCCACAACGAGAAGTCCGTGGTGATCCCCGAGGACGGGACCATCCGCATCCAGTTCGTGGACGGCTCCGGCGAGACCACCGTGCTCAAGGACGACTTCCCGGTGCTGGCCGGGGAGATCGTGGACGGCACCTTCATGTCCGCCAAGGCCCTGGACGAGTTCCTGGCCGCGCAGGTCAAGCGCGCCAAGGAGGAGGGCGTGCTGTTCTCCACCCACCTGAAGGCCACCATGATGAAGGTCTCCGACCCGGTGATCTTCGGCCACGTGGTGAAGGCCTACTTCCCGAGCGTGTTCGAGAAGTACGGCGCCGAGCTCGCCGCCGCCGGACTGAGCGCCAATGACGGGCTCGCTGCCATCCTCTCCGGACTGGACGCCCTGGACCCGCAGGTGGCCGAGGGCGTGCGCGCCGAGATCGAGGCCGGCTACGCCAACGGCCCGGACCTGGCCATGGTCAACTCGGACAAGGGCATCACCAACCTGCACGTGCCCTCGGACGTGATCGTGGACGCCTCCATGCCGGCGATGATCCGCTCCTCCGGGCACATGTGGAACAAGGACGGCCAGGAGCAGGACACCCTCGCGGTGCTGCCGGACCCCTCCTACGCGGGCATCTACCAGGTGGTCATCGACGACTGCAAGGCCAACGGCGCCTACGACCCGACCACCATGGGGACCGTGCCGAACGTGGGCCTGATGGCCCAGAAGGCCGAGGAGTACGGCTCGCACGACAAGACCTTCATCCTCGAGGAGGCCGGCACCGTCCAGGTGGTGGACGGCTCGGGCGCCGTGCTGATCGAGCACCGGGTCGAGGCCGGTGACATCTGGCGCGCCTGCCAGACCAAGGACGTGCCGGTGCGCGACTGGGTCAAGCTGGCCGTCACCCGTGCCCGCGCCTCCCAGACCCCGGCCGTGTTCTGGCTGGACGAGAACCGCGCCCACGACGCGAACCTCATCGCCAAGGTCCGGCAGTACCTCACGGAGCACGACACCGTGGGGCTGCAGATCGAGATCATGGCCCCCCCGGAGGCCACGCACTTCACCATCGACCGCCTGCGCCGCGGCCAGGACACCATCTCCGTGACCGGCAACGTCCTGCGCGACTACCTGACCGACCTGTTCCCGATCCTCGAGCTGGGCACCTCCGCCAAGATGCTCTCGATCGTGCCGCTGATCAACGGCGGTGGGCTGTTCGAGACCGGCGCCGGCGGCTCCGCCCCGAAGCACGTCCAGCAGTTCCTCGCCGAGAACCACCTGCGCTGGGACTCCCTGGGCGAGTTCCTCGCGCTGGCCGTGTCCTTCGAGCACGAGGCCGTGGCCAACGGCAACGCCCGCGCCCAGGTCCTGGCCGACACCCTGGACCGCGCCACCGGAACGTTCCTGGAGGAGGGCCGCAATCCCTCGCGCAAGGTCGGGGAGATCGACAACCGCGGCTCGCACTTCTACCTGGCGCTGTACTGGGCCCAGGAGCTCGCCCGCCAGTCCGAGGACGCGGACCTCGCGGCCAGCTTCCGGGACATCGCCGCGAAGCTCGCCGAGAACGAGCAGCGCATCATGGAGGAGCTGAACTCGGTCCAGGGCGCGCCGGTGGACATCGAGGGCTACTACAGCCCGTCCCGCGAGAAGGTGTCCGAGGCCATGCGCCCCTCGGCCACGCTGAACGGCATCGTCCAGGAGATCGTGGACCGGCTGGCCGTGTGATGCGCGGCCGGTCCCCGCAGCGTGCGGGGACCGGCGCACGGGCGGCCGGCCGCTGGGCCGGACACCCCAGAGGATGCCCCGTGGGGCCCGGACCCGGGCCCCACGGGGCATTCGTCGTCCCGGCGCCGGGACGACGCTCGGGCAGGGAGGGGTCAGCCGTTCGGGTCGACCTGCGGGCCGCCCTGCTCGACCTGGCCCTGGACGGTGTCCTCGGAGTGCCTCGCCCGGATGGACTCGCTGCCGTTGCCGGTGGCGACCTTGATCTTGCGCGGGTGGGCCTTCGGGGACATCGGGATGGACACCTTCAGGACGCCGTGGTCGTAGGTGGCCGCGATGTTGTCCAGGTCCACGTCCTGGCCGAGGTTCAGTTGGCGGACGTAGCTGCCGTACTCGCGCTCACGGGTGATCCACTGGACGCCCTCGCGGTCGTTGACCACGGGCTTGCGCTCCGCGCGGATGGTCAGCAGCTGCCCGTCCACGTCCACGTCCACGGACGAGGGATCGACGCCGGGCAGGTCGGCCTCCACGACGTAGGTGTCGCCGTCCTTGTAGAGGTCCATCGCCATCTGGCGCAGGCCCCGGCCGCTGGTCAGCAGCTGCCCGGCCAGGCGGTCGAGTTCGCGGAAGGGATCGATTCGAGTGGCCATCATGCTCTCCTGGTTCGTTGCTCACGGGCGGACAAGGTAGGTGGACGGCCCGTCTCCGGACCGTGCACCCAGTACAACACGAGAGACCTGAGTGCTATTCACTCAAGTCTGTGAATCTCAGGAAACTCCCAGCTTCTGACGCCGAGTCCCCGGTCCCGCCCCGGTCCGGCGCCCACCGCCAGCGTGCCGTGGCGCCCCGGCGGGGGCAAGGATCCGCCGCCCCGGGACGGGGTGGCCTCGGCGTGCTGGAACCACCCCCCTCCCGCGAGGAGAATGGGGCCGAGGGACGCCGTCGACGGCGCCGGGGGAGCCGAGGAGGGCCATGAAGACGTGGGGAGCCATCCGGTCCTACCCGTGGGTCTCGCTCACGCTGCTCGCGCTGGCCGTGGTGCTCGCGCTCGAGTCCTCGGGCCAGTCCGGGCCCGCACGCTGGGTCGCGACGGCCTTCGGGGCCGCCGTCGGGCTCTGGGTCTCCGTGGGCATGGTGCGGGACCTGCTGCGCGGGCACTGGGGCGTGGACGTCCTGGCCGTCACCGCCATCGCGGCCACCCTCCTGGTCGGGGAGTACATCGCCGCGCTCGTGGTGTGCCTGATGATCACCGGGGGCGAGGCGCTCGAGGACTTCGCCGCCGGCCGGGCCCGGAAGAACCTCTCCGCCCTGCTGGAGCGGGCCCCGCAGGCTGCCCACCGGCTGCTGCCGGACGGCGCCGCGGAGGACGTCCCCCTCGAGGCCGTCGAGGTCGGCGACCGCCTGCTCGTGCGCCCCGCCGAGGTCGTCCCGGTGGACGGGCTGCTGGCCCCCGGCCCCGACGGGCGGGTGGTCGAGGCGGAGTTCGACGAGTCCTCGCTCACCGGGGAGTCCCTGCCCGTGCTCCGCCGCAGCGGGGACGAGGTCCTCTCCGGGGCGCTCAACGGCCAGCAGGCCGTGGTCCTGGAGGCCACCGCGCGCCCGGCGGACTCCCAGTACGCCCGGATCCTGGCGCTCGTCCAGGAGGCCGCCGGCTCGCGCGCCCCGCTCGTGCGGCTGGCGGACCGGTACGCCGTGCCGTTCACGGTGGTGGCCTACCTCATCGGCGGCATCGCGTGGTGGGCCTCCGGGGACCCCGTCCGCTTCGCCGAGGTCCTCGTGGTCGCCACCCCGTGCCCCCTGCTCATCGCGGCCCCCGTCGCGTTCCTCGGCGGCATGTCACGGGCCGCGCGCAACGGCGTGATCGTCAAGTCCGGCGGCACCATCGAGGCCCTCGGCTCCGCCCGCACGGTGGCCTTCGACAAGACGGGGACCCTGACCTACGGCCGCCCCGAGCTGCTGGACGTGCGCCCGGCCCGCACCCCGGCGGGCGGGGAGGTCCTCACCGCCCGGGAGCTGCTCCGGCTGGCCGGCTCCGCCGAGCAGTACTCCGTGCACGTGCTCGCCGACTCGATCCGTGCCGCCGCGGAGGACGGCGGGCTCGGGCTGCTCACCGCCACGGAGGCCGGCGAGGTCGCCACGCACGGGGTCACGGCCCTGCTCGGGGGCCGGCGGGTCATCGTGGGCAAGCCCGCCTACGTGCGCCGGCACGCCCCGGGCCTGGTCCCGGCCGAGCTGCGGCCGGGCGAGTCCGCCGTCTACGTGGGGGTGGACGGCGTCTTCGCGGGCACGCTCATCCTCTCCGACCGGCTGCGCGCCAACGCCCCGGCCACGCTGGCCGCGCTGGACCGGCTGGGCGTGCACAGCCGGATGATGCTCACCGGGGACGCCGAGGCCACGGCCCGGTACGTGGCCGACCAGGCCGGGATCACCGAGGTGCACGCCGAGCTGCTGCCCGAGGACAAGGTCCGGATCGTGCGGCAGGCCGCCCCCGGTCCGGTCATGATGGTGGGCGACGGCGTCAACGACGCCCCGGTGCTGGCGGTCGCCGACGTCGGGGTCGCCATGGGCGCGCGCGGGTCGACCGCCGCCTCCGAGACGGCCGACGTCGTGGTCATCCGGGACGACGTCTCCCGGGTGGCGGTCGCCGTCGCGGTGGGCCGGCGGACCCTGCGGGTGGCCCGCGAGTCGATCTGGACGGGCATCGCCCTGTCCCTGGTGCTCATGGTGGTCGCCGCGTTCGGCCTCATCCCGGCCGTCGCCGGCGCGCTGTCCCAGGAGCTCGTGGACGCCGTGGCGATCCTGAACTCGCTGCGGGCCATGCGGCCCGGCCGCCACGAGGGCGTCGACGCCGGCGTCCTGGTGGACCGCACCGCCGCCGAGCCGGCGGACGCCCGGGCCGGCTGAGGCCCGGCCGCCGGTCAGTCGCTGCGCGCGCCGGTCTCCCGGATCATCTGCTCCACGGTCGTGTAGGCGTCCCGGGCGAGCGCGGACCACAGCTTGATGGCCAGCCGGGGGTCGGACTCCTCCAGGGCCGAGATCACCTGGGCGGTGAGCACCTGCGTGGTGACCGGGCCCACGGCGCGCACGGTGGTGACCTGCCGCCCGGCCTGGCCCAGCGCGATCTCGCCGAAGATCATCCCGGGGGAGAGGAACACCTGCCGGTAGCGGCGCCCGCCGGAGCCCTGGGCGGTGAGCTCCACCTGGCCCGAGGTGATGAAGTAGATCCCCCCGAAGGGCTGCCCGGCCCGGCGGATGACCTGCCCGGGCCGGTAGTCGCGCGTCTCCATGAAGTCGGCCAGGGTCCGCGCGTCCGCCGCCGTGAACAGCTCCAGCAGGGGCGACCGGGCCGGGTCCTGCCGCCCGACCGGGAGCAGCCCGGGGGCGTGCCGGTTCAGCAGCCGCTGCTCCACCCACTCCACCGCGAGGGACCGGGACAGGAACAGCCGGAAGGCGGGCGCGTCGTCGGCCCCGTCCCGGGCGCGCGCCTCCCGGTCCCCCTCGGCCTCGAAGGGGTTGGGCAGGGCCCCGTACGGGGAGCCCTCGGCGGACTCGACCATCGTCTCGGTGAGCCGCCGGTCGTCGTCGACGAGGAGCAGGTCCCGGCCGTCCGCGATGAACAGGCGGACCACCTGGTTGAGGATGCGCACGGCCGCGCGGCCGAAGTCGTCCACCTTGGACACGTCCACCATGAGGGTGCGGACCGACTCCGGCAGCTCGGTGGTGAGCCGGGCCAGCGTCTCGGCCTCCGAGAAGCCGATGTCCCCGCCGATCTCCACGATGCGGCACTCGGCGCCGTGGGCCTCGATCACCTGCAGGGCCTCGGTGCTGCGGGGCACCCCGGAGGGGGCCTCGGACAGGTCGTAGGAGGCGCGGATGACGGAGCGGCCCACGGGCGGGGCGTCGCCGTAGTGCAGGCCCAGGTCCGTGGCCAGGCGCTTGACGGTGGCGGCCCCGCGCACGGAGGTGCCGTGCGCGTCCAGCGACGGGGAGAACACGCCGATGCCCAGCTGGCCGGGCACCACCACGAGCAGCCCGCCGCCCACGCCGGACTTGCTGGGCAGGCCGACCTCGATCGCCCACGTGCCGGCGTCGTCGTACATCCCGCACGTGGACAGCACGGACAGCACCCAGCGCACCGTGCGCGGGGCGAACACGCGCTCGCCGGTCACCGGGTTGACGCCCTGGTTGGCCAGGGTGGCCGCCATGACGGACAGGTCCCGCACGGTCACGAGCACCGAGCACTGCCGGAAGTAGTCCTGCACCACGGGCTCGGGATCGGACTCGATGATCCCGAAGGAGCGCAGCAGCCAGGACAGCGCCCGGTTGCGGTGCCCGGTGCGGTCCTCGGAGCGGAACACCCCCTCGGAGACCTTCAGCTCCCGGCCGGCGGCCTCGGAGAACGTATTGAGGATCCGGCCCATCCGGTCGCGGCCCCCGCGCCCCTTGATGAGGGAGGTCGTGGCGATCGCCCCGGCGTTGATCATCGGGTTGTCCGGGCGCCCGGTGCCGGCCTGCAGCGAGATCTCGTTGAACGGATCGCCCGAGGGCTCCACGTCGATCTTCTCCTGCACCCTCTCCGGCCCCAGGTCCTCGAGGGCCATGGCGTAGGTGAACGCCTTGGAGATCGACTGCAGGGAGAACGCCTGCTCGGTGTCCCCGGCGGCGTAGGAGTCCCCGTCCACCGTGGTGAGGGCCACGCCGTACAGCTCCGGGTCCATGTCCGCCGTGGCGGGGATCGCCTGGTGGGGCTGTCCGCCGTCCTGGGGGCGGAGCTCGTCCAGCAGCCGCTCGAGGTAGTCCTGCACCGGTGATCTCATGGCTCCCAGCCTATGCCGCGCGGGACCGCGCGGATCCCGGTCTGCGCCCGGTGTCCGCGCCGGTGGCCGCGGGTGGTTCAGTACCCGCCCTCCACGTCCACGAGGCCCTCGAGTTCCCCGCCGCCGGCGCGCGCGGCGAGGTTGCGCCGGATGCGGGCGTCCAGCAGCGGGATGCACATCTCCGGGGTGTCCGCGGTGTGCGGCGTGACGATGCAGCGCGGCTCGCTCCACAGCGGGTGTCCGTCCGGCAGCGGTTCCGGCTCGGTGACGTCCAGCCCCGCCCCGTGGATCGAGCCGGCGGCGAGGGCGTCCACGAGCGCCCCGGTGTCCACGAGGGTGCCCCGGGCGACGTTGACGAGCACCGCCTCCGGGGACATCAGCTCCAGCTGGCGTGCCCCGATCATCCCCCGGGTCAGGTCGGTGGAGGCGGCGGCCAGCATCACGACGCCGGCCCCGGGCAGCACCTCGTCGAGCCGGTCCTGGGTGACGGTCCGGTCCGCGCCGGGCACGTCCCCGGCCCGGCGGCGCACGGCCGTCACGCGCGTGTCCCAGGAGCGCAGCAGGCGCACGTACTCGCGGGCGATCCCGCCCCCGCCGACCACCACGCACTCCATCCCGTCCAGGGTGCGGCCGCCGGGCGTCCCCCACCCGGTGGCGCGCAGCCGGCCGGGCAGGTCGCGCAGCAGGGCGAGGGTGAGCAGGAGGGCGTGCTCGGCCACGGGCCGGGCGTAGGTGCCCTTGGCGGAGGTCCATGCGACGTCCGGCCGGGAGCGGATGAGCGGCACGTACGGCTCGATCCCGGCGAAGGGCAGCTGCACCCAGGTGACGTCGGGGTTGGCCGCGAGCGCCTGCTCGACCTGCTCCACCGGCACGGGGTGGACGAGGACCAGGGCCGTGGCGGTGCCGTCCCCGGCGGGGGAGGCGTCGGCGTTCTCCACGACCGTCCCGCCGTGCTGCGCCACGGCGCCGGCCGGGCCCTCGTGGGCCCGGGCGTAGGGTGTGCCGGCCCGGCGGTCGGCGGGCGGCAGGACGAGGAGGCGGTCGGTGGTGGCGGTGGTGCTCATGGGGCCATGCTGTCATGGCGGTGTCCGCCCCCGCCTTGTCATGCCCGCCCGGGCCTCCCTAGGGTCGGGGCATGACGGACACCGAGAAGAACAGCACTGGAGTTCCCCAGACCGACCAGCTGGCGGGCGGTGACCCGACCACGGCGTTCCCCAAGGTCTCGCCGCCGGAGCAGCACCAGCCCGAGCCCGGACTGGACGTGCGGACCGAGCCGGTGCCGGACATCGGCCTGGAGACCTACCGCGGCCTCGGCCGCCTCGAGGGCCGCAGGGCCCTGGTGACGGGCGGCGACTCGGGCATCGGCGCCGCCGTCGCCATCGCCTTCGCCCGCGAGGGCGCGGACGTGGCCATCGCCTACCTGCCGGACGAGGAGGAGGACGCCCGGCGCGTGGTGCGGGCCATCGAGGAGGCCGGCCGGACCGCCGTCGCCCTGCCCGGGGACCTCATGGACGCCGAGTACCGCACGGGGCTGGTGGACGCCGCCGCCGAGGGCCTCGGCGGGCTGGACATCCTCGTCAACAACGCGGGCAAGCAGGTCATCCGCGAGAGGCTCGAGGACCTGACGGACGAGCAGGTGGACCAGACCTTCCAGGTCAACATCAAGTCCATGTTCACCCTGTGCCGGGCCGCCCTGCGGCACATGGGCCCGGGCTCCACGATCATCAACACCACCTCCGTCCAGGCCTACGAGCCCAACCCGATGCTGCTGGACTACGCCTCCACGAAGGCCGCGATCAACAACTTCACCAAGGGCCTGGCCCAGCAGGTGGCCGAGCGCGGGATCCGCGTCAACGCCGTGGCCCCGGGGCCGGTGTGGACCGTGCTGCAGGTGACCGCCGGCCAGCCGAAGGACAAGCTGCCGGTCTTCGGCCAGAACACCCCGCTGGGGCGGGCGGGCCAGCCGGTGGAGATGGCCCCGGCCTACGTGTTCCTGGCCTCCCCGGAGTCCAGCTACGTCAGCGGGGAGACCCTCAACGCCAACGGGGGCACCCCCACCCCCTGACGGGAGCGGGCCGGGGCGGGACCCGGGCCGGCCGTGGCGGTGCCGGGCCCGTCCGGGACAATGGGGAGATGCCCCCCGCCCCCGACGACGCCCCCGCCCCCGTGCCCGCCCCCGGCGACGCCCCCGCCGTCCCCGGTCCGGCCAACGTCCCCGGTCCCGCGGCGGTGCACGGCGCCGCGCCGTTCGACCTCGGGCGGCTCGGCGCCGGGCTCGTGTTCGCCGACTCCCTCCCGGCCCTCGAGCGGGCGCTGGTCCGCGAGCGGATCGCGGTGGTCCAGGCCCCGCCCGGCACGGGCAAGACCACGCTGGTCCCCCCGGCGGCGGCCGTCCTGCTGGCCCGGTCCGCGGCGGACGACGACGGCCCCGCCGGCCCCGCGGGCCGGGCCGACGAAGGCGGAGCCCGCCGCCCGGGGCGCCCGCTCCGCGTGGTGGTGACCCAGCCGCGCCGCGTGGCGGCCCGCGCGGCCGCCCGCCGGCTCGCCGCCCTGGACGGCACCGGACCGGGGACCCGCGCCGGGTACACCGTGCGCGGGGAGCGCCGGACGGGACCGGGGACGCTGGTCGAGTTCGTGACCCCCGGCGTCCTGGTCAACCGGCTCCTGGCCGACCCGGAACTGGCCGGCACCGGGGCGGTGGTCCTGGACGAGGTGCACGAGCGGGACCTGGAGACGGACCTGCTGTTCGGCATGCTCGGCGAGGTCGCCCAGCTGCGCCCGGACCTGCTGCTCGTGGCGATGTCCGCCACGCTGGACGCCGAGCGGTTCGCCGCCCGGTTGGGGGAGGGCACGGGGCGGGACGCCCCCGCCCCCGTGGTCGACTGCCCCTCCGCCCTGTACCCCCTGGACGTCTCCTACCGCCCGGCGCCCGGACCCCGGCAGGACGCCCGCGGGGTGACGCGCGCGTTCCTGGACCACGTGGCCCGCTGCGCGGCCGAGGCCCACGCGGCCGCGCTGGCGGAGGACCCGGGCACGGACGCGCTGGTGTTCGTGCCCGGTGCCCGCGAGGTCACCGAGACGTGCGCCGCGCTCGAGCGGCTGGCCCCGGGCACCGAGGTGCTGCCCCTGCACGGCCGGCTCGGCGCCGCCGCCCAGGACCGGGCGGTCGGCGGCCGCGGCCCCGGGGACCCGCCCCGGATCATCGTCTCCACCTCGCTGGCGGAGTCCTCCCTGACGGTCCCGGGCGTGCGGCTCGTGGTGGACTCGGGCCTGGCCCGCGAGCCCCGGCGGGACACCGGCCGCGGCATGACCGGCCTCGTGACCGTGGCGTGCGCCCGGTCCTCCGCCGAGCAGCGCGCCGGCCGCGCCGGCCGCCTCGGGCCCGGCACCGTGGTGCGCTGCTACGAGCGCTCCACGCTGGGCGCCGCCCCGGCGCACCCGCTGCCCGCGGCCGCCGTCGCCGACCTCGCCGGCGCCGCCCTGGTGCTGGCGTGCTGGGGCGCCCCCGGCGGCGAGGGCCTCGTGCTGCCGGACCCGCTGCCGGAGGCCCCTCTCGCCGAGGCGGTGGCGACCCTGCGCGCGCTGGACGCGGTGGACGGGGCGGGCCGGGCCACCGACCACGGCCGCCGGCTCGCGGCGATCCCCGCCGAGCCCCGGCTCGCCCGCGCCCTGCTGGACGGGGTGGCGCTCGTCGGGGCGCACACGGCCGCCGAGGTCGTCGCGCTGGTCGGGTCCGACCTCCGCCCGGACGGGGCCGACCTCACCGCCGCGCTCTCCACCGTGCGGGCGGCGGCGCCGCGCTCCGGGGGCGGCCGGGCGACGGACCGCCCCGGCGGTCCCGGCCGGGACGGCGACGCGCGGCGCTGGGCCCAGGAGGCCCGCCGGTTCGAGGACCTCGCGACGTCGGCCGCCCCGGGCCCCGGCGCCCGTCCCGACCCCGGCGCCCGTCCCGACCCCGACGCCCGCCCCACCCCCGGCGCCCACCTCGACCGGGTGCCGGACGCGCTGGCGGTGGGGGCCGTCGTCGGGCTCGCGTGGCCCGAGCGGCTCGCGCGGCGGGTGACGCCACCGGGCCCCGCCGGGGCGCCGGCGGGATCCCCGTCCGCCGGGGGGCGCGGGGCGGGGGCCGGTGCGGAGGTCTACCTGCTGGCCTCCGGCACCCGGGCCGCCCTGCCGCCCGGCAGCGGGCTGGCCGGGGCCGAGTGGCTCGCGGTCGCGGACGTCTCCCGCGCCGAGGGCCGGGCCGCCGCCGGCACCGGGGCGGTGATCCGTGCGGCCGCGCCCGTGGACGCCGGACTGGCCCAGCACCTGGCCGGGCCGCTGCTCGTGGAGGAGCGCACGGCCCACTGGCAGGACGGCCGCGTGGTCGGCCGCGCCCGGCGGGCCCTCGGGGCCATCGTGCTCTCCGAGACCCCGGAGCCGCCGGCGCCGGGACCGGGCCGGGCCGCCGTCGTGGGGATGCTGCGCGCCGAGGGCCTGGCCCCGCTCGGGGTCACCGCGGCCGCGGACTCCCTGCGGTGCCGGCTGGCCCTGCTGCACCGGACGCTGGGGGAGCCGTGGCCGGACGTGTCCGACGCCGCGCTCGCCGAGCGCTGGGAGGACTGGTTCGCCCCCGAGGTGGAACGCCTGGCCACCGGGGCGAGGGCGGGGTCGGTGGACGTGGCCGGGGCGCTGCGGCGGCTGCTGCCCTGGCCTGAGGCCGTGCGCCTGGACGAGCTCGTCCCCGAGCGGCTCCCCGTGCCCAGCGGCCGCACCGCCGCCGTGCAGTACCCCGCGGTGGGACCGGGCGGGGACCGCGGCGGGGCCGGCGCCGCCGAGGACGGGACGGCCGGCGGACCGGGGGACGGGAGGCCGGGGGACGAGGCCGGGACGCCCGTCGTCGCGGTCAAGCTCCAGGAGTGCTTCGGACTGGCCGAGACCCCGCGGCTCGTGGACGGCCGCGTGCCGGTGCTCTTCCACCTGCTCTCCCCGGCCGGCCGTCCGCTGGCCGTGACGGGCGACCTGGCCTCCTTCTGGTCCGGGCCCTACGCCCAGGTGCGCGCGGAGATGCGCGGCCGGTACCCCAGGCATCCGTGGCCGGAGGACCCCTGGACCGCCCCCGCCACCGCCCGGACGCGCCCCCGGCGCTGAGCCCCGGCCGCCGGTGGCGTACGGTGTGCCGTGTGGACCAGGAACTGCCCGCCGCCGTCGACGCCCTCGTGATCGGGGGCGGCCCCGCGGGTTTGTCCGCGGCCCTGTGGCTCGGGCGGTACCGGCGCCACACCCTCGTGGTGGACTCCGGCCACCAGCGCAACCTCCCCGCGGCCCTGGCCCACGGGGTGCCCGGCCGGGACCCCGTCCCCCCGGCGGAACTGCTCGCGGACCTCCGCGCGGGGCTCGAGCCCTATCCGGACGTCCGGCTGGCCGCCGGCACCGTGACCGAGGTGTGCGGGGACGTGGAGCGGGGGTTCACCGCCGTCGTGGACGGCCGGCACGAGGTCGCCGCGGCCCGCGTGGTGATCGCCACCGGCGTGGGGGACCGGCTGCCCGGGCTCGAGGGACTCTCGGCGCACTACGGGCTCGACGTCCACCACTGCCCCGCGTGCGACGGCTTCGAGGTCCGCGGCCGGGACGTCGTCGTCCTCGGGGACGGCCCGCAGGTCCCGGCGTTCGCCTCGGAGTTGCTGGACTGGGCGGCCACCGTGCGCATCGTCACGGACGCCGCCGGGGCCGCGTTCGAGGAGGGGCAGCGTCGGACGCTGGCCGAGCACGGCATCGAGGTCGTGGACGGCCGGGCCGCGGCCCTGGCGGGCGCACCCGGTGAGCTGTCCGGGGTGGTGCTCGCGGACGGGACGGTGGTGCCGGGGGCCGCCGTGTTCTTCTCCTATGCGCACCGGCCGGCGAACGCGCTGGCCCGCGCGCTCGGCTGCGACCTGGACGAGGACGGGCAAGTGCTCGTGGACGGCTTCCAGCTCACGAGCGTGCCCGGGGTCTACGCGGCCGGTGACCTGGCCCCGGGCCTGCAGCTCGTGGCCATCGCCATGGGCCAGGGCGTGGCCGCGGGCATCGCCTGCGCCACCTCCCTGCGCGGCGGCCGCTCGACCGGGAGCGCGCCGCGCCCGGCACCGCCCACGAGCCGCTTCGCCGCCGGCCGGTAGCCCCTACCCGGTGCGCGGGGCCGGGGCGCCGGCGTCGATCCAGTACCGGCGGACGCGCCGCTCGCCAACCGTGCGGACGTCCTCGAGCACCCCGCCGTTGGCCTCGATCACCGCTGCGGAGCCGGCGTTGTCCTCGTCGCACGTCACGAGCACCCGCTCCACCCCCAGGGCCGCCAGCCGGGCCACGGACTGCCGGAGGATCTCGGTGGCGTGGCCGCGCCGGCGGTGCTCCGGGGCCACCGCGTAGCCCACGTGCCCGTTGACCTGCAGCAGCTGCTCGTTGAGCTCGTGCCGGATGGACACGCGGCCCACCGGGATCCCGTCCACCTCGGCCACGAGGAAGTCCGAGCGCACCCAGCCCGGCCGCAGGTCCACCCCGGCCGCCTCCCGGCGCAGCGTCTCCAGCACCTCCTCCCACGTGCCGTCCACGAGCAGGACCTCGAACCGGTCGGCCAGCAGCTGCTCGTGCATCCGCCGCAGGGCGGCCTCGTCCTCGGCTCGCGGCGGGCGCAGGATCAGGGGCATGGTCCGATTCTCCCACCGGGCGCGCACTACACTCGCCCCATGCCCCGCTCCCGCCCGTTCGCCCAGGTCGACGTCTTCTCCGCCACCGCCTACGGGGGCAATCCCGTGGCGGTCCTGCTGGGGGCCGAGGGGATCGCGGACGAGGACATGGCCCGCATCGCGCGGTGGACCAACCTCTCGGAGACCACCTTCGTGCTGCCCCCGACCACGGACGCCGCGGACTACCGGTTGCGGATCTTCACCCCCGGCGGAGAGCTGCCGTTCGCCGGGCACCCCACGCTCGGCTCGGCGCACGCCTGGCTCGAGGCCGGCGGCCGCCCCCGGCGCGAGGGGCGCATCGTCCAGGAGTGCGCGGCCGGGCTGGTGACGCTCCGCCACGACGACGGCGCCCTCCACTTCCAGGCCCCGCCCACCGTCCGCTCGGGGGACCTGGACCCCGGCGACGTCGAGCGCGTCGCGGCCGCCCTCGGCGTGCCCCGGGACCGGATCCTCGCCCACCAGTGGGTGGACAACGGGCCGGGCTGGGCCGCCGTCGTGCTGCCCGACGCCCGGGCCGTGCTGGAGCTCGAGCCGGACATGTCGCTGCTGCCGGACCTGCCGGTCGGGGCGATCGGCGCCCACCCGGACGGGGCGGACCCCGCCTTCGAGATCCGGGCCTTCATCCCCGGCATCGGCGTGCCCGAGGACCCCGTCACCGGCAGCCTCAACGCCTCCGTGGCCCAGTGGATGCTGCGCACGGGTGCCGTGTCCGGCCGGTACCGCGTCGCGCAGGGCACCCGGCTGGGCCGCACCGGCGAGGTGACGATCACGTGCACCGAGGACGGGGAGGTCTGGGTCGGCGGCGCCACCGTGACGTGCTTCCGGGGCACCGCCCTGGCCTGAGCCCGCCCGCTCCGTCACGTACACGCTGCATGGGGTCCGGCGCGGCGTGTCGCGACGCGCGTCGTGCACGTGACCGGCCGGGACCGGCTACGGCAGGGGCCAGGTGTGTACCGGCTCACCGGAGCGCATGTGCTCGCCGTAGTCCCGCACCAGCCGGGCCAGCGCCCGGCCGCGGGACAGCCCGGCGTCCTCCAGCCGGGCCAGGGAGCGGGTCATCCACGTGGAGCCGTTCTGGCCGGTCCGGGTGCGGCCGGTCAGCACGTCCAGGTAGCCGTCCGCGACGGCGTCGTCCACGTCCAGCAGCTCCAGGCCGTGCCGCGCGGCGGGCAGCAGGTGCCGGTCCAGCAGCTCGGTGACGGGCAGGTCGCCGTAGCCGGGCCAGTAGACCGAGGCGTTGAGCCCGTGCCGGGCGCACTCGTAGAAGTTCGTGCGGGCCACCGCGAAGGACATCCGCTCCCACGGGTTCTCCTCCCGGTCCACGAGGTACCGCACCAGGCCGAAGAAGAACGCCGCGTTGGCCACCATGTCCACCACGGTGGGCCCCGCGGGCAGCAGCCGGTTCTCCACCCGCAGGTTGGCCGGCAGGGCCGGGATGGTGCCCGTCTCCGTGGTCCGCTCGTCCCGTCCCGGGTCGAAGATGGGGCGGTTCCAGCGGTAGACGGTGCCGTTGTGCAGCAGCAGCTCGGGCAGGGCCGGCGCGCCCGAGGCCCGCGGCGCCGCGGCCTCGGGGGAGGGCCGCTCCGGCAGCAGCGCCGGGAAGAAGGCGATGTTCTCCTCGAACAGGTCCTCGATGCCCTGGATCCAGCGCTCGCCGAACCACACGCGGGGCCGTACTCCCTGGCGGGCCAGCTCGGGCCCGCGGGTGTCCACGGCCTGCTGGAACACCGGGATGCGCGTCTCGGCCCACAGCCGCGCCCCCAGGAACATCGGCGAGTTCGCGGACAGCGCCACCTGGGGGCCGGCGATCGACTGCGCGGCGTTCCACACCGGCCCGAACCGCTCCCGGGACACCTCCAGGTGCAGCTGCATCGAGGTGCACGTGGACTCCGGGGCGATGTCCTTGGCGTAGTAGGACAGGTGCTCGGGCCCCTCGATGTCGATGAGGATGTCCTCCCCGCGGGCCTCGAGCACGGCCGTGTTCAGGGCGGCGTAGCGGTTGCCCTCGCTGATCCAGCCCTCCCCGGCCAGGTCCTCCCCGTCCAGGGTCGGCAGGATCCCGACGGCGTACAGGTGCGCCCCGGCGCGCACGGCCCGGTCGTCCGCCCGGTCCAGTTCGGCGCGCAGCGACTCCTCGAGGTCCTTCAGCCCGTGGCCGTGGATGGTCAGCGAGGGGTGGTTCAGCTCGATGTTGTACCGGCCCAGCTCGGTCTGGAACGCCGGGTCGTCGATCGCGGCGAGCACCTCGTGGTTGAGCGGGGCCGGCTGGTGGTCCTCGTCCACGAGGTTCAGCTCGAGCTCGAGGCCGATCCGTCCCGCGTCGGAGAACTCCCCCGCGGCGAGGTAGGCCTTCAGTTCCTCCAGGGAGGCCTCCAGCCGTTCCCGGTAGCGGGTGCGCTCGGAGCGGGTGTACGTGCTCGACTCGACCTCGGTGCCCATGGATCGAGCGTAGGCCATGGGCGGGCCGCGGTGGTCCGGGCGACGAGGACGAGGGGGCGGGGGCCGCCCCTTGGGAAACGTCCACTTCAGGCATAGGCTTCCCCCCAGACGGTGACCCGTGACACGGTGGGACCGGCTCCCTCGGGGGACCCGGCGGCCGGCAGCCAGGGCGCCGTGGAGTGGGAACCGGACCGGAGGTACGCGACTGATGAGGCAATTCCGACGGAGTGGGGGCAGCGCGCGCCGGTGGGCTGGGGTGGCGGTCACCGCCACGGCGGCCCTGGTGATCGCCGGGTGCGCCCCGGCCGACGACACCCCCGTGCTGACCTGGTACACGAACCCGGACGACGGCGGCCAGGCCGAGATCGCCCAGCAGTGCACCGAGCAGGCCGAGGGCGCCTACCGGATCGAGACGTCCGTCCTCCCGAACGAGGCGGCCTCCCAGCGCGAGCAGCTCACCCGCCGGCTGGCGGCCGGGGACACGTCCATGGACATCATGTCCCTCGACCCGCCGTTCATCCCCGAACTGGCCGAGCCCGGCTTCCTGGCCGTGCCGCCGTCGGACGTGGTCGAGGCGACCACGAAGGACACCCTGGAGGGCGCCCTGGCCGGCGCCACCTGGAAGGACACGGTCGTCACCGTCCCGTTCTGGGCCAATACCCAGCTGCTCTGGTACCGCAAGTCGGTGGCCCAGGAGGCCGGGCTGGACATGGAGGGGCAGGTCACGTGGGACCAGCTCATCGAGGCGGCAGCGGACCAGGACAAGGAGATCGGCGTCCAGGGGGCGCGGGCCGAGTCCATGACCGTGTGGCTCAACGCCCTCATCGAGTCGGCCGGCGGCCACATCCTGGAGAACCCCGAGGCCTCGGCGGACGAGGTCCGGCTGGGGCTGGACACGGATGCCGGCCGCGCCGCGGCCGGGGTCATCTCCACGATCGGCCAGGAGGGCCTGGGCAGCGCCGGCCTGGCCACCCAGGCGGAGAACGAGTCGATGCTGCTGTTCCAGGGCGACTCGGGCTCGTTCATGGTCAACTGGCCCTTCGTCTGGCCGGCCACCAACGGCGCCGTGGAGGACGGGGCCCTGCCTGCGGACCTGCCGGATGACATCGGCTGGGGCCTGTACCCGGCCATGGAGGAGGGCAAGGACCCGGCCCCGCCGCTCGGCGGCATCAACCTGGGCGTGGGGGCGGCCTCCGAGCACCAGGACCTGGCGTGGGACGCGGTGCAGTGCATCGTGACCCCGGAGCACCAGACCCAGTACTTCGTCACCAACGGCAACCCGCCCTCGAGCGCGAGTGCCTTCGATGATCCCAGCGTCGAGGAGAAGTTCCCGATGGCCCCGGTCATCCGTGACTCCCTCGACCTGGCCAAGCCGCGGCCCCAGACGCCGTACTACAACGAGGTCTCCACCGCGATCCAGCAGCGGTTCACCCCGCCGTCGAGCGTGAACCCCGAGACCACTCCGGCCGAGACCGGCCAGTTCATCCAGGAAGTGCTGCGAGGGGAGTCGCTGCTGTGACCTCTGTTCCGACGAATGTGCCGGCCGTCGATCCCGACGCGGCCGAGGATCCGTCCGCCCGGCGCGGACGCCGCAGGGCGCCCCGCTCGGAGCGGTCCAGGGCCGAGGCGCGGCTGGGCTGGTGGCTGGCGGGACCGGCGTTCATCATCATGGTCGCCGTCATCTTCTACCCCGTGCTCCAGGCCCTGTGGGACTCGCTGTTCAACTACCGCCTCACCGCCCCGGACGAGCGGGAGTTCATCGGCCTGCAGAACTACGCCACCATCCTCGCCGACGGGGTGTTCTGGAGCGCGCTGGGCGTGACCGCGCTGATCACCGTGGTCACGGTGTTCGTGGAGCTGATCCTCGGCTTCGCGCTGGCGATGATCATGCACAAGGCGATCAAGGCCACCCGGGGGCTGGTCCGCACGGTGATCCTCGTGCCCTACGGGATCATCACCGTGGTCTCGGCCTTCTCCTGGTACTACATGTTCAGCATCGACTCCGGCTTCATCAACAACTGGTTCAGCTGGTTGCCCGGGATCGACGCCGAGCTGAACTGGTTCGCCCAGGGCAGCACGGCCCTGCTGGTGATCATGTTCTCGGAGATCTGGAAGACCACCCCCTTCATCTCCCTGCTGCTGCTCGCCGGGCTCGCCCAGGTCCCCGACGACCTGTCCGAGGCGGCGGCCGTGGACGGGGCGAACTGGTGGCAGCGGCTGTGGCGGGTCATCCTGCCGAACATGAAGGCGGCCATCATGGTGGCCGTCCTCTTCCGGGCCCTGGACGCCTTCCGCGTCTTCGACTCGGTCTTCATCATGACCAACGGCGCCTACGGCACCGAGGTGCTGTCGCTGCTGGCCTACCGCACCTCGATCGGGCGACTCGAGATCGGGCTCGGCTCGGCCGTCTCGGTCGTGCTGTTCCTGTGCGTGGGCATCATCGCACTGATCGCGGTCAAGGTCTTCAACGTGGACCTGGCCGGCGGACGGGGAGGACGCAAATGAGCACCGTGAGCACTGCCCGGGGCGCACGCCCCGCTGGAGCCGGCGGCGCCGCGGGCGCCGAGACCCTCACCCCGGAGGAGGTGGAGGGACAGAACAAGGCCCGGCGGGCCAAGCGGAACACGACCATCGGCTGGTGGGTGATCACCATCCTGGTCGCCGTGTGGTGCCTGTTCCCCGTGGCCTCCATCCTGGCCACCAGCTTCAAGACGCCGGCCGACCTGTCGAACGGGAAGTTCCTGCCCACCACGTGGTCCGGGGTCAACTACCAGGAGATCTTCGTGGGCGACTCCCAGGAGCTCTTCCTGACCGCCCTGTGGAACTCGATCGGGATCTCCCTGATCGCCACGGCGATCGCCGTGGTCCTGGCCACCCTGTGCGCCTACGCGATCGCCCGGCTCGACTTCCCGGGCAAGAAGATCGTGCTGACGGTCTCGCTCATGGTGTCCATGTTCCCGGTCATCTCGCTCGTGACCCCGCTGTTCAACATGTGGCGCACGATCGGGCTCTACGACACCTGGCCCGGGCTGATCATCCCGTACCTGTCCCTGACGCTGCCGATCTCCATCTGGACGCTGGCGGCCTTCTTCCAGCAGATCCCCTGGGAGCTGGAGCAGGCCGCGCAGGTGGACGGGGCCACCCCGCTGCAGGCGTTCCGCAAGGCGATCGTGCCGCTGGCCGCGCCCGGTGTCTTCACGACGGCGATCATCGCCTTCTTCATCGCGTGGAACGACTTCGTGTACGGCATCTCCCTGACATCCACCGAGGCCGCCCGGCCGGTCCCCGCAGCCCTGGCGTTCTTCACGGGCGCCTCCCAGTTCGAGTCGCCCACGGGGGCGATCTCGGCCGCAGCGATCATCGTCACCATCCCCGTGGTGCTGCTGGTCATGCTCTTCCAGAAGCAGATCGTCGCCGGCCTGACCTCTGGCGCGGTCAAGGGCTGAGCGCAGCCAGCACGAGAACGAAAGGCAATCCCTCATGGCCTCCATCACGCTGAACAACATCGTCAAGAAGTACGACGACGGCTTCCCGGCGGTGAACAACGTCTCCCTGGACATCGCCGACGGGGAGTTCGTCATCCTCGTGGGTCCCTCCGGCTGCGGCAAGTCCACGCTGCTGCGGATGATCGTCGGCCTGGAGGACATCACCTCCGGGGAACTGCTCATCAACGGCAAGCGCATGAACGAGGCGGCCCCCAAGGACCGCAACCTGGCGATGGTGTTCCAGAACTACGCGCTGTACCCGCACCTGACGGTGTACGAGAACATCGCCTTCCCCCTGCGGCTGGCCAAGGACGGCGGCGGCAACGGCTCGGTGGACGAGAAGGTGCAGAACGCCGCCCGGCTGCTCGAGCTGACGGAGCACCTGGACCGCAAGCCGGCCAACCTCTCCGGCGGCCAGCGCCAGCGCGTGGCCATGGGCCGGGCGATCGTCCGCCACGCGGACGCGTTCCTCTTCGACGAGCCCCTGTCCAACCTGGACGCCAAGCTGCGCGGCCAGATGCGCGCGGAGATCGCCCAGCTCCAGCGCCGGCTCGGGGTCACCAGCGTCTACGTCACCCACGACCAGACCGAGGCCATGACCCTCGGGGACCGGGTGGCGGTGCTCAAGAAGGGGATCCTGCAGCAGGTGGCCAGCCCCCGGGAGCTCTACGAACAGCCCGTCAACCTGTTCGTGGCCGGCTTCATCGGCTCCCCGTCCATGAACTTCCTGCCGGCCCACCTGCGGGAGGACGGGGGCGGGGCCGTGCTGTCCTCTCCGATCGGGGACATCCCGGTCCCGGCCGAGCGCGCTGCCGTGGCGCGGGGCAAGGACCTGGTGTTCGTCGGCCTGCGTCCGGAGTTCTTCGAGGACGCCTCCCTCGTGGACGAGTCCAAGCGCTCCAAGGGCTCGGTCTTCAGCGCCCAGCTCTCGCACCTGGAGTGGCTGGGCCACGAGCAGTACGGCTACATCGAGTTCGAGCCGGACGAGCGGACCCGTGGCCTGCTCTCGACACTGGCCGCGGAGATGGACGCCGACGAGCTGCGGCCCCAGGTCGTCACCACGCTCTCGGCCGAGTCCCGCGTGCGTCCGGGCCAACCGGTGGACCTGTGGGTGGACACCTCGCGGATCCACATCTTCGATCCCGAGTCGGGGGAGAACCTCACGCGGGATGCGGAGGCCGGCGCCGAACTGACCCGGATGGCCGCCGAGGAACGTGAGCGGGAACTGGCGGTCGCGCGGGAGCGGGACACCCAGCGCGCCTGACCGCCACTGGCCGCTCCGGCCCGGCAGTCGGTCGGACACGGCGCCCTGCGGGCGGGACGGCATCGACCGTCCGGCCCGCAGGGCGCCGGCCCGTAGAGGGGCCGGGGTCGGCGGCGTGCCGGCGCCCGACCCCGGCTCAGGAGGTGGCGGCGCGGTGCGCGGCGGCCAGTTCCACGTAGTGCGAGGAGTTGCTGGCGAGGGAGGCGACCTCCTCGTCGGTGAGCTCCCGGCGCACCTTGGCGGGGACCCCGGCGACGAGGGAGCGCGGCGGGACGACGGTGCCCTCGAGCACCAGCGCCCCGGCGGCGACGAGCGACCGGGCGCCGATGACCGACCCGTTCATGATCGTGGCGGACATGCCCACGAGGCAGCCGTCCTCCACCGTGGCGCCGTGGACCACGGCGGAGTGGCCCACCGAGATGTCCTGCCCCAGCGTGCAGGGGAAGCCCGCATCGGCGTGGAGGACGACGTTGTCCTGGAGGTTCGTGCGCTCCCCGACCCGGATGGGGGCGCTGTCCCCGCGCACGGAGACGCCGTAGAACGCGGAGGACTCGGCGCCGAGCGCGACATCCCCGGACAGGGTCGCGGTGGGGGCCAGGAAGACGGACTCGTGGACGGACGGCGTGGCGCCGGCGATGGTGATCAGGTGTGCCATGTCACCAGACTAGGGGCGCGGCGGACCGGCGCCCAGTGGCCGGCCGGGGGGTGGACGCGGCGGGGCCCGGCCGGGTCCGGGCCCCGCCGGGGGGCGGGGGTCCGGGGCCGGCCGGGCCCTGGTGCGCGCGCTGCGTGCGCGCGAGGGGGGGTGGTGGGTCAGTCGAAGACGACGGTGCGGTTGCCGTCGAGCAGCACCCGGTGCTCGGCGTGCCAGCGCACGGCCCGGCACAGGGTGGAGCCCTCGACCTCGCGGCCCATGTTGACGAAGTCCCGGGCGGACTGGGCGTGGGTGACGCGCTGGACGGTCTGGTCGATGATCGGGCCCTCGTCCAGGTCCGGGGTGACGTAGTGGGCGGTGGCGCCGATGAGCTTGACCCCGCGCTCGTGGGCCTGGTGGTAGGGCTTGGCGCCCTTGAAGGAGGGTAGGAAGGAGTGGTGGATGTTGATGGCCCGGCCCCCGAGCTTGCGGCACAGGTCATCGGAGAGGACCTGCATGTAGCGGGCCAGCACGACCAGTTCGATGTCGTACTCGTTGACCAGTTCCATCAGCCGGGCCTCGGCCTCGGCCTTGTTGTCGGTGCCGTCGGGGCGCTTGATCAGGGGGATGTGCACGAAGGGGATGCCGTAGAAGTAGGCCATCGGCTGCAGCTCGAGGTGGTTGGAGACGATGACGGGGATGTCGATGGGCAGGGTGCCGGCGCGCTGCTGGAACAGCAGGTCGTTCAGGGTGCGTCCGTCCTTGGAGCACATGATCAGGGCCCGGGTCTTGCGGGAGGCCTCCCACAGGCCGATCTCCATGCCGAACTCCTCCTCCACCGGCTCCAGCGCCTCGCGGACGCGCTCCAGCGGCTGCGGGGTCACGAACTCCACCCGCATGAAGAAGTTGCCCGACTCGGGGGAGTCGAACTGCTTGGACTCGGTGATGTCCCCCTCCACGGACAGGAGGGCGCCCGAGACGGCGTGGACGATCCCACGGGCATTGGTGCAGGACAGGGACAGGACCATCTTGGTCTGGTTCGCGGTCGACGGGGAAGCGCTCATGGGGGCGATCCTATATCTCTGGCCATAGTGACGTACATCATGACCGTAATGTGGCCGCCCGGGTGACGGGAGCGCTCCCAGCCATGGGACGGGCGTGCTCCCTGTGGCACAGTGGGCGACGTGAGGTCGCCGCCGGTACCCACCGCGGCGGCGCCCGCCGGGGCGGCCAGCGGCCCGGCGTGGACCCGGCAACCGCAAAGGACACGTCATGACCGACCAGCAGATCCTCTGGCTCATCATCGCGATCGTGGTGATCGTCATCCTGGTGGTGATCGCCCTCGTCGTCGGCAGCCGTCGTCGGGCCCGCCGGCGGGAGGCGGACCGCCTCGAGGCCGAGCGCCTGCGCCAGGACGCGGCCCGGCAGCAGGAGCGCCTGGAGGCCGAGTCCCGGGCCGCCGCGGCCGCCCAGCAGGAGGCCGCCGCCGCCGAGGAGCGGGCCCGCCAGCTCCGCGCCGCCGCGGAGGGCCGGCGGCAGGAGGCCCAGACCTCGGCCAGTGCCCTGGAGGCGCAGCTGCGCGAGGCCGACCGCAAGGATCCCACCGTGGACACGGACCGGGACGGGCGGCGCCGGGACGGCTCCGACCCGCTGGAGACCCTCCAGGAGGACCGCCGCCACGGCGTCGCCGGCGCCGGGGTGCGCGACCGGGACGGCGACGGCGTCGCCGACCGCCGGGAGGGTGCCCCGGAGGACGAGGACTGGACGGAACGGGACCGCGACGGCGACGGCGTGCCGGACCGCCGCGAGGGGACCTCGACGGGGAACGGGTGGACCGGGCGCGACCGCGACGGCGACGGCGTCGCCGACCGCCGGGAGGGTGCCCCGGAGGACGAGGACTGGACGGAACGGGACCGCGACGGCGACGGCGTGCCGGACCGCCGCGAGGACCGCGGGGACCGGCGCGCGAGCGGCCTGGCCGGGGACCTCCGGGGCGACCGGACGGACGCGGACGGCCTCGGCGGGCCCGACGACCGCGGCCCGCGCGGCCGCCACGCGGCACCGGTGGCGGGGGAGCGCCCGACCCAGGCGCAGCCGGACGTGGTGCAGGACGTGGACTCGTGGACCGCGGGCGACGGCGAGACCGTCGTCGACCGGCCGGCGGACGAGGACGGCCCGACGGGCAGCCACCGGGGCGCCTGAGGGGGCGCCTGGGCCGGTCCGGCCCGGCGCCGCCCGGGAACGGGACGGGGCCCGCACCTGCCGTCGGCAGGTGCGGGCCCCGTCGTCAGGACCTCAGGCGATCAGCGGCCCACGCCGACGGTCTCGCCCTCGTCCGCGCCCATGCCGGGCACGGAGGCGCCCTCGGCGGCGGACTTCACGGCGTCCTCGATGCGCTGGCCGATGGTGGCGTCCACGTTCTTCCAGTACTGGAAGGCGCGGGACAGCACCGGCTCCTTGACGCCGTCCAGGGCGCCGGCGACGGTCCGCACGAACTCGTCGCGCTGGGCGTCCGAGAACACCTCGCGCACGAGGGTGCCGGCCTGGCCGAAGTCGTCGTCCTCGGCGTGCAGGTCGTAGGAGCTGCGGACCAGCTCGCCGTCGGCCTCCCAGCCGTTGTCCACCGGGCCGGTCTGGTCCGACCAGGAGTCACCGAAGGAGTTCGGGGCGTACACGGAGCGGGCACCGGTGTGCTCGTACCACATGTTGCCCTCGAAGTTGTAGGTGTGCACCTCGTTGATCGGCTTGTTGACCGGCAGCTGCTGGAAGTTGGTGCCGATGCGGTAGCGCTGGGCGTCCGCGTAGGCGAAGTTGCGGCCCAGCAGCATCTTGTCCGGGGAGTTGCCGGTGCCCGGGACCATGTTGGCCGGGGAGAAGGCGGACTGCTCGATCTCGGCGAAGAAGTTCTCCGGGTTGCGGTTCAGGGTCATGGTGCCGACCTTGATGCGCGGGTAGTCCTTCTTGGACCAGACCTTGGTCAGGTCGAAGGGGTTGAACCGGTAGGTCTTGGCCTCCTCGTACGGCATGACCTGCAGGTAGGCGTCCCAGACCGGGAACTCGCCGCGGCCGATGGCCTCGAACAGGTCCTGGCGGTGGTACTCGGCGTTGGCGCCGGCCAGCTCCTGGGCCTCCTCGTTGGAGAGGAACTCGACGCCCTGCCGGGACTTGAAGGCCCACTTGACCCAGAACCGCTCGCCCTCGGCGTTGACCAGGGAGTAGGTGTGGGAGGAGTAGCCGTTCATGTGGCGCCAGGTCTTCGGCAGGCCGCGCGGGCCCATCAGGTAGGTCACCTGGTGCGCGGACTCGGGGTTCTGGGTCCAGAAGTCCCACTGCATGGTGGCGTCACGCAGGCCGGAGTCCGGCAGGCGCTTCTGCGAGCGGATGAAGTGCGGGAACTTCATGGGGTCGCGCACGAAGAACACCGGGGTGTTGTTGCCGACGAGGTCGAAGTTGCCCTCCTCGGTGTAGAACTTCAGCGCGAAGCCGCGCACGTCCCGCCAGGTGTCCGGGGAGCCGAGCTCGCCGGCCACGGTGGAGAAGCGGGCCAGCAGGTCGGTCTTCTTGCCCGGCTGCAGGAAGTCGGCCTTGGTGTACTGCGAGATGTCCTCGGTGACCTCGAAGGTGCCGAAGGCGCCGGAGCCCTTGGCGTGCGGACGGCGCTCCGGGACGTTCATCCGGTTGAAGTGCGCCAGCGTCTCCACCAGGTGGTGGTCGTGCAGCACGATGGGGCCGTTGTTGCCCACGGTCAGCGAGTTGCGGTCGCTGACGGCCGGGATGCCGGCCTGCGTGGTCGAACCGGTGGCGTGCGGAGTGGTTTCCGTCATCACGTTCTCCTTGGTCGGGGGTGGGGTGGAAGGTCCGGTCAGCCCTGGTGGGCGTCCCGGGGGCTGGGGGCGCCGGGGCCGGGGTGGTCCCCGGCCTGCCGGCGGGCGCAGTCCGCGCAGAGTCCCTGGTAGACGACGTCGGCGACCCGGATGGTCATCCCGTGCGTCTCCGCGGGGGTCAGGCAGGGCGCGTGCCCGACGGCGCAGGCCACGTCCTCGATGCGGCCGCAGGCCGTGCAGACGGCGTGGTGGTGGTTGTCCTCCACGCGCGTCTCGTACCGGGCGGGGGAGTTGGCCAGGTCCAGCTGGCGCAGCAGTCCGGCGTCCGTGAGGGAGTGCAGCACGGTGTAGACGGACTGCACCGTGATCTCCGGCAGGGAGCGGCGGACGTGCTCCAGGACCTGGTCCGCGGTGGCGTGGGGGGAGTGGTCCAGGGCGTCCAGCACCGCCAGCCGCTGCCGGGTGACCCGCAGTCCCGCGCCGCGCAGGCGGGCGGCCCAGGGCAGGGAGGCGGCGCCGGGCGCGTGCTCCTGCTCGGGGTCCGGCCCGGGGCCGGTGACGTGGGTCATGCTCGCCAGTATGCCATATTCTGAGTTACTCAAAACAAGCCCCCCGGGGAACGGCGCGTGAACGGTGCCGGGCGGGGCGGCGACCGGCACCGCAGGGAGCGGATCCAGCCCGGTGACGTCCGGATCCGGCCCGAGGACGCCCGGATCCGGCCCGAGGACGCCCGGCGCGCGGCCCCGCGGCGGCTCCCGGCCGGGGACCCTCAGGCCACGTACTGCGCGGCCCGCACGGCGGCCCGGCGACCGGCCCGGGTGGCCCCGATCGTGGAGGCGGAGGCGCCGTAGCCCACGAGGAACAGCCCGGGCATCCGCACCACGCCGACCCCGTCGCGGTCCATCCGCACCCCGCCGCCGCGCTCGCGCACGTGCAGCGGCGCGAGGTGGTCCAGCGAGGCGCGGAAGCCGGTGGCCCACAGGATGGTGTCCAGCGGCGTCTCCCACGTGGTCAGGGGGTCCTCGGCGGAGACCGCCGTGCACGCCCGCCCCGGCAGGGCGGGGACCCGCTCCAGCCCGCCGTCGGCCCGCCCGCCCGGGCCCAGGAGCCGGTCGGCCACGTGCCCCTGGGAGGGGACCGAGCCGCCGTCGGGGCCGGGGCCGTCCAGGACCGCGCCCGTGGGGGTGACGCGGCGCAGCGGGCCGCGGCTGACGAGGATCCCGGAGACCAGCCCGGCGAGGTACTGCTCCGTGACCGGCAGGCCCGTGGCGGCCACGACGGACAGGGGCGGCAGGCCCATGGTGGTGCGCGCGGACACGGAGGCCTCCACGTCCACGCCCCACGAGGCGTCGAAGAAGCGGTCCGTCCAGTCCGGGGCCCGGCGCGTGCTCCACACGGTGCGGGCGCCGGCCTCGTGCAGTTGCAGCAGGAACTGCAGCGCCGAGGTGCCGCCGCCGACCACGAGCACGCGCTCGCCGGCGAAGTCCCCCGCCGCGGTGAAGCCCCGCGTGTGCAGTTGCCGGCCGGTGAAGTCGGCGATGCCCGGGTAGTAGGGGACGTACGGGCTGTCCCACGTCCCGGTGGCGTTGATGACGGCCCGGGCGCGCCATGTCCGGCCGTCCGCGGCGGTGACGGTGAAGCCGCCCTCGCGGTGGTCCACGGCCGCCACGGCGACCGGGCGCACGACCGGCAGCCCGAGCCGGCGCTCGTACTCCCCGTAGTACCGGGACACCACGCGGCTGGCGGGCTCGGCCGGGTCGGGGGCACCGAGGGGCAGACCCGGCAGGTCGTGGATGCCGTGGGCGGCGTCGAAGGTCAGGGAGTCCCAGCGGTGGCGCCAGGCCCCGCCGGGACCGTCATTGGCGTCCAGCACCACGAAGCCGGACCCGGGCGGCAGTCCCTTGCGGAGCAGCTGCCCGGCCGCGCTGAGACCGGCCTGGCCGGCCCCCACCACCACGACGTCGAGCAGCGGCCCGGCGGGGTCGGGGGAGGAGGCGCTGTCCGGCGGGGTGCTCACGCCCGCAGTATGGCAGTCGTGGCGGTCCCGGAACATGTGACGGGCGGCATCGGGCGCCGCGCTACGATGGGCGCAGGCCGCGACTGGCGCAGGTGGACCACCACCGGGAAGCGGCGCCCCCGGGCACGGGCAGCACCGGCCCGGCGGTGGCCGGACCGTCCGCCTGGGTCCGGCCGCCAGTGAAGAATCCGTGACCACGCCAGCAGGAGCCACCGTGACCCAGCCCACCAGCACGACGTCCCAGAACATCAACGTGCGTCCGCTCGCCGATGTCGACCCGGAGATCGCCGCCGTCCTCGAGCAGGAGCTCGGACGCCAGCGGGGGACCCTGGAGATGATCGCCTCGGAGAACTTCGTGCCGCGCGCCATCCTGGAGACCCAGGGCTCCGTGCTGACCAACAAGTACGCCGAGGGGTACCCGGGCCGGCGGTACTACGGCGGCTGCGAGTACGTGGACGTGGCGGAGAACCTCGCCATCGAGCGCGCCAAGTCCCTGTTCGGCGCCGAGCACGCCAACGTCCAGCCGCACGCCGGCGCCCAGGCCAACGTGGCCCTGATGACCGCCCTGATGCAGCCGGGCGACACCCTCATGGGCCTGTCCCTGGCGCACGGCGGGCACCTGACGCACGGCATGAAGCTCAACTTCTCCGGCAAGACCTACAACATCGCTGCCTACGAGGTGGAGCCGGACACCTACCGGATCGACATGGACAAGGTCCGCGAGAAGGCCCTCGCGGAGCGGCCCGCCGTCATCGTGGCCGGCTGGTCCGCCTACACCCGCCAGCTCGACTTCGCCGCCTTCCGCTCGATCGCCGACGAGGTCGGCGCCAAGCTGTGGGTGGATATGGCGCACTTCGCCGGCCTCGTGGCCGCCGGGCTGCACCCGAACCCGGTGCCGCACGCCGACGTGGTGACCTCCACCGTGCACAAGACCCTCGCCGGTCCGCGCTCGGGCTTCATCCTCTCCAAGGACGAGTACCGCAAGAAGATCGACTCGGCGGTGTTCCCCGGCCAGCAGGGCGGGCCCCTCATGCACGCGATCGCGGGCAAGGCCGTGGCGTTCAGGATCGCCGCCTCCGAGGAGTTCGCCGAGCGCCAGCGCCGCACCGTGGAGGGCGCCCAGCTCCTGGCCGAGCGGCTGACCGCGGCGGACGTGGCCGAGCACGGGGTGTCCGTGCTGACCGGCGGCACGGACGTGCACCTGATCCTGGTGGACCTGCGCAACGCCGAGCTGGACGGCCGCCAGGCCGAGGACCTGCTGCACGAGATCGGCATCACGGTGAACCGCAACTCCATCCCGTGGGACCCGCGCCCGCCGATGACGACCTCCGGCCTGCGCATCGGCACCCCCGCGCTGGCCACCCGCGGCTTCGGCGCCACGGAGTTCGCCGAGGTGGCGGACATCATCGCCACCGCGCTGAAGCCCTCCCCGGACGCGGACGCCCTCAAGGCCCGCGTGCAGAGGCTCGCCGAGGACTTCCCGCTCTACGACGGCCTCGAGCAGTGGTGACCGCGCCCGCGGCCCCCACGACGACCGGTACCCTCCCCGCCCACCCCCGCAAGGAAGCGTGATCGCCCCATGACCGCACAGACCCTCGACGGCCGCGCCACGGCCGCGGACATCAAGCAGGACCTCGCCCGCCGGGTGGAGGTGCTGCGCGGGCAGGGCATCGTGCCCGGCCTCGGCACCATCCTCGTGGGCGAGGACCCCGGCTCGCAGTCGTACGTGGCGGGCAAGCACCGCGACTGCGCCGAGGTGGGCGTCGCCTCGATCCGCAAGGACCTGCCGGCCTCCACCACGGAGGAGGAGCTGCTCGCCGTGATCGACGAGCTCAACCGGGACGAGGCCTGCACCGGCTACATCGTGCAGCTGCCGCTGCCCAAGCACATCGACACGGACCGCGTGCTGGAGGCGATCGACCCCGACAAGGACGCCGACGGCCTGCACCCGATGAACCTGGGCCGCCTCGTGGCCTCGGTGGGCGGCGAGCTCGACTCCCCGCTGCCGTGCACGCCCAAGGGCTGCGTGGAGCTGCTGAGGCACTACGGGATCGACCTCGACGGCAAGCTCGTCCTCGTCATCGGCCGCGGCGTGACCATCGGCCGCCCGGCCGGGCTCGTGCTGACCCGCCGGGACGTCAACGCCACCGTGGTGCTGGCCCACACCGGGACGAAGGACCTCAAGGCCGAGCTGGCCCGGGCCGACGTCATCATCGCCGCGGCCGGCGTGGCGCACATGGTCTCCCCGGAGGACGTCAAGGAGGGCGTGGTCGTCCTCGACGTCGGCGTCTCCCGCGTGGAGGGCGCCGACGGCAAGGCGCGCATCACCGGCGACGTGGACCCCGCGGTGGCCGAGAAGGCCGCCTGGATGGCCCCGAACCCGGGCGGCGTGGGCCCCATGACCCGCGTCATGCTGCTGGCCAACGTCGTCGAGGCCGCCGAGCGCCAGGCCGCCGGACGCCAGGCCGCCCAGGCCTGAGCGTCCCGCCGGCGCACCCGGCACGGAACGGCAGGAGGCCGGTCCACCCCGCGGGGTGGACCGGCCTCCTGCCGTAGGGGGAGCCTGCCCGGGCGCCCGGCCGGGAGCGAGGCGCACGCCCGGGCGTCGGGGTCAGGCGGAGACCCGCTCGTGCCGCGGGCGGGCGGGGCCGAACACCGTGGCGCCGGTCTCCTGCTCGGCCTGGTTGCGGATGGACAGGTCGATGCCGCGGCGGTCCCGCACCAGGCTGACGGCCGCGAACGCGAGGACGACCGTGACCAGCAGGTAGGCCGAGATGGCCGTGGACCCACCGGTGCGCTCCAGCAGGGCCTGGGCGATCATCGGGGCGAAGGCACCGCCCAGGATGGCCCCGATGGCGTAGGAGATGGAGACCCCGGAGAAGCGCACGGAGGCCGGGAACAGCTCCGAGTACAGCGCCGCCTGCGGGCCGTAGGTCAGCCCGGTGCCGATGCACACGAGGAACAGGGCGAGGTAGAGCATGCCGATCTCGCCCGTGTCGATCAGCCAGAACAGCGGGAACACGGTCAGCGCGAGCCACGCGTAGCCGATCTGGTAGGTGGGCTTGCGGCCGATCCGGTCCGAGAGGATGCCCGCGCCCAGCGTGGAGCAGAACCACACGGCCGCGCCGAAGGTCATGGCCACCAGCACGGCGGTCGGCTCCATGCCGACCCCCTCGCCGGTGGCGTAGGCGGGGATGAAGCCGCCCGTGGACATGTAGCCCACCGCGTTGTTGCCCACGAAGACCAGGGCGGCCAGGACGACGAGCGCCCAGTACCTGCGGAACAGCTCCACCACGGGGACGGACTCGCGCTCCTTGGCCTCGGCGATCTCCTGGAAGATCGGCGACTCGTCCACGGCGATGCGCACGAGGTAGCCGAGGACGATCAGCACGATGGAGCCGAGGAACGGCACGCGCCAGCCCCACTCGACGAAGGCCTCGCCCGGGGAGACGATGCCGGTCATCAGGGCGGTGACGCCCGTGGCCAGCAGCATGCCCAGCGGCACGCCGAGCTGCGGGAAGGCGCCGGCCAGGCCGCGGCGGCGCGGCTCGGCGTGCTCCACGGCCATCAGCACCGCGCCGCCCCACTCGCCGCCGGCGGAGATGCCCTGCAGCACGCGCAGCACCAGCAGCAGCAGCGGGGCGGCGAGGCCGATCGACTGGTGGGTGGGCAGCACGCCGATGAGCGTGGTGGCCCCGCCCATCATCACCAGCGTGACGACGAGGATGACGCGGCGGCCGAGCTTGTCCCCGTAGTGACCGGCGAGGAACGCGCCGAGGGGGCGGAACAGGAAGGAGATGCCGACCGAGGCGAAGGTGACGACCTGCGCGAAGCCCGCGCCGGCGGGGGCGAAGAAGAGGTCGCGGAACACGAGCCCGGCGATCGTGGCGTAGATGAAGAAGTCGTACCACTCGATGGTGGTGCCCACGAGGGTGGCCGCGGCGACGCGCCGCTGGTTGGCCCGGGAGCCCTGCGTCGTCCTGGCTGTCGTCGTGGCTGTCGTACTGGGTGTCGTCACGTCTGGGTACCTCTACGGGGTCGTCGGGGGATCGGTTCTGTCCGGTGGGGCCGGGGGCCCGCGGCGGGGGCCTCGTGTGACCCAGCGCACCGCTCCATGGATCGTATATGATTTCTCCCGCCCCTGCTGAGACGCCCACCACATGACGTCCGTCACCTCGGGGCTGCCCCGGGACTACCTGCGGCGCCGCGGCTGGACTAGGCTCACGCCGGTGGACTCCAGTGGGACGGATCACGTGTGCGCGGGGGAGCGGCTCCCCGCCGCGGACGGTCGCGCCCCCGTCCCCGACGGCGCCCCGGCGCCCGTCCCCGGCGCCTCCGGCCGGCCGGCCGGCCGCCGTCGGGAGCCCGGGCCGCCGGTCATCGAGGCCCGGGGGCTGACCAAGCGCTACGGGGAGTTCGCGGCCGTGGACGGCATCGACTTCGCGGTGCGGCCGGGGGAGTCCTTCGGCCTGCTCGGGCCGAACGGCGCGGGCAAGTCCACCACGATGCGGATGATCGGCGGTGTCTCCCAGCGCACGGCGGGGCAGCTGTCCATCATGGGCCTGGACCCGGAGCGCCACGGCCCCGAGGTCCGCGCGCACCTGGGCGTGGTGCCGCAGCAGGACAACCTGGACGAGGAGCTCACGGTCCGGGACAACCTCATCGTCTACGGCCGCTACTTCGGCCTGCCGTTCTCCTACCTGCGGCCCAAGTCGCTCGAGCTGCTGGAGTTCGCGCAGCTCACCGAGAAGGCCGACGCCAAGGTGGACGACCTCTCCGGCGGCATGAAGCGCCGGCTGGTGATCGCCCGGGCGCTCATCAACGACCCGGGCATCCTCATGCTGGACGAGCCGACGACCGGGCTGGACCCCCAGGCGCGGCACATCCTCTGGGACCGGCTGTTCCGGCTCAAGGAGCGCGGCACCACGCTCGTGCTGACCACCCACTACATGGACGAGGCCGAGCAGCTGTGCGACCGGCTGATCGTGGTGGACCGCGGCCGGATCATGGCGGAGGGGTCCCCGGCGCAGCTGATCCGCCGGCACTCCAGCCGGGAGGTGCTCGAGGTGCGCTTCGGCGCGGACCGCAACGCCGCCGTGGCCGCCCGCCTCGAGCGGGAGCTCGCGGGGCGGACCACGGGCGCCGGGGCCCCGCTGGCCGAGCGGATCGAGGCACTGCCGGACCGCGTGCTGGTCTACGCCGGGGACGGCGAGGCCGCGCTCGAGGCGGTCACGGGCCTGGGCCTGCAGCCGATCACCTCGCTCGTGCGCCGGTCCTCCCTGGAGGACGTGTTCCTCACCCTCACGGGCCGGAGCCTCATTGACTGACGGACACGCCCGTCCCGGCGACGGCCCCGGCGCCCCGGGCGCGCGCGGCGCCGGGCAGGCGCCCGTGGACACCGCCAGCCCCGCCGACGCCGCGCCGGGGGAGGCGGCCCCGGGGCTGCCCGTGCCGTTCCCGCCGGCCGTCGCGGCGGCCCGGGCCCGCCGGCACGGCACGTGGTACTACGCCGAGCACTACCTGCGCAGCATGCGCCGGTACGGCCCCGTGATCGTCGTCGGCGCCGTGGGCGAGCCGCTCGTCTACCTGCTCGCCATGGGCCTCGGGCTGGCCACCCTGATCGACGCCGGCCCGGAGGCCCTCGGCGTGGACTACCTCGCCTTCGTGGCCCCGGCCCTGCTGGCCGCCGGCACGCTCATGGCCGCCTCGATGGAGTTCACCTACCCGGTGATGGACGGGTTCAAGTGGCACCGGATCTACTACGGGCCCCAGGCCAGCCCGTTGCAGCCGCACCAGGTCGCGGGCGGGCACGTGCTGGCGGTGACCCTGCGCTTCGTGGTGCAGTCGGCGCTGTTCCTGGGCATCATGGTCGCCTTCGGCGCCGTCTCCAGCCCGTGGGCGTGGCTGCAGGTCGTCACGGCCACGCTCGGCGGGCTGGCCATCGGCCTGCCCGTGATGGCCTTCGCGGCGACCGTGCGCCGCGAGGCGGGCCAGTTCGCGCTGCTGCAGCGGTTCCTCATCATGCCGCTGTTCCTGTTCTCGGCCACGTTCTACCCCCTCGACGCCCTGCCCGCCGGGCTGCACTGGATCGGGTGGATCTCCCCGCAGTGGCACGCCGCCCAGCTGGGCCGGGTGGCCTCCTACGGCATGGCGAACCCCGCGTGGCTGACCGCGGTGCACGTCGGCTACCTCGCCGTGCTGGCCGCCGTGGGCTGGGCGCTCGCGCGGCGCGCCTACACGCGGCGCCTGGGCTGGGTGCCCGGGTCCCCGGACCGGGACGCCGTGGTGCCCGCCGGGCGCGGGGCCCGACGGCGGCGCGGTCCCGGGGCCCCGGACGAGGGGGCTGCGGGGACGGGCGCGGGGACGGGCGCCGGGCCGGCACCGGCCGCCGTCGTGCCGCCGATGCCCCCGGTGACCGTCCGGACGGGCGTGGCGGCGGGGATGTACGCGGGCCGCGTGCGGATGGTCGTCGAGCGCGGTCTGCGGGCCCTGAGGACCTCGAACTGGGCCGTGTTCGTGTCCGGCTTCTTCGAGCCGGTGCTGTACCTGATGAGCCTCGGCCTGGGCCTCGGCGCGCTCGTGGGCACGGTGGAGGGCCCCGCGGGGCCGGTGGGCTACGGCGAGTACATCGCCCCGGCGCTGCTGGCCGTCTCCGCGATGAACGGCGCGGTGTACGACTCCACCTGGAACGTGTTCTTCAAGATGAAGCTGTCCAAGGTGTACCAGTCCATGCTCAACACCTCGCTCGGGCCGCTGGACGTGGCGCTGGGCGAGATCACGCTCGCGCTGATGCGCGGGGGACTGTACGCGGTGGCGTTCCTGGCCGTCACCGCCGCGCTCGGGCTGGTGACGAGCTGGTGGGCGGTGCTGCTGGTCCCGGCCGCGGTGCTCATCGCCTTCGCCTTCGCGGCCCTGGGCATGGCCGTCACCAGCTACCTGGACCGGTTCCAGCAGATGGACTGGATCATGCTCGTGCTGATGCCGATGTTCCTGTTCTCGGCGACCTTCTACCCGTTGTCCGTGTACCCCGGTCCGGTGCAGTGGGTGATCCAGGCGCTGCCGCTGTGGCACGGCGTGGAGCTGCTGCGGCAGGTCGGGGCAGGGGTGTTCACGGCGGGGACGGCGGTGCACGTGCTGTACTTCGCGGTGATGACCGTGCTGGGGTTGCTGTTCACCGCCCACCGGCTCCGGGCGCTGTTCCTGCGCTGAGCCGGTCCGGCTCCCGACCCGGGGTGGGCCGGGCCGGGACCTCAGTCCTCGAGCGTGAGCGAGCCGCCGCGGTGGCGGCGGCGGAGGTCGAGCAGGGCGGCCGAGAGCATGAGCAGCCAGGACGCCGCCACCACGATGAGCGCGACGTGCGCCGCGTTCGCGTAGGCCAGCTGGTGGCCGAGCTGGTCCACGCCCGCCCCGGGCACCGCGGCCGGGCCTGCCCCGCCGGGGCCCTGCACCCCGGCACCCGCACCGGCGGGCCCGGCGGCGGCGCCCCGGTCGCCGTCGGGAGCGCCGGCGACGACCCCGTAGAAGACCCCCGTGACGGCCGCGAGCCCGATGGCCGTGAGCACGCGCTGGGCGGTCTGGGACACGCCACCGGCGGTCCCGGCCGCCCGCACCGGGACGTCGTGCATGGTGAGCACCTGGGCGCTGGTCATCAGCAGGGCCTGCGCCGGGCCCAGCAGTCCCAGGGCCGCGGCCAGCGTCCAGAAAGGCCAGTCCTCGCGGGCGATGAGCTCCAGGCTCACGCCGACCGCGGCCAGGGCCACGAGGGAGAGCGCGGCGCCCCACACCAGGAAGACCGGTCCGCGGCGGTGGACCCGGGCCCCGGCGATCGGGGACAGGACGGTGACCAGCACGGCGGAGGGCAGGGAGGCGAGCCCGGCCGCCAGGGCGGACAGCCCGAGGCCCTGCTGCGTGAACACCGCCTGGATGACCCACACGCCGGGCATCGTGGCCAGGAACAGGGCGGAGACGACCGTGCCGAACGTGAACGAGGGGATCCGGAACAGGTCCGGGTCCACCATGGGGCCGGGACCGTGGGGGACCGAGCGCTCCTTGACGCGGCGCTCCCAGCGCCACCACGCCCACAGCACCAGCGCCGCGGGCAGCAGCAGCAGCCACGTCCCCGGCACGATGAACGGCACCATGACGGCCAGCACGCCCGCCGCGAGCAGCCCCGCGCCGCCCAGGTCCAGGGCGGCCAGCGACCGGGGGGTGTCCCGGGCGGGGTCCCGCCGCGGCGGGCGCAGCCACCGCACGGCCAGGACGGCGGCCAGCAGCCCGATGGGGACGTTGATGAGGAACGTCCACCGCCAGCCCCACTCGGGGCCGATCCCGGCCAGCAGCAGGCCGCCCAGCAGGGGACCGACCGCCACGCCGAGCCCGATGACCGTGCCGAACAGCCCGTAGGCCCGGCCCCGGGCCCGGCCCTGGAAGACGTTCTGGATGATCCCCACGATCTGCGGGTTCAGCAGCCCGGAGCCGAGGCCCGTCAGCAGCCGGGCGAGGTTGAGCACCAGCGGGGTGCCGGCCAGCCCGGAGACGAGGGACCCGAGGGTGAACAGCAGGATCCCGGCCACGAAGAACGCCTTGCGCCCCCACAGGTCCCCGGCCCGGCCCGCGGCCACGAGGACCACGCCGAAGGACAGCGTGTAGCCGGCCAGGACCCACTGGAGGTCGGCGGAGGTGGCCTCGAGGCCCGCCTGGATGGCGGGCAGCGCCACGTTGACGATGCTCACGCTCATGAGGGACAGGAACAGGGGCACCAGCAGCACGGTGAGCACGCGGGCCCCGCCGGGCGGGAAGCCGGCGGCGCTCGCGGGACCCGGCGCCGGGGCCGGGCTCACGCGGCCGCCCCGGCGCGCGCGGGGGCCCGGCGCAGCGCGCGGCCCTGGACGAGCCAGTACACCGGCACGAGGGCGAGCAGGAACCCGGCGAGGGACCAGTACAGGACGGCCGTGCCGTGGGCCTGGACGAGCACCCCGGCCAGCAGCGGTCCCAGGCCCATGCCGGCGTCGATGCCCAGGAAGTAGGTGGAGGCGCCCATGCCCGCGCGCTCGCGGGGGACCCGCGTGACGCTGATGACCTGTCCGCCGGACTGCAGCTGCCCGTAGCCGAGGCCCACCAGCACGGCGGCCACGAGCAGCACCGTCACGTCCGGGGCCGCGGCGATCGCGGCCAGGCCCGCCGCGAAGAGCACGAAGGCCGGCAGCATCACCACGTTGGCGCCGCGGCGGTCCATGAGCGTCCCGGTGGCCAGCCGGGACAGCAGCACCGTGGCGGCGTAGACGGCGAAGAACAGGCCCGCCGCGGCGCCGAAGCCGCGCTCCAGCACGAGGGCGGCCAGGAACGTGACGATGCCCGCGTAGCCGATGGAGTACAGCAGGCCGATGACGGCCGTGGGCACCGCCGTCGGCTCCACGAACCGCGCCCACCCCCGGCGGCGCGGCGCGGCGCCCGGCACGCCACGCGTCGAGGTGCCCGGCACGGCACCCGCCGCGGCGCCGGGGTCCGGTGCGGCCCCCGCGGCGGGCCCGGGGGCCCGGACCGGGCCCGGGGCGCGCAGGTCCAGGGCCAGCGCGATCACGAGGCCCAGCAGGGAGACCGCCGAGGCCGTGACGGCGATGACGCCGAAGTCCGTCCCGGACAGGGCCAGGCCGACCAGCGGTCCCGCCGCGACGCCGATGAGGGTGGAGGAGGCGTAGTGGCTGGTGCCCTCCGAGATCCGGCTGCCGGGCAGGCCGGCGACGGCCGCGCCCACGATGACGGTGGAGCCCAGGCCGAAGGCCATGCCGTGCACGGCCCGCAGCGCGAGCAGCGTCCACGCCGAGCCCGAGGCCCAGTACAGCAGCGGGGCCACCACGAAGGCCGCGAAGGCCACGAGCAGCAGGGCCCGGGCCCCGAAGCGCTCGATGAGCGGGCCGGCGAAGAAGCGCGAGACGAGCGTGCCGATGAGGAACACGCCCGCCACGGCCCCGCCCACCGAGTCGCCCACGAGGAAGCGGCCGGCCACGTAGCCGGCCACGGTGGCCAGCAGGAAGTGGACGTTGAAGAACATCATGACGTTGGCCAGGCAGGCCAGCACGAACCCGCGGGTCCACAGCCGCGGGCGGCGTCCGGGGGCGGCGGCCGGCCCGGCGGGTGCTGGGGGGATCATGCGGGACATGAGCACCAGCGTAGGCCCGCCGTGGCCTCGCGGCGTCGCCGGGCGCCGGGGGTGTGCCGGGTACGGGATAATAGGTGGCATGCATGCAGTCGAGAGTGGATCCCCCCGTCACAGCGGCGCCCCGGTCGGCCGGGCCCGGGCCTGGGCCGCCAAGGGCAGCGGCGTCACCTTCGCCGTGATGGTGGTCGTGCTGCTGGTCGCCCTGCTGTTCGCGGCCAACCAGAACGACGTCATCGGCTGGCTGCTCGTCATCATCGCCGCCGGCTGGCTCGTGCTGGCCGTCGTCGTGGTCCTCGGGGTGCGCCGCGGCGCACGCTCCGTGGACCGCCGGATGAAGGACATGTCCGCCTCCCTGGCCCCGCGCCTGTCCGGCGAGCCCGCCCCCCGGGCCGCCGAGCACGCAGCCGCCGACCCGATGCGGGACACGAAGCTGGACCACTCCTTCAAGATCGTGCAGGTGCAGGCCCGGGTGGTCGGCGAGGAGCTCGCCAAGGGCGCCACCGCGGACACCGACATGGTGGCCCGCGCCCTCGAGACGATCCAGATCACCGCGGCCAACGCCCGGGACATGATCAAGGACGCCTCCGGTGCGGGGACCGCGGGACCGGGCCGGCCGTCGTCGGGCACGGGCCGGGAGGCCGGCGGGGCCATCTCCGGAGAGGTCATCAACTGACCGCGCCCGCCCCGGGCCGGACTCCGGGTGGCCGCCGACGGCGATAGTCTGGAGGGCGTGACTTCCGCCGTGACCGACCCGCTCCAGACCGCACCCCAGCCCCCCGCGCAGGAGGCTCCCGCCGCGCTCCACGCCAACGCCAACGCCCCCAAGGCCGACGGCGCGCTGCGCGTGGCCACCGTCAACGTGAACGGCATCCGTGCCGCCCACCGCAAGGGCATGGGCGCCTGGTTCGCCGGCCGCGGCGTGGACGTGCTGACGCTCCAGGAGGTCCGCGCGCCGCGGAAGATCGTCGAGGAGCTGCTCGAGGACATCACCGGTGAGGACTGGCACGTGGTGGAGACCGAGGCCGCGGCCAAGGGCCGGGCCGGCGTGGCGATCGCCACCACCCTCGAGCCGCAGTCCGTCCGCGTGGGCATCGGCGACCCCTACTTCGACGACGCCGGCCGGTGGATCGAGGCCGACCTGCCCGCCCCCGACGGCGGGGTCCTCACGGTCGTCTCGGCCTACGTGCACTCCGGGGAGGTGGGCACCCCGAAGCAGGTGGACAAGTACCGCTTCCTCGAGGAGATGGTCCGGCACCTGCCCGAGCTGCGCGCGGAGAAGGACCACGCGCTCATCACCGGCGACCTCAACGTGGGCCACACCGAGCGGGACATCAAGAACTGGAAGGGCAACGTCAAGAACGCCGGCTTCCTGCCCGAGGAGCGCGCGTACTTCGACCGCTTCTTCGGCGAGGAGATCGGCTACCGGGACGTCCACCGGGACCTCGCCGGGGACGTGCCCGGCCCCTACACGTGGTGGTCCATGCGCGGCAAGGCCTTCGACAACGACAGCGGCTGGCGCATCGACTACCACATGGCCACCCCCGAACTGGCCGCCCGCGCCACCTCCGCCGTGGTGGACCGCGCCCCCAGCTACGACACGCGCTTCTCCGACCACGCCCCGCTCGTGGTCGACTACCAGTTCTGACCCGCCGCCCGCGCACCCCGCCGGCGCCCCGGGCCATCCCGAGCACCCCTGCATCCCCAGCACCCGAGGACCCTCCATGACCGAGACCACCACCCGCCGCACCTCGCCCGCCGACGTCCTGGCCCGGGACACCGCGCCCACCGCCCACCTGGCCGGTGCGGGCACCCGCCACCGCGTCCTGTCCGGCATGCAGCCCTCCGCGGACTCGCTGCACCTGGGCAACTACCTCGGCGCGCTGGTGAACTGGGTCAAGGTCCAGGACGACTTCGACGCCTACTTCTTCATCCCCGACCTGCACGCGATCACGGTGCCCCAGGACCCCGAGTCCATGGTGCGGCGCACGCGGGTGGCGGCCGCGCAGTACATCGCCGCCGGCATCGACCCCGAGCGCTCCACCCTGTTCGTGCAGTCGCAGGTGCCCGAGCACGCCCAGCTCGCCTGGGTGCTGATGTGCATGACCGGGATGGGCGAGGCCCAGCGGATGACCCAGTTCAAGGACAAGGCGGCCAAGCAGGGCGCGGAGGCGGCCGGCGTCGGGCTGTTCGCCTATCCCATGCTGATGGCCGCGGACATCCTGCTGTACCAGCCGCACGGCGTGCCGGTGGGCGACGACCAGCGCCAGCACGTGGAGCTCACGCGGGACCTCGCGCAGCGGTTCAACGCCCGCTACGGGGAGACCTTCGTGGTCCCGGAGGGGTTCTACCCGGTCAACGGCGCGCGGGTGTACGACCTGCAGAACCCGCTGGCGAAGATGTCCAAGTCTGCCGCGTCCCCCAACGGGCTGGTCAACATCCTCGACGCCCCCAAGGTCATCGCCAAGCGGATCAAGTCCGCCGTGACCGACGACGGCACGGAGGTCCGCTTCGACCGCGAGGCCAAGCCGGGGGTGTCCAACCTGCTGTCCATCTACGCCGCCGTCACCGAACGCTCCGTCGCCGAGCTGGAGGAGGCGTACGTGGGCCGGATGTACGGCCACCTGAAGGTGGACCTGGCCGAGGCCGTCGTCGAGCGCCTCGCCCCGATCCGCGAGCGGGCCCTGGAACTCATGGACGACCCGGCCGAGCTGGACCGGCTGCTGGCCCGCGGCGCCGCCAAGGCGCGCGAGGTCGCCTCGCCCGTGCTGGCCGACGTCTACGCCAAGGTCGGGTTCCTGCCGCCGGCGCGCTGAGCGCCCCGGCTCGGCCGCGCGGCGAGCGCCGGGCAAAGCAACAGCCCCCCGGGACGGATCCCGGGGGGCTGTCGCGTGGTCGGTCCGTGGCCGGCGGGCGGGCCGGCCACGGACTCACGAGGACATCAGAAGCTGCCGGCGAGGACCGCCTGCTTCACCTCGGCGATGGCCTTGGTCACCTGGATGCCGCGGGGGCAGGCCTCGGTGCAGTTGAAGGTGGTGCGGCAGCGCCACACGCCCTCCTTGTCGTTGAGGATCTCCAGGCGCAGGTCCCCGGCATCGTCGCGCGAGTCGAAGATGAAGCGGTGCGCGTTGACGATCGCCGCCGGGCCGAAGTACTGGCCGTCGGTCCAGAACACCGGGCACGAGGAGGTGCACGCGGCGCACAGGATGCACTTGGTGGTGTCGTCGAAGCGCTCCCGGTCCTCGGCGGACTGCAGGCGCTCCTTGGTCGGCTCCGCGCCCTTGTTGATCAGGAACGGCATGATCTCGCGGTAGGACTGGAAGAACGGGTCCATGTCCACGATCAGGTCCTTCTCCACCGGCAGGCCCTTGATGGGCTCCACCAGGATGGGCTTGGACAGGTCCAGGTCCTTCAGCAGGGTCTTGCAGGCCAGGCGGTTGCGGCCGTTGATGCGCATGGCATCGGATCCGCACACGCCGTGGGCGCAGGACCGGCGGAAGGACAGCGTGCCGTCCAGGTCCCACTTGACCTTGTGCAGGGCGTCCAGCACGCGGTCCGTGCCGTACATCGTGATCTTCCACTCGTCCCAGTAGGACTCCTCGGTGGACTCCGGCAGGTACCGGCGCACCCGGAGCGTGACGTCGAAGCTCTCGATGGCTCCGGCGCCGCCCTGTTCGCCGAGGGTGACCTTCGAGGGTCCTTCCGCGGGTTCGGTTGCAGTGTGGCTCATCAGTACTTACGCTCCATCGGCTGGTAACGGGTGACGACGACCGGCTTGGTCTCGAAGCGGATGCCCTTGACGCCCTCCATCTCGGAGTCCGGGTCGCGGTAGAGCATGGTGTGCTTCATCCACTCGTCGTCGTTTCGGTCCGGGTAGTCCTCGCGGTAGTGCCCGCCGCGGGACTCCTTGCGGTGCAGGGCCGCCACGGTCATGGCCTCGGCCATGTCCAGCAGGTAGCCCAGCTCGAGGCCCTCGAGCAGGTCCAGGTTGAACCGCTTGCCCTTGTCCTGCACCGAGACGTTCTCGTAGCGGCGGCGCAGGTCCTCGATCTCGGCCAGCGCGCGGCGGATCGACTCGTCGGTGCGGAACACCTGCATGTCGGCGTCCATGACCTCCTGCAGCCGGGCGCGCAGGTCGGCGACGCGCTCGGTGCCGGTGGCGGAGCGCAGGTGCTCGATGTGCTCGATGGTCGGGGCCTCGCCGTTCTCCGGCAGCTCGACGAAGTCGGCGGTCGCGGCGTACTCCGCGGCGTAGATGCCGGCGCGGCGGCCGAAGACGTTGATGTCCAGCAGGGAGTTGGTGCCCAGGCGGTTCGAGCCGTGCACGGACACGCAGGCCACCTCGCCGGCGGCGTACAGGCCGGGGACCACGGTGTCGTTGTCCTGGAGGACCTCGGCCTTGATGTTGGTCGGGATGCCGCCCATGACGTAGTGGCAGGTCGGGAAGACCGGCACCGGCTCGGTGTACGGCTCCACGCCCAGGTAGGTGCGGGCGAACTCGGTGATGTCCGGGAGCTTGGCGTCGATGTGCGCCGGCTCCAGGTGCGTCAGGTCCAGCAGGACGTAGTCCTTGTTCGGGCCGGCGCCGCGGCCCTGGCGGACCTCCTCGGCCATGGAGCGGGCCACGATGTCGCGCGGGGCCAGGTCCTTGATGGTGGGGGCGTAGCGCTCCATGAAGCGCTCACCGTCCGCGTTGCGCAGGATGCCGCCCTCGCCGCGGGCGGCCTCGGAGAGCAGGATGCCCAGGCCGGCCAGGCCGGTCGGGTGGAACTGGATGAACTCCATGTCCTCCAGCGGCAGGCCGTTGCGGTAGGCGATCGCCATGCCGTCACCGGTGAGGGTGTGGGCGTTGGACGTGGTCTTGAAGACCTTGCCGGCGCCGCCGGTGGCGAACACCACGGACTTGGCCTGGAAGACGTGGATCTCGCCGGTGGCGAGCTCGTAGGAGACGACGCCGGCCACGCGCTTCTGGGTGAAGGGGGTGCCGTCCGCGCGGGTGCCCGGCTCGTCCACGAGCAGCAGGTCCAGGACGTAGAACTCGTTGTAGAACTCGACGTCGTGCTTGACGCAGTTCTGGTACAGCGTCTGCAGGATCATGTGGCCGGTGCGGTCGGCGGCGTAGCAGGCGCGGCGGACCGGTGCCTTGCCGTGGTCGCGCGTGTGGCCGCCGAAGCGGCGCTGGTCGATCCGGCCCTCCGGGGTGCGGTTGAACGGCAGGCCCATCTTCTCCAGGTCCAGCACCGCGTCGATGGCCTCCTTGGCCATGACCTCGGCGGCGTCCTGGTCCACCAGGTAGTCACCGCCCTTGACGGTGTCGAAGGTGTGCCACTCCCAGTTGTCCTCCTCCACGTTCGCCAGGGCGGCGCACATGCCGCCCTGCGCGGCCCCCGTGTGGGAGCGGGTGGGGTAGAGCTTGGTCAGCACCGCGGTGCGGGCGCGCTGACCGGCCTCGATCGCCGCGCGCATGCCGGCGCCGCCGGCGCCGACGATCACGACGTCGTACTTGTGTACCTGCATTCGTTGAGTTCTTTCTTCTCGAGAAGTCTCGGGGGTTCGGGTGTCGAGTGCGTCAGAGCGTCTGGCAGAACGCGGGGGAGGACTCGAGCAGGGCGCCGGTGGCGTCCGTGAGGCACGGCTCGAAGGTGAAGATCACCAGGGTGCCCAGCACGATGATGACCGTGGTGGCCGCGTAGAGGACCATCTTGAGCCAGAAGCGCACGCCGTCACGCTCGGCGTAGTCGTTGATGATGGTGCGCACGCCGTTGGTGCCGTGCAGCATGGCCAGCCACAGCAGGGCCAGGTCCCAGAACTGCCAGAACGGGTCCGCCCACTTGCCGGCCACGAAGCCGAAGTCCAGCCCGTTGATGCCGTCGCCGACCATCAGGTTGGAGAACAGGTGCACGAAGATCAGCACGACCAGGACGATGCCGGACAGGCGCATGAACAGCCAGGTCAGCATCTCGAAGTTGCCCGAGCGGCCGCCGTCGCGGGTGTACTTGGGGTCGATGCGCCCGGTGCGGGGCGCGGCGATCGTGGATTCAGCGTTGGCGCTCATGGCTCAGTGACCTCCCAGGGCCAGCATCAGGTGACGGATGGCGAAGGCGGCGACGGTCAGGACCCACAGGACCACGACGGTCCACAGCATCTTCTTGTGGTGGCGGGTCCCGCCCTTCCAGAAGTCGACGAGGATGATCCGCAGGCCGTTGAAGGCGTGGAAGACGATGGCCGCCACGAGGCCCACCTCGCCGACGGCCATCAGCGGGTTCTTGTACGTGCCCAGCACGGCGTTGTACGCCTCCGGGGAGACCCTCACGAGGGAGGTGTCCAGCACGTGGACGAGCAGGAAGAAGAAGATGACGACGCCGGTGATCCGGTGGATCACCCAGGACCACATGCCCTCGTTGCCGCGGTAGAGGGTCCCACGGCCGGTCTTCGCCGGGGCCTGCGCTGATGTCGCAGTAGACACTGTTAAACCTCCCAGGGGATTGCAAGGGCGCCTGTGCCACGTCCGATGCGCACAGAGAAAACGCCGGTGCGAGTGCATTCCTCCTGTCAAGGGTAGTACCTCCGGGCGGGCCCCGCGTGAGTTTTGACGTGGTCCGGAGCGGGTGTGCGGTGCGTCACCCGGCGTGCGGCGGTGGGCGGCGGGCGGGTGCCCGTCGCCTAGGCTGGCCCGTGTGATGACCACACCTGAAGAGCACGGCCTGTCCCGTGCCGGGGACGCGGGCGGACCCGGACTCGACCGCTTCTACGGCGTGATCCCCGCCGGCGGCGTGGGGACCCGCCTCTGGCCCCTGTCCCGCGCCGCGGCCCCCAAGTTCCTGCACGACCTGACCGGCTCGGGCCAGACCCTGATCCGGGCCACCTACGACCGGCTGGCCGGACTGGCCGGGGACCGCGTCATGGTGGTCACCGGCGAGGCCCACCAGGAGGCCGTGTGGCAGCAGCTGCCGGACCTGGACCGGGCGGACATGGTCCTGGAGCCCGAGCCGAAGGACTCCGCGGCCGCGATCGGCCTCGCCGCGGCCATCCTGCACGAGCGGGACCCGGAGACGATCATGGGCTCGTTCGCGGCCGACCAGGTCATCGGCCCCGTGGAGGTCTTCGAGGCCGCCGTGGCCGAGGCCGTGGCGACGGCGGCCACCGGCCGGATCGTGACGATCGGCATCCGGCCCACCCACCCGGCGACCGGCTTCGGCTACATCCGGCAGGGCCGGCCCCTGGACGTGGAGGGCGCGCCGAACGCCAAGGACGTGGCCGCCTTCGTGGAGAAGCCCTCCGCCGAGCTCGCCCGCGAGTACGTGGCCTCCGGGGAGTACCTGTGGAACGCCGGGATGTTCGTGGCGCCGGTGTCCCTGATGCTGCACCACCTGCAGGCCAACGAGCCCGAGCTGCACGCCGGGCTGGTGGAGATCGCCCGGGCCTGGGGCACCGACGCCCAGGACGAGGTGATGCGCCGGGTGTGGCCCGGCCTGAAGAAGACCGCGATCGACTACGCCGTGGCCGAGCCGGCCGCCGCCGCCGGGGACGTGGCCGTCATCCCCGGCCACTTCACGTGGGACGACGTCGGCGACTTCGCCGCGATCGCCCGGCTGAACCCGGCGAGGGACTCCTCCGGGATCACCGTGATCGGCGAGACGCCGCGCGTGTACTCCTCCAAGGCCAGCGGCGTGGTGGTGACCGACACCCAGCGCGTCATCGCGCTGATCGGGGTGGAGGACATCGTGGTGGTGGACACCCCCGACGCCCTGCTGGTGACCACCACGGAGCACGCGCAGTCGGTGAAGCAGGCCGTCGAGTCCCTCAAGGCGCACGGCGACCACGACGTCCTGTAGGGCCCGGCCCGGCGGTAACATCACTGGGATGACCGAGAGCCAGCCCGCCACGGGGAGCCTGCCCGTCCTCGACGACCCCGGACTGCCCCGCGTCGCCCCGCTGGTGGCCCGGATCGAGCCGGACGCGGTGGCGCTGCGGCGGGACCTGCACGCCCACCCCGAGCTGTCCTACGAGGAGCACCGCACCACGGACCGCATCCTCGAGACGCTGTCCGCCGCGGGCCTGTCCCCGGTGCGGCTGGAGGACACGGGCGCGTACGTGGACATCGGCGAGGGCCCGCTCGTGCTGGGACTGCGCGCCGACATCGACGCCCTGCCGCTGCCGGAGCGCACCGGGCTGGCGTACGCCTCCCGCACCGAGGGGGTGGCCCACGCGTGCGGCCACGACGTCCACACCGCGGTCATGGCCGGCACCGCCCTGGCGCTGCACCGGATCGTCTCCGGGGACTCGGGGCTGGGGCTGGACCCCGCGGTCCTGGGCGGTCGGGTCCGGGTGATCTTCCAGCCCGCCGAGGAGCGCCTGCCCGGCGGCTCGCTGTCCGTGATCCGCCAGGGCGTCCTGGAGGGCCTGCCGCGCATCCTCGCGGCGCACTGCGAGCCGCGGTTCGACGTCGGGACCATCGGCACCCGGATCGGCGCCATCACCTCGGCCTCGGACACCATCAAGATCAGCCTCACCGGCCGCGGCGGGCACACCTCGCGCCCGCACGTGACGGAGGACCTCGTCTACGCGCTGGCGGAGATCGCGGTCAACGTCCCGGCCGTGCTGACGCGGCGCATCGACGTGCGCTCGGCCGTCTCGGTCGTCTGGGGGCAGGTGAACGCGGGGGCCGCCCCGAACGCCATCCCCTCGACCGGCTACCTCGCCGGCACCCTGCGCTGCCTCGACGCGGACGTCTGGGAGGCCGCCGGGGACATGCTGGACGAGGTGGTCCAGCAGGTCGCCCGGCCCTTCGGGGTCGAGGTGCACCTCGAGCACGTCCGCGGCGTGCCGCCCGTGGTCAACACCGAGGCGGAGACGGACCTCATCGAGGACGCCGCCCGCTTCGAGCTCGGCTCCCGCTCGATCCAGCTGACCGAGCAGTCGATGGGCGGCGAGGACTTCGCGTGGATGACCCAGCAGGTGCCCGGCGCCATGCTGCGACTGGGCACCCGGACCCCGGGCGGTCCGGTCTACGACCTGCACATGGGCGACTACGCCCCGGACGAGCGGGCGATCGGGGTGGGGATGCGGATCTTCACGGCCGCCGCGCTGCGCGCCCTGGCCGGCGCCCAGTAGCCGCCACCGGGATCTGAAGCGTTTCCTCGCCAGGTTGGATAAACTGGCGGGTAGCTGTCCGCACGAGGGCGCGGACACCGCGGCGAGGGCCCAGGGCCCGGACCGGGACCGGCACGGCCGGCCGCACTGGAGCCCCGTCACCCGCACCGAAGGATCACCATGGGCATTGCCTCCCCCCTGTCCCGCAAGGCACTCCTGCCGGCCGCCGCGCTCGGCCTGTCCGGCCTGCTGCTCTCCGGCTGCGGCGCCGCCCCGTCGGAGGAACCCTCCGGCTCCGCGTCCGGGTCCGCCTCCGGCAGCACCTCCGCCGTCGGCTCGGACAACTCCGACTACACCGGTTGCATCGTCTCGGACGCGGGCGGCTTCGACGACCGCTCCTTCAACCAGTCCTCCTACGAGGGCCTGAAGGCCGCCGAGGAGGAGTTCGGCATCGAGACCCGCGAGGCCCAGTCCACCAGCCCGTCCGACTTCACGCCGAACGTCAACTCCATGCTGCAGGCCGGCTGCGACTCCATCATCGGCGTGGGCTTCCTGCTGGGCGACGCCATCAAGCCGATCGCCCAGGACAACCCGGACACGCACTTCGTGGGCGTGGACGTCACGGACCCGGACTTCCCCGACAACGTCCAGCGCATCATCTACGACACGGCCCAGGCCGCGTTCCTGGCCGGCTACCTCGCCGCCGGGACCACCGAGACCGGCACCGTGGCCACCTACGGCGGCATGGAGATCCCGACCGTCACCATCTTCATGGACGGCTTCGCCGCCGGCGTGGAGTACTACAACGAGCAGAAGGGCGCCGAGGTCGAGGTCCTCGGCTGGGACCGGGACTCGAAGAACGGCTCCTTCACGGGCGACTTCGACAACCAGGCCGCCGGCAAGACCAACACCACGAACTTCATCAACGAGGGCGCGGACATCATCATGCCCGTGGCCGGCCCGGTGGGGCTGGGCACGCTGGACGCCGTCACCGCCGCCAACGCCGGCGGGAAGGACGTCAAGGTCATCTGGGTGGACTCGGACGGCTACGAGACCACCGAGCAGGGCGAGGTCATCCTCACCTCCGTCGTGAAGTACATGGGCGACGCGGTCAAGACCGTCATCGAGTCCGACCTCGCCGGCGAGTTCTCCTCCGACCCCTACGTGGGCACCCTGGAGAACGGCGGCGTGGACCTCGCCCCGTTCCACGACTTCGAGTCGAAGGTCCCCGAGGAGCTGAAGACCGAGCTTGAGGACGTCAAGGCCGGCATCGTCGACGGGTCCATCACGGTGGGCTCGGAGTACTCGCCCGAGTCCTGACCGTCCCCGGTGGGGCGGCCCGCACCGGGCCGCCCCACCGTCCGTCCGTCACCCCTCAACGGTCCTCGTCGGGCCAGATTGGCTGGAGCACGGTGAAACTCGAGCTGCGCGGCATCACCAAGACATTCGGCGCGTTCACCGCCAACGACTCGATCGACCTCACGGTGGAGTCCGGGCAGGTCCACTCCCTGCTGGGAGAGAACGGCGCCGGCAAGTCCACCCTCATGAACGTCCTGTTCGGGCTGTACGAGCCGACGGCCGGGGAGATCCTGGTGGACGGGCGCCCCGTGCGCTTCAGCGGGCCGGGGGAGGCGATGGCCGCCGGCATCGGCATGGTGCACCAGCACTTCATGCTCATCCCGGTGTTCACGGTCGCGGAGAACGTGGCCCTCGGCGACGAGCGCACGCGCGCCGCCGGGGTGCTGGACCTGGAGGCCACCCGCCGGCGCATCCGGGAGATCTCGGACCGCTTCGGCTTCCGGGTGGACCCGGACGCCCGCGTGGAGGACCTGCCCGTGGGCGTCCAGCAGCGGGTGGAGATCATCAAGGCGCTCGTCCGCGACGCCCGCGTCCTCATCCTGGACGAGCCCACCGCGGTGCTCACCCCGCAGGAGACGGACGAACTGCTGGACATCATCCGCCAGCTGCGGGACAGCGGCACCGCCGTGGTGTTCATCTCCCACAAGCTGCGCGAGGTCAAGGCCATCTCGGACCGCATCACGGTGCTGCGGCGGGGCCGGGTGGTCGGCACGGCCGACCCCGCTGCGGACCAGTCCGAGCTGGCCGCCCTCATGGTCGGCCGCGAGGTGGTCCTGAACCGCACCAAGTCCGCGCCGACCCTCGGCGAGGAGACCTTCACCGTCTCGGACCTGACGGTCCTGGGCCCGGACGGCGTCCGGCTGGTGGACGGCGTCTCCTTCGGCATCCGACGCGGAGAGGTCCTCGCGATCGCGGGCGTCCAGGGCAACGGCCAGACCGAGCTGACCGAGGCGATCATGGGCCTGCACCGGGCCCAGGGCTCCATCCGGCTCGAGGGCCGGGAGCTCGTGGGCCGCAGCCCCCGCCAGGTCATCCGGGCCGGCGTCGGCTACGTCCCCGAGGACCGCTCCACCGACGGGCTCGTGGGGCCCTTCTCCGTGGCCGAGAACCTCGTGCTCAACCGCTTCGACCGTCCCCCCGCCGGCAACGGCGTCCAGCTGCGGCCGCGGGCCATCCGCGAGCTGGCCGAGCGGCGCGTGCGGGAGTTCGACATCCGCACCCAGGGCGTGGACCTGCCGGTCGGCACCCTCTCCGGCGGCAACCAGCAGAAGGTCGTGATGGCCCGCGAACTGGTGGACGACCTCAAGCTGTTCATCGCCTCCCAGCCCACGCGCGGCGTCGACGTCGGCTCCATCGAGTTCCTGCACGAGCGCATCATCCGCGAGCGGGACGCCGGCACGCCGGTGATGATCGTCTCCACCGAGCTCGACGAGGTCCTGGAGCTGGCCGACCGCATCGCGGTGATGTACCACGGCCGGATCATCGGGATCGTGCCGGGGGACACCTCGCGCGACGACCTCGGCCTGATGATGGCCGGCATCGACCCCGCCGCCCAGGCCCCCACGGTCTCCACGGCCCCCGCCGCCCCCGCGCCGGGAGGCGACCCGGGGCAGCACCTCCCGCACGGACCGCGGCACGCATCACAGCACGACACCCAGCACCACCCGAAGGGGGAGACGGCATGAGCGCCGCGACCACGACCGTCCGCCCGCGGCCCGCCGGCCCGGCCCGGCCCGGGGGCGGCTCCGCGCTGCGCGGGGTGCTCGCCGGCAACGGGGTCGTCACCGTCCTGGCGATCGTGCTCTCGCTGGTCATCAGCGCGGTGCTCATCGTCCTCACGGACGAGGACGTCACGGAGGCCGCCGGCTACTTCCTCGCCCGGCCCCAGGACACCCTCGAGGCCGCGTGGGAGGCCGTCGCGGCCTCCTACGCCGCCCTGTTCCGCGGGGCCGTGTTCAACTACCGCGCGGACGACCTCACGGGCATGCTCTACCCGCTGATGGAGTCGCTGACGCTGGCCACGCCGCTGATCATCATCTCCCTCGGCGTGGCGATCGCGTTCCGCTCCGGGCTGTTCAACATCGGCGGCCAGGGCCAGATGATCCTCGGCGCCATGGTGGCCACGTGGTTCGGCGTCCACGTGCAGCTGCCGGTCGGGCTGCACCTGCTGCTGGTGCTCGTCATGGGCGTGCTGGGCGGCGCGCTGTGGGGCACGATCGTCGGCGCGCTCAAGGCCCTGACCGGGGCCCACGAGGTCATCCTGACGATCATGCTCAACTACGTGGCCGTGAACCTCGTGGCCTACCTGCTGCAGACCCCCGTGCTGCAGCGCGAGGGCTCCACCAACCCCGTCTCCGACTTCCTGGCGCCCACGGCGCTGTTCCCGCCCCTGCTGGGCGGCGCGTTCCGCCTGAACTGGGGCTTCGTCGTCGCCGTCCTCGCCACCGTGTTCGCGTGGTGGCTGGTCCGGCGCTCGACCATCGGCTTCCAGCTGCGGGCCCTCGGCGCCAACCCGGAGGCGGCCCGCACGGCGGGCATGCCGGTGCGCGGGCTCTACGTGGTGGCCATGGCCATCTCGGGCGGGCTGGCCGGCCTGGCCGGCATGGCCCAGGTCTCGGGCACCGAGAAGGTGCTCAACACGGACGTGGCCGGGTCCTACGGCTTCGACGCCATCACGGTGGCCCTGCTGGGCCGGTCCAACCCCGTCGGCGTGTTCTTCGCCGGGCTGCTGTTCGGCGCCCTGCGCGCCGGCGGCGTGACGATGCAGACCGAGACCGGCGTGCCGATCGACATCGTGCTGATCATCCAGTCCCTCATCGTCCTGTTCATCGCGGCCCCGCCGCTGGTGCGCACGATCTTCCGCCTGCCGCGCCCGGGTGCCCTCCAGGCCCGCACCGCGGCCGACCCCGTCACCCAGCCGGCGCTGGCCGGGGCGGTGACCACCGCCCCCGCGGGCGGGACCGCGCCCGCGGCCGTGCCGGCCGCCGTCGGGGAAGCCGGGGGAGCGGCCGCCGGGGACGCCCCGTCGCCCGCGGAGGCCGGGCGTGCGCCGGACGGTCCCGGCACCGTCCCGGCCGTCCACGACGCCGGCCCCGCCCCCCACGACCCCGGCCCGCCCCCGCGCGGCACCGGCAGCACCGCGGCCGACCGGCCGGCCACCCCCGGCGAGGAAGGCGTCCAGCGATGAGCACCACCGTCACCGTCCCCCCCGGGTCCGGCCCCGCCCCGGCCGCCACCGCCGAGGCGCCGCAGCGCGACCTCGTCCGGCACTGGACGACTCCCGTGACCTTCGCGGTCCTCACGGTCGTCTCCCTGCTCGTGTTCGCCCTCGGCGCCTCGGGCCGCGAGGCGACGTTCCGGATCTCCACGGACGCGGACGCGGTCCGCATCCCGGACCTCGTGGCCCCCACCGTCCCGGTCGGCTGGGCGGTCACCGTCCTGCTCGCGGCGCTCACGGCGTGGGGCTTCGTCGCGGTGCGGCGGCGCGGGACGGTCCAGGGCTGGGTGTCCGCGCTGTTCGCCGTGCTCTTCGTGGTCGGCTTCCTCGTCTGGGTCGTCGGCGCCGCCGACACCACCACGGTGTTCCTCACGGGCCTCGTGGCCGGGGCGTTCGCCCTCGCCGTCCCGCTGATCTTCGGCTCCATGGCCGGCGTGCTCTCCGAGCGGGCGGGCGTCGTGAACATCGCGATCGAGGGGCAACTGCTGGCCGGGGCGTTCACCGCCGCGGTGACCGGCTCGGTCACGGGCTCGGCGTGGGCGGGGCTGCTGGCCGCCGTCGTGGCCGGCGTGCTGGTGTCCACCCTGCTGGCGGTGTTCTCCATCCGCTACCTCGTCAACCAGGTGATCGTGGGCGTGGTCCTCAACGTCCTGGTGGCCGGGCTGACCAGCTTCCTGTTCTCCACGCTGCTGTCCTCGGACTCCTCGCGCTACAACTCCCCGCCGCACTTCGGCACGGTGCGCATCCCGGTCCTGGCGGACATCCCCGTGCTCGGGCCGATCCTGTTCGACCAGACGGTGCTCGGCTACGGGATGTACCTCATCGTCGCGGCGCTGTACGTGGGCCTGTTCCACACCCGCTGGGGGCTGCGCGTGCGCGCCGTGGGCGAGCACCCGAAGGCCGCGGACACCGTGGGCATCAACGTGCTCCGCACCCGCTACGCCAACGTCCTGCTGGCCGGGGCGATCGCGGGCATGGGCGGGGCGTTCTTCACGCTGGTGAACTCGTCCTCGTTCTCCAAGGAGATGACCGCGGGCCAGGGCTTCATCGCCCTCGCGGCGGTGATCTTCGGCCGGTGGAACCCGATCGGGGCGTTCTTCGCCGCCCTGCTGTTCGGCTTCGCCACCAACATGCAGTTCGTGCTGGCCATCCTGGGCACCCCGGTGCCGAGCCAGTTCATGGCGATGCTGCCGTACCTCGTCACCATCCTGGTGGTGGCCGGCCTGGTGGGCCGGTCGCGAGGTCCGGCGGCCGCCGGGACCCCCTACGTGAAGGAGTAGCCATGACCGATCCCTTCCCACCCGGCCTCGAGGAGGCCTTCACCGACGACATCCCGCTCACGGCGGCCCTGCCGCGGCTGGGCCGGTCCGGCTCGGGCATCGACTGGGAGCGGCTGGAGTCGGCGGCGCGGGCCGCGATGACGCGCGCCTACGTGCCGTACTCCTCCTTCCCGGTGGGAGCGGCCGCCCTGGTGGAGGACGGCCGGATCGTGTCCGGCTGCAACGTGGAGAACGCCTCGCTGGGCCTGACCCTGTGCGCCGAGTGCTCCCTGGTGTCCCAGCTGCAGATGACCGGCGGCGGCCGGCTGGTGGCCTTCTACTGCGTCAACGGCCACGGCGAGGTGCTCATGCCGTGCGGGCGGTGCCGGCAGCTGCTGTTCGAGTTCCACGCCCCGGGCATGGTCCTCAGGGGCCCGGAGGGGGAGCTGACGATGGAGCAGGTGCTCCCGGCCGCCTTCGGGCCGGCGGACCTGCGCGGGCACGGGGGGCACCATGGGTGAGCCGGTGGGCGCTGCCGTGACCGAGCCCTTCGACGCGATCGAGGTCATCCGCGCCAAGCGGGACCGGCGGGCCCTCTCGGACGCGCAGGTCGACTGGGTGGTGGACGCCTACACCCGCGGCGTGGTGGCCGACGAGCAGATGTCCGCCCTCGCCATGGCCATCCTGCTCAACGGGATGGACCGGGCGGAGATCGCCCGGTGGACGGCGGCGATGATCGCCTCGGGCGAGCGGATGGACTTCTCCGGGCTGCGCGCCCCCGACGGCGGCCCGCGGCCGACCGCGGACAAGCACTCCACCGGCGGGGTGGGGGACAAGATCACCCTGCCGCTGGCCCCCCTCGTGGCCGTGTACGGGGTGGCGGTGCCGCAGCTCTCCGGCCGCGGCCTCGGCCACACGGGCGGGACCCTGGACAAGCTCGAGTCCGTGCCGGGCTGGCGGGCGGAGCTGTCCACCGCGGCCCTGATGGCCCAGCTGCAGGACGTGGGCGCGGTCATCTGCGCCGCGGGGGCGGGCCTGGCCCCGGCGGACAAGAAGCTGTACGCGCTGCGGGACGTCACGGGCACCGTGGAGGCGATCCCGCTGATCGCGTCCTCGATCATGTCCAAGAAGATCGCCGAGGGCACCGGCACGCTGGTGCTGGACGTCAAGTGCGGCTCCGGCGCGTTCATGAAGGACGAGGCGGACGCCCGGGAGCTGGCCCGCACCATGGTGGACCTCGGCCGGGACGCGGGGGTGAACACCTCGGCCCTGCTCACGGACATGGACACGCCGCTGGGGCTCACCGCCGGCAACGCGATCGAGGTCGAGGAGTCCGTGGAGGTCCTCGCCGGCGGCGGGCCGGCGGACGTCGTGGAGCTGACCGTGGAGCTGGCCCGCGCCATGCTGGCCGGTGCGGGGGTGACGGGGGTGGACCCGGCCGAGGCCCTCGCCGACGGCCGCGCGATGGACGTCTGGCGCCGGATGATCGCCGCCCAGGGCGGGGACCCGGACGCGGCCCTGCCCCGGGCCCGGGAGTCGCACGTGGTCACCGCGCCCGCCTCCGGGGTGCTCACCCGGCTGGACGCGATGGCGGTGGGACTGGCGGCGTGGCGGCTCGGCGCGGGCCGCGCCCGCAAGGAGGACCCGGTGCAGGCCGGGGCCGGCGTGCGCATGCACGCCAAGCCCGGCGACGAGGTGCGCCGGGGCCAGCCGCTGCTGACCCTGCTGACGGACACGCCCGGGCAGTTCGACCGGGCCCTGGCCGCGCTGGAGGGCGGGTTCGAGATCGCGGACACCGGCAGCGAGCGGGCCCGGGACTTCGCCGCGGGCCCGCTCATCCTCGACCGGATCGGCTGAGGCCGGCCCCGGGTCCCCGCCGCCGGCGGGGACCCGTCACCGGCGCCGATAGGCTGGACCGGTGCTGCAGATCATCGAGGACGCGGTCCTCCGCGCGGCCGGGCAGTGGTGGGTCCTGGTCCTCGTCTACGTGCTGTGCACGGTGGACGGGTTCTTCCCCGTGGTGCCCTCGGAGTCCGTGCTGGTGGCCCTGGCCTCGATCGCCGGCGCCGAGGACACCGTCTCCCTGTGGTGGGTGTGGGCGCTCGGCGCCCTCGGGGCCATCACGGGGGACCAGGTCGCGTACTCGCTCGGCCGGCGCATCGGCGTGGAGCGCTACCGCTGGATGCGCACGCGGTCGGTGTCCCGCGCGGTCGGCTCGGCCCGCCGCGCCCTCGACGGCCACGGGGCGCTCGTCATCTTCACGGCCCGCTACGTCCCCGGCGGGCGGGTGGCCGTGAACTACACGGCCGGCGCCACGGGCTACCCCCGGACCGCCTTCACCCTGCTGGACGTGGCCGCCGGCGTGCTGTGGTCCGCCTACTCGATCGGCATCGCGCGCCTCACCGCCGGCTGGCTGGACAGCACGCTGCTGCAGATCACCGTGGCCGTCATCGCGGCCGCCGTGCTCGGCTGGGTGCTGGACGTCGTCCTGCGCGCCGTGATCGTCCGGGTGACCGGGCCGGAGGAGGACACCGGACCGGCCGGCCCCGGCGGGGCGGAGGACCCCGGGACGCCGGGCCCGCCTGCCGTAGACTCGCCCCGTGACTGACGCGATCGAATTCACCGCACCCTCGCCCCTCGACGTCGACCTGGCGGCCCTGCCCAAGATCAGCCTCCACGACCACCTGGACGGCGGACTGCGCCCCGCCACGATCCTCGAGCTGGCCGCCGAGGCCGGCCACGCGCTGCCCGCCGAGACCGGGGACGAGCTCGCCGAGTGGTTCGCCGAGTCCGCGAACTCCGGCACCCTCGAGCGCTACCTCGAGACCTTCGACCACACGATCGCCGTCATGCAGACCGCGGCGCACCTGCACCGCGTGGCCCGCGAGTTCGTGGAGGACCTCGTGGAGGACGGGGTCGTCTACGCCGAGGTCCGCTGGGCCCCCGAGCAGCACCTCGCCGGCGGGCTGACCCTGGACGAGGCCGTCGAGGCCGTGCAGGCGGGGCTGGACGAGGGCGTGGCGAACGCCGAGGCCGAGGGCGCGACCATCCGCGTCGGGCAGTTGATCACCGCGATGCGGCAGAACGACCGGTCGATGGAGATCGCCGAGCTGGCCGTGCGGCACCGCGGCACCGGCGCGGTCGGCTTCGACATCGCCGGCCCGGAGACCGGCTTCCCGCCGTCCCGGTTCACCGAGGCCTTCACGTGGCTGGCCGCCCAGCACTTCCCGGCCACCGTCCACGCGGGCGAGTCGGACGGCGTGGCCTCCATCCAGGACGCGCTGCTCAACGGCCGCGCCCTGCGCCTGGGCCACGGCGTGCGCATCGCGGACGACATCACCGTGGAGTTCGACGCGGTGGACGAGGACGGCGAGCGCGTGGGCGAGGACTCCGCCCTCGTGGACCTCGGCGAGACCGCCGCCTGGGTGCGGGACCGGGGCATCGCCCTGGAGGTGTGCCCGTCCTCGAACCTGCAGACCGGCGCCGTGGCCTCCTACGGCGGGACCGTCTCCACGCACCCGATCGACATGCTGCACCAGCTCGGCTTCCGCGTGACGATCAACCCGGACAACCGGCTCATGAGCGGGGTGTCCCTCACGGACGAGCTGTACCTGCTGGCCGAGGTCTTCGGCTACTCCCTGGAGGAGCTGCTGGACTTCCAGCTCAACGCCGCCGAGGCCGCCTTCCTGCCCCTCGAGGAGCGCGAGGTGCTCGCCGAGCTGCTGGTGGAGTCCTGGGGCGAGGTCATCTCCCGCGGCGGCACGGGGGACGGCCCGGCCGTCCTGCAGGCGTTCGTGGACGCCGACGGGGACGAGGACGCCCACGAGGACGACGTCCGGGCGTGAGCGAGACCGTCGACCGGCTCGTCTGGGTGGTCGCCCGCCTGCGGGAGCACTGTCCCTGGACGCGCCGGCTGACGCACGGCGCCCTGGGCGAGTACCTCGTCGAGGAGGCCTACGAGGCCGTCGAGGTGATCGAGTCCGGCCCGGCCGGGGCCTGGGGTGATGAGGCGCTGCGGGACGGCACCTACGAGCGGCTGCGCCTGGAGCTGGGGGACGTGCTGTTCCAGGTGGTGCTGCACGCGGCGATCGCCACGGACGCGGGCGGCTTCGACCTCGACGGCACCGCCGAGGCGATCACCGCCAAGATGATCCGCCGCAACCCGCACGTCTTCCACCCGGACGGCACCCTGCGGGACCCGGAGGACCTGGCGGCGGCGACCATCGCGGACGTCGAGCGCACGTGGGAGCGGGTGAAGCGCCTCGAGCGCGAGGCGGCGGGCACCGCCGCGGCGCCGGACGGCACGGCGCCGGGCGGCACCACGCCGGGCGGGGCGGCGTTCGCCGACCTGCCGGCCTCCCTGCCGGCGCTGGCCGCCGCGGCCAAGGTGGTCGACCGGGCGGCCCGGCAGCCGGTGGACCCGCTGCCGGCGCCCGGCCCGCCGCCGTCGGGACCGGCGGGCGAGCCGCTCGCCGACGAGGCGGCCCTGGGCGCGGAGCTGTTCCGCCTCGTCCGGCACGCGCGGGCCGGCGGCCTGGACCCGGAGCGCGCCCTGCGCCGGCACCTGGCCGCGGTGCGCCGCGACCTGGAGGCCGGCACGCCACCCCGTCACGGCGGCTCGGGGCCGGCGGCGAGCGGTTAGGCTGAACCCGCGTTGCACCCTCGGAACCACACGCCTTCAAAGGAGACCGCACATGGCCCTGATCGACGCCATCCATTCCCGTGAGATCCTCGACTCCCGCGGCAACCCCACCGTCGAGGTGGAGGTGCTGCTGAGCGACGGCGCGATGGGCCGCGCCGCGGTGCCCTCGGGCGCCTCCACGGGCGAGTTCGAGGCCGTCGAGCGCCGGGACGGCGACAAGGACCGCTACCTGGGCAAGGGCGTGCTGGGCGCCGTCAACGCCGTCATCGAGGACATCGCCGACGAGCTCGAGGGCCAGGACGCCACCGACCAGCGCCTCGTGGACACCCTGATGATCGACCTGGACGGGACCGAGAACAAGGGCAAGCTCGGCGCCAACGCGATCCTCGGCGTCTCCCTGGCCGTGGCCGACGCGGCCGCCGCCTCCGCCGACCTGTCCCTGTTCAAGTACCTGGGCGGGCCGAACGCGCACGTGCTGCCCGTGCCCATGATGAACATCCTCAACGGCGGCGCCCACGCGGACTCCAACGTGGACATCCAGGAGTTCATGATCGCCCCGATCGGCGCGCCGAGCTTCTCCGAGGCCCTGCGCTGGGGCGCCGAGGTCTACCACACGCTGAAGAAGGTCCTGCAGGAGCGCGAGCTCGGCACCGGCCTCGGCGACGAGGGCGGCTTCGCCCCGTCCCTGCCGTCCAACCGCGCCGCCCTGGACCTCATCACCGAGGCCATCACGCGCGCCGGCTACACCCCCGGCGAGGACATCGCCCTGGCCCTGGACGTGGCCTCGTCCGAGTTCTGCGAGAAGGGCTCCTACACCTTCGAGGGCGAACAGCGGTCCGCCGCGGACATGATCGCCTACTACGAGGAGCTGGTGGCCAACTACCCGCTCGTGTCCATCGAGGACCCGCTGGACGAGAACGACTGGCAGGGCTGGCAGCAGCTCACCGCGGCCCTCGGCACGAAGGTCCAGCTCGTGGGCGACGACCTGTTCGTCACCAATCCCGAGCGGCTGCAGCGCGGCATCGACGAGGCCTCCGGCAACGCCCTGCTGGTCAAGGTCAACCAGATCGGCTCGCTGACCGAGACCTTCGACGCGATCTCGCTGGCCCAGCGGCACACGTTCCACTGCATGATCTCCCACCGCTCCGGCGAGACCGAGGACACCTTCATCGCCGACCTCGCCGTGGCCACCAACGCCGGCCAGATCAAGACCGGTGCCCCGGCCCGCTCCGACCGCGTGGCCAAGTACAACCAGCTGCTGCGCATCGAGGAGGAGCTGGGCGACTCCGCGATCTACGCGGGCACCTCGGCCTTCCCGCGGTACGCCGCCCGCGCCTGACCCCCGCCCGGCCCGCCGCCGGGAGCCGCCCGCGCCCTGCGGCGGCGCCGGCACCCGATCGCCCCGTCCCCGCTCCCGGGGCGGGGCGATCGGCGTCCCGGCGACGGCCGCGCCGCCGGGCCCGTCCGGCGCGCTGTCCCGGACCGGCGCGCCCAGCCGGTATCCTCGGGGGAGATCCCCGACCACCCGACCGGGGACCCCGGCGGCGCGCGGCACCGCGCCGGTCCCGGACACGGACACGCACGCGGGAGGTGCAGGTGGCGACTCGGCGGCCGCGCGTACCCAAGTCCTCCCGCCCTGCCCTCGTCGAGGCCGGCCACCCCGGTGGCCCGGCGTCCGCGGAGGAGGGACGGGCCGCCGGCCCCGGGGCCCGCACGCACGTGGGCGGGTACTCCGCCAAGGTCATCCCCCTGGACGCCGCGCCCTCGCGGCACGCGGGCGAGCCCACCGGGCATCCCGATCACCCCGGCCCCTCCGGGCCCCTCGCCGCCCCCGGTCGCCCCGGCGCGGAGGGCACCCGGGACACCGGCCCCGCGGGCACACGGGACACCGGCGCCGCGGGTGAGGACACGGCGCCGGGCACGGGGGGCACCACCGGCCGGCCGGCGCTGCCGCGCACGGCCGCCGAGCGCCGGGCCGCCGCCCGCCGCGAGCTGATGCGCGGGGCCCGGGCCACGGACCGGCCCACCGGCGGGACCACGGGCCCGGCCTCCGCGCCGGCTGCCGGCGCCGGCCCCGGCTCCACCGCGGCCGGTCCGCCGCGCGCGCAGGCCGCGCCGGCCGCCGTCGTCGAGCCCGTCCCGGCCCGGCACTTCTCCGGGCACTCGATCGCCCTGCTCGTGGTCCTGTTCCTCGCCGCCGTGCTGCTGGCCCCCACCCTGCGCGTGTACCTGGACCAGCAGGCCGAGCTGCGCGCGGTCCAGGAGGACATCGCCGCCCAGCGCCAGGAGCAGCAGGAGCTCAGGGACGAGATCGCCCGCTGGGACGACCCGGCCTACATCCAGCAGCAGGCCCGCGACCGCTTCAACCTCGTGATGCCGGGGGAGAAGACGTACATGGTCATCGGTGGGGACGAGGAGGCCGAGGACCCCGTGCCGCCCCCGGCCAGCCCGAGCGAGGTCAACCCGGACATGCCCTGGGCCGACGCGCTGTGGGACTCCGTCGTGCGGGCCGGCACGGACTGAGATAGGCTGATCCGCCGCCGCGGAGCACCGCCGTCGGCACCGCAGAGCACCGGAGGACCCGTGACGCACGACCTGGACCGCACCCCCACGCCGCAGGACCTGGACACCATCAGCCTGCAACTGGGCCGGCCGGCCCGCGACGTCGTGGAGATCGGCGCCCGCTGCGTGTGCGGGAACCCGCTCGTGGCCACCACCGCCCCGCGGCTGTCCAACGGCATCCCGTTCCCCACGACCTTCTACCTCACCCACCCCGTCCTGACCGCGGCGGTCTCCCGGCTCGAGGCGGCCGGCGTGATGGCGGAGATGAGCGAGCGGCTCCAGCAGGACGAGGAGCTCGCCGCCCGCTACCGCCGGGCCCACGAGGCCTACCTGGCCGAGCGGGACCGCGTCGGCCGGGTGGCCGGGACGGACGGCGTCCCGGAGATCACCGGCATCTCGGCCGGCGGCATGCCGGACCGGGTGAAGTGCCTGCACGTGCTCGTGGGCCACTCCCTCGCCGCCGGCCCGGGCGTCAACCCGCTGGGCGACGAGGCCCTCGAGGCCATCCGCGAGGACTGGTCCGCGGACACGTGCCACTGCGCCGGCGCCTGGGACCCGGATGCCCCGGTCCCCAGCCGCGACCTCAGCCGCCACGTGCGCCGGCTGGCCGGGGAGCGCAACCCCGTCCAGTCCGAGCCCACCGTGCCCGCCGGGGCCGCGGATACCGCCGCGTCCTCGCCGTCCGCCGAGTCCGTGGTGTCCCGGGAGCCGGGGGAGGCGGCCGCGGCCGGCCGGGTGGTCGGCGCCATCGACTGCGGCACCAACTCGATCCGCCTGCTCGTGGCCCGCGTGGAGCCGGCCCTCGAGGAGGGGCCCGGCGCCGGCCCGGGCGGCGGGAGCGGGCGGCTGCGCCTCGTGGACCTGCACCGGGAGATGCGCGTCGTGCGGCTGGGCGAGGGCGTGGACGCCACCGGCATGCTCTCCGAGGCCGCGCTGGCCCGGACCTTCGCCGCGACCGAGGACTACGCCCGGATCCTGCGCGAGCTGGGCGCCGGGTCCGTCCGCTTCGTGGCCACCTCCGCCAGCCGCGACGCCGGCAACGCCGAGGTCTTCACCGCCGGGATCCGCGAGCGGCTCGGCGTCGAGCCCGAGGTGGTCTCCGGCCGGGAGGAGGCGGCCCTGTCCTTCGCGGGGGCGGCCTCGGTGCTCGACCCCGCGGTGCTCGACCCGGCGGCGCTCGGCGCGTCCGGGGCCCCGGGGGACGGCGGGACCGAGGACCGGGCGGGGCGCGTGCTCGTGGTCGACCTCGGCGGCGGCTCCACCGAGTTCGTGCTGGGCACCCTCGGCGGCCCCGGCGGCCCCCGCGTCACGGACTCCGTGAGCGTGGGCATGGGCTGCGTGCGCTTCACCGAGCGCCACCTGCACGGCGATCCGCCCACCGCCGCCGAGGTCGCCGCGGCCACCGCGGACATCGAGGCCGTGCTGGACGAGGTGGAGGCGAGCGTCCCGCTCGGCCGCGCCGCCGCCGTCGTGGGCGTGGCCGGGACCGTCACCACGGTGACGGCCGCGGCCCTGGACCTGGACGCCTACGACCCCGGGGTCATCCACGGCACCCGGCTGGGGATCGAGGACATCACCGCCACCGCCGAGCGCCTGCTGACCGCCACCCGCGCCGAGCGGGCGGCCCTGCCCTACATGCACCCGGGCCGGGTGGACGTCATCGGGGCCGGGGCGCTCATCTGGGCCACGCTGCTCCGCCGGGTGGCCCGAGCCAGCGGGGGCGCGGTGGTCGACGCCATCACGTCCGAGCACGACATCCTGGACGGGATCGCCCTGTCCCAGCTCCCGTGAGGGACCGCCGGGCCGCGACGGCGGGGGACCGGGCCCGCCGTGCCCGCCGGGCGCTCGGGGCCGCCGCGGCGGCCGGGGCGGTCCTGGTGGCGCCCCTGGGGCCGCTGTCCCCGCTGGCCCCGGACGTGCCGCGGGCCGCGGCGGACGAGTGGCGGGACCAGCAGTACTGGCTGGACGAGTACGGCTACCGCACGGCGTGGGAGACCACGCGGGGCGAGGGCGTCACGGTGGCGGTGATCGACACCGGGATCGACGACACCCACCCGGACCTGACGGGCCAGGTGGCCGGCGGCACCGACCTCTCCGGGGCGGGCAGCCCGGACGGCACGGAGCCGGTCGGGACGATGCCCGCGCACGGCACCCTGGTCGCCTCCCTGCTGGCCGGCCACGGCCACGACGGCGCCGCCGCGCGCACCGCGCCGCCCGGGGACGCGGCCGGAGCGGGGGAGGACCCCGCCGCGAGCGGCGGTCCCGACGGCGGCGCGGCCACCGCGGCCCCGACGGACGCCGCGTCCCCCGAGTCCGCCGAGGCCTCGGGCACCGCCGCCCCGGACGCGCCGGCGGCCTCCTCCGCCGCGGCCCCGGCCGGCGGCCCGGGACCGGACGGGATCATGGGCGTGGCCCCGGAGGCCCGGCTGCTGTCCGTCTCCGTGGACCTCGCCGCGGACGGCACGGGCGGCCCCGACCCCGAGGAGCAGATCGCCCGGGCCGTCACGTGGGCGGTGGACCACGGGGCGGACGTCATCAACATGTCCCTGGGCTCCACCCGCCAGGACTGGCCGGAGAGCTGGGACCGGGCGTTCCTGTACGCCGAGCAGAACGACGTGGTGGTCGTGGCCGCCGCCGGCAACCGCGCCTCGGGCGCCATGACGGCCGGGGCGCCGGCCACGATCCCGGGCGTGCTGACCGTGGCCGGGCTCACCGCCGAGGGCACGGCCAGCTGGGACGCCTCCACCGAGGGCATCTCGATCGGCGTGGCCGCGCCCGCCTATCCGCTCGTCGGCGCCGTGCCGGGCGACGACTGGATGGGCTGGCAGGGCACGAGCGGGGCGGCCCCGCTGGTGGCCGGGCTCGCCGCCCTGGTCCGCTCCGCGCACCCGGACATGCCCGCCCACCAGGTGATCCACCGGATCCTGGCCACGGCGCAGGACGCCGGGGCCCCCGGCGTGGACCCGGTGTACGGCCACGGGATCATCGACGCCGCGGCCGCGGTGACCGCCGAGGTGCCGGCCGTGGACCGCAACCCGATGGACACGATCGCCGACTGGATCCGGGTCCACCGGCGCGCGGAGACCCCCGCGGCGCCCCCGTCCGCCGCCGCGCCCGAGCCGAGCGGGCCGGCGTCGAGCCCCGCCCCCGTGGCCACCGCCCTGCCGCAGGCGCGCGCGGTGCCCGATCCGGCCCCCGGGCTGCGCCCGGCGCTCGTGCTGGGGACCGGCCTGCTCGCCGCCGCGCTCGCCGCCACCGGCGCGGTCCTCGCGCTGCGCCGGCGCCGCCGGTGACTTTGTGACTTTGTGAGGTTTTTCACGAAGTGCGGGTGCCGGGTTTAGGGTATGGCCATGGCAATCACCCCGCAGCTGTCTCCGAAGCCCCGTGTCCTCATCGTCGGCGGCGGTTACGCCGGCCTGTACGTCGCCAAGAACCTGGAGAAGAAGGTCAAGGAGCGTGGCGGCGTCGTCACCCTCGTCGACCCGCTCCCGTACATGACCTACCAGCCGTTCCTGCCGGAGGTCGTCGGCGGCCACCTCGAGGCCCGCCACATCATCGTGGACCACCGCACCCACCTCAAGCACACCGAGATCGTCCAGGGCAAGGTCGTCAAGGTCGAGCACGCCCGCAAGACCGCGACCGTCCAGACCCAGGACGGCGCCGAGTTCGAGGTCCCCTACCAGGACGTCGTCATGACGGCCGGGGCCACCACCCGCACCTTCCCCATCCCGGGCCTGGCCGAGGCCGGCATCGGCATGAAGACCGTCCAGGAGGCGCTGACCCTGCGCAACCAGATCCTGGACCGCCTCGAGGTCGCCTCCACCATGACGGACGCCGCGGCCCGCTCGCGCGCCCTGACCTTCGCGGTCGTGGGCGGCGGCTTCAACGGCGTGGAGACCATCTCCGAGATGGAGGACCTGATCCGGGACGCCATCAAGAAGAACCCGCGCCTGGCCCAGTCGGACGCCCGGATCGTGCTGATCGAGGCCATGGGCCGGATCATGCCCGAGGTCTCCGAGGACCAGGCCGTGGGCGTGGTGGAGCACCTCAAGGCCCGCGGCATCGAGGTGCTGCTGAACACCTCCCTGTCCAGCGCCGAGGGCGGCCTGCTCAAGCTCATCAACATGGCGGACAAGTCGGACGCCGGCTCCTTCGAGGCCGACACCCTGGTCTGGACCGCCGGCGTGGCCGCCAACGCCGTCGCCAAGCAGACCGACTTCCCGGTCGAGGCCCGGGGCCGGATCGAGGTCACCCCCACCCTGCAGGTCAAGTCCGGCGAGGACGGCGTCCTCGAGGGCGCCTGGGGCTGCGGCGACGTGTGCGCCGTGCCGGACCTGACCGGCGACGGCCCCGGCGGCCACTGCGTCCCGAACGCCCAGCACGCCGTGCGCCAGGCCCGCCGCCTGGCCGCCAACCTGCTGGCCGTGCGCTTCGGCGAGGGCGCCGTGGAGGAGTACGTGCACAAGTCCCTGGGCGCCGTGGCCGGCCTCGGCACCGGCAAGGGCGTCGGCAACCCGATGGGCCTGAAGATCTCCGGCATCCCGGCCTGGCTGGCCCACCGCGGCTACCACGGCATGGCCATGCCCACGTACGAGCGCAAGGCCCGCGTGATCACGGACTGGATCCTCGGCGCCGTGTTCGGCCGGGACACCACCGCCATCGAGGAGCTCGAGACCCCGCACAACGCCTTCCTGGAGGCGGCCGGCGGCCAGCTCGAGTCCGGGCGCTTCGCGCCCCGGGCGATCGGCCACGCCACGCAGTACGAGAACGCCTGATCCCCGACGGCGCCGGTGGGCCTCCCGCCGGCGCCTCGCGTCCCGGTGTCCCGCACCGGGGCACGCGCCGCGGCCCGGTACCCTTGAGGGGTCCCGGGCCGCAGCCGTCCCCGAGCGTCCGCCCCGGCGGACCGAGGGCGGCGCCGTGCCCGCCCCCGTGGCCCAATTGGCAGAGGCATGCGACTTAAAATCGCCGTGTTGTGGGTTCGAGTCCCACCGGGGGCACCATGTGAGAAGGCCGCAAATCCCGCGTAATTACAGGGAAGTTGCGGCCTTCGTGGGTTCTCGGATCAGGCGTTTGCCCACGTTTTGCCCACAATCTGCTTCGAGACCACCTCATCCAGCCGGTCAGCGACGGCGTTCAGGTCGTCATCGAAGAGGTCGGCGTAGATGTCCAAAGTCATGGCTGCAGAGCTGTGGCCGAGCATGCGCTGCACGGCCTTGACGTTCGCCCCGGCCGACACAGCGAACGATGCTGCCGTGTGCCGCAGGTCGTGCGGGGTGACCCGTGGTGCCCCGGCATCCTGGAGTGCGGCTGCGAACCACGAGTCCCGGGCTCGAGTGTCCGCGTCCGCCCCGCCGCGGACTCGAGGCTGCCGCAGGAATTGGCCGTGGTGCCCCGGGAACACCAGATCGTCAGGCCCCTTGCTCTCGCACAGCTTCGCCAGATGCTCCGCCAGGAATCGAGGGAACGGCACTGACCGATGCTTGTGGCCCTTCGGCGTGCCGACCTCGAACACCCCGCCGACCTCGACGGCGTTCCGCTCGACCAGGATCCGGCGACGCAGCATGTCCAGGTGCTTCACCTGGAGGCCCACAGCCTCGCCCCACCGCAGACCGCAGTAGGCCAGTGTCAGGACCAGGACGGGGTGCTTGGAGGCCTCCGCGATGTCGTGCACTTGACGGTGGGACAAGTACACGTGCGGTTTCTTCCCCTTGCGGGGTAGCTTCACCCCGCGCGCGGGGTTGGACAGTAGCCGGCGATCGTCCACTGCGTCATCCAGGATGGCGGCTAGTACGCCGTACGCCCGGATCACCGTCGTTGCCCCGCGGTCACGGCCCAGATCTGCGACCCACTGCTGGACCGCCGTCTTCCGCACATCCGCAACGGCCACCCGGCTCCAGCGCGGTTCGACGTGGACTCGCCATGAGCTCTCCACAGGTCGCAGCGCCGAAGGCTTTAAGTGCGACTGCCGGCCGAGCCACGCCGGACCCAATTCGCCTACCGTGGTCCTCGACGCGGCCGCGTCGATGAACTCGCCCCGCAGCTTGGACACCTCAACCGTGGCCGCGAAAGCCTCTGCATCCCGCTTCGTTCTGAACCCACGTTTATCTGTACTGCGATGCTCTGGTGTCCGATACCGCACCCGGTAGCGGCGCCCCGCCTTCGTTTCGTATGCCTCAATCGTCGCCACGGTTCTCGGCTTCCTGAGGCGGTTCCTCCCGTTGCATCTCCTCAATGGTCTCCGTCACTTCTCGCAGAGAGCGGAGAACCATGTCTATACGCCGTACCTCACCCCTCCTGGAGGAAGTTGGCGCCACACTTTCCACCCGTTGGAGGGGCGGCCGAACGCGGTTCCGGAAGGATGCATCGTCAAGATGTCCGCGTAGTTCATTTTCCATCACGCTGTCTGTGGCATCGGTGGAGTCTCGAAGGGCTTTGACGCCGTCGGACCATCTCCAGAGTTCCTTGAATCCGATCGAGCCAACCCCGGTTGCCTCAACGGGCACGCCTCTGTCCTCGCTAGGCAGGAGGAGCGCCACAGGATTGACATCTAGCGCCACGGCGAGAGCCATAAGGTCGTCGACGTCCACTCGACGTTCGCCGTCTTCGATTCGGCGCAACCCAAGCGGCGGAATCGGCCTCCCAATCTCAGCGAGCTTTTCGGAAAGCTGTTTGTACTGCATCCCCCCTCGCAGGCGGGCAACGTTCAAACGCACCGTGTGACCGGTAGGCCCGAGCGGATTCCTTTTGTGGGAGGCGGCATCTTCCATGAGCCCATTTTGGCACATCAAGATGATTCACCACATGCCCTCTTGCAATCTCCCAGACGTCGACCTAAGCTTCAATCATCATAGATGAACAATCATCATGATCGATCAGGAGGTTGCTCATGGAAGACGAGAAGCTCTACAAGCCGGGCCCCACAGCGGAGTATTTGGGGAGCACGGTGAACACCTTGGCTTACTGGCGATACGTGGGGCAGGGTCCAGCCTTCATCAAGATCGGCCGCAATGTGAGCTACCGGGGGAGTGACGTGAAGGCGTGGCTCAGGGCTCAAACCCGAACCAGGACGGGGGAGAGCGCCAGTGCCTGAGGGCAGCGAAGCGCCCCGCAGGAGGCGCCACGATAAGCGCAGCCAACGGGGGAGCACCTACGTGAAAGGGCGTTCGCATCTGTCTGGGGAGACCCGCGAACGCCCTTCGGAACCAGTCACCATTCAGGAGTCAGGATCCATGACCAATTCTAGCGCGAGCAATCTTCCGTGTATCGACCCGCCGGCGGGCTTCACCGTGGACCCACGGGGCCGGATCGCTTACGGCCCCCGATCTGGGGACGTGTACTCGATCTGGACGCCGGACCGTGACGTGGAGGTGGTGGTCTCCGAGGAGGCGGCCGGTGGCCACAGCCTTACCGCTGCCCGGGACCTACGCGACGACCTCGACATCGTCATTGTCGCCCTGGGCGTCTTGGGGGTGCTCACATGAGCGCCCTGCACCCTCAGCGGTTGATCGACGCACCCGCGTTGTTGTCTCCCAGACCTCGGTAAGTCCACCGATGGGAGCTTCCAACGCCTTGATGGTCTCCGCCAACTGGAAGCACTTGGGACACCGCGAGCACCGCCTGCTGACCTTCATGGCATTGGTGTCCTTGGACACCGACCGTCCGCCGATTTACTTCGGCGGTTGGCAGGCCGGGGCCGAGCACCTCGGATTGGATCCGGTGGTGAACCCGGACAGCGCGGCAGAGTCCTTCCGGCAGGCCATTTCCAAGCTCAAACGTGCCGGGGCGGTCGTCCCGAACGGCGTCGCGCGGCAGGGCAACCGAGCGGAATACGCCCTTGCCCTCAACCCGGCGTTGACGGCCGTCCCCACGATCACTCGGAACGGCACCGGCCGGCCCGTAACCACCTGGTCGGTCGTCCACCGGCAGGATCCGCGTCTTCACGCCAGCCCCAACGAAGCATTGCCCCTCAGCCCCAACGATCCATTGGGGCACCAGCCCCAACGATCCATTGGGGTGAGCCCCAACGGTTCATTGCCCCCTAGGAGGACTGAGGAACCACTACAGGAATACAGGCAGGAGGAAGGGGTTGAGTCCCAGCCACCCTCACCAGCGCCTGTGGAAAATTCCGGCGCACGGACGGCAGAGGGGATCGACGCGGAGGTTTATGCGGCCGCCAGCGCGTACCTCCAAGCCCGGCCGATGCAACACCTGACCTTGATGGAACTTGCGGCGGCCGAGCTCGGCCCGGACTGCTCGGTGCGCCGCCAGGTCATCACCGCCGCCCAACTCGCCGGCTGGCGGCCCCGGGAGGCTGCGGCATGAGTTCCCATCAGCCCCGCGCCATCCAGCCCCCGCTGCTGGCCCTCGTCGAGCCCCTGCCGAACCAGTCTCTGGAGCACCGCATCCGCGACCTGCTGCACACCCTCAATGCCGCGGGCATCACCGCCACTCACGACCAGGCACAAGCGCTCGTCGAGCACGGCATGACCGGTTTGGGCTGCTGGACTCCCAGCCGAGCCCTCCGGGATCTCGACCAGGCAGCCAGCCAACACTTCAGCATCGCCCGACGCGCCCAGCCCGCAGCCGCGCAGACCACCGCCCGGGACATCCGGAAGGAGACCACCCGATGACCACAACCGAAGTAGACCTCGACGACCTCCGACCCCTCGTCGCGGCCATGGTCCGCCAGTACGGCGGCCCCGCCCACGACATCGATGACCTGCTGCAGGACACGTGGCTTTCCCTGCAGCGAGTGACGTTCGACCCGGCCCGGGGGGACTGGCCCACGCTGTGCCGAGTCGTGGCCCGGCGCCGCGTCCATGACTACTACCGGCGGACGGCCAGCCACGGCGCCCAGTGCAACGGTGGCAAGGCAGAGAGCCTGGAGGCCCTCACCGCGGTTCGAGGGGACTCGGCCGTGGGCGGCCACGTGGACGACGACACGCGGCGCGTAGAGGCCGCCGACGAGCTCCGGCAGGTGTTCGGGGTGCTGCACCTCGTCCAGGACACACTCGGCATAAACAGAGACCGTGTGGAGCACTTCCTGCGCCTGCACCTGATCTACGACGGGGACACCACCGCGGCCAGCACGGCTCTCGGCGTTTCGGCCCATGTCCTCCGGGCGTCCTCCCGGGACGTCATCGCCTTCGCGCAGGTCATCCGCGCTGCCCTGGAGGCCCCCGAGGATGGCTCGTCGATCGTGGCGACGGTGGCCAGCGTGCCCGGCACCATTGGCCGCCACGCGCCCGCTTACCTCGGTGCGGCACGGGAGGCCGGGGGCGTCACCGCCGTGGACGCGCACGCCCTCGCCACCGTGACCGGTACGCGGTTCAACACGGTCCGCCAGTACTGGGCACGGGTTCGGGACCTCGCTCGGGTCGCGGCGTGGACCTTCGACCACCAAGGACGGCCCGCCACCGACCGACACCAGCTCTTCCCCGGAGGGCTGTGATGCTCAGCCGCCTCCGACGGTCCCTCCGAGTCTCCGCCCGACGGGCTCGCAAGGCCCGTCAGGCGTGGGTCCGGAACAGTCTGGACGCTGCCCTGCCCATGGCGGTCGCGAACTGGGTGCCGGCCTGGGCCGGAACGATGCGCGGTCGTGCCGTCCTCGGCGCCCTTGCAGTGGCTGTGCTGCTCGGCTGGGCGGCCCTCATTCGCTTGGTCCTGCTATGAGCTCATCTGTCAACTGGTCAAGAGTCGTCGGCACGATCCCGTGAGAGGGAAGCCAATGTGGCCCCGGCGCCTGAGCATAAGCGGACTGCCCGCCTGTAGGCCTAGAGGTTATTCCAAGTCCGCATACCCCCGGCCCCCGGCTCTGCAGGACCCTCCATGAAAGCCTTCACGCGCTTCAGGTACACGTTTATTCCGCGGGCGCACTGCTTCATATCCGGACGCCTTATCCACCCCATGTTTGGCGGGGGGACGAACTTGACCCGCTTCTCCAGACGAGTGCCTGTGGCGGTGTCCGTCAGGAAATAGCCGCCTAAAGCCGACACTGTTCCGCCGAAGCTACGAGTGATGGCGTACTCACCTGGGACTTCGTCAATCACTTCCACGGCGCTGACATGTTCTTCGCCGTCGCTGTTATAGATGAAGACTTGGATCTCCCCCGTGCCCGTTGGAGTTCCCTCGGCGCGGAAGGCTCTCGTAACCTCAGGGTCGAGCAAGTGTGCATTTTCGGCAGGCTTGATGAGGTCCCACACGGCTTGTCTCGGTGCGCCGATATCAATGTCCGCCGCCACCTCCAAGGTCTCGTCATCTATGCCGAACCCAGATGTCTTCCAGAAGCCCATGCCGGCAGTATGGCACCTCCAAAGGCCCTCCTACTTGGAAAGACTCCATCCCACGCCCGCGAGTCTCTGGCCATGCAGGCCAACACCTGACGCCCGCCAGCCGAACCGACTTTTAGCAGGCACAACCAACACCAAGATCAGTCAGCACACCTCTGGCACCAAGGTGCACTCCCGGACATTGTGTCCGCGACGCTGTAACAGGTGCGCGTTACGGAAGGAACCCATGGCCAAGGCCCGACGCTCCTCACCCCGCCGCTCCCTAGCTTTACGGTGCGGGTGGTGTGACGAGCCCTTGCCGGACCCATCCGCCGGCCGACGGTACTGCTCAAATGCACACCGCCAAGCCGCCTACCGAGCCCGGCGCCGACCGGTCGTTGACGGTTCCGAAGTGGACCAGCTGCGGGCAGAGGTGCAGTCCCTGCAAGACGACCGGCGCCTCCTCGAGGTTCAACTGCAGGGTGCCGAGGAAAGGGCTGCAGAGGCGGCCAAGGAAGCGGAGCAGTACGCCACCATGTGGGAGAGAACTATGCGGTCCAATGGCGCGCTAGTGGCTTCCATATCGGCCGCGGACCAAGAAATTGAGAAGCTACGAAGGGAGTTGAGTGAGCCAGGCGTAGGGCCCGCATACCGGCGCGGGTACGAACAGGGGCACAGGGACGCTACGAAGCAGATGTCTCGACGAGAGGACGTCGACCGCCAGCTCGCCTGGACAAAACTGGTCGGGTACGCGGAAGGATACGAAGACGGGACCACTGGGCGCCCGAAATTGACCATCCAGGACATGCTCCCGAGACGATAGAGCCGCTGTCGGGGGCGTTTCGCTTGCCATGAGGACAACAGAACATTGCTCATGTACGGAGCTAGGGAGGACAAGGACCAACCACTCGATGCAGGCCGATGTAGTACCGGAGGCCACAGAAGGGGGGAGTACATCCCAATCGGCTGGTCGGACGAGTTGGTGCCGTGGAACGAAGAATCGGCCGGGATAGGTGCTTCGGGGCACCGAGGCCCGAGCAGCCACCATCGGTGACCATCCTGCTCGTAGTTGGCATCATGTCGAATAGGCACGGCTGGTCTAGCGTCCGTCGATATTCCGGACGCTAGTTCGCGCGCCTCGTAAGGCCGTCGATAGCTAAGGTTTGGCTATGGAGCTCGACAAGATGTGGAACGAGGCAAGAAGATCGGGCTGGGCTATGGGGCAGCTACCGTATGCCCGTCGGATGGACCTGATTCCCTACTATGCCGGACAACTGGGCTGGGAAGCCGTTGGTACGCGCGCCGGAGAAGGGCCGGTGTCAGTATTGCGTCCTAGGGATCAGGCCGAGGCGCGTGCAGAGACGATGAGTGCCGTGTATGGCCTCGATGCACAGCCGCTGCATGTCGATGGTTCCCATATGATTCGACCGCCGGAGGTCATCATCCTCGTTTCAGAGGAGCCCAACGGGACCCCCACCCGCATCTGGAAACCGGAACCGCAAGGATTGGACTGGGACGCAGCTCGCCACGGGGTCTTCACTGTGGGGGCCGGTAAATCGGCCTTCCTGGCACCGGCTCTGGAACCGGACGGCTGGCGGTATGACCCTGTGATCATGAAGCCTGCGGACGAAAGAGCACGACAAGTCGCTGACCATCTCAACTCCGAGCCAAATCTCAAGGCCACAGAGGTGCCTTGGGATGAAGAGAATAGCGTCCTTGTTGTGGCCAATCGTTTAGTCATGCATGGTAGGGCTGCGGTCTCGGAGAGTGACCGAGGAAGGAAGCTCGTCCGCATGGCATTCAACATCAGGAGCGCCAAATGAGAACGGCTTACGATCCGGAAGGCCTGTGGTTGAAGGCCAAGCTCTTCATCAATCGCTCGATGGACAACGACCCAAGATCTTTCGATGAACGCGCCATGTGGGCCACTCTGGCCCTGGAGCTCCTAGCCAAGGCAGCATTGTCGAACCAATCGCCAGTCCTAATCGCTGATCCCAATGATGATGCGAGTCTCTTAGGGGCTTCCGGACTTGTGAGCGCCGAGAGTAGCTTCAAATCAGTTCGCGCTACGACTGTCTACCGACGCTGTAAGCGAGCTTTTCGCCCATTCGATGAAAAGAAGGCAGAAAAGTTCGCTGTGGCGCGAAATGAGTATCTGCACGGCGGGGGCGTAGCCTTCAGTGCGATTCCCGAGGATATCTGGTGGGCAGATTTCTGGAGCCTCGCCGCGCCTCTTGTCGATGCTCTAGACAAAGAAGTCGAGGATATCGTCGGAGTCCAGCGTGCAGAGATGGTCCGGCGCCACCTTCAGAACAACAGGACATATCTAGCCGAGCGCGTCGAGTCGCTGTTGAGCCGCGCCAAGGCGAGATATGAAGACCGTCGGTCGGGAAGGATCTCGACTGCTCGAAGTAAACAATGGAAGTCAGCGCACGAGATAAGTGCCGGCTTGCGATATTCCACCGACGAGATCTGCCCCGCATGCGCTGAATGGGGCCTCCTTGAAGCCGAGGAGGTCGAGAACATGAGAATTGAACACTGGGGAGACCCCATGGAGGGGTTTGGTTATCGCGGTGTCGCCGATGCAATGGCAGATTACTTCGCCTGCGAGCACTGTCAGCTGGTGCTCAACGACTACGAACTTCTTGAAGCGGCGGGAATTGACCCGACTTTCGAGGTCGAAGGTGAAGAGTTCGTCGAGCACCTGATGACAGAATCTGAGTACGGAAACGAATAATTTAGGGGTAATCCGCCGTTGCTAGCCCCCCGATGAGCACTGCAGCGAGTTATAAGCAAGGAAAGTGTCCTGGGAGTCGGAGTGGCGTTACCGGGTCCTGGGACGCCCGTAGACTCGAACGGTGCAAGGTGACTGGACAACATACGCCGAAGTATTCACGCGTCGATGGGTCGTTGAAACGATCCTAGACCTGATCGGCTACAACCCTGATGACGATCTCGGCGGCAAGGTCATCGTTGAACCCTCCGTGGGCTCTGGTGCCTTTCTGGTTTCGATCGTCAAGCGTCTATTGACGAGCGCAGAGAAACACGGGCGGCCTGTTGAGTCGCTCTCGGGGGCGCTTAAGGGATATGACCTTCAGGAGGAGAGTGTCGAGCGCTCCCGCGAGGCCATCCGGCCATTGTTGACGAACGTCGGCATAACGGGTGCTTCCGCTGAAGCTCTCTTGGCGGAGTGGGTGCAGGTCGCCGACTTCTTGCTGACGGAGGACATCCCTGCCGCTGACTTCGTCGTGGGTAACCCACCCTATATTCGGCTGGAGGATATTCCCCCCGAGGTGAGCGCCGCCTACAGGCTCCGCTGGCCGACGATGCAGGGTCGCGCCGACATTTATGTCGGGTTCTACGAGAGGGCACTCAGCCTCCTGAATGAAGGTGGACGCCTCGGCTACATTTGTGCGGACCGTTGGATGCGGAATCAGTACGGCGCCAGGCTCCGAGCCCTCGTGGCAAAAGACTTCGCAGTCGAATCGGTCTGGATCATGCACGATGTGGATGCTTTCGAGTCGCAGGTCAGTGCCTATCCCGCGATTACCGTCATTCGACGAGGAAGCCAGAGTGAAGTCGTCGTCGCTGATACGACGTTTTCATTCGGAGCAGGGTCTGCAGCTGAACTCGCGGCATGGACGTTGACCGGAGATGGGCTGACCTTGAACGGCCGAGGTTTTGAAGCGTATCGGCTGGAAGGTTGGTTCCCAGGGGATGAGATGTGGGCCGCGGGCAGTCCGGCCCTCATTGCGCTCATGGAGCATTTGAACGAGCATTTCTACCCGCTTCAGGACGCTAGTACAGGGACAAAGGTGTCTATCGGGGTCGCCTCCGGTGCCGACAAGGTTTATGTCGTCAAGTCGGCCGACGTGGAGGAGGACCGACTCCTCCCTCTGGCGATGGTCGGCGATCTTCGGCAGACCGGTGATTTCGAGTGGGGCGGAAACTATCTCGTGAATCCGTGGACCGAGGAGGGGCAGCTTGTAGACCTCGAGAGGTACCCCCGACTCCGGGCTTACTACGAGGCGGCTCCAAAGCTCCATGAACGCCACGTTGCCAAGAAGAACCGGAGCAACTGGTACCGCACCATCGACAAAGTCCACCATTCGTTGACAGCGAAGCCGAAGCTTCTCATTCAAGACATGCGAGCTAGCATCAATCCGGTCCTAGAGCCCGGCGGCCACTACCCCCATCACAACCTCTACTACATCACTTCGGAATCTTGGGACATGGAGGTGCTCGGGGGGATTCTCCTGAGCCGTGTTGGTCAGGCGTTCATTCAGGCATATGCCGTGAGGATGCGTGGCGGCACACTGCGGTTCCAGGCGCAATATCTGAAGAAGATTCGGGTACCGCGCCCTAGCGATCTAGACGCGGATGTGTCGGACCGCCTTCGCGCCGCATTCCGAAGCCGGGACGAAGAAGCGGCAACGGACGCCGCTGCGGAGGCTTACGGCATAGACCTATCCATGTACGGACTGGCGAAGAAGGAGATGCTCTGTGCTGGGTAGTAACGAAGAAGTACAGGCGGTCGTCAATGCGTTCTGGGGCAAGCGGGACGAACTCGTCCGCAAGCACCTGGAATCGGGCGTGCAGGGTGGCCAAGCTCGGTCGGGACAGCACATGAAGGCAATCCAGGATTACGTCCGCCTGCTTTTTGTCCAAGCAGGGTTGCCCGAAAGCAGCGTCTTGGCGGGTAGCCCGAGTTTGCCGGGCTACTTCCGGCGATCAAAGTCTTGGGACGTCGTCGTCACTTATAAGGGCGTACTCGTAGGCGCAGTAGAACTTAAGTCCCAAGTGGGGAGCGTGGGCAACAACGCCAACAACCGGATTGAGGAGGCGCTCGGTAACGCAGTCGACGTGGGGGCAGTGCAGAAGAAGAACGGCACGTTCGGAGAAGTCCCGCCGTGGCTAGCCTTCATCATGGTTCTCGAAGAGACGCCGAAGACAGAGAGCGCCATCAAACCCATCACAACGGTATTTCCGCAGGACCCGGTATTCTCCGGAATCTCATACTCTCAGCAGTATCAACTGGCGCTGTCACGATTTGTTGGGGAGAAGCTGTACGACGCTGGATGGTTTCTCACGACTAAGCGTGAGGGCGACAACGCCTTCTCTTATGACGAGCCACTCGCGACGGCCACCGCTAGTACCCTCGCCGGCTTGATCCAAGCGCGTGTCGACTTTGTGAAGCGAGTTTTGGACGACTAAGAGGACTAAGAAGGACTCGGCTGTCCCGAGAGGCCTTGCTCTTGATTCTGTCCGGAGCGGGACCTCTCGTCGTGGCGCCCTAATCAGCTGAATGATGCCGGAGGAGCCGGACCGCCCTCATGCGGCCGTTGACGTGCAAGGATGCTATCCGCTATACTGTTCTCCGGCAGTCTGGACTGCCTCTCTCCGAGTCTGAGTCCCCACGCGACGAAGATGATGAGGACAACGGTGGCCGATCCAGAGAAGCTACACCTGTTGGATTGAGATCTCTCTCGTGTTTACAGGGCTGGCAGGCGTGGGGTGCACGGCCCGGAACAGAGATTGAGATGACCTCCGACAACCACACCCACAGTCGTGAACTCCAAAAGGACGCGCGCGCGTGGGCAAAATTCACGGGCACGACATATAACGCTGCACTGCGACAGATGAGCTCCCCGCTGGCTCAGGGACTCCTTGGCGAACGGGTCAGCGCACGGCAGCTGATCGCCGTCCTGGACGATCACGACCTCATCGGCTTACGAGATGGCACACCGGTCCTCGGTGAGGGCGGTTACCTTGCGGAATCGCCGTGGAGCTTCAACGGCAAGACCGATTTCATCGAGCTCGCCCTCATCACGGACGTGCTCCGGATGCTTATGCCCGCTTCGGACGCCACTGCGCCAGAGGTGAGCAGCTACTCGTTGAAGCACACGGCGGAGTGGTTTCTCCGCCCACACTGCTCCTACGTTTCCAACGGCCGCCTGATTTGGGCCGCAGCGGCGCTGGGGCTTCGGCTCGCCGCTCCGGATGAAGCAGGCTCGAACCTCCTAGTCGGCGTGTCGGAGCGCGGGCACGACTACGTTCGTCGAATGGTCAGTCCAGGAGGATCCCGCCCCCAAGCCGACCACTACCGTCCGGCCGGATTCACACATCTACAGACCGCGCTTGCGAAGGCGACCGCGGGGGAGTCCGCTACAGCCCGCTGGGTCCAGCCGACTCCTGTGGACCAGACGGCTCCCTTCCATGACTGGCTGATCCGCCAGGTGGACCGCGATGACATCATCAGCGATCTCGCGAGCGACTACGCTGCGGGCATCCGACTCAGCCACCACCGCATCGCCCATACTCCTGACGAGCTATTGGCGATCTTCCATGAGATCTCACACTCACCTGAAGCCTATGACTCCGTGGTCAGCGCGATCGCAGAGTGGATGAGGACGGTGCCATCCGCAGCACCCGTGCGCACTGAGCGAACCGGCGGAGACGCCCACGGCCACGAGGGATGGGGAGCCGGCGCCGGAACCATAGAGCGAGTCGAATACCGGTGTCCCTGCGGCGACGGGGAGATCATCGAAGAGCACGACAACGTGCCAGGCTTTCGGGAGCACGACGTGCGCCTTGACTGCGATAGATGCCGCGTCGAGTGGCGCTTCGTTGACGGGAGAGATGTGCGGAACTGGGGTCTTGAGCCTGTGGTAGGAAGGGTCACCGTCTGACAACTCGAGCGGTACGCCGCACCGGGTCAAAATCAACGGGCTCGGTGCGGCGCCCGTGGGAATGACAACGACGTTCCTTGCCGTCGTCGCAGAATCAAGTCGATCTCAGGCTATTGGACAAGATATGTCTCGGCGCTCCATGCGATAAGGCGACTGTCCTCCCACCGTTGGTGTTGTTCGATGATGAGGCAGACCCGCGTCGGTGCGGCGGCGGATCTCGCGTTTGGACATTCCGGCCGGGTTGTTCGACCAGTTCCGGGTCCAGACGTCCTTCGGGAACGTGGTGAAGGCGAGGATGTCCGCCGGACCCCAACTAGATTCTCGGCCACCACCGGCTACATCGTCTTCGGGGTGGAGGCCATCAGGTTGGCCGCGTAGTGAGTTCGGCACCGCTGCCACACCGCTCCGGGCGGGTTTGCGGTGATCGCGTCCTTTAGCTCGGGGTGGGCATCGGAGGTGACTAGCCGGACCCCGGCCGGCCCGCGGGCAACCAGGTCGGCGAAGAACTCGTTGCAGGCCGCCCCGATCTCGGACGTGGCGACCCGCAGGCCCAATACTTCGCGGTGGCCGTCGCCGTTAACCCCGGTGGCCAGCGGCACCACCGCGCTGATCACCCGGCCACCCTCGCGGACCTTCATGCTCAGCGCGTCGGCAGCCACGAACGTGGACGGCCCAGCCTCGCCAAGCGGCCGGTGGATTGCGATCCCCACTGGGATCGAGCGGACCTACCACCCTCGCAGGTAAGCGACCCTTGGCCGGTTGACTCCCGTCGAGTAGGAGACCATCATGACCACACCTGCTGCTTAGGCAGCCGGCCCCCTGATGCTCCTATACGTGTCAAGCGGCGGTGAGCCAGGCGCGGTAAGTGGTGGCGAGTTCGGCATTGGGCCGCCGGCCGCGTTCAAGTTCGGAGAGGCGGGCGGGTTCGGCGCCGATGCTCATCGCGGCCCGGACAAGCGTGACACCACGCTGGAGTCGGAGTTCTCTGAGATCGTCAGTCGCCGGCACAGGCTGGGGGTGGACGAGGAGATGGAACGCCTCTCGGGCGATCGCGCGTTTGAGACACCGAAGGACGTCTTTCTTCGACTTCCCCTTCGCTCGCAAGCGCGCCGCGTAGTCCTTTGTACGCCGGTCATTGGACAGTCGCACCAGAGCGATCTGGTGCAGGGCCCAGTTCGCTTGCCGGTCCCCACCCCGGTTGAGCCGGAACCGATTCGTCTTTCCCGAGGACGCGGGGATCGGCGAAGCCCCACACAACGCGGCAAACGATGCTTCTGATCGGAGTCGCTCAGGGTTCGATCCGGCGGTGACCAGGAGCGTTGCCGTGGTAATCACGCCATACCCCTTGGTGGCGATCATCGCGGGCGCGGCTCTTCCCACGAGGTCGCGCAGGTCTTCCTCCAGCTCATTGATCTCGCTGGTCAGGTACTGGTGGCGACGCGCCAGGCGGCGTAACGCCTGACCAGTCGCGGCGCTCACCGAGGCGGACGGAGCACCGGGCCTGGTGGCGGCCAGGTCCTCGATGACACGACGCTCGCTTGATCCCGCCCACCGCATCCTGATGGGCTCGGGCGCGGTGACCAGCAGCGATTTGATCTGACGGATCACCGCCACTCGGGCCTTGATCGCGCTACGACGAACGGTCAGCAACACGCGGATCTGTTCGACGAGCCCGTCACCGGTCTTGGCCAAGGGCAGGGCCTCCGGTTCGGCCAGTGCCTGCTGCGCGGCAGCGTAGGCGTCGATCGGATCCGACTTCCCACCTCGCCGCTGCGACCGCCGGGGCCGGACGATCTCGCGAATCTCCACGTGTTGTGACCTCAGATACCGGGACAACCCGGCGCCGTAGGAACTGGTGCCCTCGATCCCGACGAGTCGAACGCTCCCGAACGATCTGACGTAGGACAGGAGCTGCTCGTAGCCGGCAACCGTCGCGGGAACCTGCCGATCACCGAGCCGAGCGCCAGTGACGCTGAGTATCGCGACATGGTGAGTATCGGCGTGCGTGTCGACTCCGGCAACGACGTCGAGATCAGCCGAAGACTCGACGCCTTCGGAAAGGGATGTTGTCATGATGGGACCGTGCCTTCCTCAGAGGGCACGTCGACCAGGGGCCGGGCAGACAAGACGTTGACGGGGTTGACCAGGCTCGTATGAAGTCATGCTCGTCTCCGGCCGACATGCATCGGACAGCGCCATCGCCACCGGCACGCGGACGGATCAGTTCAAAGACAAGCCCTGCGGCCATCAGTCACCTACAGAGTCACACGCATCGGCGACGAGGCCCTTCCATCATCAACGTCGCCTATTCGTGCAGCAGTCCCGTTCGTCGGACAGTCCCGCTCAGCCGAGACGCGGGTGACAGGCAGGGCTGGAGAGCGAGGAGCAACTTTGAGACCCCGCGTCGAGGTGGTGGACGGCAAGAAGACGTGCAGTAAATGCTTACGGCTCCTGCCCGTCAGTGAGTTCCACCGCCATTCGCAGACCTCCAGCGGCCTAGCGAGCGCTTGCAGGCCGTGTACCGCTGCGGCCCGCAAGGCGACATATGTACCCACCGTCCGAACCACTGCCATCCTGGTAGTCGACGGAAAGAAGCTTTGTACTGGGTGCAAGAAGGTGCTGCCCGTCAGCGAGTTTGGCAAGAGCAAGGCGACGAAGACTGGGCTCGGCCACCGGTGTAAGAAGTGCTCAGCGGCGAAACAGAGGGCGCGGCGCGATGCGGAGAAGGCTAAAGACCCCGAAGGTTATCTGGCGCTCCAGCGGGAACGACAACGAGCTTGGCGCGCAAGCGCTCCGTCTGAAGTCCGGAAGGCTCGTGGAAGAGTGGGGCTACTGAGGGGTAAGGGAGTCACGGCTGAGTGGTACGAGGCAACCTTGATGGAGCAAGGAGGAGTGTGCGCCATCTGTAAACGGCCTGAGTCGAAGATCAGTTCGGGTGGAGGCATCAAGTTGTTGGCGGTAGACCATGATCATGCCACTGGTCTGCCGAGGGGACTCTTGTGTCAGCAGTGCAATATCGGCCTGGGGGCACTTCGAGACGATCCTGCCCTCCTCGAGAAAGCAATCAGGTACCTGACCGATCGACCATGGGAGGTGCTCGGTGCAGGCGTCCCAAATCGTTGATGGCAAGAAGCGGTGCGGAACCTGTAAGCGGTGGTTGACTGTTGACCAATTTTATAAGAGCTCGAGGGCCACTACAGGGCTGGAAAGCGCCTGCAAGGAATGTCGCCTCCTGAAGCAGCGGGCGCGAGTCATATCTCCGGAGAAGTATTCCGAGTACCGGAGGCGATACAAGGAGCGGTTTCCAGAGAAGGTTGCACTATCCAAGCGCCGACGCCACATCTGGGAGAAGTATGGAGTGTCTCTCGAGTGGTACGACGCAATGTTCGAACTGCAGGGCGGGGTGTGCGCAATCTGCGGCAAACCGGAAACAGTAATGCGCTTTGGAAAGCTCAAGACCTTGTCGGTGGATCATAACCATGTGACCGGTGCCCCACGAGGCCTCCTGTGCCAGGGGTGCAATCAAGGAATCGGCCACTTTGCGGAGGATATTGCTGTGATGAACTCGGCTGTGCGCTATCTGGAGACGCACCGCGTTCACTGAGACGGTGTGGGGCGGGCCATGGCACGCGGCAGCACTGAGGCTTGTGGGCGTGCCCACGTTTTGCCCACATTTTGCCCACAACTGTGCAGATATCCACTAATCTCGCCGCATCAAAGACCCCGGGATTTCGCGGAAGTCGATGCTCTAGAGAGGTTGGGGGAGGTTTCGAGTCCCACCGGGGGCACCGCGTTGCGCTGTGAGCGGAGTGGCGTATCCTGCCGCCCGTTCCGGGTTGCCTTTCAGGTGTGGCCGATAGACTGCGGTCAGCGCCACGTCCGTCCGACGAGGACGGACAGCACCTTGTGGACCGCACGCGACCAAGCAGAGGAGATGGCCAGTGGCCAACCCCGTCTTCAACACCAAGAACTTCCAGGAGCAGATGCACTCCGGCCAGGGACGCCAGGCGCCGGGGTGGTACCAGGGCGGGCAGTCCGGCCAGCAGGGCCAGGGCTGGTACGCCGGCCAGCAGGCCCCCCAGTACGGCCAGCGCGCCCCGCAGTACTCGCCGGAGGAGCTGCAGCGGCTCGAGCAGAGCTACAGCGGGCCCGCCGCCGGCCCGGCCGACACCGGCCGGATGAGCTACAACGACGTCATCGCCAAGACCGTCATGACCCTCGTGGTGGTGCTGGCCGGCGCCGTCGTGGGCTGGATGATGCCGGCCCTCATGCTGCCGGGGGCGATCGTCGGGCTCGTGCTCGGCCTCGTCAACTCCTTCAAGCGCGAGCCCTCGCCCGTGCTGATCCTCCTGTACGCCGCCGCCGAGGGCCTGTTCCTCGGGGGCATCTCGCAGGTCTTCGAGCAGATGTGGCCGGGCATCGCCTCCCAGGCCGTGCTCGCCACCTTCTGCGTCTTCGCCGTGACCCTGGCCCTGTACTCCTCGGGCAAGTGGCGGGTGACCGCCAAGTCGGTGAAGATCTTCATGATCGCGATGATCGGCTACGCCGTGTTCTCGCTCGTGAACCTCTTCCTGATGCTCTTCGGCGTCACCGACGCCATGTTCGGCCTGCGGGGCGAGTACCCGCTGCTGGGCATCGGCATCGGCCTGCTGGCGGTGTTCCTGGCCGCGTTCTCGCTGGTCATGGACTTCACCTCCATCACCCAGGGCGTGCAGTCCGGCGCCCCGCAGAAGTACTCCTGGACCGCGGCGTTCGGCCTGACCGTGACCCTGGTCTGGCTGTACGTGGAGATCCTGCGCATCCTGGCGATCCTGCGCGGCAACGACTGACCGTGGCCGTGCGCGTCCCGGACCCCGGCACGACGGACGGGTCCACCCCGGTGGCCGCCGTGCCCGCCTTCGGCGGGCCGGCGGCCACCGGCACGCAGTACGGGCTCCGCCGCGGCGGGGCCGAGGTGACGGTGACCTCCCTGGCCGGGGCCCTGCGCCGCTACGAGGTGCACGGCACCCCGCTGGTGGAGACCTACGGCGCGGACGAGCTGCCGCCCTCGGGGTGCGGCATCCAGCTCTCCCCGTGGCCCAACCGCGTCCGCGACGGGCGGTGGGTGCTCGACGGCACGACCCAGCAGCTGGACCTGACCGAGCCCTCGCGCTCCAACGCCAGCCACGGGCTACTGCGCAACACCGCCTTCCACGCTGTGGAGCACACGGACCACCGCGTCGTGCTGCGCGGGGAGATCCACCCCCAGCACGGCTACCCGTTCCGGCTGACCCACCAGGTGGCCTATGCCCTGGACGAGGCCGGCGCCCTCACGGTGCACCAGCGGCTGACCAACCACTCCGCCCGTCCGGCGCCCCTGGCCTTCGGCGCCCACCCGTTCCTGCGGATCGGGGACGTGCCGAGCGAGGACCTCACCCTGACGCTGGCCGCGTCGACGCGCCTCGTGGCCGACGACCGGCTCATCCCGACCGGCTCGGTGCCCGTGGCGGGCACCGGCGAGGACTTCCGCGGCGGCCGCCGCGTGGGCACCGGGCTGCTGGACGCCGCGTTCACGGACCTCGCCCCCGGCACCGACGGCCGCCACCACCACGTCCTGGCCGCCCCGGACGGGCGCAGCGTGGAGCTGTGGGCTGAGGCCGCCTACCGCTACGTCCACGTCTTCTTCACCGACCGCATCCCCGGCCGCCCGCGCGCCGTGGCCCTCGAGCCGATGACCGCCCCGGCGGACGCGCTCAACAGTGGCCACGGGCTGGCGTGGACCGCCCCGGGGGAGTCGCTCTCGGCCGCGTGGGGCATCACCGGCCGGCTCGGCTGACCCGGGCGCGCCCCACCGGCGGCACCGCACCGGCCCGACCGGAGGGACCGCACCCGCCCGACCGCATCCAGGAGGTACGCCGTTGACCAGCACCCCGCCGCCGGGGCAGGAGCGGAGCCCGTCCGACGCGGACACCGCGCCCGGCCCCGCACCCGCCGCCGCGGGCGCCGCGCCCGCCGTGCCGGTGTCCGCCTCCGCCGCCGTGTCCGGCGTCGCGGCCGCGGCCGTCCCGGAGGAGCCGGCGCTGACGGCGGCCCAGCGGGACAACCGGATCGCCGCGGACGTGCCGTACGGCCTGACGGTGGCCGCGGCCTGGTCCTGGCGCGTGCTGCTGGTGCTGGCCATGGCCGGGGCGAGCTTCTGGCTGCTCAGCCACGTGTCCCTGCTGGTCGTCCCGCTCATCATCGCCGCGCTGCTGGCCACCTCCCTGGGCCGCCTGCAGCGGGGCCTGCGCGGCTGGGGCGTGCCCGCGGGACTGTCCGTGGCCGCCATCGTCATCAGCTTCCTGCTCGTCGTGGTCGGCCTGCTGACCCTCGTCGGCCAGCAACTCGCCGTCGGGTTCGGGGACATGCGGGACCAGATCACCGTGGGGCTGCGCGGCATCGTCGACTGGCTGGCCAGCGCCGGCGTGACCACGGACCAGTGGAACGAGATCGTCCGGGACCTGGGCCAGGCGGTGCGCAACAACAGCCAGCAGATCCTCTCCGGGGCCCTGGGCTTCGGCTCCACGGCGGGCAACATCGCCGCCGGCACGGTGCTGGCGATCTTCGCCCTCGTCTTCTTCCTCTACGACGGGGAGCGGATCTGGCGCTTCTGCCTGAACTTCACGCCCCGGCGGCACCGCGCCGCGATCGACGGCGCCGGCCGGGCCGGCTGGAGGTCCCTGGGCTCCTACGTCAGCGTGCAGGTCTTCGTGGCCTTCGTGGACGCCCTCGGCATCGGCCTGGGCGCCTGGATCCTCGGGGTGCCGCTCGCGCTGCCGCTGGGCGTGCTCGTGTTCTTCGGCTCCTTCGTCCCCCTCGTGGGCGCCTTCCTGACCGGCGCGGTGGCCGTGCTGCTCGCCCTCGTGGCCAACGGCTGGGTCAACGCGCTCATCATGCTCGGCATCGTGCTGCTCGTGCAGCAGATCGAGGGCAACGTCCTGCAGCCGCTCGTCATGGGCCGGGCGGTGAGCCTGCACCCGCTGGCCGTCTTCCTCGCGGTGTCCGGCGGCACGGCCGTCCTCGGGCTCGTCGGGGCGGTCTTCGCGGTGCCCCTCATGGCCTTCCTCAACGCGACGGTGCGGTACTTCCACGCCCGGCCGTGGCTCGAGGACGCCGCGCCACCGGAGCCGGCCGAGGCACCGGAGAGCACCCTCCGCCAGCGCGCCGCGGAGCTGGAGGGGCCGTGGGCCCGCGCCTACGTGACCATCGACGGCGTGGTGCGCAAGGCGACGGGCGCGGCCGAGGCGGACGCGCAGCGCCGGGCCCGGCGGGAGCGGCGGGCCCTGAAGCGCTCCCGCTCCCGCCTCCGCTCCCGCACCCGGCTGCTGCCCCTGCGCTGGGGCGGCCGGGACGACGGTGGCCCGGTCCCCCCGGCGCCCCCGGCCGCCCCGGCGCCGGGGGAGACCGAGGCGTCCCCGTCCGCCCCGGACGGCAATGTGCGCGCGGCGGGCCCGCCGGAGGAGGACAATACGGGGATGGACCACTCCGGCCGAGGGCCGGACCAGGACGGAGGACCCCAGTGACCACCACCCCGCAGAGCCACCGGCAGGACGCCGCCGGATCCCCGGTGCCGCACGCCGGCCTGCCCGTCACGCTGGAGGACATCGAGCAGGCCCGCCGGATGCTGGAGGGCGTGATCGTGTCCACGCCCCTGGACCACTCGCGGGCGCTGGGCCGGATCACCGGCTCCACCGTGCACCTGAAGTGCGAGAACCTGCAGCGCGCCGGCTCCTTCAAGGTCCGCGGGGCCTACGTGCGCATGGCCAAGCTGACCCCGGAGGAGCGGGCCCGCGGCGTCGTGGCCGCCTCGGCCGGCAACCACGCCCAGGGCGTGGCCCTGGCCGCCTCCAAGCTGGGCATCAAGGCCCGGATCTTCATGCCCCTGGGCGTGGCGCTGCCGAAGCTGCAGGCCACCCGGGACCACGGCGCCGAGGTGGTGCTGCACGGCAACAACGTGGACGAGGCCCTCGCCGAGGCCCAGCGGTACGCCGAGGAGACCGGCTCGGTCTTCATCCACCCCTTCGACAACGCCGACGTGGTGGCCGGCCAGGGCACCATCGGGCTGGAGATCCTCGAGCAGGCCCCGGACGTGGACACCATCGTCATGGGCATCGGCGGCGGCGGGCTGCTGGCCGGCGTGGCGGTGGCGGTCAAGGAGATCGCCCGGCGCCAGGGGCGGCACATCAACATCATCGGCGTGCAGGCGGAGAACGCGGCGGCCTACCCGCCCTCGCTCGCCGCGGACGCCCTCGTGCCGCTCGAGCACGTGTCCACGATCGCCGACGGCATCGCCGTGGGCAAGCCGGGCCAGATCCCCTTCCAGATCATCCGCGAGCTGGTGGACGGAGTCGTCACCGTCTCCGAGGACGCGATCGCCAATGCGCTCGTGTTCCTGCTCGAGCGCTCGAAGATGGTCGTGGAGCCGGCCGGTGGCGTCGGGGTGGCGGCGCTGCTGGAGGGCAAGCTCGCGGAGCTGGGGATCCGGTCCCAGCACACCGTGGTGCTGCTCTCGGGCGGCAACATCGACCCCATGCTCATGCTCAAGGTGATCCAGTCGGGGCTGACCGCGGCGGGGCGCTACCTCACCGTGAAGATGTCCCTGCGGGACCGCCCGGGCGAGCTGTCCACCATCTCCCGGATCATCGCGGAGACGGACGCCAACGTCACGCGCGTGGACCACACCCGGATCGGCGGCTCGCTGGGCATGGGGGACGTGACCATCACGATCGACATGGAGACGCGCGGACTGGACCACTCCGAGCAGGTCCTCGGCCGGCTCCGGGCCTCGGGGTACCAGCCGCAGGTGCCCCACTAGGAGCGGGCCTCCCGACGCCGGCCGTCCGGGGCCGCTCGGTCCGGCGCCCTCCTCAGTGGCGCTCGGCCACCCCGGCCGCGCCGGGGGCGGTGACGGCGACCGTGGTGGAGGCCGTCACTGGAGGGACCGCGCGCTGCAGCGCGGCGACGAGGGGCCGGTCCTGGACCACGGGCACGAGGGTCCGGTCCAGGGTGCTCCGGTCGAATTCGCCGCGCCCGGGCGCGAGCAGCCGGTAGGCGAGGTTGAGCGCCTTGAGGATGCCGAGCTCCGTGGCATCGGCCGTCGTGGCGGTGCGCCTGCCGGACAGCACCTCGCCCAGGCGCCGGCGCAGCGCGATCTCCGGGGCCGGGTTCACCACCACGAAGTCCGGCGCGCCGAACCGGTGGGGGACCTCCTGCACGATCCCCTGCGCCGCGAGCGAGCGGCCCACGGCCGTCCCCGGGTCCAGGGCCTTGGCGCCGAGCACCTTGCCCAGCCGCGTGCCGGAGAGCCCGTCCAGGGCGGGCAGCGCCTCGTCCAGCACCGGCCGGCCGGTGGCCCCGCCGCGCACCACGGTCACCTTGGGATCGGCCTCGTCGCCGATGCGGACGACCCCCGCCTCCTCCAGGTCCGCCAGCAGGGCGGTCACGAGGCCGTGGCGCCGGTAGGCGCCCACGCGCTCGGTCGGCCCGTGGTCCTTCGTCAGCAGCAGGAAGGTCTCTTCGACGATGAGCATGTCCCCAACCTAGCAACTACGACGGCGGCGCACCGGTCCTGGGGACCGGTGCGCCGCCGTCGGGCCTGCGGGTGTCCTGCCGGAGCCCTCCGGCACGGCCCACCCGCGGGTGGGGTGTCAGCCCTTGTAGGGCTTCGCGGAGACGATCTCCACGGCGATGTCCTTGCCGTTCGGGGCCGTGTAGGCGAGCTTGTCGCCGACCTTGGCGCCGTGGATGGCGGTGCCCAGCGGGGAGCGCTCGGAGTAGACGGTGATGCTGTCCTTGTCGTCGGCGATCTCGCGGTTGCCGAACAGGAAGGTCTCCAGGTCCCCGGCGATCTTGGCCTCGACGACCATGCCGGGCTCCACCACGCCGTCGTCCGCCGGGGCGGCGCCGATCACGGCGGTCTCCAGCAGGTGCTTGAGCTCCTGGATGCGGCCCTCGTTCTTGGACTGCTCCTCGCGGGCGGCGTGGTAGCCGCCGTTCTCCTTGAGGTCCCCCTCCTCGCGGGCCTGCTCGATGCGGTCGATGATCTCCTGGCGCCCGGGACCGGAGATGAAGTCCAGTTCCCGCTTGAGGCGGTCGTAGGCCTCCTGGGTCAGCCAGGGAGCGCTCTCGGTGTTGCTCGGGGACACGTGTTCTCCTTCGGGTCGATCGGCGCCGACGGCCCGGCGTGCGTACCGGGCTGCCGATGCATGACGCTGAGCCGCTGACTGCAGCCCGGGGGGCGTCCATGCAAGAACCCCGCCGGCGGAGCCTGCCCGGGGTCCGGGCGGCCCCCGACAGGCGGGGCTGGAAACCAATGCGACGATTCTAACGGATCTGCTTCACGTCCGTCAGCCGGGACGTGGGCCCCGTCTCACGGCGTCACGCGGGGATCCGGCTCAGGCGTCGCGCACCCAGCAGGAGTTGACGCCGCCGTTGACGCCCAGCGCGTCGGTGCGCAGGTCCACGTCGTAGTACCGCGTCCGGTCCGAGGGCAGCCCGGTGCCGGAGGCGTCCTGGGGGCCGATGACGACGGTCCGCCAGCCCACCACCGCGTACTCCTCGGAGAGCACCTGCACGGCGCACTCGACCGTGTCCGCCGGGTCCTTGGTGAGCTGGAACGTCACCGACGCCCGGGTGGGCGAGGCGATCTCGAAGCCCACGTCCTTCCAGTCCAGGCCGCGGCCGGTGGCCGAGGCGGTGAACCAGGCGACGAGGCCGACGGCCAGCACCAGTGCGGCGACCGCGATCGCCCTGCCCCGGCGGCGCCCCGAGGGGCCCCGGGGGCTTTGGGGACGGCCATACCGGTTCGCTAGGCTGTCTGTCGGCGCCTCGTGCGCCGAGGCCTGGAGTGAGTCGTCCATTTCCCTCCATGGTATCCCGGCGCCCCGGCACCACCCCCTCCAGACCAGCGGACCGCACCGGTCCCCGACCATGCCGCCGCGCCCGCTCCTGCGGGGCGCCCCGGCGGCAGAGACACCGAGGCCCACGTGAGCAGCATTTCCCCCGAGGACCGGGACGGGACCGGCACGCCGGAGTTCGGGGTGCCCGTGGGCCAGGCGGCCTACGGCACGGTCGAGCCCGAGGACTCGCACACGGGTCCCGAGGCGCGCGGCGTCCCGGCCTCGCACGGGCTGCGCCTGATGGCGGTGCACGCGCACCCGGACGACGAGTCCTCCAAGGGCGCGGCCATGATGGCCGCCTACGAGGAGGCCGGCGCCGAGGTCATGGTGGTCACGTGCACCGGGGGTGAGCGCGGGGATCTGCTGAACCCCGCCTACGGGGACACCGTGCGCCTGGACCGGGACATCACCGGGGTGCGCCGGGCCGAGATGGAGGAGGCCGGGGCCGCGCTGGGGATCGAGCACCGCTGGCTCGGCTTCATGGACTCCGGCCTGCCCGAGGGCGATCCGCTGCCGCCGCTGCCCGCCGGCTGCTTCGCCACCGTCCCCCTGGAGCAGGCCGCGGCGCCGCTGGTCCGCGTCATCCGGGAGTTCCGCCCGCACGTGCTGATCGGCTACGACGAGATCGGCGGCTACCCGCACCCGGACCACATCAAGGCCCACGAGATCACGGTGGAGGCCTACCGCGCTGCCGGTGACCCGGAGAGGTACCCCGGCACGGGCGAGCCGTGGACCCCGTCCAAGCTGTACTACGACCGGGCGTTCAACCCGGACAAGTACCGCGCCCTCCACGAGGCCTACCTCGCGGCGGGGGAGGAGTCCCCCTTCGCCGAGCGGATGCAGTGGTACGCGTCGCTGGAGGAGGAACAGGCCCGGGAGGCCGAGCGGGCGCAGCAGGCACGTGAGGCCCAGCAGGCCGAGCGCGGGACGGAGGAGGGCGCCTCGGCCGAGGCGGACGACGCCCCGGCCGAGGGTCGGCCCCAGCACTCGCGGGTGCCCCGGTTCCGCCTCACCGACCACCGCGTGACCACCCAGATCCACGTGGCGGACTACCTCGAACGGCGGGACACCGCCCTGCGGGCGCACCGCACGCAGGTGGACCCCACCGGCCACTTCTTCGCGGCCCCGAACGAGCTGCTGCGGCGCACCTGGCCGTGGGAGGACTACGTCCTGATCGACTCGCGGGTCGAGACCACGCTGCCGGAGACGGACCTGTTCACGGGCCTGCGCTGAGGCCCTCCGGGCCCCGGCCGCCCCGGTAGACTGGTCTCCCGTGATCGCCTTCCTTCCGCTCCTGCTGTCCGCCTCCGCCGCCCCCACCGGGACCGAGGGCGCCACGGGGCAGCCGGTGCCGGGCGTGCCGGAGCCGACCCTGCGCCCCGGCCTCGACCAGGCGCAGGTGACCCCCGGGATCGAGGGCTTCCTGTTCACGGCGCTCATGGTCGCCATGGCGATCGTGGTCATCCGGCTCATGGTGCGCTCCATCCGCCGGGTCCAGTACCGGTCCGAGCAGGCCGAGGACATGCTCGTGGACCGCTACCAGGGCTACCTGCCCGAGGACGTGCGGCGTCCCGGGGACCGGGACCCGGACGAGCGGCCCGGCTCGGACGTGGACGTCCAGCGCGCCCGCCTGCAGAAGCGCTACCCCGGCTACCTGGACAGCCCGGCCCCGGAGCCGAAGGCCCCGGACTCCGGCCGCGACTGAGTCCGCGCGACCGACCCCCCGCCCCTGGTCCCGCCCCGGCCGACCCCGCCGCGTCCCGGGGGCTGACCGGCCCGCCCGCCGGGTGGGACGCTGGGAGGGTGGATCCCACCGGCAACCAGCTCTCCGACACGACCAGCCCCTACCTGCTCCAGCACGCCGGCAACCCGGTGCACTGGCGGCCCTGGGGCGCCGAGGCCTTCGCCGAGGCCGCCCGGCGCGATGTCCCCGTCTTCGTCTCGATCGGCTACGCCGCGTGCCACTGGTGCCACGTGATGGCCCACGAGTCCTTCGAGGACCAGGCCACCGCGGAGGAGCTCAACGAGCACTTCGTGGCGGTCAAGGTGGACCGCGAGGAGCACCCGGACGTGGACGACGCCTACATGACCGCCACCCAGTTGCTGACCGGCCGGGGCGGCTGGCCGATGAGCGTGTTCACCACGCCGGACGGCCGTCCCTTCCACGCCGGGACGTACTACCCGCCCACGCCGCGGCAGGTCGGTGGCGGGGACGGTGCGGCCCACGGCGGGCGCGTGCCGTCCTTCCGCGAGGTGCTGGCCGCCGTCTTCTCCGCGTGGAGCTCCCGGCGCGCGGAGGTGGAGCGTGCCGCCGCGGCCCTCGCCGCCGAGGTGGGCCGGCAGTCCGGCGCGCTGGCCGGGATCGTCCTGGGCGCCGGATCCGGTGCGGGGACGGCCGCAGGGCGGGGTGACGGGACGGCGGCGGAGCGGGGTGCCCAGGACGGCCCCGCGTCCGGGGCCGGGGAGCCCCCGGGGGCGGACGGCCCCGACGGCGGCCCGCCGGACCCGCTCGACCTGCGGCCCGCGGGGCTCGCCGAGCCGGCCGAGGCGACCGCCGCGCCCGGCGCCGAGGCGGGCCCCCGGCGGTTCGGCCCCGCCCTGACCGGCGCGCTGGCTCGGCTGGCCGAGCTCGAGGACGAGGGCCACGGCGGCTTCGGCACGCGCGCCCCGAAGTTCCCGCCGAGCCCCGCCCTGGGCTTCCTGCTCCAGATGGCCTCGACCGGGCCGGCCCCGGAACGCCGCGCGGCCTGGGAGCTGGCCTCGCGCACGCTGGCCACGATGGGCACCTCGGCCCTCGCCGACCCCCTCTCCGGCGGCTTCGCGCGCTACGCCACGGACCGCGACTGGGCCCTGCCGCACTTCGAGAAGATGCTCTACGACAACGCGCAGCTGCTGCGCTGGTACGCCCGCTGGGCGGCCCTGCCCGGGCTCGTGGACCTCGAGCCGGTGGACCCGCGCCACCCCGGGCTCGGCCGCCGCCTGGCCCTCGGGACCGCCGCGTGGCTCGACGGGCGGATGCGGACGGCCTCCGGGGCCTTCGCCGCCAGCCTGGACGCGGACACCGTGGTCGGGGACCGCCCCGTGGAGGGCGCCACCTACACGTGGACGCCGTTCGAGCTGGGCGAGGCGCTGGCCGCCGGGGCCCCGGAGGCCCGGGCCGCCGACGTCGCGCACCTGGCCGGGGTCCTGGCCGGCGTGCCGGTCGAGGCCGGGGGCCGGGAGCTGACCCTGCATGCCGGGCGCCTGCTCACGGACGCCGAGCAACGGCTGTGGGACCGCGCGCTGCCGGAACTGCGCCGCCGGGCCGCCGCCCGCCCCCAGCCGGCCCGGGACGGCAAGGAGGTCGCCGCGTGGAACGGGATGGCCGTCACCGCGCTGGCCGAGGCATGGGCGCTGCTGGGGGAGGACTCGCTGCTCGGGTCCGCCCTGGCCGCCGGCCGGGCCCTGTGGCGGGTGCACTGCCGGGGCCTGGCGCTCCCGGGCGGGACGCCGGTGGGGACGCCGACGGCGGAACGGGGCGCCGCGGAGCAGGCGGCCGAGGCGGGGGGCGGCGGGGCGGACACGCCGGCCGACGGGACGGCGGGGGCCGCCGGACCCGCCGTCGTGCTGCGCTCGGCCCTCGACGGCCGGCCCGGCCCGGCCCCCGGGACGCTGGCCGACCACGCCCACGCCGCCGGGGCGTTCCTCGCCCTGTACCGCGCCACGGGCGACCCGGACTGGAAGGCGCGGGCCCGCGCGGTGGTCGAGGCCGTCGTCGCCACGCTCGTGGTGGACACGGACCACGGGCCGGCGCTGCTGGCCTCCCCGGCCGGGGACCGGGCGCTCGCGGCCGCGCAGGGCGGGCCGGCCTTCGCCTCCCCGCTGGACGGCGCGGAACCCTCGGCCGTGGGGTCCTGGGCGGAGGTGCTGCTGCAGTGGCACGTGGTCTCGCCCGGGCACGCGGCCACGCTGCCCGCCGGCGGGGCGCGCGCCTGGGCGGAGGGGCTGCTCGCCCACGTGGACCGCCTCGGCCCGCAGGCGCCCGTGGAGACCGGCACGGCGCTGCGGCTGGCCGCCCGGCACGCGGCGGTGGAGGACCTGCTCGTGGCCACGGGCGGGGCGGACGATCCCGCGGGGGAACGACGGCGGTCGCTCGCCTGGGCGCTCGTGCACGGCGTGGTGGGCGTGGCGGGGCCGGCGGGATCCGCACCGGAGCGGACGGTGCCGCCGGACCCAGACGACGTGGCCGCCGGCCGCACCTCGCGCGACGGCGGCCCGGCGCTCTACCTGTGCCACGGGACGCTGTGCCACGCCCCCGTGGGCACGACGGCGGCGCTGGACCGGCTCGCCGGGCTCTCCCCCGGCCGGGGCTGAGGGTCCCCGAGGGGGGCGGGGGAGGCGGGCCCCGCAGCACCGGGAGCGGGACGGGGCTGCCGGGCTCAGCGCCCGAGCACGGCGACCAGGATGGCGGCGTAGTGGCAGGCGAACCCGCCGACCGTGAACAGGTGGAACAGCTCGTGGAAGCCGAACCACTCGCGGTGCAGGTTGGGCCGCTTCAGGGCGTAGAACACGGCTCCGGCGATGTAGAGGGCGCCCCCGGCGCAGACGAGCACCGTGGCCACCACGCTCGCGGCGAGGAAGTCCCCGATGTACAGCAGGGCGGCCAGGCCCAGGGCCACGTAGACCGGGGTGTAGAGCCAGCGCGGGGCGGCGGTCCACAGCACGCGGAACGCCACGCCGGCCAGGGCGCCGATCCACACGAGGACGAGCAGCACGGTGGCCCGGCCCGGCGGCAGCAGGGCCACGGACAGCGGGGTGTACGTCCCGGCGATGACCAGCATGATGTTGGTGTGGTCCAGCCGCTTGAGCACGAGCGCCACCTCCGGGGCCCACTGGACCAGGTGGTAGGTGGCCGAGACGGCGAACAGCAGGAGCCCGGTCAGCGCGTAGACCGCGGAGGCCCACGCCAGCCCCGGCGTGGGGGACAGTGCCACGAGGACGACCCCCGCGACGAGGGCCACCGGGGCCATGGCCGCGTGCAGGTGGCCGCGCAGCCGCGGCTTGAAGTCGGGGTGGTCCGGGTCGGTGACCCGTTCCACGCGCCACCGGCGGCTGCCGGTGGCCGTCTGGTCGGGGGGCGCGCTCATGCGCCCAGACTACCGGCGCGTAGGGAGGGCGCCGGCCCGCCCGGGCCGGTCCGGAGGCGGGGCGGCGACCGGCCCGGAAGGGCCGCCCGGGGCCGGGAGGGCGCGGGCCGGCGTCGGGACCGTGTCCGCGCGTTCGATACCGTAGGACACAGCAGGAGCCCGGCCACACAGCGCGCCGCGGCGGGAAAGGAACGGGACCATGAGGCGACCGCACGTCCTCTACAGCCTCTACGAGCGTCTCATCGCCGCCGGCCTCGACGCGGACCGGCTTCCCCGGCACATCGGGGTGGTCCTGGACGGGAACCGGCGCTGGGCCCGGGCGTGCGGGGCGACCACCGCGGACGGCCACCAGGCCGGGGCGGAGAAGATCCACGAGTTCCTCGGCTGGTGTGACGAGCTCGGGATCCGGGTGGTCACCCTCTACATGCTCTCCACCGACAACATGAACCGGCCCGCGGACGAGCTCCAGCAGCTCGTGGACATCATCGGCACCACCCTCGAGCGCCTGGGCGACGGGCTCGAGAACGGGCACCGTGTGCGGGTGCAGGCCGTGGGCGCCTCCGAGCTGCTGCCGGACGGACTGGCCGCCACGCTCGCCGACCTCGAGGCCCGCACCGCGGACGCCGAGGGCCTGCACGTCAACGTGGCCGTGGGCTACGGGGGCCGCCGGGAGATCGTGGACGCCGTGAAGGAGCTGCTGCTGGAAGCCGACGCCGCCGGGCGCAGCGCCGCCGAGGTGGCCGCCGAGCTCAGCGACGAGCAGATCTCCGCCCGGCTCTACACCCGCGGCCAGCCGGACCCCGACCTGGTGATCCGCACCTCGGGGGAGCAGCGGCTCTCCGGGTTCCTCATGTGGCAGTCCGCCTACTCGGAGTTCTACTTCTGCGAGGCGCTCTGGCCCGACTTCCGGCGCGTGGACTTCGTGCGCGCCCTGCGGGACTTCGCCTCCCGCCAGCGCCGCTTCGGCTCCTGAGGCCCCGCCCGCCCGGGCACCGTCGTGGCCGGGGCGTGACCGGTCCTTCACCGAATGTTTACCGCGTCACATCGAGGGAATGGCCCCACGCGCGGTCCGGGGTGCCTACGGTGGGAGCATCAGTCAGCGGCAGGACGTCGGCGCCGGAACCCCGGACCGGACCTGCGGATTGATCGGAAAGGCCAGGCCGTATGCCGTCACTCCAGACAGCACGCAGCGGGGGGTCGTTCCGGCCCCGGCCGGTCCGTCCCATCCACCCCCGATCGTCGGGGCGCGCGCCCCGGTCTGGAGTCCGACATGGAACACCTGTCATCCTCCCTCGCCACCAGCACCCCGGTGGCCACCCAGCCCGCTGAGCGGATGAGCGTGGGGGAGAAGTCCTACCTGCTGGACACCTCCGTGCTGCTGTCCGACCCGCGGGCCATCCTGCGCTTCGCCGAGCACGAGGTGATCCTGCCGATCGTGGTGATCTCCGAGCTGGAGAAGAAGCGGGACGACCCGGACCTGGGCTACTTCGCGCGCAAGGCGCTGCGGCTGCTGGACGAGCTGCGGGTGGAGCACGGGACCCTGGCCCGGCCGGTGCCGCTGGGGACGGAGGGCGGCTCGCTGCGGGTGGAGCTGAACCACATCTCCGTGGACGTGCTGCCCCACGGCTTCCGCTCCGCGGACAACGACGCGCGCATCCTGGCGGTGGCCAAGAACTTCGCGGACGAGGGCCGGGACGTCACCGTGGTGTCCAAGGACCTGCCGATGCGGGTGAAGGCCTCGGCCATGGGGCTGCAGGCGGACGAGTACCGCAACGAGCTGGTCAAGGACTCCGGCTGGACCGGCACCGCGGAGGTCACCGCCACGGAGGAGGAGGTGACCGCCCTCTACGGCCACGAGCCCGTCGCGCTGGCCGGCGCGGCCGAGCTGCCCGTGAACACGGGCCTCGTCATCACCTCCCCGCGCGGCTCGGCGCTCGGCCGGGTGGACCGCCACGGCCGGACGCAGCTGGTCCGGGGGGACCGGGACGTGTTCGGCCTGCACGGGCGCTCGGCCGAGCAGCGGCTGGCCATCGACCTGCTGCTGGACCCGACCGTCGGCATCGTCTCGCTGGGCGGCCGCGCGGGCACGGGCAAGTCCGCCCTGGCCCTGTGCGCCGGGCTGGAGGCGGTGATGGAGCGCCGCGAGCACCGCAAGGTGGTGGTGTTCCGGCCCCTCTACGCGGTGGGCGGCCAGGAGCTCGGCTACCTGCCCGGCTCCGAGTCCGAGAAGATGAACCCGTGGGGCCAGGCCGTGTTCGACACCCTGGGCGCGCTCGTGTCCACCGAGGTGCTGGACGAGGTGGTGGACCGCGGGATGCTCGAGGTCCTGCCGCTGACCCACATCCGCGGCCGGTCGCTGCACGACGCCTGGGTGATCGTGGACGAGGCCCAGTCCCTCGAGAAGAACGTGCTGCTGACGGTGATGAGCCGCATGGGCCAGAACTCCAAGATCGTGCTGACCCACGACGTCGCCCAGCGGGACAACCTCCGGGTGGGCCGGCACGACGGCATCGCCGCGGTCGTGGAGACCCTCAAGGGCCACCCGCTGTTCGGCCACGTGACCCTGAACCGCTCCGAGCGCTCGCCGATCGCGGCGCTCGTGACCGAGCTGCTGGAGGACGCCTCGATCTGACGGCCCCGGGAGGACGTGGCCGGGAACAGACCGGGGGCCGCCGCACGTGGTGCGGCGGCCCCTGGCGGCGGATCGTTCCGGCTCCCCGCGGAGGGGGGATGAGGGGACCCGGGACGGACCCACCGTGACCATGGCCCCGTGAAACGGGATGGAGGGCCATGGAGCCGGTGGCTTCCCCTCGGTGCACTGTTGCTGAGCCGGTCCACACGGGTGGAAGCGGTCCCAGCATACGCGGCGGGGGCGCCCTTGCCTACCACTTCCGGATCCCCTTCGCTACCGACTTTCGGACACGGTCGTCCCCGGCCGGTTCTCCACCCGGGACCCGGCCTCAGACGAGCCCGTCCCGCCGGCCCAGGGCCCGCAGGCGCCGGTCGCGGCGGGCCTGCCCCGTGTCGGCGAAGGCCACGACCACGCCGGCCGCGGCCCCCGCCAGGTGCCCCTCCCAGGACACGCGCGGGTTCAGGGGCAGGAAGCCCCACACGAAGCCGCCGTAGAGCAGGACGGTGGCCACGGCCGCGAGGATCGCCGCGAGGCGGCGGGACAGGATCCCGTAGGTCACCAGGAAGGCGGCGTAGCCGTAGACCACGATCGAGGCGCCGATGTGGTTGGTGCCCGGCCCGCCGACCAGCCACGTCAGCAGCCCGCCGAGCAGCCACACCCCCGCGGTGATGATCCACCACCGGCCCGTGATCCAGGCGATGAGCGTGCCCAGGACCAGCAGCGGCAGGGTGTTGGAGGCCAGGTGGCCGAGACCGGCGTGCAGCAGCGGGGCCACGAGGATGCCGGTGAGCGCGTCCGGGTCGAGCGGCCGGATGCCGAATTGGTTCAGCCACCCGCCGGCGAACAGGTCGAGCACCTCGAGGACCCACATGAGGGCCACGAGGCCGGCGATCGGCACGGCCCGGCGGATCCAGCCGGGCTGGGAGCGGTAGGTCTCGACGACGGACGGGGTCCTGGGCGGGTCCACGGGGCCGGGCATGCCGCCAGTCTAGGGCGCGGGCCCGACGGCCGCGCGTCGTCCACAGCGGCGTGGGAACCGTCCCCGCCGCGGCCGGGGCGCCCTAGGGTGGAGCCCATGCCGAGCGTGCTGGCCGAGACCGTCCGAGAGGGGAACTGGCTGCTGCTGGCCGCCGTGGTCGCGGCGCTGGCGGTCTTCGTCGTGTGCGGGACGGCCCTGGCGGTGACGGACGTGCGCGAGCACCGCCTGCCGAACCTGTGGACCGGGCGGCTGGCCGCCGGCGGGGCCGTCGCCCTGGGGCTGGGGTGCCTGGCCAGCGACGTCGGCTGGACCCGGTTCTGGGGCATGGCCGGGGGCGGCGCCGCCTACCTGGCGCTCATGCTCGTCCTGCACCTGCTCAGCCGCACGGGGATGGGCATGGGGGACGTCAAGCTCGGCGGGGCCCTGGGCCTGTACGCCGGCTGGCTGGGCTGGGACCACCTGGCCGGCGCCGTGGTGCTGGGCTTCGTCGCCGGCGGCGTGCTGGCCCTGGTCCTCGTGGTGGTCCGGCGCGCCACCCCCTCCAGCCACCTGCCGTTCGGGCCGGCCATGCTGCTGGGCACCGCCCTCGCCCTGCTGGCCTGAGTCCGGCCGGCCCGGACCCGCCGGGCGGTAGCGTGGCCCCATGACCACTCCCGAGTTCGTCCTGGCCCTGCGCGAGAAGGTCGGCGCCCAGAGCCTGTGGCTGCCCGGCTGCAAGGCCGTCGTGCTGCGGGCCGCGGACGTTGCCGGCCCGGCGGCCCGGGACGCGGCCGGGGCGGGGCACCGGGAGGTGCTGCTCGTGAAGCGCTCCGACACCGGCCGCTGGACGCTGCCGGCCGGGATCATCGAGCCCGGGGAGGAACCGGCCGCCACGGCCGTGCGGGAGACCCTGGAGGAGACCGGGGTGACGTGCGCGCCGAGGCGGCTGGCCGGCGTCGGGACCACCCACGAGGTGACGTACCCCAACGGGGACCGCGCCCGGTACCTGGACGTGGTGATGGTGATGGACTACGTGGGCGGCGAGGCGCGCGTGAACGACCACGAGAACACCGCGGTGGGCTGGTACCGGCTCGACGCCCTGCCGGAACTGCCGGAGCTGCACGCCCGGGCGCTGGACTGGGCGCTGGAGGAGACGGCGGAGGCCCGGTTCGTCGTCCCCGCGGTGCGGGGCTGACGGACCGGGCCTCCGGGGTGCTGTGGGGGCCATCCCCACCGGTGGGGATTGCCCCCGGAGCCAGGGGGCGGCGGGGGATCAGGCCGGGTGGGTCATGGACATGGTGTCCAGGGCCGCGTCCAGCTGCTCCTCGGTGACCTCGCCGCGCTCCACGTAGCCGAGGTCCACCACGGCCTCGCGCACGGTCATCTTCTGGGCCACGGAGTGCTTGGCGATCTTCGCGGCCGCCTCGTAGCCGATGACCTTGTTCAGCGGGGTGACGATGGACGGGGAGGCCCCGGCCAGGAAGGAGCAGCGCTCCACGTTGGCCTCGATGCCGTCGATCATCTTGTCCGCCATGACGCGGGAGGTGTTGGCCAGCAGGCGGATGGACTCCAGCAGGTTGGCGGCCATCACCGGGATGCCGACGTTGAGCTCGAAGGCGCCGTTGGTGGAGGACAGGGACACCGTGGTGTCGTTGCCGATCACCTGGGCGCAGACCATGATGGCCGCCTCGCAGATGACGGGGTTGACCTTGCCCGGCATGATCGAGGAGCCCGGCTGCAGGTCCGGGATGAGGATCTCGCCCAGGCCGGTGTTCGGGCCGGAGCCCATCCAGCGCAGGTCGTTGTTGATCTTCATGAACGAGTAGGCGATGTTGCGCAGCTGGCCGGAGGCCTCCACGAGGCCGTCGCGGTTGGCCTGGGCCTCGAAGTGGTTGCGCGCCTCGGTGATCGGCAGGCCGGTCTCCTCGGCGAGCAGCTCGATCACGCGGGCGGAGAAGCCCTTGGGGGTGTTGATGCCGGTGCCCACGGCGGTGCCGCCCAGCGGGACCTCGGCCACGCGCGGCAGGGAGGCGTCGATGCGCTCGATCCCGTAGCGCACCTGCGCGGCGTAGCCGCCGAACTCCTGGCCCAGGGTGACCGGGGTGGCGTCCATCAGGTGGGTGCGGCCGGACTTGACCACGTTCTCGAACTCCTTGGCCTTGCGCTCCAGGGAGGCGGCGAGGTGCTCGAGGGCCGGCTTCAGGTCGTTGATCAGGGCGCCCGTGACGGCGATGTGCACCGAGGTGGGGAACACGTCGTTGGAGGACTGCGAGGCGTTGACGTGGTCGTTCGGGTGGACCTCGGTGTCCGAGCCGGCGGCCTTCAGCGAGCGGGTGGCCAGGTTCGCCAGCACCTCGTTGGTGTTCATGTTCGAGGAGGTGCCCGAGCCGGTCTGGAACACGTCGATCGGGTAGTGCGCGTCGTGCTGGCCGGAGATGACCTCGTCCGCGGCGGCCACGATCGCGTCCCGGCGCTCCTCGGAGATCACGCCGAGCTCGGCGTTGGCCTTCGCGGCGGCCTTCTTGACCTGGGCCAGGGCGTGGATGTGGGCCGGCTCGAGCGTCTTGCCGGAGATCGGGAAGTTCTCCACGGCGCGCTGGGTCTGCGCCCGGTACAGGGCGTCGACGGGGACCTTGACCTCGCCCATCGTGTCGTGCTCGATGCGGAACTGCTGTGCGGAAGAGTGCTCGGAAGGAGTCTGATCGGTCATGGTGCCCAACTCTAGTGCGTCGCCCCCGGCCGGATCCGTCCGTCACGCAGGGTGACCGATCGGTCCGCGACCGGGACGAACTCGAGGTCGTGGGTGACCACCACGGTGGCCGTGGACCGCTCGTGGGTGAGCGTGGCGAGCAGGTCCATCACCTCGGCCGAGCGCTCGTGGTCCAGCGCCGAGGTCGGCTCGTCCACGAGCAGCACGGCGGGCTCGCCGAGCAGGGCCCGGGCGATGTTGACCCGCTGGCGCTGGCCGCCGGAGAGCTGGTGGGGCCGGCGGTGCGCGGCCCCGGAGAGCCCGACGGCGGCCAGCGCCTCCCGCGCGGCGGTGCGGACCGCGCGGGGCCGGTTGCCGGCCAGCACGCCGACCAGCTCCAGCTGCTCGAGGGCCGTCAGCGAGGGCAGCAGCCGCGGCTGCTGGAACACGAGGCCCACGCGCTCGCGCCGGATGCGGGCGCGCTCGGCCTCCCCGGCCGCCGTCACCTCGGTCCCGTCGATGCGCACGGAGCCGGCGGTGGGGCTCACGAGGGCCGCGGCGACGGCGAGCAGGCTGGACTTGCCGGAGCCGGACGGGCCGACGAGCGCGAGCAGCTGCCCGTCCGGGACGGTGAGGTCCACGCCGTCCAGGGCGTACAGGGTGCCGTCCTCACCGTCGGGGTAGGCCAGGGTCACGTCGTTCAGGGTCAGCATGGAGGTCCTTCCAGGGGTGGGGCGTGCGGGGTGGTCCGGGGGAGGGGGCGTGCGCGGGTGGCGGGGCGCGGTGGCTCAGCTGCCGCCGAGGGCGACGAGCGGGTCCACGCGGCACGTGCGCCACACGGCGGCCGCGGCCGCGGCGAGGCCGAGCGCGAGGGTGGCCAGCACGGGCACGGCGACGGCGGCCGCGTCGAGCTGGACGGGCACGGCGCCGCGGGCCAGCAGGAGCCCGGCCGTGCCGAGGCCGGCCCCGACGACGGCGCCGCCGAGGAGGACGATCGCCGCCTGGGCCAGGGCGTCCCGGACCACCCAGCCCGTGGTGGCCCCCAGGGCCTTGAGGACCGCGATGTCCGGGGTGCGCTGGAGCGTGATGACGGCCATGAACGCGGCGATCACGAGGGAGGAGATGCCGTACAGGAAGCCCTGCATCAGCACGAGCGAGCCGTTCTCGGAGGAGTACGAGGGCAGCGCGGCGAGCGCACCGGCCACGTCCGTCGCCACGGTGGCGGTGCCCTGCGCGGCGGCAGGACGGTGGCCGGCCGCCGGGTCCGTCCCGGCCACCAGGACCGTGGCGGTGTCCGCGGGGGACCGGGAGACCGCGGTCCATGCCTCCAGGGGCAGCCACGCGACGGGGGTGTGCGAGTACCACGCGTCCGGGACGGTGCCGCCGACGGCCAGGGCCCGGCCGTTGACCTCGAGCCGGTCCCCGGGGGCCGCGCCGAGGTCCGCGGCCGCGCTCTCGCTGAGCACCACCGTGCCGGCCGTGCCGGCCGTGCCGTCCGCGCCAGCCGTGCCGGCCGCGTCGGCGGCGGCCCGGCCGGCGGGGAGGGCCTCCGTGCGGAGGACCGGGCCGGCGCCCTCGGGGGCGAGCCGCGAGCCGGGCTCGAGCCCCACCAGGGTCAGGGCCGCCGCCGCGGCGCCGGAGTCGGCGCGCGCCTGGGTGATGCCCACCGGCTCGGCCCAGGACACCTGCCCGTCCCGCCGCCACGCGGTCAGCTGCGCGGCGTCCACGCTCGAGGCGGTGAAGGAGGCCTCCACGTCCGCGGGGTCGGTGGCGTGGGCGGCGCCGAAGGCCACGGTGACGTCCGACCCGGCGCCGGCGTCCTCCCAGGCGCGCACGGCGGAGACGTTCTGCTCGGCCAGTCCGCCGGTCAGGGCGGTGAGGAAGACCAGGAGCAGGGTGACCAGCGCGACGACCGCCCCGAGCAGGGAGAACCGGCCGGCGGAGGAGCGGACATCGCGCAGTGAGAGGTACAGGGGGGACGGGACGGGCACGGGGGACTCCTCGTGGACGGGACCGGGACGCCGTCCAGCCTCGCGTGCGGGCCCGGCGCGCACATCGGCCACCCGGACGGTCCGGGATCAACCCTTCGGTGGATCCCGCCCCACCCGCGGGCGGCCCGGCCGGGCTAGCCTGCACGGATGGAGACGGTGCGTGCCCCGGCAGCGGAGGGACCGGAGGAGCCGGTGGAGCCGGCCGGCCCGGCCGGGCGGCCGGGTGCGCCCGCGGTGCCCGGTGCGGCCACGGGAGCGCGCGCGGAGACGGCCCGCGGCGCTGGCGAGGGGATCCCCGGCACGCGCATCCCGGAGCTGCTCGGGGCCATGCGCCTGGTCCTGCACGTCTCCGTGGCGGTGCTGCTGGTCCTCGGGCTGGCCCGCTCCCTCGCCCCCGCCCTGCGGTCCGGGGACCACGCGGCGGCCTGGGTCACCGGTGCGCTGGCCGCGGTGTTCGCCGGCCTCTACCTGGCCGGCACGGCGGTGGAGCGGCGCCGGGCCCGGGCCGCCGGCTGGGAGGGCACGGACGGCGGGGCCGCGGGGCCCGGCGGCCCCGCGTGGCTCGCCCTCGTGACCGTGGCCTGGCTCGGCCTGCTCGCCGTGCACGTGGACTTCGCCTGGCTCGCCTTCCCGCTGTTCTTCCTGCACCTGCACGTGGTGGGGCGCCGCTCGCTGCCGGTCGCCCTGGCCCTCGTGGTCGTGCTGGCCCTGGCCGTCGTCGCCGGCTTCCGGTGGCACCGCGGGACCCTGGACGTCGGCGCGGTGGTGGGGCCCGTGCTCGGCGCCGCGGTGGCGGTGGCCCTGTGGACGGCCTACGTGCTGTTCCTCGAGGAGGCCCGGGCCCAGCGCCGCACGAGCGAGGACCTGCGGGCCACCCGGGACCGGCTCGCGGCCTCCGAGCGCCAGGCCGGCGCCCTCGCCGAGCGCGAGCGGTGGGCCCGGGACCTGCACGACACGCTCGCCCAGGGCCTGGCCTCCGTGGTCCTGCTCTCCCGGGCCGCCCTGGAGGAGGACCCCGGGGAGCCGCTCGCCTCCCGGCTGCGGCAGATCGAGCGGTCGGCGGCCGAGAACCTGGTCCAGGCCCGGGCGCTCGTGGAGCGCGGCGGTCCGGGGGAGGGGCTGGACGCCGCGCTCGCCGGCGCCTGCCGCGCCGCCGAGCGGACCGCCCGGGCGGCCGGGTCCGACCTCGCGGTCACCCTCCACGGTCCCGCCTCCGGTCCCCGACTGGAGGAGGAGGTGGCCACGGCGGTGCTGCGGGTGGCGCAGTCCGCGCTGGCCAACGTGGTGCTGCACGCCCGGGCCCGGCGCTGCGTGGTGACCCTGGCGGTGCACGCCGGCGAGGTGACGCTGGACGTCCACGACGACGGCCGGGGCCGTGGCGGGCGTCCCGAGGGGTTCGGGATCCGGGCCATGCGCGAGCGCGCCGCGGCGCTCGGGGGCACGCTCACGGTGGAGGACGCCCATCCCGGCGAGGGAGCGGCCCCCGGCTCGGGCACGGTGGTGGCCCTCGCGCTGCCGACGGCACGCGGGGAGGCGGGGCGATGACGGCCGGCGAGGCGCCCGCGGGGCCGGTGCGGGTCATGCTGGTGGACGACCACCCGGTCGTGCGCGCCGGGCTGCGGGCCGTCCTCGAGGCCGGCGGCGCCCTGCGCGTCATCGCGGAGGCCGCGGGCGCCGAGGAGGCGCTCGCCACCGCGGACCGGCTGCGCGCGGCCGGGGAGGGGCCCGACGTCGTCGTGATGGACCTCGAGCTGGGACCGGGCCCCTCGGGGATCGAGGCGACCCGGCGGCTCGGCGCCACGCAGCCGGGACTGCCGGTGCTGGTGGTGACGACCTATGGGGCGGTGGCGGACGTGCAGGCGGCCCTGTCCGCGGGGGCGTCCGGCTACCTGCTCAAGGACGCCTCGGCCGAGCAGCTGCGCGACGCGGTCGCGCGGACCGCCGCCGGGACGTGGACGCTGCCGGCAGCGCTGGCGCGGCGCGCGCTGGGCGCCGGGGCGCCCGGGGGGCCCGCCCTGAGCCCGCGCGAGGTCGAGATCCTCGAGCACCTCGCGCGGGGCCGGACGAACCGCGAGATCGCGGCCGCGCTGTTCATCTCCCAGGCCACGGTCAAGACCCACCTGCACCACGTGTTCCACAAGCTCGGCGTGGGCAACCGCACCGAGGCGGTGACGGTGGCGCGCTCGCTGCGCCTGGTGCGGGGATGAGCGCTCCCCGGCCCCGGCGCGAGCGGCGCCGGGGCCGGCGGGCTCAGCGGGCGGCGCCGGCCTCCAGGCCGGGGACCGCGACCTCGCCGATGACCCGGACGGGCCGGGCGGTGCCCTCGGCGAGGGAGTAGGTCAGGCCCACGATCGCGGTCCGGCCCTCCTCCACGGCCCGGGCCACGGACATCGAGGACTCCACGAGGCGCTGGCAGGTCTGCACGGTGTGCTCGGCGACCGTGCCGTTGACGTCCTCCACGCCCTGGCGGCGGGCGGCGAACACCGAGGGCATGATCCGCTCCACGAGCGAGCGCTGGAAGCCGGCGGGCATCTCCCCGGAGTCGTAGGAGGCCAGCGCGCCGGTCACGGCGCCGCAGCTGTCGTGGCCCAGGACCACGATGAGCGGCACGGACAGCACGTCCACGCTGAACTCGAGCGAGCCGAGGACGGCGTCGTCGATGACCTGGCCGGCGGTGCGGATGACGAACAGGTCGCCCAGGCCCAGGTCGAAGATGATCTCGGCGGCCAGCCGCGAGTCGGAGCAGCCGAACACCACGGCGATCGGGTTCTGCCCGTTGGCCAGGGAGGTGCGCCGGGCCGCGTCCTGGTTGGGGTGCTCGGAGCCGCCGGAGACGAAGCGCTCGTTGCCCCGGCGCATGAGCTCGTAGGCTTCGGTGGGGGTCAGGGTCATGACTAGTCCTCCTGGAGGTCCTTCTGGATGGCCGAGGCGAGTGTATCCATGACCCCGAGGTCCCCGGAGCCCGTGACGATGACGGTGGTGCCGCCGAGCTCGGCGACCATGTGGCGGTCGCCGTCGCGGGGCTCGTGCAGCTCCCACGTGGTGCCGTCCACGGAGCGGGTGCCGGTCCGGGGGGCGTTGTCCATCTGCTGCGACAGCCACGTGGGGTTGGCCTGCGCGGTCTGCGTGAACCCGGCGAAGTCCTCCTCCGGGGTCACGTAGCCGGCCTCCCAGGACTCCACCCGGTCGCTGCCGGCGGCGTTCCAGCGCGCGTAGTTGGCGGTCCACCCCTCCGGCACCTCCGGGGCGACGGCCCGGAACCCGGCGGTGGCCGTGGCCTGGCGGGCGACGGTCGGCACGTCCACGTCCGGCCGGTAGGTCCGGTCCGTGGAGCCGGGGTTGATGAACACGACGAGGAGGGCGAGGGCGAGGGTGGCCAGGACGCTGATGACCATGGGACCGGCCGACTGGCTGGCCCGCGTCACCTGCTTCTGGGTCAGTCGCGGCTTGGGGGCACTGCTGGGCGCTGGCTCGGGGGAGGTCACCGGTCCATTCTGCCACCGCGCCGGACACTAGGATGGGTGCGCAGACGTACCCGAGGCAGACGGAGAGACACACGGTGACCACTGAACAGCCCGCGAACGATGGCGTTGCGGCCCAGAAGCCGGCGGAGCAGCACCACGCCGAGTACAACATGCTGAACCGGAACCTGGCGGTGTCCGCCACCCAGCCGGACCGCAACCTCGCGCTGGAGCTCGTACGGGTCACCGAGGCCGCGGCGATCGCGGCGGGCCACTGGGTGGGCTACGGGGACAAGAACACCGCGGACGGCGCGGCCGTGGACGCCATGCGGGCGTTCATGGACACCGTGCGGATGAACGGCGTGGTGGTGATCGGCGAGGGCGAGAAGGACGAGGCGCCCATGCTGTTCAACGGCGAGAACGTGGGCGACGGCACCGGTCCCGAGGTGGACGTGGCCGTGGACCCGATCGACGGGACCCGGCTGACCGCCATGGGCTACCCCAATGCCCTGTCCGTGTTCGCGGTCGCCGAGCGCGGCGCCATGTTCGACCCCTCCGCCGTGTTCTACATGGACAAGATGGTGGTCGGGCCCGAGGCGGCCGACTTCGTGGACCTGCGCCTGCCGATCAAGCAGAACATCCACCTGGTCTCGAAGGCGCTGAACAAGCCGGTGAGCCAGCTCAACGTGTGCGTCCTCGAGCGCCCCCGCCACGAGAAGCTCGTCCAGGAGATCCGCGCCGCCGGCGCCCGCGTGAAGTTCATCATGGACGGGGACGTGGCCGGCGGCATCGCCGCGGCGCGCGGCGGGACCGACGTGGACATGCTGCTGGGCATCGGCGGCACCCCGGAGGGCATCATCACCGCGTGCGCCATCAAGGCGCTCGGGGGCGTCATCCAGGGCCGCCTGGCCCCGAAGGACGAGGCGGAGCGGCAGAAGGCGCTCGACGCCGGCCACGACCTGGACGCGGTGCTCACCACCGACGACCTCGTCAAGAGCGACAACTGCTACTTCGCCGCCACGGGCATCACCGACGGCGACCTGCTGCGCGGGGTGCGGTACTACAACGACCGCGTGGTCACCCAGTCGATGGTGATGCGCTCGAAGTCCGGCACCGTGCGCGTGGTCGAGGCCGAGCACCAGGCCCGCAAGTGGGAGCAGTGGATCGGCCCCGACGTGGCCCCCACCCGCCTCGGCTGAGGCGCCGCTACGGCAGCGTCACGGAGAACAGCGTCGCGGCCCCGTCCCCGTCCACCCCGTGGACGGTGGCGGGGCCGTCCGCTGCCCCGAGGAAGACGGACTCCCCGGCGGACAGGACCGCCTCCGGCCCGGCCTGGCCCCCGGTGGTGACGCGCACCGACCCGGACGTGCACACCGCGATCACCGGTCCGCGCGCGGCGAGCGTGCGTCCCTCGGCGTCCGGCAGGTCGAACCGTTCCAGCTGGAACTCCTCGAACGGCGGCCGGAACAGGAGATGGCCCGGCCCGTCGGCCACGGGCGTGCAGTAGGGGACGGGCAGCGCCTCGAAGCGCACCACCCGGCGCAACTCGGGCACGTCCACGTGCTTGGGGGTCAGCCCGCCGCGCACCACGTTGTCCGAGGCGGCCATGACCTCCAGGCCGAGCCCGTGCAGGTAGGCGTGCACGTTGCCGGCCGGCAGGTGGATGGCCTGGCCCGGGGCGAGGTCCACGCGGTTGAGCAGCACGGACACGAGCACGCCGGGGTCGCGCGGGCAGTGCCCGGCGATGCCCACGGCGGTGGACAGGTTCAGGTCCTCCGCCAGGACGGAGGGCGCGTCCCGCAGGGCGGCGACGGCGGCCGCCACCGCGTCGCCCCCGGCCCAGGGACCGGCGGGGTCCAGCAGGGCGCAGAACGCCTCGTCGATGGCGCCGGCGCGCAGGCGCGCGGCGAGGCCGGCCACGGCGTGGGCCGGGTCCGCACCCCCGCCGTCGGCGTGGTCGGCCAGCACGGCGGCGAGCCGCTCGAAGGAGGCGGCGGCGTGCTGGGGCGTCCGGAAGCCGCACAGCGCGGCGAAGGGCGTGAGCGCGACGACCATCTCGGGCTTGTGGTTGTCGTCCCGGTAGTTGCGGTGGGCGGCGTCGACCGGGATGCCCGCGGCCTCCTCGGCCGCGTGGCCGGCGCGCGCCTGGTCCAGGGTGGGGTGGGCCTGGATGGACAGGGGACGCCCGGCGGCGAGGAGCTTGACCAGGTACGGCAGCCGGCCGAAGCGGGCGGCCTCGCCCAGCATCGCCTGCGGGTCCCGCGCGATGAGCTCGTCCAGCGGGACGGGGTCCCCGGCGGGCGCGTCCACCGGGACGGCGCCGGAGGGCGCGCCGTGGTGGGCGCCCATCCACACCTCCGCCTCGGGCCGCCCGGTCGGGGTGCGCCCCTGCAACCCCGCCAGGAGGGTCGTCGATCCCCAGGCATAGTCACGGACGGCGTTGCGGAGCAGGAACATTCCTCCAGCCTATCGATCTGCGACGGCACGCGGCCCGCCGGCTCAGCCGGTGCCGGCCACGCAGAGGTGGTTGGTCTTCGCGGCCTCCTCGAGCAGGCCGATCTGGCCGGTGTCCTCGAGGTACATGAGCCACTCGGGGTCGATGGGGTCGCCGTCGGGCTGACGCGGCGGCTCCGGCCAGTCGGCGGGGCCGGAGCCCTCCGAGCCGGCCGGGTCCGGGGCCGCCCCGGCGAGGACGCCGGCGGCGGCGTCCACGACCAGCAGCGGCGCGGGCATCCCGCCGGCGGCCTGCGGGGTGCCGTCCTCGGCGAGCATCTCGCCGACGCGCTGGTGGACCAGCTCGAAGTCCGGGTAGGTGGTGAACTGGTCGCCCTGGCTGCCGAAGTCGGGCGGGCCGATGGTCAGCTGGCCCATCTCCTGGGACCGGGCCTTGGAGGCCAGGCCCACGAACGTCCCGAGCTGCTGGCCCGGCAGGTCCGTCTCGACGATCTGCTCGCCGGCGTCGAGGATGCCCTGGAAGCGCGTGACCAGCGTCTGGGGGTTGAACTGGGCCAGCATGGCCGACTGGATGCACTGCTGGCGGCGGATCCGGGAGTAGTCCGTGGAGAAGTGCCGCGACCGGGCGAAGGCCAGGGCGTCCTCGCCGTCGAAGGTGTACGTGCCGGGGCCCCACCAGGCGTTGCCCCACTGCCCGTCCGGGCGGGTGCCGCGGTACGTGGTCCAGCCGCCGGAGGTCACGGTGACCCCGCCCATGGCGTCGATGAGCTGGGCGAAGCCGCCCATGTCCACGAGCGCGTAGGACTGGACCTCCAGCCCCAGGATGCCGCCGGCGGCGTCCTTCATCGCCTCGGCCCCGGGGTCCTCGGCGTCCGGGTAGAGATCGCGGTGGTTCTCGTTGACGTCCACGTAGAGCGCGTTGAGGATGCACTCGTCGCCGCAGTCGAAGCCCTCGGGGTAGGCCTGCCACAGCGGCGAGTCCTCGGTGAACTGCGCGTTCTGGAAGTTGCGGGGCAGGGAGAAGACGATCGTGTGGCCGGTGCGCGCGTTCATGGAGGCCACGTGGATCGAGTCCGGGCGCAGGCCCAGCCGGCCCTCGCCGGCGTCCCCGCCCATCAGCAGGAAGTTGTAGCGGCCGTCGACCGGCTCGATCGCCGGCCCGGCCTCGAAGATGGAGCCCAGCGCGTTGCGCCCGGCGTTCACGGCCCACGAGCCGTAGCCCAGGACGCCGGAGGTGGCCACCAGCGCCAGGACGGAGCAGGCCGCCACGAGGGGGCGCATCCCGGGGGCCAGCAGTCGGAGGCGGACGAGCCGCAGGGTGTCCACCCACAGCACCGCCCAGCCGATCGCCAGCGCGGCCAGGACGATGATGCCCCCGAGCTGCCACGTGGGGTCCGCCGCCAGGCGCAGGAGCAGGTCCCGCTGGACGAGGAACAGGACGAGGGCGGCGAGCAGCACGGCCCACACGGCCAGGGTCACGCGCAGGGCCGCCCGGCCGAGCCGGCGGTCGCCGGCCACCACCTGAGCCCCGCCGGGGACCAGGAGGGTGAGCGCGAGCAGGATCCAGGCCCGCTTGCCGCGCTGCGGGACGCTCGCCGTCTCCGGTGCGCGCACGGGGTCCCCGCCGCCGGCGGGGGAGGGGCCGACGGCGCGGCCGGTCATGACCGGTCGGCCGGGGTGGCTGGCGCGCGGTAGCCGGGCCGGCCGGTGAGCGAGTCCCGCAGGCGGGCGCCCTTGGCGGTGGCCGTGTCCCGCAGTTCCGCCGCGAAGACGGTGAGGCGCTCGCGCAGCCGGGCGGCCTCGGCGCCCTCGCCGGCGGCCAGGATGCGGGCGGCGAGCAGCCCCGCGTTGCGGGCCCCGCCGATGGAGACGGTGGCCACCGGGACGCCGGCCGGCATCTGCACGATCGACAGCAGGGAGTCCATGCCGTCGAGCATCTTCAGCGGCACCGGGACGCCGATCACCGGCAGCGGGGTGGTGGAGGCGATCATGCCGGGCAGGTGGGCGGCGCCGCCGGCGCCGGCGATGACCACCCGGATGCCGCGCTCGTGGGCCCGCGTGCCGAAGTCCACCATCTCGTGCGGCATGCGGTGGGCGGAGACGACGTCGGCCTCGTAGGCGATGCCGAACTCCTCCAGGGCCTCGGCGGCCGCCTGCATGACGGGCCAGTCCGAGTCGGAGCCCATCACCACCGCCACCCGGGCCGGGCCGGTGGTCCCTGCGTGCTGCTCGTCCGTGCCGGTCATCGCTGCTCCTGGTGCTCGTCGTGCTCGTCCGGGGCCGGCTGGGCCCCGGGCTCGTTCTGGGCCCGGTGGCCGTCGCGGATGATCGCGGCCGCGCCCTCGGCGGCCTCGCGGGCCGCGTCGAGGTCCTCGGCCAGCGGGGCGACGACGTTCACGTGCCCGATCTTGCGCCCCGGGCGCACCGACTTGCCGTAGGCGTGGACCTTGGCCTCCGGGTAGGCGGCCATGGCCGTCGGGAAGGCGGAGTAGAGGTCCTCGTTGGCGCCGCCGAGGTAGTTCTTCATGACGGTGAACGCCCCGAGCGTGTCCGTGGACCCCAGCGGGAGGTCGAGCACCGCACGCACGTGCTGCTCGAACTGGCCCGTCACGGCGCCGTCCATGGACCAGTGCCCCGAGTTGTGCGGGCGCATGGCCAGCTCGTTGACCATGAAGCCCGGGCCCACGCCGGGGGTCTCGAACAGTTCCACGGCCAGCATCCCGGTCACGCCCAGTCCCTCGGCGAGGGTGACGGCCGCCTCCTCGGCGGCCTGCGCGGTGCGCGGATCGATCCCCGGGGCCGGGGCGGTGACGAGGTCGCAGACGCCGTCCGTCTGGACGGACTCGACCACGGGGTAGGACGCGGTCGTCCCGGAGGGCGTGCGGGCCACCTGGGCGGAGAGCTCGCGGGAGAAGTCCACCTTCTGCTCCACCAGCAGGGCCTCGAAGCCCAGGGCGAACCAGTCGCGGCAGTCCTCGGCCTGGGCGGCGGAGTCCAGCACCCGCACGCCCTTGCCGTCGTAGCCCCCGCGCGGGGTCTTCAGCACCACCGGCCAGCCGATCCGGTCGCCCGCCGCCACGAGCTCGGCCACGGTGGCGACGGCGGCCCACTCCGGGTTCGGCAGGCCCAGCCGGTCGCAGGCCTGGCGCATCAGCAGCTTGTCCTGGGCGTACTGCAGCGCCTCGGGGCCCGGCTGCAGGTTCACCCCGGCCGCCTCGAGGACGCGCAGGTGCTCGGCCGGGACGTGCTCGTGGTCGAAGGTGACCACGTCCACGGTCGCGGCGAAGTCCTTCAGGGTCTCGAGGTCCCGGTAGTCGCCGACCACGCACGGCGCCGCGGTGGTGGCGGACACGTCGGCGCCCTCGGCGAGCACCCTGAGGCGCACCCCCAGTGCCGTGGCCGCCGGGGCCATCATCCGGGCCAGCTGGCCGCCGCCCACTACTCCGATCACAGGAAAAGTCACGCACCAAGGGTACCCATCACCGCGGGGCCCGCCCGTCGGCCACCGTCCCCGCCCCGGACCTGTCAGGAAACGGGGAGGAAAGCCGTCTACAGTGTGCGGGTACGCCCGCCGCCCACCGAGGAGCCCCTCCACGCCCATGATCAGCACCCTGTGGCAACGCCTCGTGGCCCTGGTCGCCTTGCTGTGGCGGGAGGTCGCCAAGTTCGGCGCGGTCGGGGCCGCCGCCTTCGTGGTGGACTCCGGCATCTTCCTGTGGCTCATGGACGGGCCCATGGAGGGCAGCAACGTCAAGTCCAAGGTGGTGGCCAGCGTGGTCGCCACCATCTTCTCCTGGGCGGCCAACCGGTTCTGGACCTTCCGGCACCGCCGGCAGAGCAACGTCGTGCGCGAGCTCGTGCTGTTCGCCGTGATGAACGTGATCGGGATGGGCATCGCGGCCGCGTGCGTGTTCGTGGCGCAGTACTGGCTGGGCGTCACCTCCACCACCGGCATCTTCATCGCCGGCAGCGTGGTGGGCCTCGTGCTGGGCACGATCTTCCGGTTCTTCGCCTACCGGTTCTGGGTCTTCACCGAGGAACTGGACGCCGACCCGGACTTCGCCCACGACCGGGAACGGCTGACGGGCCAGCTGCCCGTGGTCACGGCCCCCGGGGCCGACGGGCCCCGGGGCCCCCGGGACGCCCCGCGCGGTCTCCGAGCGGCCCCCCGGGCCAGCACGGTGCCGGGCGACCGTGCCGCCACCGCGCGGGCCGACTCCGCCGACTGACGCCGCGCGCCTTCCCGCGACCCCCGGATGCCACGTCCGCACGCCGCGCCCCGGTCACCGGGCCGTGGCGTCCCCGAGCCGCTCCGCCGTGACGATCCCGGCCACCGCCTCGTCGTCCGCCCGCTCCGCCGGCACGAGCACGACCGGCAGCCCCCGGCCCCAGGCCTCCGCGGCGGCCCGCGCCAGCGCCGCGTCCAGGCGGCCCGCCCGTGCGGCCACCACGAGGCCGCGCTCGCGGCGGGACCAGCGCGCGTCCGCCCCGGCCCCGTCTCGGTCCGCCCCGGTCGCGTCCTCGGCTGCCCCGGCCGGCCCCGCGACCAGCCCCGCGAGGGTGCCGGGCGGCATCGGCAGGGCGCACCGGTCGCCCTGCACGCGGACCTCCGCGGCGTAGTCCAGGGCGTGGGCCGGCAGCGGGGCGGCGCCGGCGTCGCCGTCCGTCCCGCCGGCCGCGCCCCCGCCGATCCCGCCGGCCGGGACGGACCACAGCTCGGAGGGCGCGGCGGCCCAGGCGCCCGCGTCGTCGGTGACCACCAGGTCGGCGCCGGCCCCGCCCGGGCCCGCATACCCGATCCCGACGCCGGCCCGCGCGGCCCCCAGGAGCACCGCCAGCGGCATCCAGCTCGCGGGCAGGTCCAGGACGACGGTGGACCCGGTGCCCAGGCCCTCGGCGTCGAGCAGGTTGGCGGTCTTGGCCGCCCAGTTGGCCAGCACCCGGCCGGAGAGCTCCACCCGGTCCCCGCCGGTGGCGTAGTCCACCACCGCGGGACGCGGCGAGGCGGCCACGAGCCCGAACCAGTCGGCCGGGCCGCCGCCGGGGCGGGAGGGGGATCCGAGTGAGACCATGGGAACCTGTCCTTTCGGGACGTCGTGGACGGCCCCGGACGGGCCTCCGGGGCAACACGCCGGGCAGGGCCGACGTGGGCTCGGCGTGTCGGTTCTGGCGCCGCCGATCGCCGCTCCACATTGTGCCGCGCCGGTTTGACGAACCGTGAGTCACACCGATGTAATTCAAGCGGAACGGTCAAGGTGACCACGGCGCTTCCCACCGCCCACCACTGTTCTCCGCCACCGACCGGTGCCCAGGCCCGGCCGGTGGTTCCGTTCGTGCCCGGAGGGGGCCGGACGGCGGAGACGGGGGGTCGGCTGGCGTGTGCCTGGAACCCGGTCCGCGTCCCCGTCGCCGGAGATCCCGGTGGGGGACGGCCAGCGTGAGTACGGGGAGGAAGCACATGGAGAATGCCCAGCAGGTGGAGGAGACGCGCAGCACCCGGACCCTGGACGCGCCGTACGCGGGACGGGCGGTGCCGGCCGACTGGTTCCTGGACCCCGCCGACCCGGAGGCCGCCCGGCGGCTGGACTCCGGCCTGAGCCTCGAGGACCGGGCCACGGCCCTGCTGGACGCCCATGCGGACCGCGACGACGCGGAGACCCCCGACGAGGACGGCGCCGCCGCCACCGTCACCGCCCTGCACCCGGGCGGGGCCCCGGAGCGCCCGCGGGAGGCCCCCGCGGCGCCCGCCGCGTGGCTGGGCCTGCCCGGACTGGCCGACCCGCGCGACGTGGACGGTGAGCTGGCCTGGCAGGTGGACGCCCTGTGCGCCCAGACCGACCCCGAGGCGTTCTTCCCCGAGAAGGGCGGCTCCACGCGCGACGCCAAGAAGGTCTGCAGCGCCTGCACCGTGCGCAGCGAGTGCCTCGAGTACGCGCTCGGCAACGACGAGCGCTTCGGCATCTGGGGCGGGCTGTCCGAGCGTGAGAGGCGCCGGCTGCGGAAGCGGTCGGTCTGATCCCCGCCACCGCCACCGCCCCGGGCCACGCCGCCGTCCCGGGGGCCCGGGCCCAGCACGTCACCGCGGTGGTGGTCGTGGACCGACGGCCCGGCATGGCGGCCGACGCCGTGCGCTCCCTGCTGGCCCAGCGGCGCCTCCCGGACCGCCTCGTCACCGTGCTCGCCGGCGCGGCAGGCGGCGGTGACGGTGGCGGCGACGGTGGGCTCGGTGAGCCCCTCCACGCGGTCCGCGACGAGGTGGCCCGCCTCGCCGACGACGCCGGCGTGCCGGCCGCGTTCCTGCACGGTCCCGTCCCCGCGGTGGCCGGGCTCCTGGCCGCGACCGGCGCCCCGGCCGGCCACCAGGCCGACCCCGGCCGCGAGGCCGCGGCCCACTGGCTGTGGTGGATGCACGACGACGCGCTGGCCGACCCCGCCGCCCTGGAGCGGCTGCTCGGGGTCGTGGAGGCCTCCCCGTCGGTGACCGTCGCCGGTTGCAAGCAGGTCGAGCTGGACCGGCCCCGCCACCTGCTCGACGTGGGGCTGGCCGTGACCGGCGCCGGCGAGCCCATCAGCCTCATCGAGCCCGGGGAGCTCGACCAGGGCCAGTACGATGCGCGCACCGACGTCTTCGCCGTCTCGGCCCCCGGGCTGCTCGTGCGCGCGGACGTGTGGGACGCCCTGCGCGGCCCGGATCCCGCCGCGCCGGCGCCGGCGGCCGCCGTCGACCTGTGCTGGCGCGCGCGGCTGGCCGGGCACCGCGTGGTCGTGGTCCCGGGCGCCGTCGTCCGGCACGCCGCCGAGGGCGAGGGGCTGTACGCCGGCCCCGCGGCCCTGCGGGAGTCCTCGGTCTGGCTCCGCCTCAAGCATGCCCGGCCGCTGGCCGTGCCCCTCCTCTGGGCCTGGTCCCTCCTGGCCGGCATCGCCGGCTTCGCCGGGTCCCTGCTCGCCAAGGAGCCCGGTCGCGGGGCCGCGCGACTGGCGGGGACCCTGCGCACCCTCGTGCGGCCCGTGCCGCTGGCCCGCGCCCGGGCGCAGGCCCGGCGCACGCGCACCGCCCCCCGCGGCGTCGTGGCCCCGCTGCGCGCCGGCCGCCGGCAGGTCCGCTCCCACCGGCGCAGCGTGCTGGAGCTCGAGTCGGTCGAGGAGGTCATCGGCGACGGCACCGGCTCGACCGGCACCGGCACGGAGGCCACCGGCGGGCACGACGACTTCACCGCGCTGGCCACCCCGGGGCGCAACTGGGTCGGCACCGGCCTGGTGGCCGTGGTGCTCCTGCTCGCGGCGCTCTCGATCGCCGGGACGCGCCACCTGCTGGGCGCGCCCGCCCTGGCCGGCGGGTCGCTGCTGCCCGTGTCCGGGAGCCCCGCGGAGCTGTGGCGGCACGCGACCGACGGCTGGGCCCCGGCCGGCGTCGGCGCGCCCGTCCAGCCCGGGCCCTTCGGCCTGGTCCTCGCGGTGCTGGGCGCCACCGGCAACGGCTCGGCCGTCCTCGCGTGGCTCACGGTCCTGGCCATGCCGCTGGCCGGCGCGGGAGCGTGGTTCGCCGCCGGCGCGGTGGAGCGCGGCCGCGGCGTGCGGGTCCTGGCCGGGCTGCTGTGGGGGCTGTCCCCGGCGCTGGTGACCGCCTCCGGGCAGGGCCGTCCCGGGTCCCTCCTGGTCCACCTGGCCCTGCCGTGGCTCGCCCTGGCCGTCATCCACGCCACCGGGTCCGCGGCCCCCCGCCGCCCGGACCCCGAGGGCCACGCCGTGGACGCCCGTCCCCGCCCGGGCCGGCGCGGCGTGGTGTCCTGGACGGCCTCGGGCTGGACCGCCCTGCTGCTGGCCGGGCTCGGCGCCGCGGCCCCGGCCCTGCTGCCGCCGCTCGTGGCGGCCGTGCTCGTGCTCGCCGCCGTGCTGCGCCGCCGCGGCCGCACCCTGTGGTGGACCCCGCTGCCGGCCCTCGCGCTGTTCCTGCCCGTGCTGCTGGCCCACTGGACCGACCTGCGCGCCGTGCTCGGGGACCCCGGCGTCCCGCAGGCCTCCGCGCCCGCCGCGCCGTGGCAGCAGGTGCTCGGCTTCCCCGAGGCCTTCGCCCCGGACTCCGGGCTGCTCGCCCTGCCGTGGCTGGACGCGTGGGTCCCGGGGACCCCGTGGGCGCTGGCCGCGGCCCTCGTCCTCGGCGCCCCCCCGCTGGCCATGGCGGCCGCGGGCGCGGTGCGGCGCGGCCGGGCCGGCCGGCTGGCCCGGGCCGGGCTGCTCGTGGCCCTCGTGGCCCTCGCCGGCGGGACGCTCGCGCCCCTGGTCGCCACCTCGCTGGCGGCCGACGGGCGGCTCGTGACCGTCTCCACCGGCCCCTTCACCTCCCTGGCGGCGATGGGCGTGCTGCTCGCTGCGGTCTCCGGGCTCAACGGGTACCGCGGCGCCCGGGTGCCACTGCGCGCCGCCCTGGCCATGCTGGGGGCGGCCGGGGCGTGCTCGGTGCTCCTGGCCGCCGGACTGTGGACCCTGCCGCGGACCCTGCCCGGCGGGGACCTGGAGGCGGCCGGCGCCGCCGCCCTGCAGTCCCGCGCCGCTGCGGGGGAGCACTCCCCGGAGCTCTCCGGGCTGGGCGCCGGCTCGGAGGTGGCGCCCAGCCCCGTGCGCCTGATCCCCGCCACCGCCGCGGACCAGGGCACCAGCGCCCTCGCCACGCGCACGCTCGTGCTGGAACGCGGCGCCGAGGAGCTTCGCGCCGGCCTGGCCGCCGGCTCCGGCCCGTCCCTGGACCGGCTCAGCGCCGGCTGGGCGGCCCGCTCCCTGGCCGGGCCGCTCACCGACCCGCGCCCGGCGGCGCCGGACGCGGCCGACGAGCAGTTGCGCAGCCTCGCCGCCGGACTGGTCTCGGGCACGACGGCGGACCCGCGCCCCGCCCTGGAGTCCCTCGGCGCCGCGTTCGTGGTGCTGCGCGACCCCGACGGCCGGGAGGCGGCCACCGCGGCGTCCATCGACGCGGTTCCCGGGCTGGCTCCCGTGGGCCTGACCGACTCCGGCTGGCTGTGGCGCGTGGTGCCGGACCGGGACGGCGGGATCCCCGTGGCCGGGGAGCACGGACTGCGGGACCGCCTGGGCTTCACCACAGCGCGCGTGCGCATCGAGGACGCGGCGGGGGACACGACCCAGCTCGTGGCCCGCCGGGACGGCCGGGTGGACACCCGGATCGCGGCGGGCGAGGACGGCCGGGAGCGCCGGCTCGTGCTCGCCGAGCGCGCGGACCCGGGCTGGCACGCGACCCTGGACGGCACGCCGCTGGAGCGCGCGCCCGTGGCCGAGGGGGAGTGGGCCCAGGCCTTCGAGCTGCCCGCCGAGGGCGGCCGGCTGGTGGTCTGGCAGCAGTCCGCCAGCGCCGTCTCCTGGGCCTGGTGGGTCCCTGCCGTGCTGCTCCTGCTCGCCACCCTGCTCGCGGTCCCCTCGCCGGCCCGCCGCTCGGACGCCCGCCCGCGCGCCCCGCTCGCCGGCCCCGCGCGGCCCTGGCAGGACCTCGAGGGCGAGCTCGGCGGACCCGGGGACGACTGGGCGGACGACGACGCGGACGACCCGGAGGGGCCGGTCGACGCGCAGCGCCCGGCCGGACCGGGGGCGCCGGCCCCGGCGCCCGGACCGGCGGGGTCGCACGCCGTCCGCGCCGGCGACGAGGAGAGGACCACGGCACGATGAGCCGACCGGACGAGCCCACCCCGCCCGCCAGCCGCGGGCAGCTCAAGGGACAGCGCGCCGCCGCAGAGCGGGACCGGCGGCGCCGGGCCGCCCTCGCGGCGCACGAGCGCGGGCTCGGCCGGCGGGGGAGGATCGGCGCGGGACTGGCCGGGACCGGCGTCGTGCTCCTCGTGGCCGGCGCCGTGGCGGCCGGCAGCCTCGCCGCGCCGGCCCCGCCGGCGGTGGACGGCACCGCCGCCCCGGCCCGGCTCTCCGCCGCGCCGGACGTCGGCGTGTGCGCGCCCGCGCCCCGGCTGCCCCGCGGCGCCGCGGAGGGGACGGATGCGCAGTTCAGCCCCGTGTCCACGACGGCCCGCTCGGGGCTCAGCGCCGTGCTGCTGTCCGACCTGGCCGGGCGCCTGCCCGGCAGCTCCGCGGGACCGCTGGCCACGGCCGGCGGGGACGGCGGGGCGGAGCCGCTGACGAGGGGGCAGCCGGAACGGGTCCAGCAGGGCGAGCCGGCCACCTCGGGGCCGGACGGCGTGCCCGTGCGCCGGGCCGGCGTGGAGACCCTCGCCGACCCGGGCGGCGAGGACGGGGGCGCGGCGGCCGTCACGGTCGAGCCCCTCGGTGGGCAGTCCGCCGTGGCGGACGCCGTCACCCTGTACTCCGCGGCCGACGGCGACCTCGCCGGGGCCGACGCGAGCGCGTGCACCGCCCCGGGACACGAGCTCTGGCTGACGGGGGCCGGGACGGCGGCCGGCTCCACGGCCGTGCTCACGCTGTCCAACCCCTCGGCCTCCGCCAGCACCGTGGACGTGAGCCTGTACGGCGCCGAGGGGCCCGTGGAGGCGCCGGGCACCGCCGGCCTGGTGCTCGGGCCGGGCGAGGACCGCTCGATCGTCCTCGGCGGCCTCGCCCCGGACGAGGAGCACCTCGCGGTGCGCGTGAGCGCCCGGGGCGGCGCCGTGGGCGCGGTGGTGCAGCACAGCCGGCTGTTCGGCGTCACCCCGGGGGGCGTGGACGTCATCCAGCCGACGGCCGCGCCCGCGCCGCGGGCGGTCATGCCCGGGGTGCTCGTGCCCTCCCCCCGCGCGGTGCGCGAGGTCGCGGCGCAGGACGGCCACGGGGGCGTGTCCCCGGCCGTGACGATCGCCGCACCCACGGTGGCGACGACCGCGGAGGTCACCGTGGCCGGGGCGGACGGCCCGGTCGAACTGGAGGGGGTCGGCGAGGTGGAGATCGCCGCCGGCTCCACCGTCCGCGTCCCCCTGGAGGGCCTGGAGACCGGCACCTACACCGTGACGGTCACCGCGGACGAGCCCGTGGTGGCCAGCGCCCAGGGGCAGTCCGGCCGGCCCGGCGGTCCGCTGGACACCTCCTCGGTGTCCGCCGTCCGCCCGCTCGGGGTGGAGCGGGCGGTCGCGTTCCCGGAGGGCGCCGACGCCACGCTCGTGCTGTCCTCGGCGGAGGGCGGCGCCGTGCAGGTCACCCCCGTGCTGGCGGACGGGTCCCTGGGGGAACCCGTGGAGCGCGCGCTGGACCCGCGGTCGTCCCGTGCCCTCGCCGCGCGGGACCTGGCCGCGGGGGACGAGACCGTGGCCGGCGTGCTGCTGACCACCACCGGGGGACTCGTGCACGCGGGCGTCTCGGTGCGGACGGCGGACGGCATCTCCGCCTATCCGGTGGTGCCCCGCGCCGAGCGCTCGGGGGGCCTGCCGGTGCGCGTGGGCTACTGACGGGTCCGGCCCGTCACGGCCGGCGGCGGTGCCGGCCGCGCCCGGCGCGGGCCGGGCGCGGCGCGCCGGGATCCGCCGGTCCGCGCCCTACCAGTGGTAGTCGGGGTCCACGGACTCCGGGGACACCCCGGTGAGTGCGGCCCACTGCTCCACGACCGCCCCGTAGACGGCGTCCGGCAGCAGCGAGGGGATGGGGCACCGGGCCTCGACGGGCCGGCGGTGGATGGTGATCACCACGGTGCCGTCCGGGTCGCGGCGCGCCGTGCCCGTGGGCTCCTCGACGAGTTCGCTGCCCCAGGCGCGCACGAGCTCCAGGCGGCGCTCCAGGTCCTCGGGGACCATGGTGGCGCGGAAGCGCGCCTGCTCGACCGCGGGGCCGCACAGCTCCGCGAGCCGGTCCACGGCGGCCTGCAGGTGGTCCTCGAACCGCTCGTTGCGCGTGCGCGCGGCGGGCAGGGCGGCCGGCATCAGCGGACCGCGCAGCCCGCGGCCCCGGCGGTCGCGCCGCGGCGAGCGGCCCTCCGGCGTCCGGACCGGTTCCCCGCCGTTCCCGCCGGGAGCGGTGACCACGATCGGATCGAAGGACATCATGACTCGATGCTAGTCCCGCCCCGCCCCGGTGTGTACCGGGGCGGCCTCCATGCCTGCCCGGGGAAGCGGGGGTAGGCTGGTCTGCCGTGGGATCGATGCGCCAGTGCTCCAAGACCAGCTGCCGGACGGCGGCCGTGGCAACGCTGACGTACAACTATGCCGACTCCACGGTGGTGCTGGGCCCCATGTCCCGGCTCGCGGAGCCGCACACCTACGACCTGTGCGAGCGCCACGCGCGCACGCTCACGGCCCCGCGGGGCTGGGAGATCCTGCGCATCGAGGCCCCCGGGGGCACCCCGGCCGTCCCCGCGCCGGAGCCCGACGACCTGCTGGCCCTGGCGCACGCCGTGCGCGAGCCCGAGCCGCGGGACGAGCCCGCCGCCACGCCGCCCGCGGTGCGCCGCGGCACCGGTCCCGACGCCGGCCCGCGCCCCGAGCCGCTCACGGGTGACGCCCCGGCCCGTCCCGGCCGGCCCGTCCTGCGCCTGCTGCGCGACGCCACCGACGACTGAGTCCCCGGGCGCGGGCCCGTGACGCCCGCGGTCGCCGGCCGCCCGGTCCGCCCTCGCGCCTGCCCTAGGCTGGGACGCATGACTGAGAACCCTGCCGACAGCGCCCCGAGCCCCGCCACCGACCCGGGCTACGCCAACCGCGTCACCGTCCCCGGGGCCACGTTCGACTTCGCCGTCCGCGACCTGTCCCTGGCCGAGGCCGGCCGGCACCAGATCCGCCTGGCCGAGCACGAGATGCCGGGCCTGATGTCCCTGCGCGAGGAGTTCGGCGAGGCCCAGCCGCTCAAGGGGGCCCGGATCGCCGGCTCCCTGCACATGACCGTCCAGACCGCCGTGCTGATCGAGACCCTCGTGGCCCTCGGCGCCGAGGTCCGCTGGGCCTCGTGCAACATCTTCTCCACCCAGGACGAGGCCGCCGCCGCCGTCGTGGTCGGCTCCGGGACCCCGGAGGCCCCGGCCGGCGTGCCCGTGTTCGCCTGGAAGAACGAGACGCTCGAGGACTACTGGTGGACCGCCTCGCAGATCCTCGTGTGGCCCGGCTCGGACGCCGATCCGTCCCGCGGCCCGAACATGATCCTCGACGACGGCGGCGACGCCACGCTGCTGGTCCACAAGGGCGTGGAGTTCGAGGCCGCCGGCGCGGTGCCGAGCGCCACCACGGACGACTCCGCCGAGTACCAGATCATCCTGGAGACCCTGCGCGCCTCGCTCGCGGCCAATCCGCAGCGGTTCACCCGGATCGCCGAGGGCATCCGCGGCGTGACCGAGGAGACCACCACGGGCGTGCACCGCCTCTACCAGCTGGCCGAGACCGGGCAGCTGCTGTTCCCGGCGATCAACGTCAACGACGCCGTGACCAAGTCGAAGTTCGACAACAAGTACGGCATCCGCCACTCCCTGCCGGACGGCATCATGCGCGGCACCGACGTGCTGATCGGCGGCAAGACCGCCGTGGTGTGCGGCTACGGGGACGTGGGCAAGGGCGCCGCGGAGGCCTTCCGCGGCCAGGGCGCCCGCGTGGTCGTCACCGAGGTGGACCCCATCAACGCCCTGCAGGCCGCCATGGACGGCTACCAGGTGGTCCGCCTGGACGAGGTGGTGGAGTCCGGCGACATCTTCATCACCACCACCGGCGGCAAGGACATCATCATGGCCGAGGACATGCTGCGGATGAAGGACAAGGCGATCGTCGGCAACGTGGGGCACTTCGACAACGAGCTGGACATGGCCGGGCTCGCCCGCGTGCCCGGCGTGGTCAAGACCGAGATCAAGCCCCAGGTCCACGAGTGGACCTTCGACGCCGGCCAGGACACCGAGCGCTCGATCATCGTGCTCTCCGAGGGCCGCCTGCTGAACCTGGGCAACGCCACGGGCCATCCGTCCTTCGTCATGAGCGCGTCCTTCACGAACCAGGTGATGGCCCAGATGGAGCTGTTCGCCCGCCACGGCTCGATCACCGGCCTGGACTACGGCAAGCAGGTCTACGTCCTGCCCAAGGTCCTGGACGAGAAGGTGGCCCGGCTGCACCTGGACGCCCTCGGCGCCCACCTGACCGAGCTGAGCAAGGACCAGGCCGAGTACCTCGGCGTGGACGTGGCCGGTCCCTACAAGCCGGACCACTACCGGTACTGACCGTCCGCGGGTCCCCGGCCGAACCCGGCCGGGGACCGGTGCGCCCCCGCCGCGGGGACCGGCCCGCCGACTAGGCTCGTGGCCGAGATCCGGGCAGTCCGGCACGAGCGGGAGGCAGCACCATGGCACGCAGGACGTCAGGCAACGGCGACCAAGACGCCACCGGGGACCGCGAGGACGCCCCGCAGTTCGAGAGCGGACTGGACTACGGCGCCCACCAGGAGGACGACGGCGCCGAGACGGTCGCGCTCGACCGCACCGCGGCCGGCGCGGACCCGGTCGACCGGGGCGCCGGCGAGGCCGACACGGTCGCGCTCGACCGCCCCGCCGCCGGCGAGGGGTATGACGCGGCCGGGTCGACGCAGGCGATCGACCGCGACGAGCTCGGCCGGCTCGCCGCCGGTGACGCCGTCCCGTACGACGAGCGGCCGGGCGCCCCGGGGGCGCGGGCCGACGTCGTGACCGCCACCGCCGCCCCGGAGCCCGAGACCGCCTGGACCGCGGGTCCGGGGGCCGTCCCCGCGCCGGTCGCGCAGGACTACCGCGGCTTCGGCACCGACCCCGCGGACGCCGAGGACCGCCGGCGGGAGCTGCGCGAGGCCGAGGCCCGCGCCGCGGCCCGCGACGAGGCGCTCGAGGGCCCCTCCACCGCCCCGCGCGTGCTGCAGGTGCTGCTCGCCCTGTTCTTCCCGGTCGTGGTGCTGGTCGCGGCCGTCCGGCTCGTCGCCTCGCCGGTGTTCCTGTGGCTCGAGTACCAACGCCCCGGCTTCCCGGCGGATCCCTACGGCTTCACCACGGAGGACCGGCTCACCTACGGGTCCGCGGGGATGGACTACCTCTTCAACGCCGCCCCCGCGCGGTACCTCGCCGAGCTGCGGAACGGCGGCGCCCCGCTGTTCACGGACGGGGAGGTGGCGCACATGGCGGACGTCAAGCTCGTCATGCTCGTGACGATGGCCGTGGGCCTCGTGCTGGCGGTGGCCTGCCTCGCCTTCATGGTGGCGCTGTCCCGCACGGCCAAGGGCGGCATCCGCCGGGCCCTGTTCGCCGGGTCGGCGTGGATGCTGGTGGCGCTGGTCGCGCTGGCCGTGCTCGCCGCGCTGGGCTGGGAGCAGTTCTTCGCGGCCTTCCACGGCCTGTTCTTCGCGGAGGGGACGTGGACGTTCCGCGCCAGCGACGCCCTGATCCGGCTCTACCCGGGCCAGTTCTGGATGGACGCCGGCATCGCCGTGGCCGCCGTGGTGCTGGTGACGCTCGTGGCCGTGCTCATCGGCACGTGGCCCACGCGCCGTCGGCGCCGCGAGTCCCGGCTGGCGCAGCAGGACCTCGTCCGGCGGCGCACCGACTGGGCCGACGCCGCCTGAGCCCTCGAGGGCAGGACCGGGAGGACATGGCCCGTTGACCGCGTCCGCTTCCTCACCGGCGCCCGCTTCGCGGACGACGTGCGTGCCACCGGCGCCGAGTTCGTCCCCCTGCCGCCGGCCGCCGACTACGACGACCGGCTGGACCTCGTGGCGCAGAACCCGGACTCCGCGACGATGAAGGGCCTCAAGCTCGCCATCAGCCAGACGGACCGCTACATCGTCAGGCCCGGACGCGAGCAGTACCGCACGGTGATGGCGTGCCACGCGCAGGAGCCCGTCGACGTCCTGCTGGCGGAGACCGCGTTCCTCGGCGCCGCCTTCCTGCTGGGCCACACCCGAGGGACGCGACCGCCGATCGTGGCGTGCGGGGTCATCCCGCTGCTGCTGGCCAGCCGGGACACGGCCCCGATCGGGCTGGGGCTGCCCCCGTTGCGGGGACCGGTCGGCCGGTGGCGCAACCGGGCGCTGTCCGCGGTGATGGACCGGACCCTGTTCGCGCCGGTCAACGCGTCGGCGGACGGGATCAACCGCGGACTCCACGGTCGGCCGCTGGGCTTCCCCGTGTTGGACTGGCCTCGCCACGCGGAGGCGCTGGCCCAGTTCACGGTGGCCGCGTTCGAGTACCCACGATCCGACGCCCCGGAGAACCTGCACTTCATCGGCCCTGTGCTGTCCCCCTCCAGGGCGCCGCTGCCGCCGTGGTGGGACGAGCTGGACGGCAGCCGTCCCGTCGTCCACGTCACGCAGGGCACGTTCGCGAACAAGGACCTGCGGCAGGTCATCGTCCCGGCGTTGCAGGGGCTCGCCGGCGACGACGTCCTGGTGGTCGTCTCCACGGGGGGCCGGTCCCTGGACACGCTGCCGCCGCTGCCCGCGAACGCCCGCGCCGCGGAGATGCTGCCCTACGACGAGCTCCTGCCGCGGACCGACGTCTACGTCACGAACGGCGGCTACGGCGGGGTCCACTACGCCCTGTGCCATGGGGTGCCGGTGGTGACCACGGGAGGGCTGGAGGACAAGCCCGAGGTCGGGGCGCGCGTGGCGTGGGCGGGCGTCGGCCGCAGGCTGCGGTCCGAGACCCCGAGCCCGGAGCGGCTGGCGCACGCCGTGCGGGCCGTCCTCGAGGACCCGTCCTACCGGCGCGCCGCCGAGGGGATGGCGGAGGCGATGGCGCGGTCCGGCGGCCTGGGCGAGCTCGGCCGGATCGTGGATGCCCTGGTGCCCGACGGCGGCCGCTAGCCCTCCGGGGCGGCGGCATCCCCGTCCCCCCGCCTCAGGCGCGGCCGGCGCCGCCCGGGACCGGGCCGTCGTCGGGCGCGGCCCCGCCGGGCCGCTCGGCGCGGCGGGTGGTGAGGTAGAGCCGGTGCGCGGTGACCACCACGGCGAGCCAGCCGGCCCCCAGGAGCCAGGCCGCGAGGACGTCCGTGAGCCAGTGGTGCCCGAGGAACACGCGGCTGAGCCCCATGGTGAGGGCGAACGCGGCCGCCAGGGCGATCGTGAGGACCCGCACTGCGCGCGAGTGCTGGCGCAGCAACAGCAGGTACGCCACGGTCCCGGCGATCACGAGCGCGTTGAGGGAGTGTCCCGAGGGGAAGGACGGCGAGTACTCGTAGGGCGGCACGGCGTCCGCCAGGGGCGGCCGGGTGCGGCCGATGAGGTCCTTGCCGGCCACCGTCATCAGCAGCGAGCCCGTGCCGGCGGCGGCCACGAGGATGACCGGGGTCCAGGACCGTCGCCGCAGGGCCAGGGCCAGCATGACCGTCACGGCGACCACGGGCATGCCGACCACCCCGCCCACGTTCGTGTAGGCGGTCACGGCCGTGTCCAGGGCGGTCGAGCGCCACCCGACCATGGCCCGCAGCACGGGGCGGTCCAGGCTCGCCACGCCGTCGGCCTGGGTGACCGCCTCGTAGACCTCCGAGGCCAGCCACGTCATGAGCGCGGCGACGGCGGCGCCGATCGCCAGGACCAGGATGAGCGCCTGGTGGGGCCCCAGTGCGCTGCCCACGCGGTGGGCCGACTCGGCCAGCCGGTTCCCGAGGCGCGTGTCCCAGCGCGTCAGGTCCCGGCCGCCGACGTACCGGTCCTCGGCCAGTTCCCCCGCGGGACCGCCGGGGGTGGGCCCCGGCTCGCCGGCCCCGTGGCCGGCCGTGTCCTCCCGGATCAGAACATCCCGGCGATGCGGCCGATGATCGCCAGGACGACGAACACCACGACGAGGGCGAGGACCAGCACCAGCCAGGTCTTGCCCTTGGCCCCCTCGCCGCGCCGCTCGACGTCCATCTCGGGGTTCGTGGGGCCCACGCCGAGCCCCTCGGCGGGCGGGGTGTCGCCCTCGATGCTGTAGCCGCTGTGCTCCCGGGTGGCCTCGGCGGCCTCCTCGGGATCCTGCCGTGCCCTCTGGGGATCGATGTCTGCCACGGTGACCTGCTTCCTGGTCGGTCGTCCGGACGATCGGTGGATCGGCCGGTCCTGCGGGTGATCACTCGGTCCCGGCCAGCGTAGCAAGCGGGGTCCTCACGCGGAGGGCGCGTACAGCTCCTCCACCGCCGCAGCGTAGTCCGCCATGACGACCTTGCGCTGCAGCTTCAGGGAGGGGGTCAGGTGCCCGGACTCCTCGGAGAGCTCCGCGTCGAGGATGACGAATTTCCGCACGGACTCGGCGCGCGAGACGTGCTCGTTGGCCGTGTCCACCACTCGCTGCACCTCGGCCCGCACGTCCGGGTCCGTGCTGGCCGCGGCCAGGTCCGGCACCGGCCGGCCCTGCGCGCGCGCCCACTGCGCCAGGCCCTCGCGGTCCAGGGTGACGAGGGCGCCCACGAACGGCCGGCCGTCCCCGACCACCACGACCTGGGCGACGATCCCGGAGGAGCGGATGGCCTCCTCCAGCGGCGTGGGGTAGACGTTCTTGCCGCCCGCGGTGACGATGATCTCCTTCTTGCGGCCGGTGACGTAGAGGAAGCCGTCCGCGTCGAGGCGGCCGATGTCCCCGGTGCGGAAGAAGCCCTCGTCGTCGAACGCGGCGGCGGTCTCCTCGGGCAGCCCGTGGTAGCCGTCGAACACGATCGGGCCCCGGACGAGGATCTCCTGGTCGGCCGCGATCCGCACCGTGGTCCCCGGCACGGGCAGCCCCACGGAGCCCACGCGGGTGAGGCCGGGGATGTTCAGGGTGGCCGGCGCCGTCGTCTCCGTCAGCCCGTAGCCCTCCTGCATGCCCAGGCCCGCGCCCCGGAAGAAGTGGGCGAGCTCCGGGTTCAGCGCGCTGGCCCCCGAGACGGTGTACCGCGCCGAGCCGCCCAGGATGGCCCGGATCCGCGGGTAGACGAGCCGGTCGAACAGCGCGTGGCGGGCGCGGAGGGCCGGCCCGGGACCGGTGCCCTCGCCGCGCTCCCGGGCGTCCAGTGCCTCCGAGTACGCGATCGCCGTGGCCCGGGCGGCGCCGAAGAGCCTGCCGGTGCCGGCCTCGCGCGCCGCGGCCGCGGCGCCGGCGTCGAGCTTCTCGAACACGCGGGGCACCGCCAGCAGCCACGTGGGGTGGAAGGAGGCCAGGTCCGCGGTGAGCGTCTTGAGGTCCGCCGCATGGGCCACCTGGATGCGGCCCAGCAGGCAGATGTACTGCACGGCGTGGGCCAGCACGTGGGCCAGGGGCAGGAACATCAGGGTGCGCTGCTCGCCGTGGCCCACGATGTCCTGCGCGAACGGCAGGATGTTGACCGCCCCCACGGCGAAGTTCCCGTGCGTGATCCGGGTGCCCTTCGGCTTGCCGGTGGTCCCGGAGGTGTAGACGAGGGACGCGACGTCGGCCAGGGTGGCGGTCGAGCGGGCGGCCTCCAGCGCCGCGTCGGAGACGCCCCGCCCGTCCTCGGCGAGGGCGGCCAGCCCCGCGGCGTCCAGCGGCCGCACGTCCACCTCGAGGCCGCCCTGCCCGGCCGCGCGCTCGACGGCGGTGGAGTGCCGCTCGGCGGCGGTGAAGACGAGGCGGGCGCCCGAGTCCTCCAGGATGTGCCGGACCTGCAGGGGCGAGGACGTCTCGTACACCGGCACGGACGTGGCCCCGGCGAACCAGATCGCCTGGTCGATCACCGCCCACTCGTAGCTCGTGGGCGCCATGATCGCCACCATGGAGCGCGGTCGCACCCCCCGGGCGATGAGGCCCTTGGCCGCGGCGCGCACCTGCTCCAGGAACGCCGCGTAGGACACGTCGATCCAGCCGCCGGCGCCGTTGCGCACGGCGTAGGCGGGGGCGTGGGGGTGGGCGGCGGCCACGGCGAGGACGTGGTCCGTCGCGTTCGTCTCGGCGGGGAGCTCGGCGACCTGGTCCGTGCCGGATTCCTGGGGGTTGTCCATGTCGCTGCCTTCCACGGTGCCGGGCGCGGCGGCCCGGCGTGAGGGACGGGGGTGTCTCCTGCGATGCTATCGGCTCAGATCCAGCTGCTCATCCACATCCGCTGGCGCCAGTGGTCGTAGGGGATCGTCTCACCCGTCCACACGGGCAGGAAGAACGCGCTGGCCAGCAGGGCCACGAGGACGAACGCGAGGACCAGGGCCGTGTTCCGGCGGCGCAGCGCGGGGCCGCCGGCGCGCAGCAGCACGCCCAGGCACAGCGTGACGGCCAGGACGAGGAAGGGCGTGTACGCCACCGTGTAGAAGAAGAACATGGTGCGCTCGGGCCACAGGAACCACACGAGCTGGCCGGCCGCGTACGCGCCCAGGATCGCCCCGGCGCGCCAGTCCCGGCGGCCGGCCCAGAGCAGCACGAGGGCCAGCACGGCCAGCAGCCCGGCCCACCAGATCACCGGATTGGCCAGGTCGATGATCGCCGCGGAGCAGGACCGCACCGCGCAGCCGGCCTCGCCGGCCTCGTGGCCCTCGTAGTAGAAGGACGTGGGCCGGCCCATGAACGGCCACGTCCACGGGTTCGAGGCGTAGGCGTGGCCGGAGGCCAGGCCGCCGTGGAACCGGGTGGACTGCACGTGGTAGTCCACCAGGGACCGCAGCGCCCCCGGGACCAGGTGCTCCCACCAGGCCTGCGGCGGATGGGCCAGGTGCCACTGCCGGTTGTAGCCGCCGGAGGTGACGAGCCAGCCGGTCCAGGTGGCGAGGTAGGCGGCGGCGCCGACCCCCACCACGGCGACCAGGGCGGGCAGCCCGTCCCGCACGGCCCCGGCCCCCAGCCAGTGCCGGATCCCGGCCACGCGGCGGGCGTTGGCGTCCCACAGGACGCTCATCAGCCCGAAGGCCGCCATGAACGCCAGGCCGGACAGCTTCACCCCGCACGCCGCGCCCAGCAGCACGCCCGCCAGGATCCGCCACGGGCGCCAGCCCAGCCACGGCCCGTGGCGCAGGGCCCACGACGGCGGCACCCCGCCGTGGCGGTCCGCCACGGCCGCCAGCCGCCGGGCCAGCAGCGCCCGGCCGTGGTCCCGGTCCAGCAGCAGCGCCCCGAAGGCGGCGAGCACGAGGAAGGACAGGAAGATGTCCAGCAGGCCGGTCCGGGACATCACCAGGTGGTGTCCCTCCACCGCCAGCAGCAGCCCGGCGATCCCGCCGAGGAACACCGAGCGGAACATCCGCTGGGCCACCAGGGCGGTCAGCAGCACGGACAGCGTGCCGGCCACGGCCGCCGAGAACCGCCACCCCAGCCCGTGGTCCGTGCCGAACGCGAGCATCCCCAGGGCGATGAGCCACTTGCCCAGTGGCGGGTGCACCACGTATTCGGGGGAGTCCCGCGGCCGCGGGTCGCCGGCGGCGAACTGCGCGTCGTGGTCCTCCGGCCAGTCCAGCTCGTACCCGGCCCGGAGCAGGGTGTAGGCGTCCTTGACGTAGTACGTCTCGTCGAAGATCAGCTGGTCCGGGTGGTCGAGGCGGGCCAGGCGCAGCACCGCCGCCACCACCGTGACGGCCAGCGGCACGATCCAGCCCCAGTGTCCGGGGCGGAAGCGCTCGCCGAGCAGCCGCAGCCGCAGCGCGGCCTCCGTGTAGGCGTGGGCGGGGGCGTCCAGCCAACCCCGCGGGCCGGGCCCGGGGGCCGCCGTCACCGGCCGGGACACCGGCGGGAGGGCGGGTGCGGCCGGCGGGCCGAGGGGCGGGGACGGGAGCACCCTGCCATCGTACGTGCCGGGACCGCGCGGGCCGGGCCGGACCGGGGCACGCCTAGCATGGAGGCATGGCCGCTCCGCAGACCCCCGGGACCCCCGCTCCGTCCGACGCCACCGTCGGCGGCCGGATCGTGCTGGCGGCCACGCCCATCGGCAACCTCTCGGACGCCTCGCAGCACCTGCGGGACCTGCTGGCCACGGCGGACGTGGTGGCGGCCGAGGACACCCGGCGCGCCCACCACCTGGCCCAGGGCCTCGGGGTGCGGATCGCGGGCCGGGTCGTCAGCCACCACGAGCACAACGAGCGCGAGTCCACCGAGGAGCTGCTCGCGGCCGCCCGGGGCGGGGCCGTGGTCGCGGTGGTCACGGACGCCGGCATGCCGCTGGTCTCCGACCCCGGCTACCGGCTCGTCTCCACCGCCGCCCGCGAGGACGTCCCGGTGACCTGCGCCCCCGGCCCCAGCGCGGTGACCACCGCCCTGGCCCTGTCCGGGCTGCCCACGGACCGGTTCGCCTTCGAGGGCTTCCTCCCGCGCAAGGAGGGGGAGCGCGCCCGGCTGCTGGCCGAGCTGTCCCGGGACGGGCGCACCCTCGTCTTCTTCGAGTCCCCCCACCGGCTCGCCGCCACCCTGTCCTCCCTGCGGGAGGCCTTCGGGGCCGACCGGCCGGCGTGCGTGGCCCGGGAGCTGACCAAGCTGCACGAGGAGGTCGTCCGGGACAGCCTGGACGGCCTGGTCGAGTGGGCGGGCTCGAAGGAGATCAAGGGGGAGATCGTGATCGTCACGGCCGGGGCCACCGCGGCCCCGGACACGGACACCGCGGGCCAGGTGGCCGACGTCGAGGTCCTCGTGGCCTCCGGGACCCGCCTGAAGGAGGCGGTGGCCGCCGTCGCCGCCGCCCGGGGCGTGGCCAAGCGCGAGCTCTACGAGGCGGTCCTGGCCTCGCGGCAGTAGCCCTTCGCGCCGGCCGGCACGCCCCGCCTCCGGGGCCGCACAGTGCACCGGTGTCGCAATGTGACCTGTGCAGGGTGGCCCCACGGGCGGCAGTAGTCTGGGGTGAACGGTCCCCGACGACGGCGAGACGCCGCCGGCCGACCGAGCCGACCGACCGGAAATGAGGTTCCCCATGACTGTCACCGCCGAACGCGAGCAGGAACTGCTGCAGTCCGTCCCCACCGGCCTGCTGATCAACGGAGAGTGGCGGGACGCCGCCTCCGGCAAGACCCTGGACGTCCACGACCCGGCCACCGGCAAGGTGCTGCTGTCCATCCAGGACGCCAACTCCGATGACGCGCTCGCCGCCCTCGACGCCGCCGCCGGGGCGCAGGCCGAGTGGGCCCTCACCGCCCCGCGCGAGCGCGCCGAGATCCTGCGCCGCGCCTTCGACATGGTCACGGCCCGCGCCGAGGACTTCGCCCTGCTGATGACCCTCGAGATGGGCAAGCCCCTGGCCGAGGCCCGCGGCGAGGTGGCCTACGGCGCCGAGTTCCTGCGCTGGTTCTCCGAGGAGACGGTGCGCCACTACGGCCGCTACTTCACCTCGCCCGAGGGCAAGAACAAGATGATCGTCACCCACAAGCCGGTGGGCCCGTCCCTGCTGATCACCCCGTGGAACTTCCCGCTGGCGATGGCCACCCGCAAGGTCGCCCCGGCCGTGGCCGCCGGCTGCACCATGGTGCTCAAGCCCGCCAAGCTGACCCCGCTGACCTCCCTGCTGTTCGCGCAGGTCATGCAGGAGGCCGGCCTGCCCGCCGGCGTGCTCAACGTCGTGGCCGGCTCCTCCGCCTCGGCCATCTCCGGCCCGCTCATGAAGGACTCGCGCCTGCGCAAGGTCTCCTTCACCGGCTCCACCCCGGTGGGCGTGCGCCTGATGCAGGACGCGGCCCAGAACGTGCTGCGCACCTCCATGGAGCTCGGCGGCAACGCCCCGTTCCTGGTGTTCGCGGACGCCGACCTGGACGCCGCCGTCGAGGGCGCCATGGCCGCCAAGATGCGCAACATGGGCGAGGCCTGCACCGCCGCGAACCGCTTCATCGTGCACGAGGACGTGGCCGAGGAGTTCAAGGCCAAGTTCGCCGCCGCCCTGGCCGCGCTGAACCCGGTGCGAGGCACCGAGCCGGACTCCACCGTGGGCCCGATCATCGACGAGGGCGCCCGCCAGGACATCCACCAGCTCGTCGAGGACTCCGTCGCCGCCGGCGGCGAGGTCGTCACCGGCGGCAAGCCGAAGGAGGGCGAAGGCTACTTCTACCTCCCCACCCTGCTGTCCGTGGGCAGCGACAACCCGATCCTGTCCCAGGAGATCTTCGGCCCCGTGGCCCCCGTGACCACGTTCGCCACGGAGGAGGAGGCCATCCAGCTGGCCAACGCCTCCCAGTACGGGCTGGCCTCCTACATCTACACCCGGGACGTCAACACGATGTTCCGGGTCTCCGAGCAGATCGAGTTCGGGCTCGTCGGCTTCAACGCCGGCGTCATCTCCAACGCCTCCGCCCCCTTCGGCGGCGTGAAGCAGTCGGGCCTGGGCCGCGAGGGCGGCGCCGAGGGCATCGAGGAGTACACCACGGTGCAGTACATCGGCCTGGCCGACCCGTACGCGGCGAAGAAGTAGCACCGCACCCACGCCGGCACCCCACGCCGGCACCCGGTGCCACGACCCGTCACCGACGGGGCGCATCCGACCGCGATGCCCCCGACCGGTGGCGGGTCGTCGCGCTTCCGGGATCCCCGGGGGCCGGCTCCCCGGGCCCCGCGGACGCCACGCGTCCGGGCGCCCGGGCCGTCGCGGGCGCCCGCGACGCGCGGGGCAGCAGGGACGCCGGCAGCCACCGGGCCCGACGCCGGACGGCCGGCTCCGCGGCCGCCTCGAGGCCCGCGACCAGGGTCGCCACCCGCTCGGTGGTGCGCCCGGCGTCCGCGGGCGGGGGAGCGTCCGGCGGGGCGTAGCGGGCCCACACGACCGCGTCCACGATGCGGTCGGCGGTGGCGCCGGGATCCGGGTCCCCGCCGCCGTCCCCGCGGCCCGGAACGGCACGGTGCGGTTCCCCGCCGCCGGCGGCCCGCGCGAGCCGGCGTCCGAGGGCCGGTTCGGACTCGGCCGGGGCGCGGCCGCGGCGCAGGTCGACCGCCGTGTCCTCCAGCTCGCGCCAGGCACTCCCGACGGCGGCCCGCAGCGCCTCCGCGTGCCGGCCCGGACCCGGCCCCCGGACCCGCGGCCGGGCGCCCAGCCGGAGGCGCCGCCGTCGGGTCCTGAGTGCGCGGGGCAGCGCCGCCACGCCGGCCAGCGCGGCCAGCAGCACCGCCCCCGCGGCGAGCCGGCCGGTGGCCCCGGCCGCGTTCCCGTCCCCGGCCGCGGGGCCCTGTTCCGCGGTGCCGTCCGGGGGCTCGGGGGAGGCGGTGGGGGCGTCCCCGGCGGCCGCGGGCGGATCGCCGATGACGGGGTCCTCGACCGGCCCGCGCGGGCCGGCGGCGAGCTGCCCGTACGGCGGGGTCCGCCCCACCCCGGGGGTGGGCTCGAAGGGCACCCAGCCGACGCCGCCGAGGTAGAGCTCGGGCCACGAGTGCGCGCGGTCCGAGGTCACGCGGTGCTCCCCGCCCCGGGCCGCCACGGGGGCGTAGCCGACCACCACCCGGGCCGGGATGCCGACGGCGTGCGCCATCATGGCCATCGCCGAGGCGTAGTGGATGCAGTACCCCGCGCCGGTCCGCAGGAACTGCTCGGTCATCTCGAGGCCGGAGCCGTCGTAGCCCTCCTCCGCCGGGGCGGTCTCGGAGTAGCTGAAGCGCCGCGAGGTCAGGTAGGACTGGATGGCGGCGGCCTGCTCCACCGGCCCGGTCCGCCCCGCGGTGACCCGCCGGGCGAGGTCCTGGAGGGCGGAGCCGGCCAGCTCGGGTGCGGGCCCCCACCGCCCGGCGACCTCCGGCGGCGCCCCCGGGGCGGCGCGGGCGGCCAGGTCCGCCAGCCCCAGGCGCACGGGCACGACGGCGGCCCGGTACGCCAGGCCCACGGGCTCGGCCGCGGGCCGGTAGGCGGAGGCCGTGGCCGGGTCCAGGGTCCACCCCCGCTGGCCCAGGGGCCCGTCCACCATCCAGGACTGGTCCGGCAGCGGCGCCCAGTGCCCCGACCAGCCCTCCAGGACGAGGCGCACCTCCGACCGGGGCGGGCCGGACCCGGACCGCAACCGCCCGGCGCCGCCGGCCAGCCGGACCCCGGCCGGCTCGAGCTCCGGGACGGTCCGGCCGGGGGCGCCGGGGCCCGGCGGCGAGGCCTCCCACGGGGCGTCGTAGACGTCGTCGACGACGGCGGTGCGCAGGTACACGCCCCGGCCGTCCTCGGTCTCGTAGCGGATGCCCGCGTAGCCGGTGCCGCTGCGCAGCTCCCGGCCGAGGTCCGCCGCCGGGTCCACCGGCCCCGAGCCCGGACCCAGCACCACGCGCCGGCCCTCCGGGGCCAGGCCGGAGGAGAGCAGGGGGAGCTGGGTGGCGGCGATCACCAGGGCGGCCACGGCGGCGGTCCCGGCCACGGCCGCGCCGGCCGGCCACGTCCCGGACGCGGCCCCGGGCCGGTGCGCCCGGTCCAGCACGCGGTCCAGGACCTCCTCGCGGCCCACCGCCAGCAGTCCCAGCCAGGCCGCGGCGGCCAGGGCCAGCGCGGGCCACGGCGCCACGCCCGTGGTCAGGACCCCCGCGCCGCCGACGAACGCCAGCGCCGGCAGGCCCGCGAGGGCGGGGGAGCGCAGTCCCACCGCGACGGCGTCCGTGACGAGGGCGGTGACCGCCAGCAGGGCCCCCACGCCGGCCACCACGGGGGGCGAGGGGTCCACGGGCGCGGTCTCGGTCCAGATCACCTGACGCAGCCGGTCGGCGGACTCGGCGATCGCCGCCGCGGTGGCCGGCTGCGGCGCCAGGCCGACCAACAGCGTCTCCGGCCACCACTGCAGGCACCAGGCGACCGCGGCCACGGCCAGCCCCGCCAGCAGCGGCTGGACCGTCCGGCCACCGAGCCAGCGGGTGAGCGCGGCGGCGGCGAGGCCGCACGCCGCCGGCACCGCCGCCGGGACCAGCCACGCGGCCACGGGGGCGTCGAGCGCCCCGGCCAGGGCCGCCCCGGCGGACAGGACCAGGACCCCCGCCAGCGCCGCCAGCAGTCCCGAGGCCGCCGCGCGGGAGGACCGGGCCGTCATGACGGGACCTCGGCCATGAACCAGCCGGCCCGCTCCAGCGCCCGGGCGGGCCCGCCGTCCCCGGATCCCGCGCTCCCCGGGCCGGCTAGCCCGGCGTCCGGCACGCCGACCAGCACGGCGGCGCGGCGCAGCGACCGGGGCAGGGAGGCCAGGACCGGCAGGTCCCGGGTGACGGCAGCGCCCAGCACGGCGACGACGGCCGCGGTCCCGGCCGGCAGCGAGGCCGGCCAGGAGGCCTCCCGCAGGGCCGGGGTGAGCACGGCCGCGGCGAGGTCCTCCTCCAGCGGCGCCCCGTCCTGGTCCAGCACGAGGACCCGGTGCCCGGCGGAGCGCAGCCGGTCAGCGGCCGCCGCGGCTGCGGACACGGCGCGCTCGAAGTCCCCGGAGGTGCTCCACCGCCGCCCGGCGCCGCCCTCCACGGTCCGGCGGCCGGCGGGGAAGGACACGGCCCGGCAGTCCAGGACGACCGCGGTCCACGGGTCCGGCGCCCACTCCTCCTGGCGCACCATGACCCGCCCGGTGCGGGCGGTGGCGCCCCAGTGGATGCGGGTGAGCGGGTCGCCGTCCCGGTGCTCCCGCACCAGCAGGTCGTCCGGGGCGGCGTGCCGGCCGAGCAGGTCCGCCGCGTGCCGCCCGCCCAGCCCGGCGCGCAACAGCCCGTCCAGGACCGCGTCGTCGGGGGGTGCCGGCAGCACGCGCACCCGGCCGGTCCCGGCGACCGTGACGCGCGCCGACCACAGGCCGAAGGGTCCCATGAGCCCCGCCGTGGCGGGGCCGAGGTCGTAGACCCCGCGGCGGGCCGCCGGCCAGTCGTGGCTGCCGGAGGGCACCGGCACCGGGTCGCGGCCCGGGAGCGCGTCGTGCAGCCCGGGCGCCGTGCCGGAGAGGGACACGCGCACGGTGCCCCCGGCCGGCACGGCCTCCGGCACGAGGGTGCGCCCCAGCCGCCGCCGGCCCACCCGGCCGGCGTGGACCGCCAGGACCCCGAGGGACGCGGCGGCGAGCACCGCGAGGAACAGGCCGAGGGCCAGGGCCTCCCTGCGGCCGAGGACCGGCCCGGCGAGCACGAGCACGGCGGCGGCGGTGCCCACGGCCAGGCCCCGGGCCGTGGGGCGCAGCGGTCCGCGGACCCGGGTCCCGGTGCCGCCGCCCATCCCCGCCCCGCCCTCAGTCGCCGGCCGGGACGGGCGTGGAGCGCAGGAGCCGGTCGACGACCGCCTCGGCCCGGGCCGCCTCGTCGGCGGTGCGGCGGCGCAGCAGCAGCCGGTGCGGCAGCACCACGCGGGCCACGTCCGCCACGTCCTGGGGGGTGGCGAACGACCGGCCGGACAGGGCGGCCTCCGCCTTGGCCGCCCGGGTGAGCTGCAGCAGCGAGCGGGGGCTAGCCCCCACGAGCACCTCGGGGTCCTCGCGGCTGGCCCGGCCCAGCGCCACGACGTACCGGGCCACCGGCTCGGAGACGTGCACGCGGGCGACGGCACCGATCATCCGCAGCACCTCCTCCGTGGTGGTGACGGGGGCCAGCCGGTTCACGGGGGCGGCCGCGGGCAACGGGTGGTGGTGGGCGCGCAGCATCCGCAGCTCGGCGTCCTCGTCCGGGTAGCCCATGGTGATCCGGGCCATGAACCGGTCCCGCTGGGCCTCCGGCAGCGGATAGGTGCCCTCCGACTCCACGGGGTTCTGCGTGGCCACCACCATGAACGGGGCGTCCAGGGGGTGCGTGGTGCCGTCCACGGTGACCTGGTGTTCCTCCATGCACTCGAGCAGGGCGGACTGGGTCTTGGCCGAGGCACGGTTGACCTCGTCGCCGATCACCACGTTGGCGAACACGGCCCCGGGGCGGAACTCGAAGCCACGCCGCTCCGGGTCGAACACCGCCACCCCGGTGACGTCCGAGGGCAGCAGGTCCGGGGTGAACTGGATGCGGCTGACGGTCCCGCCCACCGTCCGGGCCAGGGCCTTGGCCAGCAGCGTCTTGCCCACGCCCGGCACGTCCTCGACCAGCAGGTGCCCGCCCGCCAGCAGGACGAGCACGGCGGTGCGCACCGCGCCGGGGCGGCCGTCCAGCACGGAGTCCATGGCACTCAGCATGGCGCCCGCGGTGGCCGTCAGCCGGTCCCCGCCGGCCTCCCAGTCCTGGTGCGGGTCCTCCACGGGTCCTCCTGGGGGATCAGGGATGCGGATGCCACGGCGGAGCCGGTGGGGACCAGCCTACTGGTAGGATGGTCGGCGTTGCCCAGGCGAGGGAGCGTCCCGCTCCGTGATCGACGAGGCCGCCGCACCCCCGGACCGTGGCCGGGGCGGATCCCCGAGCGGGTCCGCCGTGACCGCCCGGCCGGACGCGGCGATGTCCTGCCTGGAAGGCCCGCCCCACCACCGGTGGCGGCGGTGAGGAAGTACAGGAGGAAACCATGAGCGATACCAAGATCCAGGTCACCCTGCGCGAGGACTTCGGCAAGGGCGCCTCGCGCCAGGCCCGCCGGTCCGGCCAGATCCCCGCGGTCGTCTACGGCCACGGCGGCGATCCGGTGCACATCCTGATGCCGGCCCAGGAGACCACGCTGGCCGTGCGCAACCCCAACGCCCTGCTGACCCTGGTCCACGACGGCCAGGAGCACCTGGTGCTGCCGAAGGACATCCAGCGCAACGCCCTGAAGCAGACCGTGGACCACCTCGACCTGCTGGTCGTCCAGCGCGGCGAGAAGGTCGTCGTGGACGTGCCGGTGCACGTGGAGGGCGAGATCGCCGCGGGCGCCGTGTTCAACCTCGAGGAGGTCACCGTTCCGGTGCTGGCCGAGGCCACCCACCTGCCCGAGAACGTCACGATCGAGGTCGAGGGCCGCGAGGCCGGCCAGCACGTGCACGCCTCCGACGTGAAGCTGCCCGCCGGCGTCACCCTGGAGCTGGCCGAGGACCACGTCATCGCCACCGTCTCCGAGCCGATCGTGCAGGACCTGGGCGAGACCGCGGAGGCCACCGAGGCCACCGAGGGCGCCGAGGCCCCCGCCGAGCCGACCGAGGCCTGAGCCTCCCCGTGGACGTGAAGGGTGCGCCCTCGGCGGGGAACCCCTCGACGTGGCTCGTGGTCGGGCTCGGCAACCCCGGGCCCGACTACGCGCGCACCCGGCACAACGTGGGCCAGATGGTCGTGGACGAGCTGGCCGGGCGCTACGGCACCGGGCTCACGGCCCACAAGGCCGGGGCCGCCGTCGGGACCGCGCACGTGGCCCCCGGCGGGCCGAAACTCATCCTGGCCAAGCCGGCCAGCTACATGAACGTGTCAGGGCGCCCCGTGGGCGCCCTGGCGCGCTTCTACTCCATCCCGCCCGAGCGCGTGGTGGTGGTCCACGACGAGCTGGACATCCCCTTCGACACCCTGCGCCTGAAGACCGGCGGGGGCGAGGGCGGCCACAACGGGCTGAAGTCGATCTCCCAGGTGCTCGGCACCAAGGACTACCCGCGCGTGCGGGTGGGCATCGGCCGGCCCCCGGGGCGCCAGCCCGCCGCCGACTTCGTGCTCCGGCCGTTCACGGCCACCGAGCGCGAGCTGCTGCCGCTGCACCTGGACCGCGCGGCGGACGCCGTCGTCGAGCTGGTGGAGGCGGGCCTGGAGAAGGCCCAGCAGCGCTTCCACCCGGCCCCCGGCCGCTGACCGGCCCGGTCCGGACGGCGGCGCTCCCGGCGGCGGCCCGGTCCCGACGGCGGCTCAGCCGCGGCGGGCGAGCCCGGCGAGCAGGTCGGTGATGGCGTCCACCGCGGGCTCCAGCGCCGCGGCCATGGCCGTGTACGCGGCGTCCTCCCGGCCGTAGGGGTCCGGCAGGTCGATCGTGTCCAGCGCGGCGCGCACCGCCGGGCGGTGCCGCGCGACGTGGCGGGCCAGCGAGCGCACGTCCTCGGCGAGCGTGGTCGCCCCCGGTTCCGGGGCGGACCAGGCCGGGAGGGTGCCCGTGGCCAGCGCGCGGGCGGCCGCGCCGAACTCGAGCATGGTGAAGGACCGGTTCAGCGCCCCCGGCGTCTCCCGCAGGATCGCCGCGGAGTGCTCGGCGGTGGCCCCGAGCAGCAGGTCCGCCCGCGCCACGGTGCGCCCGGACAGCTGCGTGGGGGAGTGCTCCGCCAGTGTCGCCAGGGCGCCGGCGCGCTCGAGCGCGTGGACCTGCGGCGGGACGGTCAGCCGCGGGTTGACCTGCGTCCCGGCGGAGGCGACGCGGTACCGGCCCGGCGCGGCCTCCTCCAGCTGGCGGGCCAGCAGGTGCTGCCCGTAGGCGGAACGGCAGATGTTGCCCGTGCAGACGAACAGCACGGTGGCCAGCGGTTCACTCATCCGTCCATCGTAGCCAGCCGGGCGCGCGGTCCCGGGCGCACTCCCCGAGGGCACGGCGCCCAGGGCCCGCCCCGATGCAGGCCCCGGCGTGGCCCTAGCATGGGGACCATGCCCACCGCCGATCCCGCCGATCCCGCCGTGCCTGTCGATCCAGCCCAGACCGCCGGGCCCGCCCGCGCCGCCGCGGCCGAGCCCGCCACCCCGGCCGCCTACCGGCCCGCCGAGGACGCCAGTGCCGCGGCCACCGGGGGAGCGGTCGCCGGGGAGCGGCGCCGGGATCCCGCGGAGGAGAAGTCCCGGCGGCGGCGCCGGCTGGAGTACCCGCCGGCCCCCGACCCGCTGGCGGTGCCCGTGGTGGACAACCACACGCACCTGGACTTCCGCGACGGGCTCGTGCGCGTGGACGTGCACCAGGCCATGGACGCCGCCGCGGCGGTGGGGGTGGCCGGCGCCGTGCAGGTCGGCTGCGACGTGGAGTCCGCGCGGTTCACCCTCGCGGCCATCGAGGCCGAGCCCCGCCTCCTCGGGGCCGTGGCCATCCACCCCAACGACGCCGCCCGGCTGGCCGAGCGCGGCCACCTCGAGGCGGCCCTGGAGCAGATCGAGGAGATGGCCGCCCACCCGCGCGTGCGCGCCGTCGGGGAGACCGGGCTGGACTACTACCGGACCGGCCCGGAGGGCGTGGGGGCCCAGCAGGAGGCCTTCCGCTGGCACCTGGACCTCGCCCACCGCCTCGGCAAGGCCGTCCAGATCCACGACCGCGACGCCCACGAGGACGTGGTGCGGATCCTGCTGGACACCCCGCGGCGGCCGGGGACCGTGGTGTTCCACTGCTTCTCCGGGGACGTGGAGCTGGCCCGGACGTGCAACGAGCACGGCTGGTACATGTCCTTCGCCGGCCCCGTGACCTTCGGCGCCAACGACGGCCTGCGGGCCGCGCTCGCCGAGGCGCGGGAGGACCTGGTGCTGGTGGAGACGGACGCGCCCTTCCTCACGCCCCACCCCCACCGTGGACGGCCCAACGCGCCCTACCTCGTGCCGCTGACGGTGCGCGGGATGGCGCGGGTGCGGGGCGTGGCGGAGGAGGCGCTGTGCACCGCCGTGGCGGAGAACACCCGGCGCGTGTACGGGGAGTTCTGACGGTCCGTCCCCAGCACCGTCCCCAGCGCCGTCCCCAGCACCGGGCGGTGCCGCCCCCGCACGGCCGCGCCACCGTAGGATGGAGCGCGTGACCGCACCCGACGCCCCCCTGCTCTCCGCCGCCGACATCCGCCGGCTGGCCACGGAACTGGACCTGCGGCCCACCAAGACCCTGGGGCAGAACTTCGTCATCGACCCCAACACCATCCGGCGCATCACCGCCGCCGCGGGCACCGCACCGGACGAGCACGTCCTGGAGGTGGGCCCGGGACTGGGCTCGCTCACGCTCGGGCTGCTGGACGCCGCCGGCGCCGTCACCGCCGTGGAGATCGACCCCGTGCCGGCCGGCCGGCTGGCCCGCACGGCCGCCGAGTTCCGTCCGGGCGCCGAGCGCCGGCTGGGCGTGCTGCTGGCGGACGGGATGCGCGTCACCGCCGCCGAGGTGGACTCCGTCCGCCCGGCCGCCGCCGCGGGGCCGCCCACCGCCCTCGTGGCCAACCTGCCGTACAACGTCGCGGTGCCCGTGCTGCTGCACCTGCTCGCCGAGCTGCCCTCCCTGCGCCACGGGCTCGTCATGGTCCAGGAGGAGGTCGCCGACCGGCTCGCCGCCGCCCCCGGATCGAAGGTCTACGGGGTGCCCTCGGCCAAGGCCGCGTGGTACGCGGAGGTGCGCAAGGCCGGCACGATCGGCAAGAACGTCTTCTGGCCGGCCCCCAAGATCCAGTCCGGGCTCGTCTCCCTCACCCGGCGGACCCCTCCGGAGACCCCGGCCACGCGCCGGCAGGTGTTCGCGGTGGTGGACGCGGCCTTCGCCCAGCGGCGCAAGACCCTGCGCGCGGCCCTGGCCGGCTGGGCCGGCTCCCCGGCCGCCGCGGAGGCCGCGCTGCTGGCCGCCGGCGTGGACCCGCGCGCCCGCGGAGAGGTCCTCGGCATCGAGCAGTTCGCGCGCATCGCCGCCGCCCGCCCCGCGGGCACCGGTCCGGTCCCCGCCGCCGGGGAGGCCGGCGCATGAGCCCGTCCGACGCCACCGCCGGGAGCACCCGGCTCTTCAGCCACGTCACGGCCCAGGCCCCGGGCAAGGTCAACCTGGCCCTGGCCGTCGGCGGCCCCCGGGAGGACGGCTACCACCCCGTGGCGAGCGTCTACCTCTCCGTGTCCATGCTCGAGGAGGTCACCGCCACGCCCCGCGGCGACGGGGAGGTCTCCGTGTCCCTGTCCGACCACTCGAGCGTCTTCGTGGACCCCGAGGCCATCCCGCAGGATGCCTCCAACCTCGCCGCCCGGGCCGCCCTGCTGCTGCGCGAGCAGCTCGGCCTGGACCCCGCCACCCACGGCGTGCACCTGGAGATCACCAAGCAGGTCCCCGTGGCCGGCGGCATGGGCGGGGGCTCGGCGGACGCCGCGGCCGCGCTCGTGGCGTGCGCCGCGCTGTGGGACGCCGGCCTGTCCCGGCAGGACCTGGCCGACCTCGGCGCGGACCTGGGCGCGGACGTGCCCTTCGCGGTGACCGGTGGTGCCGCCGTCGGGCTCGGGGTGGGGGACGAGCTCACCCCGCTGCTCGCGCGCCACCCGGTCCACCTGGTCCTCGTGCCCGCCACCACGGGACTGTCCACCCCGCAGGTCTACGCGCTGCTGGACGAGCTGCGCGCGGACGGCACGCTGCCGGCCCCCGAGGACGAGCCCGCGGTGGACCCGGAACTCGTCCAGGCCCTCACCGCGGGCGACCCGGAGCGGCTGGCGCTGCTGCTGCACAACGACCTGCAGGTCCCGGCGGCGGCCATGGTCCCGGAGCTGTCGGACATGCTGGACGTCGGCCTGGAGGAGGGGGCCCTGGCCGGCCAGGTCTCCGGCTCAGGGCCCACCGTCATGTTCCTGGCCCGCAGCGCCGAGGAGTCCTACCAGCTCGCCGCGCGGATCGAGGACCGCACCGGGGTCGCCGCCGTCGCGGTGCACGGCCCCGTCCACGGCGCCCGGGTGCTGTAGGCCGGCGCCCCGGACCACCGGACCACCGGACCACCCGGACCACCGGACCACCCGGACCGCACCACCCGAACCCCACCGACCCCGAGGATCCCCCCGCTCCATGGCACACCTGCTCGGCGCCGAGAACATCGGCATCTCCTTCGGCACCCGCACCGTCCTGGACTCCGTGTCCCTGGGCGTGGACGAGGGCGACCGCATCGGCCTCGTCGGCCGCAACGGCGACGGCAAGTCCACGCTCATGCGCATCCTCGCCGGACAGCAGGACCCCGACGCCGGCCGGGTCACCCGCCGCGGCGGCGTCACCCTCGGCGTGCTGGACCAGCGCGACGACCTGGACCCGGAGCACACGGTGGGCCACGCCGTGGTGGGCGACGTCCCGGACCACGTGTGGGCCTCGGACCCGAAGGTGCGCGACGTGGTGTCCGGGCTGCTGTCCGGCATCGACTGGGACCGGCAGGTCGGCACCCTCTCCGGCGGCCAGCGCCGCCGCACCGCCCTGGCCCGGCTGCTGGCCGGGGACGACGACCTGGTCTTCCTGGACGAGCCCACCAACCACCTCGACGTGGAGGGCGTGGCGTGGCTCGCGCGGCACCTCAAGGACCGCTGGCGGGCCTCCGACGGCGGGCTGCTCGTGGTCACGCACGACCGCTGGTTCCTGGACGAGGTGTGCACCCGCACGTGGGAGGTGCACGACGCCACGGTCGAGCCCTTCGACGGCGGCTACGCGGCGTGGATGCTCGCCCGGGCCGAGCGCGACCGCGCGGCGGCCGTGATGGAGGGCAAGCGCCAGCAGCTGGTCAAGAAGGAACTGGCCTGGCTGCGCCGCGGCGCCCCGGCGCGGACCTCGAAGCCGAAGTTCCGCATCGAGGCGGCCAACGCCGTCATCGCGGACGTCCCGGAGCCGAGGGACTCGGTGTCCCTGGCCAAGATGGCCACCGCCCGGCTGGGCAAGGACGTGCTGGACCTGGAGTCCGTCACCTACTCCGTGCCGGTGCCCGGCGGGACGGACGGCGGCGACGGCGGGCGCCGCGTGCTGTTCGACGACGTGACCCTGCGCCTGGCCCCGGGGGAGCGGGTCGGCATCGTGGGTGTCAACGGGGCCGGCAAGTCCACGCTGATGCGCCTGCTCGACGGGCAGGTGCAGCCCGACTCCGGGCGCGTGCGCCGGGGCAAGACCGTGCAGACCGCCATCCTCACCCAGGACGTGACCGAGCTCGACGAGGTGGCCCACCTGCGCGTCGCCGAGGTCATCGCCCGCGAGGGCAACACGTTCCAGGTCGGCGGGAAGGACGTCTCGGGTGGCCAGCTGCTCGAGCAGCTGGGCTTCGGCGCCTCCCGGCAGTGGACGCCGGTGGCGGAGCTCTCCGGCGGGGAGCGCCGGCGGCTGCAGCTGCTGCGGCTCATGGTCGGCTCGCCGAACGTGCTCATGCTGGACGAGCCCACCAACGACCTCGACACGGACACCCTGGCCGCCGTGGAGGACATGCTCGACGGCTGGCCCGGCACGCTCGTGGTCGTCAGCCACGACCGCTACCTGCTCGAGCGCGTCACCGACCACCAGCTCGCCCTGCTCGGCGACGGCCGGGTCCGGGACCTGCCCGGGGGCGTGGAGCAGTACCTGGAGCTGCGCCGTGCCCAGGAGCAGGCGGGCGGCGGCGCGACCGGTCCGGCGGGGTCGCCCGCGGCCGGCCGGTCGGCGCCCGCGGCCGGCCGGTCGGCGCCCGCGGCCGGGACGGGGTCCGCCCCCGGGTCCGCCGCGGGGCCCGACGCCGGCCCGGCCGGGCCCAGCGAGGCGGAGAAGCGGGCGGCCCGCAAGGAGGCCGCCCGCCTCGAGCGCCAGCTCGCGCGGCTGGCCGAGGAGGAGGCCGCCCTGCACGAGAGGATGGCCCGGCTCTCGACCGCGGGGGACTACGAGGAGCTCGCGGGCGCCAACGCCGCGCTGCAGGAACTGCTGGAGCGCAGGGAGGAGACGGAGCTGGCCTGGCTCGAGGCCGGCGAGGTCGCCGAGGGATGAGCCTGTGGCAGAATGGGCTGCCGGTCCGCAGCCGACCGATCCGCCCTGGTGTAACGGCAGCACGCCGGCCTTTGGAGCCGTGCAGTATAGGTTCGAATCCTATGGGCGGAACCGCGCGGCCCCGCCCGGGCGTCCGTCCCGGGCTCGCCCTCCGCGTCGGCGTCCCGTGGCCGGCCCGCACCGGGCCCTAGGCCCCTTCCGCCCCATACTGCACACCAGTCCCGTGCCGTCAAGGGTTAAATCTGCGGGTTGATTTGCCCCGCGGGGTGTCCCTCCATGTCGCCCGCCCTTCCGCCCGGTGTGGCCGATTCCATAGGATCGCGAGATCAGGGCCACCTGCCAGGGTCGTCTCGCATCCCCGCGAGCATGTCCGGAAGTCCCCCCTTCCGGAGGTCCGCAGCAGAATCGAGGGCACGCCGGTATGCATCCGTCTCATCCGACCCACGCCGCTCCCATCCCCCGGGCGGCCCCACCGACCACCACCAGTCCCAGGACACCCTCCCCGGCCTCCCCGCCGGGCGCCCGGCCCGCGGCCGCGGCTGCCCCGGGCCGGCCGACGCCCCCCGAACCACCGGACACCCCCCGGCCGGCCGCCCGTCGCCATCCCGCGCGACCGGCCCTGGCCTGGCTGGGCTCCGGCCGGGACGGCCGCTGGATGGAGTCCCCCCACGAGGCCACCACGGCCCTCGGCCGGATCCTGTCCGCCGACCGTCCCGGAGGGGCCATCCTCTCCGGCGAGGCCGGCGACCGGCGGGAGACCATCGAGGCGGCCATCGCCGCGCTGCCGCCGGAGCGGACCGTCTTCCGCCTGCACGGCAGCGCGTTCGCCGTGGCCACGCCCTACGCGGCCCTGTCCATCCTCCTCTCCGGACTCGACCAGGCCCCGCCGTCCTCCCTGCACGGCATGATCCGCACGCTCTCCGACTACGTCCGCCCGGCCGGCCAGCCGCCGGCCGTGGTCATCGTGTCCCAGGCCCACCAGATCGACGCGGGCACCCTCACGGTGCTGTCCCAGCTCGCGCAGCTGGGCCGCATCACCCTGGTCGTGCACTGCGACCGCCTCTCGGACGTCCCCGTGGACCTGGCCGCCCTGCTGCGCGCCGGCGTCCTGGAGGGCATCACCGTCGGGCCGCTCACGCCGGCCGCCGCGGAGGGCCTGCTCGAGGAGGTGCTGGACGGGCCCGTCTCGCGGTTCGCCCTGACGGTCCTGTGGCGGCACGCCGGCGGTTCCGCGAGCCGCCTGCGCCGGCTCGCGCGCGACTGCGTCGCCGAGGGCAAGCTGCGCCGGTCCGGGTCCTGCTGGATCCTGGGCTCCGGCCCGCTGCCCCGGACGGGCGCCGCCGGCATGCCCATGACGTCCCTGCGCCACCTGCCGCAGCGCCAGCGCGCGCTGCTGGAGGCGCTCGCCGTCTGCGGTCCCCGCAAGGTCAGCGAGCTGATCCACGACGGCTTCGCCCACGAGCTGGACGCCCTGCACGCCGGGGGCGCCCTCGAGCTGCGCAACGACCACTCCGGGCGGATCGCCTCCCTCACCCCGGTGCAGGCCGCCGAGACCCTCGCGGCCATCGAGCCGGACCGGCGCCGGGAACTGGCCGTCACGCTCGAGGCCCTGGACCCGGGCTTCCTCAGCGTCCTGCGGGCCGCCGACGAGCTGATGCTGCTCGGCGACGTCCGGGGCGCCGTGTCCCTGTTCGCCGAGACCGACTGGCCCGCCCCCGGCACGGTCCCGGCCGGGGTCCCCGGGCCGCCCGCCGGCCTGTACGTGGCCTGGGCCGAGGCCCGCGCCCGGGTGGCGGCGGGCGACCTGGACGGGGCCGAGGCCGTCGTGCGCCGGTTCCCGCAGGGCTCGTCCGCCGCGCTGAGCGTGGTGGCGGCCAGCGTGGCCGTCGCCCGCGGGGACGTCCGCGAGGCCCACGCGCGGCTGGACCTGGTCCCCGCGGAGCACCTGCCCGGCCTCCTGTCGCCCGCCAGCTCGGGCCTCACGGGCGAGGCGGTGCGCTGCCGGGCCCAGGCCCTGCGGGCGGAGGCCCTCGCCCTGGCCGACGACCAGGACGGTGCCCTGCGCCTGCTGGACCGGCTCGATGCCGAGCTCGGCCGCTTCGAGGCCGACGGCATCATCGACGACGTGCTCGGCGCCTCGGACCGCGCCGTGCTCGCCCAGTCGGTGCTGAACGTGCTGCTCGCCTGCGGACGGATCGAGCGCTGCCGCGAGGTGGCCGAGGCCGTCCTGGACGGCCGTCACGGACACCCCCTGGCCGCCCAGTACGCCGAGCTCGTGCTCGCGGTCCTCGACGCCGTGACGGGCGAGCGGGAGCAGGCCCACCACCGGGCCGCACGCCTGGCGGCCCAGCTCGAGGCCGGGGGCAATCCCCACGAGCTGCAGGTGGCGCGCGCGATCACGGTGTTCTGCAGCGACGGCGAGGACGTCCGGGACTCCACGCTGCTGGAGGCGCTCATGGACGGCCAGTCGGGGCAGCCCGCGGACCAGCCGCTGGGCCGCCTGGGCTGGCTCGCCGAGCTGATGCTGGCCTGGTCCACGGCGCGGACCCACTCCCCGGAGGCGGGCACCGCGCGGGTCCTGGCCCTGGCGGACCGGGCGGCGGAGGCGGGGCTCTACGCGGTCGAGTTCACCGCGTTGGCCAGCGTCTTCCAGCTGGGCGAGTTCCGGGTGGCCGCGCGGCTGGCCGAGGCCGCGGCGTGCACCCAGACCACCACCTCGGCCCCGCACCTGCTGCTGGCCCGCTGGGTCCTGGAGGATGACGAGGAACTGCGCGTCCAGGCCCTCGAGGGCCTGGCCGCGGCCGGTTTCGCCGCGCACCTGGAGTGGGCTGCGACGCCGCTGCTGCGCGCCCTCCCGCCCCAGGCGCTGCGGCGCATCGCCGAGGCGGCGCCCTCCCGGCGTCCCGCGGGGGGCGCCGAGGACCAGGCCGACGCCGACCCGGCCTGGATGGCCGAGCTCACGCGGCGCGAGCGGGAGGTCGCCCGGCTCGTGGTCGAGGGGCGGACGAACGCCGTGATCGCGCGGATCACCGGCATCTCCATCCGGACGGTGGAGGGCCACCTGTACCAGATCTACGCGAAGCTGCAGGTGCGCGGGCGGGCCGACCTGGCCCGGCTGGCCCGGGCGCAGGTGCATCTCGGGGCCGGCCGATGAGGCAGGCGACGACGGGGCTGCGGGGACCGCGCAGCGCGGTCCCCGCGGACAGCCCCGAGCTGAAGTCGCTGCTGGACGTGCTCCGCGGGGGCCGGGAGGCCGGCGCCGTGGTCCTCGGCGGTCCCGGGACGGGGAAGTCCTCCCTCGTCCGGGCCGCCCTGGACCTGGCGGAGTTGTCCGACCGGGTGCTCACGGTGCAGTGCAGCCAGTCGCTGCGCGAGGTGCCGTACGGGGCGCTGGTGCCGCTGCTGACCGGGCTGGACGACCTGGACTCGCCCGTGGCAGTCCTGCGGGCGCTGCAGTTGCTGGACACCTCGCCCGTGATCGTGGTGGTGGACGTGCAGTACCTCGACGCCGCGAGCGCCTTCGTGCTCGCCCAGCTGGTGCAGAACCGCGCGGCCACCCTGGTGGCCATCGGGACGGGATCGCTGGGCCGGGAGTCGGGCATCGCCGCGCTGGCGGACACGGGGCTCCTGGCCACGGTGCGCATGGAGCCGGCCTGCCCGGAGCGGGTGCGGCGCCAGTGCGAGCGGGCGGTCGGCGCCCCCCTGACCGAGGGGACCGTCCGCACCATCCACGGCATGACGGGGGGCAACCCGCGCCTCACCGCCGCCTTCCTCGAGTCCGCCCGGGAGCAGGGGGTGCTGGTCCCGGCCCCGGACGGGCCGGCGATGCCCGGCCACCCCACCCCCTGGATCCTGCTGCGCGCCGCGCCGGAGCCGGACGTGCGGCTCGTGGACACCGTGGAGTCGATGCACGCCTCCCTGCTGCCGGGCGAGCGGGAGACCCTCGAGCTGCTGGCCCTGGCCGGGCCGATGCCCCGCGCCCGGCTGCGCGCGGTGGCCGGCGACCACGTCCCGGACCTGCTGGAGGCCGGACTCGTGCGGGGCACGGGGGCCGACCGCGTGGAACTGTCCGCGGCCCTGCACGCGGAGGTGCTCCGCACGTGCGTGCCGCCGGGCCGCAGCGCAGACCTGTACGCCCGGTGGGAGTCCGCCGGCGGGGACGACGGGCAGCCGCCCACCGCGCGGTCGGTCCTGTGGGCCCTGGAGTGCGGCCGGGAGGTGCCGGAGGAGGCCGTCGTCGGGGCCGGCTACCGGGCCCTGGGGGCGAAGGACTGGCCGACCGCCCGGGCCCTGGCCCCGGCACTGGCCGGGAGCCGGGACCCGCGCGCGGCGCTCCTGGTGGCCGAGCTGATGCTCGTCTCCGGACGCACCTGGACGGCCCGGGCCGAGCTCGAGGAGCTGGCGGCGCGGGCGCCCGACCCCGCCTACCGGATCGAGGCCTACTCCCTGCTCGCGATGGACCGCGTACGCACCGGCCAGGCACCGCACGCGTGGGCGGCACTGCCGCCCGCGGTCGCCGGGGTCCGCGCCCGGGGCGGGGCCGATCCCGGACTGCCCGCGCCCCTCGCCGGGCTGGTGGAGCTGCTGGGCGAGGAGGACGTGGACGACCGCCGCGAGGAGCTGCTCGAGCGGGCGCGCGCGCTGGTCGAGGACCCCGCCACGGAGGACGGCACCCGGGCGATCCTGCTCGTGCTGGAGTCCGACCTGCTGGGCCTCGCCGGCCGGAGCGCCGAGGCGATCGAGGCCGCCCGGAGGGCGTACGGGCTGGCCACCAGCACCCCCGCCTTCTCGGCGCGGTTCGGGAACTACGCGCTCGTCCACCTGGTCCTGAGCCACACGACGGCCGGGCACCTGGAGGAGGCCCGCCGGGTCCTGGACGAGCAGGAACGGCTCGCGCCCCGCCACTGGTACCAGCGCTCCGGCACCGTGCTGGCCCTGCGCGCTCTGGTCGACTCCTCGCACGGCGGCAGCACCTCGACCGTGGCCCGGCTCCGGGACGCGGTCGTGGAGCTCCGCCACCACGACCCGGCCCAGCTGCTCCTGCTGGCCGAGGCGGCGCTGGCCCCCCACCGGGCCGCCCTGTCCCCGGTACCGCAGGACCTCCGCGTGGAGGAACGGGCACGCCGAGCCCAGCAGGGCTCCCGGGGACGCTGGCTGCTGGCCCTGGCCCTGTTCAGCCTGGCCCAGGACCGGACCCGGGAGTACGCCGACGACCACCAGCCGCTATGGCGCCGGATCCTCGACGACCCGCGCCTGGAACAGGATCCCGTGGTGCGGCGGGAGATCCTGTACACCCTGCTGCTGCTGCGGGCGCCCCAGGCCGAGGACGACGGGGTCATGGCCCGGCTGCACCGGACCTGCGCGGGGATGGACGGTCCCCGGTCCGAGGCCCTGGTGCGGGTCCTCGACCCGGCGCTCGCGGAGGACCCACGGGGGCTGGCCGCGGCCGCCGAGGAGATGGCCGTGGCCGGGGAGGTCCTGCCGGCCGCCGTGGCGTGGTCCCGGCTCGTGCTCCTCCACCACGCCGGCGGAGACCTGCGCCGCCGCGGCGAGGCCCTGCGCCACCTGAAGCGGCTGCAGGTCAGGAGCGGACTGTGGTTCCCGCCGTACGTGGCCGGGGCCCTGGCCCTGGGCGAGCTCACGGCCCGCGAGCAGGAGATCGTGGACCTCGCGGCGGCCGGGCTGAGCAACGCGGAGGTGGCCGAGAGGTTGTTCGTCTCGCAGCGCACCGTGGAGGGCCACCTGTACCGGGTGTTCACCAAGCTGGGCATCTCCGACCGCTCCGAGCTGCGGGACCTGCCCGCCTAGCCCGGGCACGACCGACGGCGTGGCCGCCGCTCCCGTGCGGGCGCCGGCCACGCCGTCGTCGTGTCCCGTGCGGGTCCTCTGGGCGACCCGGGGCCGGCCCCGTCCGCGTGGAGGCCGGGAGTCGCACGGAGGGACCGCGGCCCCGATGGCTCGCGGGTGGAGCTAGGGAGCGGCGGGACACGCCCTACGTGGAGACCACGGGGCAATCGAGTATCGGCCTACGGGTGTGGAGGACGAGGTGGAAACCTACGCTCGGGGTGTCAACCAAGGTTGCCCGCGGCAACCACCGGGGGTCCGCAGGAGCCAGCCGCGGGCCGGCCCGGACCCCTCTCACCCGGCGGGAGTTCACCCATGGCCCTCATCTCCGCCCGGCACCCCTCCTGTCTCCCGGTGTCGGCCACGCCGCCCCGGTCGGGGAGGGACCAGCAGGCGTCCGGAGGGCCCGATGCATCCTCGTCCCTCGCCCTGTCCCCCCGCGGGCTGGTGGGCACTGGCCTCCGTGCCGTCGACTGGCAGCGGAGCTACGTCCGCCGGGTCCTGGTCACGGACCTGGCGGTCGTCGTGGCCGCTGCCGGCCTGGTAGGGCCGCTGTACTCGGTCACCGGGCCGGCAGGCGGGGCACCCTCACCGGGGATGGTCGCCATCGTCACGCTGCTGTGGGCCACCATGCTCCAGCTGTCCGGCACCCGGTCGCCGTGGGAGGTCGGCATCGGGACCGTCGAGTACCGGCGGGTGCTCGTCGGGACCGCCGCGGCGGCAGGCATGGTCGCCGTCGTGGGCGTGCTGGGACCCGGGACCGGTGTCCGTGCCCTGCTGGTCCTCCTGTTCCCCCTAGGGCTGGCCGGGCTCCTGGCCGGGAGATGGTCCTGGCGGTCCTGGCTGCGAAGACGTCGGCGGCAGGGCCACGACCTCTCGGACGTCGTGGTCGTGGGCCCGCCTGCGGACGTGCGGTCCGTGGTGCGCCTCGTGGAGCGGGAGGCCGCAGGCGCCTACAGGGTGGTGGGTGTCGTCCTCGACGGAGAGGTCACCCTCGACGACGCCGTCCAGGACTGGGGAGAGGTCCACCGCGCGGCATGCTACGTGGGCCTCGAGGAGGCCGAGGGGGCCGTCCGGGACCTCCGGGCGGAAGCCCTGGTCATCACCGGCCCGCCGTGCGGCGACAGCCGGGTCGTCCGCGAGCTCACGCGGGCCGTGGGACCCACCGGGGTCGCGATCATCCTCGCGCCCCTGGTGACCGGTGTCCCGGGACCGCCGAGCCGTGTCCGGACGGTGGGGGGCCTGCCCCTGGTGCACGTGGGCCAGTCGGCCTCCGAGGGGGCCCGGCACGTGGTCAAGAGGGCCATGGACGTGGTCATCGCCTCCCTGGCCCTGCTGGTGATGCTGCCGCTGTTCGCCGTGATCGCCGTGCTGGTCCGGCGGGACTCCCCGGGCGGGGTGATCCTCGCCCAGACGCGCACTGGCCGCCAGGGCAGGCCCTTCCGGATGTACAAGTTCCGCACCCTGGTGGCCACCGGGGAGGAGCGGGCGACGCCGCAGGCCACCGGCGAGGTGGAGGGGTCCCTGTCCACGCCCCGCCAGGACCCGCGGGTCACCCGGGTCGGGCGGGTGCTGCGCCGGCACTCCCTGGACGATGTGCCCCAGTTCTGGAACGTGCTGCGCGGGGACATGTCCATCGTGGGACCGCCGCCCTCGATGCCGCTGGAGGTCACCACCTCCGCCGGCCCGGAGCGCCACCGGCTCGACATCACGCCCGGGATGACGGGCCCATGGCAGGTCAGCCGTCGGTCCGGCCTCGAGTGGGCCGAGAACGTGCGGCCCGATCCCCGTCACGCCGAGGACTGGTCCGTCCTGGGCGATCTCTCGATCATGTGGCGCACCGTCCGCGTCATGATCCGTCCCGAGGGAGCATCCTGATGAGTCTCGCCATCGACACCTCTGTCCCTGCCGCCCCACCCCCCTCCGTAGATCCCGGGCCTGCCGCCCCGGGGGCGAGAACGTCGGTCTCGACGTGAGCGACCGGATCAGCGTCATGAGGCCCTGGCTCGGTCGCGGGGAGACCGACGCCGTCATCAGGGTCATGGACTCCGGGTGGATGGCACAGGGACCGCGGACCGCGGAGTTCGAACGGGCCTTCGCCGCGGCGCAGGGCGTGTCGCTCGGGGTGGCCATGTCCTCCGGGACGGCGGCACTCCACGTTGCACTACTCGTCGCCGGGGTGCAGCCCGGCGATGACGTGATCGTCCCCTCGTTGTCGTTCGTGGCGACCTCGAATGCCGTGACCTACGTGGGTGCGCGGCCGGTGTTCGCCGATGTCGACCTCGAGACCGGTACCGTCACGGCTGCCACGGTGGACGAGGTCATCACGCCGCGGACCACGGCCATCGTCGCCGTGGACCAGGGCGGCCTGCCGGTGGACCTGGCTCCCCTGCGCGAGTTGTGCGACCGGCATTCCCTCGCCCTCGTCGAGGACGCGGCCGGCAGTGCGGGATCAACGTACCGGGGCCGACCGGTGGGCGCCGGCGCGGACATCACGGCCTGGTCCTTCGATGCGCGCGCCGTCCTGACGACCGGTGAGGGCGGCATGCTCACGACCGACAACCCGGGGTGGGCGGCCCGGGCGCGGCGCCTGCGGGAGCACTCGATGGATCCCTCCTCCCCGGAGCCGCTCGCCCAGGCCCTGCCGCCTCGCGAGCGGTATCCGGAGATCGGGTTCAGCTACCGCATGACCGACCTGCAGGCCGCGGTCGGCCTGGTCCAGCTCGGCAAGCTGCCCGAGATGGTCCGGCGACGTCGGGCGCTCGCGGCCGACTACCGGGACGTGTTCGCCTCGGTCGCGGGACTGCGCCTGGTCCGGGATCCCCAGTACGGCACGTCGAACGTCCAGTCCTGCTGGGTGGAGGTGCTGCCCGAGTTCCCCCTGGACCGTGAGGAGCTCCTCGAGTGGCTCTCGGCGGACGGCATCTCCGCGCGGCGCGGCATCATGGCCGTCCATCTCCAGGACGCCTACGCCGGTCACTCCGGCCGCGTCCGGCCCCTGCCGGTGACCGAGCGACTGGCCGGAAGCACGATCGTCCTGCCGGTGTTCCACACCATGACGGCGGAGGAGCACGTGCGGGTCTGCGCGAGCCTGCTGGCGGCGGCCGAGGCACCGCGTCGCCGCCCGGATCCCCACGGCTCCTAGACGGTGACGTGACATGGAAGGAGTCCCGCCATGAAGGTCCTCGTCTGTCCCCGTCCGCCCGGAGGGGGCGGTGGTGGCCGGGCCAGCGCCGTAGACCTCGCCTGCGCGATGCGGGGGTATGGCCATCGTCCCGTGGTCTATGCCCCGCCGGGAGCGCTGGCCGAGGTCGCGCGGGACGCCGGCCTGGACTGGGTGGCGGCCCCGGCTCCGGATGACCCGCGACCGTCCTGGTCCCGGCGGTTGGCACGCGTGGTGCGCGAGGTGCGGCCGGACATGCTGCATGTCTACGGATGGCAGCCGGGCCTCAGGACGACCCTCGGCTGCTTCGGGAACCTGCCCGCACTCGTGTCGCTCAGCCCCACGGACGTGCCTTCCCTCGTGCCCCCGCGCCTGCCGGTCGTCGTCGGGACCCCAGAGCTGCACCGCCGCATGACCGCGCGGGGCCACCGGACCCACCTGGTGGAGCCGCCCGTGGACCTGGAGCTGCACCGGCCGGGCGGATATGTCGGCACGGCCGCGGCGCGCAAGCGGTGGGAGGTGCCGGGAGGTGCCCTGGCCATCGTGGTCGTGGCCGGACTGACGCCGGAACTGGAGCGGCTGCAGGCGGTGCTGGAGGCCATCCGGGTGGCAGACCGGATGGCGGCCACCCGCCCGGTCCGGCTGCTGATCGCCGGTGACGGAGAGGGCCGGGGGACGGTGGAGCGACGCGCCGCCGCCGTCAACGCACACCATGGGTGGACCGTGGTGCAGCCGGTGGACGTGCCGCCGGACTCCGCGTCGATCTACGAGGCGGCGGACATCGTCATCGGCATGGGCTCCTCGGCCCTCAGGGGGCTGGCCCACGCCAAGCCGCTCGTGGTGCACGGAGAGGGGGGCTTCTGGAGGCTGGTGGACGAGGACAGCGTGGCCGGGTTCGTCACGCGTGGTTGGTTCGGCCGCCAGGGCGCGGGAGTGCGGGACCTGGCCGGCGCCCTGGAGGCACTGGCCGGCTCGGAATCCCTGCGCCGCCGTCTGGGAGACCTCGGACGGGAACTGGTGCAGCGCCGCTACGGCCTGGACCGGGCTGCCGAGCAGCTCGCAGCCGCCTACGTGGATACCGCCCTGGACCGCCGCGTCCACGGCAGTGAGGTCCGCTCACGCGCGCGGACGGTGGTCGTCGACGCCCGCTACTACGCGGTGCGGGAGTTCGGGTCGGCGGTGGCGCGGGAGCGCTGGGCCCGGGGCGAGGTCATGGCCTGAGGCCCATCGGGCTGGTTGCCCGGGTCGCACTCGGAGTCCAGCGGACCACGCGCCGGCGAGGCGTGGGCGCACCGGACTCACCGGCGCGTCAGGGACCCGGGCGGTCCTGCGGGGCCTCCACTGCGGGGTCCCCGGGCCGCCGGGCCGGCCGCCTCCGGGGGGCGTCCCACTCCCACGCGATGGCCCCGGGGCCGACCACGGGTCCCACCCGGAGGCGGACTCGACGGCCGAGCCGGGGAGCGGCGGCCAGTGGGCCGGACGACAGGGCGTCCACCGCGCTCCTGGGTCCGCGGACGGCACGGACGAACTCCCAGAACGTGGAGCCTGCCGTGCTCGCCGGGACGTCCGGACGACAGGTCCCCGAGGCCTCGTCCCCGGCCCCCCTGACCGCAGCGCCGGGGAGGCTGAGCGTCGCTCGGAGATCATGGCGCAGGACCGCCAGCAGGGACCGCACGTCGTGGGGCGTGCGGACAGCCACCGGCGGGGCCGGCACGGTCATCTTCTCCTCCTGGGCGAAGGAGCGATCCACGAACACGTCGAGGGCCGTGACCTCCGGGAACGTGCCCAGGCGGGCGTGCCCCGCTTCGGTGAGGCCGAAGACGCCCGCTCCCGACAGCGCCCGCTCCGTCCTGGGCAGCCGACACCTGGCCCTGTAGTATGCGCGCACCGGCCAGCTGGCGCCCACGTCGTCGTAGCGGTAGGCCGGACGGGCGGCCAGGACCGGGGAGCGGAGTTGCTCGAGGACGCGGCGCAGCGTCGTCGGGGTGATCTCGACGTCCGCCGCGAGGTAGACGCGGGGCCAGCGCGTGGCCACGGCATCACCCGCGTTCATGGCGGCCGCCGTTGACGCCACTGGGCAGTCGATCACCTGCACCCCCGGCACGGAGGCAGCCAGGATCGCCGTGTCGTCGGTACAGCCGTTGCATGCCACGATCACCTCCACCCGGCCCGTCCGCAGCACCGGATCCAGGGCGGAGAGCGTCCGCAGGATGACGTCGGCCGCGTTGCGCGCGGGGATGATGACCGCACCCCGCGGGAAGCCGGACAGGACGGTGGCCGGGTGGCGGGACGCGGTGGGGCCGGGAAGGCCCTGCCACCGTCCCTCGTCGGCGACGGCGGCCAGGACGCCCCGCCGCTCCGGGACGTGCAGGCGCAGCAGCTCCCGCAGCGCCAGACCGACCCGGTAGACGGTGGTGACCGTCTCGGAGTGGTGCTTGCGCATGTAGCGGACGCGATTGACGGCCGCCAGGGCGGGGGGTTCCGGGGGACCGGGCGCCTCGCAGCGGGCCATCACCGCGCCGGGCGCGTAGCGAACGACGGCACCGGAGGCCCTGGCCCGACGGAAGTAGTCCGTGTCCTCGCCGGAGGGGAAGAACCTCTCGTCCCACTCGCCCAGACGCCGGTCGAGGTCGGCCCGTACCATGACGGCTGCCCCGGTGGCCCATTCCACCTCGTGGCCGAACTGGTAGCCCTCGGGTGCGGTGAGCGTCCCGGTCAGGACCGCTGGGAGCCGTGTCCGGAGCGCGGCGGGAAGGGCATCCCCGAACACGCGCGCCACGCTGGGTTCCCGGTGGAGGGAGTGCTGGGTCGTCCCCTCGTGGTCCACGAGCCGGGGGACGACGAGGTCGGCCCGCCCCGAACGGATCTCGGACAGGAGGTGGCGGACCGCACCGGGACGGACCTCCAGGCCGGGGTGTAGCACCAGGACGGCCTCGGCCTCGCCCCGGTGCCGACGGGCCACGTTGATGCCGGCGGCCCGCCCCAGGTTGCCCCCGGTGGTCACCACGGTGATGTCCGGGTGGGCCCGGAGCAGTTCGAGGGTGTGGTCGGTGGAGTCGTTGTCGGCCACCACGAGGCGCAACCGCACGTCGTGTGCCTCGCGCCGGAGGGCTGCCACGAATCGCTCGATGTCGTCCTGGTCATCGCGGGTCACGGCCAGGACGGCGACATCGGCCGTGCGGCCGAGCGGGACGAAGGCCCCGCTCCCGTGCGTCGCGTCCGGACGGTCGGCCGTATCGGAGGCCGTGGCCGCCGGTCGGTCGGCGAAGCCCTCCCGGCCCGGACGGTCCCGCGGGGCGTCCTCGAGGACCCTGCTGTCCCGGCGCAGCGGCCACTGGCCCCGCGGGTCATCGACCAGGTACCGCCTCGCCAGGCGCGTCGGCCCAGCGGCCAGTCGCCAGGCCCATTCCAGACCATGGTCGGCCACCCGTCGGGGCGCTCGCCTGGCCGCGCCCGCCAGGAGGTCGATGACCGCGCCCCCGAAGGCCAGGAGGACGTTCGCGCCCGTGGACGGGCCGTAGCGATCGATCCAGAGTTCCTGGAGCGGCCTGCCCAGCCCCACGACGAGCAGTTGCACCCCGGCATCGGCGATCGCCTGCGCCAGGCGCAGTGAGGCCTCCTCGTCCGTCAGCTCGCTGTGGTCCGGGGACCACATCCCGGCCACGGCCAGCCCCGGTCGCCCGCGCACGAGCTGCCGCGACAGCAACCGCTGGACGAGGTAGGAGCCGCCCAGGAACCCGACCGAGATCCCGTCCCGCTCCGCGGCATCCAGCAGCGGACCGATCAGGTCACCGCCTGCCAGTCGCGGCCAGTCATTGCCGGTCATGTGGCGTGAGGCGGTGACGAGGGGCGCTCCGGCCGGCAGCGTGAGCCAGTCCAGCCGCACCGGCCGATCGCACGCGTCACGGCCGAGGGGCGGTCGGGACTCGCCGAGCGTCCGGCGCCAGGGTCCCCGGGTGCCGAACCGCACGACGTGGTCCAGGGTCGCCGTGACGACGGCCAGGGGCGGTTCGGTCCCGGTGTCCCAGGCACGGCGGTCCGCCGCGGCCGGCTGCGCGGCCCGGGCCGTGATGGTGCGGATGGCCTCGTCCTGGTCCATCAGGTCGACGGTGATCCCCGCGAGGTCGACCCGCGGGTGGTTTCCGGTCATGGTGTCCTCCTGGTCCGGTCGCCGGGGAGCGGCAGCGGATGGCGACGCCGGCCGCGGCGCCGGGGACGATGTGGCCGAGCACCGCGCCGGGGATGGCGCTGCTGGATCGTCGGGTTCACGGTAGGTCCCCGCCCTGCGGCCAACAATGGGTGGGCGGGACCCGGACAGGAAGTCGGGAGGCGGTTGAGTAGGCGGCCCTGTCCCGCGCGTGCCGGCGCGCGTGCCGGCGAGGGAGGACTACGTGGACCGTCCGTGGCCCGGACCGCGGTCCGAGGGGCAGGTGTCCGGAGAGTGGTTCAGGGGGTACCGTCCCCAGCGTCCCCGCAGTGGCTCCGCGCCGCCGCCGGTCCGCACGGGCCGGCGGCCGAGACCAGGGGGGTGAGACCGAAGGGCAGGACGAGCAGGGAGCCGGCCAGGAGTGCGACCGCCAGGCCTCGCCGCGCTGCGCGACGCAGTGCGGATCCACGGGTCGGGGCCATCACGTGGCCGAAGGGCTCGGACATCTTTGGCTGGACGGGTGCAACGCTCACGAGCACACGGTAGGTGGGAACACGGACGGAGTACGCGGAACCCCCGCGGACCACGTGGTGATCGAGTACCACCAGGGTGACGTGGCTCGCCACCCACGTGCCCCACGAGCGTGCGTCGGGTGCCCGTGCCGGGGATCGGCGTCCGGGGTGAGTGGTGTGGTGCCGTCGCAGGCCTGGTTCCGGAGGCTCTGGGGTGGGCGACCAGGTGGTCCGGGTGTGGCCCCGCAGGCCGGACCCGGGTTCGGAGCCCGCACCCGGGACGGTCTAGACTGACCGGCGGCGGTCCTCCCGCCCCGTCCCCGCCTTGAACGACCGATGCAGGAGCGTACTTCCTTGACCGAGTCCACCGTGGCCACCGCCCAGCCGTCCGCCGTCATCGTCCTCGCGGCCGGTGCGGGCACCCGGATGAAGTCGAAGACCCCCAAGATCCTGCACCGCATCGGCGGACGCTCCATGATCGGCCACGCGCTCGCCGCCGCGGCCGGACTGGCCCCCCGGGAGCTCGTCGCGGTGGTGCGCCACCAGCGCGACCTCGTGGCCGGGCACATCGCCTCCCTCGCCGAGGAGCTCGGCACCTCCCTGCACGTGGCCGACCAGGACGAGGTCCCCGGCACCGGCCGCGCCGTCCAGTGCGGGCTCGAGGCCCTGCAGTCGGCCGGCCTCCCGGTGGAGGGCACCGTGGTGGTGACCTACGGCGACGTGCCGCTGCTGACCACGGAGCTGCTGCGGGAGCTCGTCTCCACCCACGAGGCCGAGGGCAACGCCGTCACCGTGCTCACCGCCCTGCTCGAGGACCCCACCGGCTACGGCCGCATCCTGAGGGACGAGGACGGTTCCGTGGCCGGGATCGTGGAGCACAAGGACGCCACCGAGGCCGAGCGCGCCGTCAACGAGGTCAACTCCGGCATCTACGCCTTCGACGGCGCCGTGCTGGTGCAGGCCCTGGAGAAGGTCACCACGGACAACGCGCAGGGCGAGATGTACCTCACGGACGTGCTGTCCCTGGCGCGCGCCGCCGGCGGACGCGTGGCGGCCGTGAGCACGCGCGACCAGTGGCAGGTCGAGGGCGCCAACGACCGCGTCCAGCTCGCCGCGCTGGGCGCCGAGATGAACCGCCGCACCGTGGAGGCCCACATGCGGGCCGGCACCACGGTGCAGGACCCGGCCACCACCTGGATCGACGCCACCGTCACCCTCGAGCCGGACACCACGATCCTGCCGAACACCCACCTGCAGGGCGCCACCCACGTCGCGGAGGACGCCGTCGTCGGTCCGGACACGACCCTCGTGGACACCACGGTGGGCTCCGGCGCCACGGTGACCCGCACCCAGGCGACGGGGGCCGTGATCGGCGCCGGGGCCGCCGTCGGGCCCTTCACCTACCTCCGCCCCGGCACGGTGCTGGGGGAGCAGGGCAAGATCGGCGCCTTCTACGAGACGAAGAACGCGGTGATCGGCCGCGGCTCCAAGCTCTCCCACCTCGGCTACGCCGGGGACGCGGAGATCGGCGAGTACACCAACATCGGCTGCGGCAACATCACGGCCAACTACGACGGCGTCGCCAAGCACCGCACGGTCATCGGCGACCACGTGCGCACGAGCTCCAACACCGTGTTCATCGCCCCGGTGACGGTCGGCGACGGCGCCTACACGGGCGCCGGCGCGGTGGTGCGCAAGGACGTCCCCGCGGGGGCCCTGGCCCTGACCGTGGCCCCGCAGCGCAACACCGAGGGCTGGACCGAGCAGCGCCGTCCCGGGTCCCCCGCGGCCGAGGCCGCCGCGCGCGCCCGCTCCTCCGCGCAGGCCGCGGAGACCCCCGGCGCCGACGCCTGAGCGACCCCTCAGCGCTCCCCCACACATCCCCCCGGCCGGTACCCGAACAGAACCAAGGAAGCACCCCATGAACGAGATCACCCTGCACGGCGAGAAGAAGCTGGTCCTGGCGGCCGGCCGGGCCCACCCCGAGCTGGCGACCCAGGTCGCCGAGGAACTGGGCACCGAACTGCTGCCGATGAGCGCCTACGACTTCGCCAACGGGGAGATCTACGTGCGCTCGGGGGAGTCCGTGCGCGGCAAGGACATCTTCGTGATGCAGTCGCACCCGGCCCCGCTCAACAACCACCTGATGGAGCAGCTGCTGATGCTGGACTCCTTCAAGCGCGCCTCCGCCAAGCGCATCACGGTGGTCTCGCCGTTCTACCCCTACGCCCGCCAGGACAAGAAGGGCCGCGGCCGCGAGCCGATCTCCGCCCGCCTCGTGGCGGACCTGTACAAGACCGCCGGCGCCGACCGCATCATGAGCGTGGACCTGCACACCGCGCAGATCCAGGGCTTCTTCGACGGGCCGGTGGACCACCTGTTCGCCGTGCCGATGCTCAGCGACTACATCCGCTCGAAGACGGAGGGCGAGGACCTGACGGTCGTCTCCCCGGACACGGGCCGCGTGCGCGTGGCCGAGCAGTGGGCCGAGCGCCTGGGCGGTGCCCCGCTGGCCTTCGTGCACAAGTCCCGTGACCTCACGGTGCCGAACCAGGCCGTGTCCAAGCAGGTCGTCGGCCAGGTCGAGGGCCGCACGTGCGTGCTCATCGACGACATGATCGACACCGGCGGCACGATCGCCGGCGCCGTGCGGGTGCTCCAGGAGGCCGGGGCCAAGGACGTCATCATCGCGGCCACGCACGCCGTGTTCTCCGATCCCGCCGCCCAGCGCCTGGCCGAGTGCGGCGCCCGCGAGGTCGTGGTGACCAACACCCTGCCGATCCCGGAGGAGAAGCGGTTCGGCACCCTGACCGTGCTGTCCATCGCCCCGCTCATCGCGCGGGCCATCCGCGAGGTCTTCGAGGACGGCTCGGTCACCAGCCTGTTCGACGGCGTGGCCTGAGCCCCGGCCGGGCCACGGACCGAGGCCCGGGACGGACGAGGCCCCGGCGGGATCTCCCGCCGGGGCCTCGTCGTGCGTGCTGGCCCGGGACTACTTCCCGTCCAGCCAGGCGGTGACCTCGCGGGCCTGGCGGCCCAGCACGTGGCCGACGCGCGGCTCGGCCGCCTTGGCCACCTGGCCGCCCACGAGCGGGATGCGGCACTCCACGGAGCCGGTGGCGCGCACCTCGGTGGCGCCGCCGTCCGCCGGCACCAGCTGGTGCTCGGACGTGGCGGTCACCTTGGCGGCGGAGACGGTGATGACGAGCTGGCCGGTGCGGGAGCCGTCCGCGGCGGGCGCGGACCAGGTCTCCTGCTGCTCCATCCGCAGGTGGTCGCCGAGGAACTTGCCGGCGAACTTCTGCACCACCTCGGGCAGCCGCGAGACGGGCACCGAGCGCACCATGGTGACGGACACGGGCCCGTCCAGCTCGCCCTGCCGCTCGAAGGCGACGAGCTCGCCGCCCACGCCCTTGGTGATCGAGTGGTTGAACCGCTCGTCCACGAGCGTGGCGAAGACCTCGGCCGGGGGGTGGGCGATGGTCGTGGTTTCCTGGAATCCCATGGTGGAGCCTCCTGTGGATCGACGATGCTGACCAGTGCCGAGCCTATATGCTGGGATGAATGACCACACCCCACCCGCTGGCGGGGCTGCTGCCCGCCCTGCTGCAGGACCCCGCCGTCGCCGCGGCCACCGTCTCGGCCGCCCGGACCGGCGCCGACCGCACCGAGGACCTGGAGATCAGCCTGCCCGACGGCGCCCGGGCGCCGCTGGCCGCCCTGCTCGCCGGGGCGGGGGCCGGGCTCTCCGCGCCGGACGGCGCCGCGGCCACGGGCCTGGACCGGCCCGCCGTCGTGCTCCTGGTGACCGCCACCTCCCGCGAGTCGGAGGACCTCGCCGCCGACCTGGCCGGGTGGATGGACCCGGACGCCGTGGCCCACTTCCCCTCGTGGGAGACCCTGCCGCACGAGCGGCTCTCCCCGCGCTCGGACACCGTGGGCAACCGCCTGGCCGTGCTGCGCCGGCTGGAGCACCCCGGCACGGACGGGCGCCCGCCGCTGGCCGTGGTGACCGCCCCGGTGCGCTCCGTGATCCAGCCGCTCGTGGCGGGGCTCGGCGACCTGGCCCCGGTGCGGCTCGCGGTGGGGGAGGACCACGACTTCGACGGCGTCGTCCAGTCACTGGCCGACGCCGCCTACGCCCGCGTGGACATGGTCTCGCGCCGGGGCGAGTACGCCGTGCGCGGCGGGCTGCTGGACGTCTTCCCGCCCACCGAGGCCCACCCGTTGCGCATCGAGTTCTTCGGGGACACGGTGGAGCAGTTGCGCTACTTCTCCGTGGCGGACCAGCGCTCGCTGCAGGACACCACCGAGGACGGCTCCGGGCACCCGACCGCCCTGTACGCGCCCCCGTGCCGCGAGCTGCTGCTGACCGACTCGGTGCGCCGCCGCGCCCGGGAGCTGCAGCCGGCCCTGCCCGGCGCGGTGGACATGCTCGAGCGGATCGCCGAGGGCATCGCCGTGGAGGGCATGGAGTCGCTCGCCCCCGTGCTGGCCGACGGCATGGTGCCGTTCCTGGACCTGCTGCCGGAGGGCTCCCTCACGGTCGTCGTGGAGCCGGAGAAGGTCCGGCACCGGGCCGACGACCTGCTCAACACGAACGAGGAGTTCCTCACCGCCGCGTGGGCCTCCGCCTCCCAGGGCGGTGCCGCGCCCGTGGACGTCGCCGCGCTGGCCGGGGCGGGCACCGGTCCCGGCGCCGGCCAGGCCGGGGCGGGCGGCTTCGCCACCCTCGCCGAGACCCGCGCCACCGCCCTGGGCCGGTTCCAGGGCTGGTGGCAGCTCACCGCCCTCGGGGCGGACGTCGAGCTGCTGCCGGACGCCTCCGCGCTGCGCACCGGCCTGACGGAGCCGCGCGGCTTCCACGGGGACGTGGACGCCATGGTCGCGCACGTGCGGCAGCGCTGCGCGGAGGGCTGGCAGGCGGTCGTCGCCACGGACGGGCCCGGCCCGGCCCGGCGCCTGTCGGAGCTGCTCGGCGAGGCCGGGCTGCCCGCCGTCGTGGTGGACGCCGTGCCCGCCGAGCCGCAGCCCGGTCAGGTCACCATCACCACCGCCGTCGCCGGGTCCGGCTTCGCGCTGCCCGCCGCGAGGGTGGCGCTGCTGACCGAGCAGGACCTGTTCGGCCGCAACCGCGCGGGCGGGGCCCGCGGGGCCACCAAGGCCCTGGCCCGCAAGCGCCGCAACGCGGTGGACCCGCTGACCCTGGCCGAGGGCGACTACGTGGTGCACAGCCAGCACGGCATCGCCCGGTTCGTGGAGCTGCAGCGGCGCAAGGTCTCCGGGGCGGGCGCCGCCGGCGGCGCCGGCAGCTCGGCGAACGGGGAGTCCTACCGCGAGTACCTCGTGCTGGAGTACGCCCCGTCCAAGCGCGGGGCCCCGGGGGACCGGCTGTTCGTGCCGACCGACCAGCTGGACCAGGTCACCCGCTACGTGGGCGGGGAGACCCCGAGCCTGTCCAAGATGGGCGGCTCGGACTGGGCGTCCACGAAGTCCAAGGCGAAGAAGGCGACCAAGCAGATCGCCGGCGAGCTGATCCGGCTGTACTCGGCCCGGATGGCCTCGCGCGGGCACTCCTTCGCCCCGGACACCCCGTGGCAGCGCGAGCTCGAGGAGTCGTTCGCGTTCATCGAGACCCCGGACCAGCTCACCACCATCAACGAGGTCAAGAAGGACATGGAGGCCTCGGTCCCCATGGACCGGCTGGTCTCCGGCGACGTCGGCTTCGGCAAGACCGAGGTGGCCGTCCGGGCGGCCTTCAAGGCCGTCCAGGACGGCAAGCAGGTGGCCGTGCTGGTCCCGACGACGCTGCTCGCCCGCCAGCACCACGAGACCTTCACCGAGCGGTTCGCCGGGTTCCCCGTGCGGGTCCGGGCGCTGTCCCGGTTCCAGAACGCGAAGGAGTCGAAGGAGACCCTCGAGGGGATGGCCGACGGCTCGGTGGACGTGGTCATCGGCACCCACCGCCTGCTGTCCAAGGAGGTGCGGTTCAAGGACCTCGGCCTGGTGATCGTGGACGAGGAGCAGCGCTTCGGGGTGGAGCACAAGGAGGCGCTCAAGACGATGCGCACCAACGTGGACGTGCTGGCCATGTCCGCCACCCCGATCCCGCGCACGCTCGAGATGTCCCTGACCGGCATCCGCGAGACCTCCACCCTGGCCACCGCCCCCGAGGAGCGGCACCCCGTGCTCACCTACGTGGGGCCGTACACGGACCAGCAGGTCACGGCGGCGGTCCGCCGCGAGCTGATGCGCGAGGGCCAGGTGTTCTTCGTGCACAACCGGGTGTCCTCGATCGACAAGGTGGCCGCCCGCATCCGCGAGCTCGTCCCCGAGGCCCGCGTGGTGGTGGCGCACGGCAAGATGGGCGAGGCGCGCCTGGAGCAGGTGATGGTCGACTTCTGGGAGCGCAAGTTCGACGTGCTGGTGTCCACCACGATCATCGAGACGGGCCTGGACATCGCCAACGCCAACACCCTCATCATCGACCGCGCCGACGCCTACGGCCTGTCCCAGCTGCACCAGCTGCGCGGCCGCGTGGGCCGTGGCCGGGACCGGGCCTACGCGTACTTCCTCTACGACGCGGAGAAGCCGCTGGGCGAGACCGCGCTGGAGCGGCTCAAGGCCGTGGCCGCGCACAACGAGCTGGGCTCGGGCATGCAGCTGGCCATGAAGGACCTCGAGATCCGCGGTGCCGGCAACCTGCTGGGCGGGGAGCAGTCCGGGCACATCGCCGGGGTGGGCTTCGACCTGTACCTGCGCATGGTGGGCGAGGCCGTGGCCGACTTCAAGGGCGGGGAGGAGTCCGCGCCCGCCGAGGTCAAGGTGGAGCTGCCCATCAACGCCCACCTGCCGCACGACTACGTGCCGGGGGAGCGGCTGCGTCTGGAGGCCTACCGCAACCTCGCCCAGGCCAACGACGACGCGGCGGTGGACGCCGTGGTGGAGGAACTGCGGGACCGCTACGGCGAGCTGCCGGACGCCGCGCAGAACCTCGTGGCCGTGGCGCGGTTCCGCAATGCCGCCCGCGCGGCGGGGGTCACCGAGGTCATGCTCATGGGCCAGAACGTGAAGTTCGGCCCCGCGGACCTGCCGGAGTCCCGCGTCATGCGCCTGCAGCGCATGTACAAGGGGGCCTCCGTCAAGCCGGCCCTGAACGCGGTGATGATCCCGCGGCCGAGGACCGCCCCCGTGGGCGGCCGGGACCTCGTGGACCTGCCGCTGCTGGACTGGGCGGCGCAGGTGCTCAAGGCCATCTTCCGCGAGGACCAGCCGGCCTGACCCGCCCACCTGACCCGCCGGCCTGACCCGCCCGCCTGACCCGCCCGCCTGTCCGGCCTGGCGGCCCGGCGGTCGGCCCCCGACGCCTGAACCCCCAGCGCTTTGCGGGCACTATCCACCGGTGACTTCTGCCCGCAAAGTGCTGGGGGCGCGCGGCTCCCGGGCCGGCGGGCGCGCCGCCACGCCTCGCGGCCGCGCTACCGGTGGTCGCGCCGGTGCCCGCGGCGGCGGGCCCGCCACCGGGTCCACCAGTCCGGGGCCGGCGTCCCGCTGAGCACCGGGGCCAGCGGCGTGGCGTTGAGGAGGATGCCCACGGCCCAGCTGATGAGCAGGGTGAGCACGAACTTCGCCGCGTCGTCCAGCACGTCGAGGTCCACGAGCGTCTGCAGCAGCCAGCCGTGGAACAGCACCACCACGGTGCCCGTGCGGACCACCGCGTTGACGGCGCGGGAGGCGCCGCGCGTGAGGCGCTCGACCACGGTGCTGGACACCAGCACGAAGCCGGCGGCCATCGCGGCCCCCACCACGGGCGTGACGAGGAAGTCGCCGAACCCGGCGAACTTGATGTTGGGCGGCGCCACGCCGAGCCGCACGGCGAGCAGGCCCAGGCCGATCACGGTGAGCCCCACGAGGGTGCGGTGCCGGGGGATGCGCGGCTGGACGCGGTAGCGGAAGTGCTCCCCGGCCAGGACGAAGAACAGGCACGGCAGGGCCAGGCCCGCCCCGAACGGGGTCCGGCCGAGCATCGAGTCCGGGACGAGGCCCAGCGCCAGCCCGGCCAGGGACACCGCCCACGCCACCCACGCCGGGAAGCGCTCGAGCCAGCGGCGCAGGACGGTGACGAAGAACAGCACGGAGATGAACCAGAACGCCCACCACGGCGGTTCCTGGTCCGAGCCGCCGTACCAGCCGGTGGCCATGAGGGGCCAGAACCCGTCCGGGGTGTCCCGGGTCCACAGCCACGCGGCCGCGCTCATGAGCACGGCCCACGCGAGGTAGGGCACGGCCAGCGCCTGCCACCGGGCCCGCAACTCGTGGGCGAAGGGCCGGCCGCGGGTCCAGAAGTAGCCGGTGAGGAAGAAGAACAGCGGCATCCGCCAGATCTCCAGGTACTCCCCGCCGGCCAGCCGGGGACCGAAGGAGTGGCCGAGCACCACGGCGGCGATGGAGACGATACGCAAGACGTCCACGCCGGTGTTCCGGCGTGGACGTCTGGGGGTCGGCGGTGCCGAGGGTGCCTCGCGAGGGATACGGCCCTCCGGTGGCGCGGTGCGGTCCGGGCGGCTCAGTGGCCGCGGCGGACGGTGGCGTCCTGGACGTGGATGGCCTCGTGGTCCACGGAGTCGCCGCGGCCGAGGACCTGCTGCGGGATGATGAACGCCAGCACGGCCAGGGCCAGGGCGATGATGCCCGGGATCCACGCGACCTCCAGCGACCACCAGCCCATGGCGTAGATGCAGCCGACGAACAGGACGAAGCAGACGGCGGTCACCAGCAGGTTGCCCCAGAAGCTGCCCTCGCCGGAGTGGTTCCGGGGCTTGCCGTTAACGATCACGATGTCTCCTCAGTGCGGTGCGAACGAGTGCCGAAGCGGAAGTCAGTTGGTCTTCAGGATAGCAAGGGCCGAGCTCGCGCCGATCCGCGTGGCGCCGGCCTCGATCATGGCCAGGGCGTCCTCGCGGGTGCGCACGCCGCCGGAGGCCTTGACCCCCACGTCCGGGCCGACGACCCGGCGCATCAGGGCCACGTCCTCCACGGTGGCGCCCCCGGTGGAGAAGCCGGTGGAGGTCTTGACGAAGTCCGCCCCGGCCTCGACGGCGGCGCGGCAGGCCAGCTCCTTGGCCGCCTCGTCCAGCAGGCAGGTCTCGATGATCACCTTGAGGATCGCCCCGCCCTCGTGGACGGCGCGGGCCACGGCGCCGATGTCCGCGACGAGGGCCTCGCGGTCGCCGGCCAGGGCCGCGGCGATGTCGATGACCATGTCGACCTCGTCCGCCCCGTCGGCCACGGCGCCGGCGGCCTCGGCCACCTTCACGGCGGTGGTCGTGGCCCCGAGCGGGAAGCCGGCCACTGCGCAGGTCAGCACGCCGCTGCCGGCCAGGGCCTCGTGCACCGTGGGGACCCACACGGGGTTGACGCACACGCTCTTGACCCCCGCCTGCGCGGCCTCCGCGCACAGCGCGAGGACGTCCTGGCGCGAGGCCTGGGGCTTGAGCAGGGTGTGGTCGATGTACTGTGCGAGGTCCATGCCCACCAGCCTACTGTCCGAGGGCCTCGGACACGGCCGCGGTGAGGGCCGCGAGCGCGGCGGTCGCCTCCGCGCGGACCTCCGCCAGCCGGTCCGCCGAGTCGACCGGCCGGACCACCTCGAGGTAGCACTTGAGCTTCGGCTCCGTGCCGGAGGGCCGGACGATCACGCGGGAGTCGTCGGCCGTGGTGTACAGCAGCGCGTCCGTGCCCGGCAGTCCCCGGTAGCCGGGGGCCAGGTCCACGGCGGCGGTGACCTCCCGGCCGGCGAGGGACGACGGCGGCGCGAGCCGCAGGCGGGACATCATCGCCCCCAGCAGCGAGAGGTCCGCGACCCGCACGGAGAGCTGGCCGGTGACCGTGACGCCGTGGGCCAGGGCGATCTCGTCGAGCACGTCCTGCAGGGTGCGGCCGTCCGCCGCCAGCCCCGCGGCCAGCTCGGCGGCCACGAGCGCGGCGGTCAGCCCGTCCTTGTCCCGCACGAGCTCCGGGGCCACGCAGTACCCCAGGGCCTCCTCGTAGCCGTAGCCGAGCCCGGGCACGCGGGAGATCCACTTGAAGCCGGTCAGGGTGGTCTCGTGGGCCACGCCCCGCTCGGCGGCCAGCCGCGAGAGCAGCCGGGAGGAGACCACGGAGGCGGCCACCACGGCACCGCGGGAGCGCAGCCGGCCGAGCAGGTGGTGGCCCAGCAGCACGCCCACCTCGTCGCCCGTGAGCATCCGCCAGCCGTCCCCGTCCCGTCCCGGGACCGCGAGGGCCAGCCGGTCGGCGTCGGGGTCGTTGGCGATCACCAGGTCCGCCCCGCGCTCCCGCGCCGCGGCGAGGGCGAGGTCCAGGGCGCCGGGCTCCTCGGGGTTGGGGAAGGCGACCGTGGGGAAGGCGGGGTCCGGCTCGGCCTGCTCGGGCACCACGAAGGGCCGGTCGAAGCCGGCCGCGGCGAGCAGGTCCGGCAGCACCGTCCCGCCGACCCCGTGCAGCGGGGTGTAGACCACGTCGAGCCGGCGCGCGGCCCCGGTCTCCGGGGAGAGCACGCCCAGGGCGGCCCGCCGGTAGGCCGCGACGATCTCCTCGCCCGCCACGGTCCAGCCCTCCTCCGCCAGGGGGATGGAGTCCAGCGGGGCGGCGTGGTCGATCGCGGCGGCGATCTCGGCGTCCGTCGGCGCGGTGATCTGCGCCCCGCGCCCCGCCTCGTCCGTGAGCCGGCCGCCGAGGTAGACCTTGTAGCCGTTGTCCGCCGGCGGGTTGTGGCTCGCGGTGACCATCACCCCGGCCTCGGCGTCCAGGTGCCGCACCGCGAAGGCGAGCACGGGCGTGGGCAGGGGGCGTGGCAGCAGGACGGTCTCCAGGCCGGCGGCCGCGAACACGGCCGCCGAGTCCCGGGCGAAGCGCTGCGAGCCGCGGCGCGCGTCGTAGCCCACGACGACGCGCGGGGGCCGGGCGGCGCCGCCCCCGGACGCGGCGGCGGGGCCGTCCAGGCGCGAGAGCACGTGCCGCGCGAGCCCGGCGGCCGTGCGGCGCACCACGGCGCGGTTCATGCGGGCCGGGCCGGGGCCCTCCTCGGCGCGCAGCCCGGCCGTGCCGAACGCCAGCGGACCGGCGAAGCGGCCGGCGAGGGCCGCGGCGGCGCCGGCGTCCCCGGCCCGCGCGGCGGCGATCTCGGCCTCGAGGACGGCGCGGTCGCCGTCGTCCGGGTCCTGGCGGGCCCAGTCCTCGGCGGCCGCCAGCAGGGCGGGGTCCGGGGCGGTCGTCTCGGTCATGCGCTGCTCCCTGTCCTCGGTGCGGTGGATCGAGCGGTGCCCGCCCGGCGCCTCACAGGCGCCCGATGATCCCCGCCAGCAGGGCGGAGATGCGCGGTCCGGCGTCCCGGCCGGCCTGGACCACCTCGTCGTGGCTCAGCGGCTCGCCGCTGAAGCCGGCGGCGGCGTTGGTGACGAGCGAGATGCCGAACACCTCGAGGCCGGCGTGCCGGGCGGCGATCGCGTCCAGCGCGGTGGACATGCCCACGAGGTCGCCGCCGATCGCCTTGGCGTAGCGCACCTCGGCGGGGGTCTCGTACTGGGGGCCGGGGAACTGGACGTACACGCCCTCGGGCAGGTCCGGGTCCACCGAGCGGGCGATCTCGCGGATGCGCGGGGAGTACAGGTCCGTGAGGTCCACGAACTCCGCCCCCACGAGGGGGGTGGCCCCGGTCAGGTTGAGGTGGTCGGCGATCAGCACCGGGGTGCCGGGTCCCCACTCGGGGACCAGGGAGCCGCAGCCGTTGGTGAGCACCACGGCCCGCGCCCCCGCCGCGGCGGCGGTGCGCACCGTGTGGGCCACGGCGCCGGCGTCGCGGTGCTCGTAGTAGTGGGTGCGGGAGCCGAAGACCAGGGCGCGGCTGCCGTCGGCCAGCCGCACGGAGCGCACCGTGGGGTTGTGGCCGGGCACGCTCGGGGCGGCGAAGCCGGGCAGCTCGGAGGTGGGCACGGTGTGCTCGGTCTCGCCGATCAGCTCGGCGGCCCCGCCCCAGCCGGAGCCGAGGACCACGGCGATCCGGTGGCTGTCCGGGCCCTCGAGGGCCGCGCCGGTGGCCCGGGCCAGCGCGGCGGCCGCCTCGCGGGCCTCGGTGAAGCCCGGGTGGTCGCCCTGGAGCGGGGAGCGGGACGGGGGGACGGTGGTCGTCGCGGGGTCGGTCACGAGCGCCATCCTACTCGCCGGTCACCGACCGGTTCCCTGTGCCGGGGCGCCGTGCCGTGCGCCGGACGCCGTTTCCGGATTCCGGCCGGGTTGGACAGAATGGAGCCCGTGACCAGCACCCAGATCATCCCCCGTCCCTCCCTCACGATCCTCGGCGGCGGTCCCGGCGGCTACGAGGCCGCCATGGTGGCCGCCAAGCTCGGGGCCACGGTGACCGTCGTGGAACGCCAGGGGATGGGCGGCTCCGCGGTGCTGACGGACGTCGTGCCCTCCAAGACCCTCATCGCCACGGCCGACTCCATGCGCCGGGCCGCCCGCGCCCCGGGGCTCGGCGTGGACCTGGGCACCACGGTGCCCCGGGCGGACATGCGCGTGGTGGACCACCGACTGCTGGAGCTGGCGCGCCAGCAGTCGCGGGACATCCGCCGGGCGCTCGAGCGCCTGGGCGTGCGGATCGTCATCGGTTCCGGCCGGCTCACCGGCCCCACCACGGTCGAGGCCACCACCGCGGAGGGCACCGAGACCATCGCCTCGGACGCGATCATCGTGGCCACGGGTGCCAGCCCGCGCGAGCTGCCGACGGCCCGGCCGGACGGCGAGCGCATCTTCAACTGGACCCAGGTCTACAACCTCACCGAGGTCCCCGAGCACATGATCGTGGTCGGCTCGGGCGTGACCGGCGCGGAGTTCGCCTCCGCCTACAACCTGCTCGGCGCCCGCGTCTCGCTCGTGTCCTCGCGCGACCGGGTCCTGCCGGGCGAGGACCCGGACGCGGCCGCCGTGCTCGAGGACGCCTTCGCGGAGGACGGCGTCACCGTGGTCGGCCGGACCCGCGCCGAGTCGGTCGAGCGGACCGCGGACGGCGTGCGCGTGCACCTGACCGGCGGCGAGGTCCTCGAGGGCAGCCACTGCCTGCTGGCCGTGGGCGGCATCCCGAACACCGCGGGGATCGGCCTCGAGGAGGCCGGGGTGCGCCTCACCGAGTCCGGGCACGTCGCCGTGGACGGCGTCTCCCGCACCTCCGTGCCCACCATCTACGCCGCCGGGGACTGCACCGGGGTGTTCGCGCTGGCCTCCGTGGCCGCGATGCAGGGCCGCGTGGCCGTGGCGCACCTGATGGGGGACGCGGTCAAGCCGTTCCAGCCGCACCTGGTGTCCTCGAACATCTTCACCTCCCCGGAGATCGCCACCGTCGGCATCACCGAGGCCGAGGTCGCCTCCGGCAAGTACCAGGCGGACATCCTGAAGCTGGACCTGGCCACCAACCCGCGCGCGAAGATGCAGAACGTCCGGCACGGCTTCGTGAAGATCTTCGCCCGCAAGGGCTCGGGAACCGTGATCGGCGGCGTGGTGGTCGCCCCGCGCGCCTCCGAGCTGATCTACGCGCTCGCGCTCGCGGTCACGCACAAGCTGCACGTGGACGACCTCGCCAGCACCTACACCGTGTACCCCTCGGTGTCCGGCTCGATCTCCGAGGCCGCGCGCCGCCTGCACGTGCACCTGTAGCGGTCGGGCGGGTCTGGCCCGCCCCGCGGGCCGTCGCTAGAGTGCGGGCCATGCGCTGACCCGTGCCCCCAGGAGTCGCCATGTCCGCACCGTCCGCACCACCGCCCGGACCCCTCCCCGCGGGCCCCTCCGGCTCGTCCTTCCCCGCGCCCCTCCCGGCCCGCACGCGCCCGGGCCAGTGGGCCCTGCTGGTGATCGGCGTCCTGCTGGCGATGGCCGGCCTCGGCCTCACCGTCGCCGGCGCCGCCGTGCTGCGGGCCGGGGCTGAGCAGCGCGACGGCGGCTTCGTCGTCGGCGACGTCCGGCGGCTGCAGTCCACCGGGTACGCCCTCGCGACCGCGCCGGTCGTGCTGGGGGGACCGGACGGCGCGGACGGCGCCCCCGGGCCCGCAGCCGGCGACCTGCTCACGGTGCAGGTCCGCGCCGCCTCGGTGGTGCCGGGCCGGGACGTCTTCGTCGGCATCGCCCCGGCCGACCGGGCCGCGGCGTACCTGGACGGCGTGCGGCACACCGTGCTGGGTCCGGGTGCCTGGGGCCGGGGACCGTGGGATCCCTCCGGCTGGGGTGTGTCCGGCTGGACTCCCGGCGGCGGGGGCGCGGGTGCCTGGGGTCCGCGTGACTGGCCCGGGTGGGCGCCGGGCACCGGCTGGGGCGCCGGCACCGGCCCGGACGGCGCCCCGCGGTGGGGGGACCGTGACGCGGACCGTCCGGACCGGGCGGACAGCGGGCGCACCGTCGACGGCGACCGGCGGCCGGCCGAGCCGGCGGCGCAGGACTTCTGGGTCGCCTCCGCCACGGGCCCCGGCGAGCAGGCCCTGGAGTGGGTGCCCGGGCCCGGCCGGTGGACGCTCGTGGTCATGGACGCCGACGCCGGCCAGCCGGTCTGGGTGGACGTGCGGGCAGGCGCCCGCTCCGGCCTCCTCGGCCCCGTCGGGACGGGGCTGCTGTGGGCGGGGATCGCCGGGCTCGTCGTCGGGGTCCCGCTGCTGCTGCTCGGCGCCGCCGGGCTGGGGCGGGACATCGACCCGGCCGCGCGCGCGGAGGCCGCGGGCCGCCGTCGGGGTCCGGGGGCGGCGGCCGCCGCCGAGCCCGCACCCGTCCGCGCGGTGCCCGGGGCCTACCCGCTGCGGATCGGCGGCATCCTCGACGAGCCGCTGTCCCGCGGCCTGTGGCTCGTGAAGTGGCTGCTGGCCATCCCGCACTACCTCGTCCTGGCGCTGCTGTGGTTCGCCCTGGTGGTCACCACGGTCGCCGCCGGCCTCGCCGTGCTCGTCACGGGACGGTACCCGCGGGCGTGGTTCGCCTTCGCCGTCGGGGTGCTGCGCTGGAGTTGGCGGGTGGGCTTCTACGGCTACTCCGCCCTCGGCACCGACCGGTACCCGCCGTTCAGCCTGGCCCCCGCGCCCTACCCCGCGGCGCTGGACGTGGCCTATCCGGAGCGGCTCTCGCGCGGGCTGGTGCTCGTGAAGTGGTGGCTGCTGGCGCTGCCCCACCTGGTGGTCGTGGGCATCCTCACGGGCGGGACCGGCGCGCGGTGGGCGGACGGGCCCGGGGACCGGGCGGCCTGGGGTCCCTCGCTGGTGGGGCTGCTCGTGCTCATCGCCGCCGTCGTGCTGCTGTTCACCGGCCGCTACCGCACCGGGTTGTTCGACCTCGTGGTGGGCCTGGACCGCTGGAGCTTCCGGGTGGCGGCGTACGTGTTGCTGCTGCGGGACGAGTACCCGCCGTTCCGGCTGGACCAGGGCCCCGTGGACCCCGGGTGGGCGCCCGGGCCCGTGACGACGCCTCCCGGACCGCCGCCGGCGGCCGGCACCGATCCCCGAGCAGAGGAGGGACCATGAACCGCAGTCCGTGGAAGGGCAGGAGGCCGGGACGCCGGAGGCCCCGGCGCTGGAGCGACCTGACGCCGCGCCAGCAGGCGGCCGTGCTGACCCTGGGCTCCGTGCAGCTCTCGCTCGCCGCCACGGCCTGGGCGGACCTGGCCCGGCGGCCGGCCGAGCAGGTCAACGGCCCCAAGGGGGTGTGGGCGGTGGTGATCGGCCTGAACTTCCTCGGGCCCATCCTGTACTTCGCCCGCGGCCGGCGTCGCTGACCCCGCGGCCGGCGTCGGAGGATCGCCGCCGGAGGATCACAGCCGCACGCGCTCGAGGTGCTCCGGCGTGCGCACCCGCCAGCCGAGCGTCCGCTGCAGCCGCGCGCGCAGGGCGTCGGACGCCGTGCGCTCCCCGTGCACGAGGTAGGTCGACTGCGGGGGGTGCGGGGCGGCCGCCATCCAGCCGAAGAGCTCGTCCGCGTCGGCGTGCGCGGACAGGCCGTCGATGGACACCACCTCCGCGTGGATGGGCACGTCCTGGCCGAAGATGCGCAGGGACTCCGCGCCGCCGAGCAGCGCGGACCCGCGCGTGCCCACGGCCTGGTAGCCGGTGAGCACGATGGCGTTGCGGCGGTCGGGACCGTACGAGGCCACGTGGTGCAGGATCCGGCCCCCGGTGAGCATGCCGCTCGCCGAGAGGATGATCATCGGGCCGCCGCGGACGTTCAGCAGCCGCGACTCGTCCGGGTCCCGGACCAGGCGGGCGAGCGCGTACATCCGGCGCAGCGCCGCCGGGTCCAGCCGGTGCTCCTCGGGGTAGCGCTGGTAGATGGCGGCCGCGTCGACGGCCATGGGGCTGTTCAGGTAGACCGGGATCTCGGGGATCCGGCCGGCCTCGATCAGCCGGGAGAGGTGGTAGAGGACCGTCTCGGTGCGGCCCACGGCGAAGGCCGGGACGAGGACCACGCCGCCCCGCTGCGCGGTGCGCCGCACCACGTCGGCCAGGACGTCCTCCGGGTCCTCCTGCGGGTGGCGCCGGTCCCCGTAGGTGGACTCGGAGACGAGGACGTCGACCCGCTCCAGGGGCCGGGGCGGGTGCATGAGCGGGTCGTGCCGGCGGCCGAGGTCCCCGGTGAAGCGCACCGTGCGCCCGGCCACCTCGAGCCGGACGCCGGCGGCGCCGAGGATGTGGCCGGCCGGCACGAGGGTGAAGCGGACGTCCTCGCCGATGGCCGTCGGGACGTCCACGTCCACGGGGACGAAGCTGGCCAGGGAGCGCTCCGCGTCCGCCGCGGTGTACAGGGGGCGCGGGGCCGCGTGGCGCGAGTAGCCGTGGTGCGCGGCCCGCCGGGCCTCCTCCTCGGCGAGGTACCCGCTGTCCGGGAGCATGATCGCGGCCAGGTCGGTGGTCCCGGCGGTGGCGTAGACGGGCCCGCGGAAGCCGTCGCGGACGAGGGCGGGCACGTACCCGGTGTGGTCGAGGTGGGCGTGCGTGAGCACCACCGCGTCGATCGAGCCGGGCGGGACGGGGAAGTCCGCCCGGTTGCGTTCGCGCAGCACCTTCAGGCCCTGGAACATGCCGCAGTCCACGAGCACGCGGGTGGAGGCGGTCTCGACGAGGAACCGGGAGCCGGTCACGGTGTCCGCGCCGCCGAGGAACCGCAGGGTGGGTCCGGTCCGCGGGGGCGTGTGCTGCGCCATGGCCGGAGGCTAGCACCGGCCCGCTGGCGCCGGACAGGCGTGGCCCCCGGCCTCCGAGGCCGGGCCGCCGCGGCGAGGCCACTGCGGCCCGGCGACCGGGGTCAGGCGGTCGGGAGCCGTGCGGGCGGGGCAAGGGGAACTGCGCGGACGGTGTGCGACCGGCGCGACGTGCCCGACACCAGCAGCGCGGCGGCGCCGATGACGTAGGCGGCCACGACGGCCGGCTCCTGGGGGTCGGTGCCGGCGGCGCCCGGGATGCCGGCGCGGGCCTGCCCGGCCAGCTCGGCGAGGTACCCGAGCTGCTGGAGGAGCCCGGAGACCAGCAGCGTGCCACCCAGCAGGTGGCCCCAGGACAGGCCGCGCCACAGCAGCACGGCGGCCACCAGGTAGGACGGCACCACGAGGACCAGGTCGGCGGCGTAGGCCAGTTGGATCCCCTCGGGAGTCTGGACGAGCAGGCTCTCCTCCGGGGGTGCCCCGGTCAGGGCCTCGCGGACCGCGAAGAATGTCCACGTGCCGCCGAGTCCACCGCCCAGCAGCCCCAGGACGGCCGCGGCGATCCGGGCCGGAAGTCGGCCCACGGACCGCGCCGCGACCTGGTCCGGGTCCGCTGTCCGCAGCACGAGGACGAGCGCGGCGGCGGACAGGACCAGCGCCGCGACGTGGAGCAGGAACGTGGCGGTGGACCCGAGCCCGAACACGGACAGCACGGAGGTGTACAGGATGTAGGCGAGCGTTCCCGACCACAGCAGCCGGCCGCGCAGGGACCCCCGCTCCGCGAGCCACCAGCCGCCCAGCAGCCCCGGCCCGGCCACGGCGAGCGTGACCAGGTCCAGGCCGCGGAACATCGCGGCCCTCGAGGCGGGGTTCCCGTACAGGTCCGGCAGCAGCAGTCCCGCGGCGCTGGAGCCGGTGGCGACGACGGCGAGGAGTCCGGTGAGCGCGCCTGCGGTCCGGCCTCGGCCCGGCCGCACGATGGCACGGTGCTGCGCCTCCGGCGCGGACGGAATGGACGGGGCGGGCGGACCGCCGCTCGCCCCGAGACCGTCGCGCCGGCGTCGGGCGGCCAACCGCCGGGCGAACCCGGCGCGGACGGTCCGGGCCAGGGCCGTGGTGCGCTCCAGGGCGGCGTGCCACCAGTGCCGGGCCGGCGCCGCGGGCGTGGGGGAGAGGGCGGTCATGGGGACTCCCAGGGACTCCGGGGGCAGGGGTGGGTCGACCCTAGCGGGGCACGCCGCGGCGGGACAGGGGCCGGGAACCGGTGCGCCCCGGCAGTCTTCACCCGCAGCGGGCGGCCCGTTCACCTGCGCCCGGCCACCCGTTCACCCGGCCCCGGTGGTCTGGGGAGGCCAGATCCCCCATCCACCCGCAGGAGGGCCTTCCATCATGACCACTTCCACCAGCGCGGCGGCCTCCCGCCTCGGCCGCCGCGGCTTCCTCGCCGGCGGCACGCTCACCGCGGCGGCGGCGCTGTCCGCCCTCATGGGCAACACCGCCCACGCCGCCCAGGGCCGCACCCGGGGCGACGACACCATGCAGGCGCCGGACAACGGTGGCTACGGCCCCCTCGAGCCAGCCCCGGGCGGCGAGCTGCTGCTGCCCGCCGGCTTCTCCTACGTGGCCTTCGGCCACACCGGGTCGGTCATGAGCGACGGCACCCCCACGCCCGGCAAGCACGACGGCATGGCCGCGTTCCCGGGCCGGGACGGGATGATCAACCTGGTGCGCAACCACGAGAACTCCCAGGGCGCGGCCTTCGGCGCCAACAGCTACGACCCGTCGGCCGCCGGCGGCACCACCAACCTCGTCTTCGATCCCCGGGCCATGGCGCTCGTGAGCGCGTACCCCTCGCTGACCGGGACCATTCGCAACTGTGCCGGCGGCCCGACGCCGGCCGGCACCTGGCTCTCCTGTGAGGAGACCTTCACGGGCCTCGACGTCGAGCGACCACACGGCTACGTCTTCGAGGTGCCCGCGGACGCCACCTCGCCCGTCGATCCCGTGCCGCTGAAGGCCATGGGCCGGTTCACGCACGAGGCCGTCGCGATCGACCCCTCCACCGGCATCGTCTATGAGACGGAGGACCGCGGCACCTCCGGCTTCTACCGGTTCCTGCCGGAGGACCCGCAGGACCTCGCTGCCGGCGGGCGCCTGCAGATGATGGCCGTCAAGGATCGGCCGCAGTACGACACCCGGTACAGCCAGCGACCCGGCACGCCGCTGCCCGTCGAGTGGGTGGACATCGCCGACCCGGATCCGGACAGCGACGACAGCCTGGCCGTCTTCAAGCAGGGCCACGCCCTCGGCGGCGCCGTCTTCGCCCGACTGGAGGGGGCCTGGTACGGGGACGGCTCGATCTACGTCAACTCCACGAGCGGCGGCGACGCCGGCCTCGGCCAGGTCTGGGAGTACCGTCCGCGCGGCACGTCCGGCGGCCAGCTGGTGCTGGTCTACGAGTCCACCGACCCGGACGTGCTGCAGAGCCCGGACAACCTGTGCGTGTCGCCCAACACCGGCGGACTGGTGCTGTGCGAGGACGGCGGCGGCAAGGACCTGTTGCGCGGGATCACCCCGGACGGGCTGATCTTCGACCTGGCGGAACTGGCCTCGGACAACACGAGCGAACTCGCGGGGGCCACGTTCAGCCCGGACGGGCGGATCCTGTTCTTCAACGTCCAGACCCCCGGCATCACCTACGCGGTGACCGGGCCGTGGGAGCGCGGCGCCCTGTAGGCGTCACGGGGACGCCGGGGCCGGCGGCACCGCCGGCCCCGGCCACCGGGGGGGAGACCACCGGGGAGAACAGCCCGCACAACAGGCCCAGCACCGCGCCGGCGGCCACCCCGGTCACCGTGCCGAGCAGCACCACCGCGGGCAGGGGCCACGCGGCGGGGGCCGTGGTGGCGCCGAGGAAGATGACGGCCATGGCCGGTGTCCAGGCCACCGTGCTGACGAGCGCCCACCGCCAGGGGTGCGCCACAGCCGGGCGCAGCACCACCGACTGGGCCGCCCCGAGCACCGCGCCCATGACGGCGCCGAGCGCGGCGGCCCCGGCCAGCACGAGCGGCCAGGGCGGTTCCCCGGCGTCCCCGGGAGCGGAGAGCACCGCCGGGGCCGAGGCCGCGGCCCAGCCGAGCCCGGCGACCAGCACGGTGACGACCGTCCAGCGTCCGCGGCGCAGCCCGTGCACCTCACGGCCCAGGGCGGCGGTTTGGGCCGCTCCCACCGCGGCGCCCTCGAGGATCCCCGCGGCCACGACCAGGGCGAGCGCGGCACCGGTGCCCGGCCCCGCGGCCTCGGCACCCCAGTCCGCGCCGAGCCGGGCGGCGAGCGCCGCGGCCGTCATCCCGAGGGCCTCCGCCGCGGCGCACAGCCCTACCCACCGGACCAGGCGCCGTGATGTCATCGGCATGCCAGCACACCCCTTCCGGAACGACGCGCCCGATCCTGCGCGCCAGCGTGGCACGGCTCCCGCCGGGTGCGCCAGAGGCCAGGGGCCGCCCCCGGGCGGGGCGGGACCACTCGGGAGGAACCATGACCGTCGTCGACGCCGCCGCCGTCCTGCCGGACGTGCGGCGCTTCGCGGGCCTCGTGCGCCTGGGCGGGTGGGCCGCCCTGGCGAGCGTGGTGCTGATCGTGGGGGGGGGGGGGGGCTCGTCGCCGCCGCCCTGATGGCCGTGCCCTCCAATGCCGGGGTCGTGGGCCTGGTGTTCGCGCTGGCCTCCCTGCTGCCGTGGTCCGTGTTCGCGGTGCTCGCCGGCCGGCGCCTGCTCGTCCTCGCGCGCACCGCAGGGGACCCCGCGGGCACCGCCGGAGGCCCCTCGCGCCCCGGGGACGACGCCGGCCCGGCACCCTCGCGTTGAGGGTGCCGGGCCGGCGTCGGGCCGAGGGGGACGAACCCCCTCCGGTCACGGCTCGGAGACGATCTCCTCGGAGATGGCCCGCGAGGCGGCGCCGTCCGAGTCGAGCGACTTCGTCCTCGTCTCGGGGGACAGCACGAGGGCGAGGAGCGTCAGCACGGAGGCGGCGGAGAGGTAGTAGCCCACGTGGGCGACCGAGTAGGCCTGCACCAGCCAGGCGGCGACGAACGGGGTGAGCGCCGCGCCGAGGATGGAGGAGACGTTGTAGGCGATCCCGGAGCCCGTGTACCGCGTGTTGGTGGGGAACAGCTCCGGCAGGATGGCGGACATTGGGCCGAAGGTCAGGCCCATGAGCGTCATGCCCACGATGAGGAAGAGCATCATCTGGACGGTGTTCAGGTCCGTGCCCTGGCCGATCGAGTCGGCGCTGAGCCACCAGCCGAAGGTCAGGCCGAAGGCGAGCAGCAGGGCCGTGATGACGACCAGGGTGGGCTTGCGCCCGAAGCGGTCCGCGAGCCAGCCGGCCACCGGCACGAACGCGGCGAAGAACAGGATGCCGATCAGCTGGAGCACCAGGAAGTCGGAGTAGGGCACGCCCAGCCCGCCGGTCTTCTCCGGGTTGCCGATCGCGTAGGACAGGATCCACGTGGTCATCAGGTAGAACAGCACGTAGGTGGCCAGCATGATGAAGGTGCCCAGGATGAGCTCCCACCAGTTCTTGCGGAAGACCTCGCCCAGCGGCGCCTTGACGCGCTCGTCGTTCTCCACGGCGCGGCGGAAGACCGGGGTCTCCTGCAGGCGGACCCGGACGTACAGGCCGATCGCGACCATGACCAGGGAGAGCAGGAACGGCAGTCGCCACACCCAGGTGAGGAAGGCGCCGTCCATGTCCGGGTTCGTGGAGTCGTGGTCGAAGGAAAGGGTGAGGATGAGGAACAGGCCGTTGGCCAGCAGGAAGCCGATCGGGGCGCCGAGCTGGGGCCACATCGCCGCCCAGGCGCGCTTGCCCTTCTGCGCGGTCTCGGTGGCCAGCAGGGCGGCCCCGGACCACTCGCCGCCCAGGCCCAGGCCCTGGCAGAAGCGCAGGATGGTCAGCATGGCCGGGGCCCACAGGCCGACCTGGTAGTAGGTCGGCAGCAGGCCGATGAGGAACGTGGCGATGCCCATGGTCAGCAGCGAGCCGATGAGCGTCGCCTTGCGGCCGATCCGGTCGCCGAAGTGGCCGAACAGGACCGAGCCCACCGGACGGGCGATGAACGCGGCGCCGAAGGTGGCCATCGAGGCCAGCAGGGCCGCGCCGTCGTCGCCGGCGCGGAAGAAGATCAGCGGGAAGACCGAGACCGCCGCGGTGGCGTAGACGTAGAAGTCGTAGAACTCGATCGAGGTCCCCATGAGGGACGCCAGCACCACGCGCGAGCGGGGGACGCCCAGCTCGGCGGTGCCGTCGTCCTTGGCGGGGGCGGTCCCGGCCGGGCCCCCCGTGGACAGGTCAGCGGACATGGCAATGCTCCTGAGGTGAGGATGGCGATGACGGCCACGCCGTGCAACGGTCCGTGGCCGGCGCCGCGGGGGCGCCTGGGAGGGTCCGGCACGCCGGTGGGAACCGGCCGCGTGGCCCATCCATCCTACGCGCGCGTCCAGATGACGGGCAGTCGGTCCACATAATGAGACAGCCTTGTTCCTGGGAGGCTTTGCGGGCAGAAGCAACCGGTGGTTTCTGCCCCCGAAGCACTCCGGGGGGGGCGGCGAGGACATGGCCGGTCCGCGCGGGTGCCTCTCCGGGGGGCCCGGCCTGTCCGGGGTCCGCACCCCGTCGCCCGGGCCGGGGTCCGTACCCCGTCGCCCGGGCCGTGGTCCCTACCCTGTCGCCCGGGCCGGGGGCGGGTCTACCATTCACGCCACGACCAGTCGAGCCGGCCGCCGGGCGCCGCCCGGGAGGGGGGCGGGGACCGACGCAGGGGCGCGGTGCGGGGCACCGCTTCGGAACCGGAGGTGCAGGGTGACGCTCGCGTGGAACTTCGCCGGATCGCCGGGAGGCGTCTCGTCCGGCACGGTGACCCTCCTGGAGGGCTCGTCCTTCTGCCTGTCCGAGGCCTCGGGGGACATCACCCCCGGCGCCGCGCAGGGCCTGTTCCTGCGGGACACCCGGGTGCTCTCCCGCTGGGAGCTCCGCCTCGACGGGGATCCGGTGGAGCCCCTCACCGTCCTGGCGGAGGAGACCTACCGCGGCACCTTCATCGGCCGGGCCCGGCCGCGGGCCGGCCTGGCCGACTCCACCCTCGTGGTCGAGCGCCACCGGTTCATCGGCGCGAGCATGCGCGAGGACCTCGTGGTGCGCAACCTCGGGGCCGAGACGGCGGCGTTCGCGATGACCGTGCACGTGGACGCCGACTTCGGCGACCTCTTCGAGGTCAAGGCGGGCCACGTCGAGAGCCGGGGCGAGCACTCCATCCAGCACGGGGAGGACGAGCTGCACCTGACCCGGCGATGGCAGGGGCACAGCCGGGGCACGGTGGTCTCGGTGGTGGGGGCGACCATGCTGCCCGACGCCATCACGTTCCGGGTGGTGGTCCCGGCGCGGGGACAGTGGAGGACCTCGCTGCACGTCGAACCCGTCATCGACGGCGTGCGGCCGGACCTGGCGTTCCCGGAGGACCAACCCGTCACCCGGATGCTGCCGGCGGTGCGGCGCACGGCGTGGCGGGGGGAGACGCCCACGGTCATGGTGCCCGACCCCGAGCTGCTGGAGACCCTGCGCACGAGCGGCCGCGACCTGGAGTCCCTGCGCATCTACGACCCGACCGATCCGAAGGCCGTGGCGGTGGCCGCCGGCGCGCCCTGGTTCATGGCCCTGTTCGGCCGGGACTCCATCCTCACCGCGCTGATGACCCTGTCCCTGAGCCCCTCGCTCGCCCTCGGCACCGCCGAGGCGCTCGCGAAGTACCAGGGCGCCCGCGAGGACCCGGTCACCGAGGAGCAGCCGGGCCGGATCCTGCACGAGATGCGGTTCGGCGTGGACGCCGCGGACGCCCTGGGCGGCAACGTCTACTACGGCACGGCCGACGCCACGCCGCTGTTCGTCATCCTCGTGGGCGAGCTGCTGCGCTGGGGCGCCCCGCCGGACCGGCTGCGGGCCCTGCTGCCCCACGTGGACCGCGCGCTGGAGTGGGTGGAGCGCCACGGCGACCGGGACGGCGACGGCTTCGTGGAGTACCAGCGCGGCACCGACCGCGGACTGGTGAACCAGGGGTGGAAGGACTCCCACGACGGCATCACGGACGCCTCGGGCCGGATCCCCCGGGGCCCCATCGCGCTCGTGGAGGTCCAGGCGTACGTCTACGGCGCCTACCTGGCCCGCGCCCTGCTCGCCGAGGCGCTCGAGGACGACGCCGGGACCGCACGGGCGTTCCGGGACCGCGCGGCCCGGTTGCGGGAGCGCTTCGAGGAGGCCTTCTGGCTGCCCGAGCGCGGCTGGTACGCGATCGCGCTGGACGGGGACAAGGACCCCGTGGACTCGCTGGCCTCGAACATGGGGCACGCCCTGTGGACGGGCATCGTGGCGCAGGAGCACGCGGCCTCCGTGGCCGACCACCTGCTCTCCCCGGCGATGTTCACCCGCTGGGGGGTGCGCACCCTCGCCAGCACGATGGGCGCGTACAACCCCATGAGCTACCACATCGGCTCGATCTGGCCCCACGACAACGCCATCATCGCCACCGGGCTGCGCCGGTACGGCTTCGTCGAGCACGCCGCCCGCGTCGCCCGCGCGCTGTACGGCGCGGCCACGGAGTTCGGGGGCCGGCTGCCGGAGCTGATGTGCGGCTTCGACGCCGACGAGTACGCCCAGGCGGTGCCCTACCCGGCGGCCTGCTCGCCCCAGGCCTGGGCCTCCGCGGCGCCGGTGGAGCTGACCCGGATGCTGCTGGGGGCCAGGCCGTGCTTCCCGCACCGGCACCTGCGCCTGGACCCTCGGCTGCCGGCGGAGCTGCAGCCGCTCACGATCCGCGGCCTGCGCCTCGGCGACGCGCTGGTGGACGTCGAGGTCCGGGACGGGCAGGCCACCGTGACGGGGCTCGCCGACGGGATGACGGTCAGCGCCGAGCCGTGCGCCTGCGGCGAGCCCGGGTCCCCCTGAGGGGACCGGTGGTCGAGACGTGCCACAGCGGAGGGGTCCCTGGGAGAGGAAGCCGATGGACTCGCTGCGCATCGCCATGGTGGCCCCGCCGTTCTTCGAGGTGCCCCCGCGGGGCTACGGCGGGATCGAGCTGGTGCTCGCGCATCTCGTCGACGCCCTCGTGGAGCGCGGCCACGACGTCACGCTGGTCGGCGCCGGGGGACACGGCACGAGGGCCCGGTTCCGCCGGACCTACGCCGTCCCCCAGCGGGAGCGCCTGAGGGAGGTGCTGCCCGAGGCCGTCCACGCCGCCGCCGTCGCCGAGGTCCTCGACGGCCTCGCGGTGGACCTGGTCCACGACCACACCCTGCTCGGCCCGCTCCAGGCCCGGGGCCGGGCCGTCCCGACGGTCGTGACCGTGCACGGCCCGGTCGCCGGGGAGCCGGGCGGGTACTACCGGTCCGTGGGCCGCAGCGCGCACCTGGTGGCGATCTCGCACGCCCAGCGGGCGCTCGCCCCGGACCTGCACTGGGCCGGGACCGTGCACAACGCCCTGGACCCCACGTGCTCGCCCTTCCGCGACCGGAAGGAGGACTGGGTGCTGTTCCTGGGCCGGTGCACCCCGGACAAGGGCATGCACCTGGCGATCGACGTGGCCCGGGCGGCGGGCCGGCGGATCCGGATCGCGGCGAAGTGCACCGAGCCGCCGGAACGCCGGTACTTCGAGGCCGAGATCCGCCCGCGGCTCGGGCCGGGGGTGGAGTGGCTGGGCGAGCTGTGCGGACCCGCCAAGGCCGAGGCCCTCGCCGCCGCCCGCTGCCTGCTGTTCCCGCTGCAGTGGGAGGAGCCCTTCGGGATGGTGCTGATCGAGGCGCTCGCCGCGGGCACCCCCGTGGTGACGATGCCCCGCGGGGCGGTCCCGGAGATCATCACGGACGGCGTGACGGGCCTGGTGCGGGACCGGGTCGAGGACCTGGTCCCGGCGCTCGCGGAGGTCGGGCGGATCGATCCCCGCCGGTGCCGGCGGGAGGTGCTCGAGCGGTTCGTCCCGGCCACCATGGCCGCCGGCTACGAGGCGGTGTACCGGCGGGTGCTCGACGGCGCCGCCCCCGCCCCCGCCCCGGCGCCGGCCGCCGCGCGGCGGCCGGTGGCGACGGCGCCCTCACGTCCCGCCCCCTCGGGTCCCGCCCCGCCGGGTCCCGCACCGGGCGGCACGGGACCGGACGGCGCGGTCAGTCGGCGATGACCGCGATCGCCGCGCCGGCGGTCACCGTGGCGCCCGGCTCGGCGGACAGCTCCGTGAGGGTGCCGGACTTGTGGGCGGTGAGCGGCTGCTCCATCTTCATCGCCTCGAGCACCACGATCAGGTCCCCCTCCGCGACGACGTCCCCGACACCCGCGGCGACCTTGACGATCGTGCCCTGCATCGGCGAGGTGAGGGTGTCCCCGTCCGTGCCGGTGGCCGTGGCGCCGCGGCTGCCCCGGGACTTGCGCCGGCGCGCCCCGGCCTTGGTGGTGCCGGCCACGGTCGAGATCGCCCCGAGGATGGCGGGCAGGGTGACCTCGACGCGCTTGCCGTTGACCTCCACGGTGACGGACCTGCGGTCCTCCGGCTCGGGCGCCTCGTCCGCGCCGGCGGGGGCCGCGTACGGGGCGATGGTGTTCTCGAAGTCGGTCTCGATCCACCGCGTGTGCACGGAGAAGGACTCCCCGTCCCGCGGGGCGAAGGCGGGGTCGGCGACCACCGCGCGGTGGAACGGCAGCACGGTGGGCATGCCGGCCACCTGCATCTCGGCCAGGGCCCGGCGGGAGCGCTCGAGGGCCTGCCGGCGCGTGGCGCCGGTGACGACGAGCTTGGCCACCATGGAGTCGAAGGCACCCGTGATCGTCTCGCCCTCCTCCACGCCGGTGTCCACGCGCACCCCGGGGCCGGAGGGCAGCCGGAACCGGGTCAGCGTGCCGGGGGCGGGCATGAAGTTGCGGCCCGGGTCCTCGCCGTTGATCCGGAACTCGAAGGAGTGCCCCCGCACCGCGGGGTCGTCGTAGCCCAGTGCCTCGCCGCGGGCGATCCGGAACTGCTCCCGGACCAGGTCCAGTCCCGTGACCTCCTCGGAGACCGGGTGCTCGACCTGCAGCCGGGTGTTCACCTCGAGGAAGGAGATCGTGCCGTCCGTGCCCACGAGGAACTCGCACGTGCCGGCGCCCACGTAGCCGGCGGCGCGCAGCAGGTCCTTGGAGGCGGAGTACAGGCGCTCCTGCTGCTCGGGGGTGAGGAAGGGGGCGGGGGCCTCCTCCACCAGCTTCTGGTTGCGCCGCTGCAGGGAGCAGTCGCGCGTGGAGACCACCACCACGGTGCCGGCCGCGTCCGCCAGGCACTGGGTCTCCACGTGCCGCGGCGCGTCCAGGAAGCGCTCCACGAAGCACTCGCCCCGGCCGAACGCCGCCGTGGCCTCGCGCACCGCCGACTCGAACAGTTCGGGGATCTCCTCGCGCGTGCGGGCCACCTTGATGCCGCGGCCGCCGCCGCCGTGCGCGGCCTTGATGGCCAGGGGCAGCCCGTGGGCGTCGGCGAAGGCCAGCACCTCGTCGGCGCCGGAGACGGGGTCCGCGGTGCCGGGCACGAGCGGGGCGCCCACCTCCTGGGCGAGGTGACGGGCGGAGACCTTGTCGCCGAGCCGCTCGATCGCCTCCGGCGGCGGGCCGATCCAGACCAGGCCCGCGGCCTGGACGGCGCGGGCGAAGTCGGCGTTCTCGGACAGGAAGCCGTAGCCCGGGTGCACGGCGTCCGCGCCGGAACTCGCGGCGGCGGCCAGGATCCTGTCCGCCAGCAGGTAGGACTCGGCCGCGGTGGTCCCGCCGAGGGCGATCGCGTCGTCGGCCATCCGCACGTGCAGGGCGTCGCGGTCCGGTTCCGCGTACACGGCCACGGCCGTGAGCCCCTCGTCGTGGGCGGCCCGGATGACCCGGACGGCAATCTCCCCGCGATTGGCCACGAGCACCCGGGAGAAGGGGCGCGGGGCGGGGGCGTTCGGCGTCGGCTGGGGCATCGGGTCGGGACTCCTTCACGAGCGTTGCGCGGTGTTCTCGGGGACCGCCCTGGGGGGCGGACCCGTCCTGCGAGCCTAGACCCGGCCGTGGGATTCCTACAGGATCCGGCGCCTTTTCCCCGCGCCCGGCCTGGTCAGTTGTAGGAACCCCACAAATCGGTCACCGACCAGCCCAGTTGGTGCAGCAGGCCGCGCAGCGTGGCGACGGACAGGCCGATCACCGCGTTGGGGTCCCCGTGCACGGCCGTCACGAAGGCGGCGCCGCGCCCGTCGATCGTGAAGGCGCCAGCGCACTGCAGCGGCTCCCCGGACCCCACGTAGGCGGCGATCTCCGCGTCCGTGACCTCTGCGAAGGTGACCGAGGCGGTCGACAGCGCGGTGGCCGAGGGCGCCCCGCCGCCGTCGGGCCGCGGACCTCCCGCCCCGGCGCCCGCCGTCCGCGCGCCCGTCGTCCCGACGCCGGCCGGGCCCGTCCCGCGCACCGTGCCGTGGTGCCCGGCGTCGATGAGCGAGTGCCCGGTGTGCAGCTGCCCGGTCCGCCCGGACTGGCGCCGCCAGCGCTCGGCGGCCACGGCGGGTTCCCACGGCTTGCCGTAGGCGGTGCCGTCGAGCTCGAACACCGAGTCGCAGCCCAGCACGAGCGCGCCGGCCGCCTCCGGGCGGGCCGCGACCTCCTCGGCCTTGGCGTGGGCGAGCAGCAGGGCGATCTCGGCGGGGCCGGCGGTGGGGTGGGCCTCGGCGACCGCGTCCTCGTCGACCTCGGAGACCATCACGGTGAAGCCGATGCCGGCGGCCTCGAGGATGCGGGCGCGGGCGGGGGAGGCGGAGGCCAGCACGAGCCGGGGGGCCGGCCGACCGCCGGGGCGGACGGGCGCGCTCATGCCATCGCCTCCCGCAGGGTGTCCAGGCCCATCGAGCCCAGGCGCAGGGCGCGGGTGTGGAAGGCCCGGAGGTCGAACGCCTCGCCGCGCCGGGCGGCCCGGTCGGCGTGCTCGGCCCGCAGCTGCTCCCAGATGCGCTGGCCCACCTTGTAGGCCGGGGCCTGCCCGGGCCAGCCCAGGTAGCGGATGAACTCGAACCGCACCTGGCCCGGGGTGTCGTTGAGGTGCCGCTGCAGGAACGCGAACCCGGACTCGGGCGTCCACGTCCCGCCCCCGTACTCCTCCGGGGCCCGGAAGCCGCAGTGCACGCCGATGTCGAACACCACCCGCGCGGCCCGCATGCGCTGTGCGTCCAGCATGCCGAGGTGGTCCCCGGGATCCTCGAGGAAGCCGAACTCCTCCATCAGCCGCTCGGCGTACAGGGCCCAGCCCTCGCCGTGGCCCGAGGTCCAGCAGGCGTTGCGGCGCCAGTCGTTGAGCTGGCCGCGGTTGAGCATCGCCGTGGCGATCTGCAGGTGGTGCCCCGGCACGCCCTCGTGGTAGACGGTCGTCCTCTGCTCCCACGTGGTGAAGGAGTCCTCTCCCGGCGGCACGGACCACCACATGCGGCCCGGCCGGGAGAAGTCCTCCGAGGGGCCCGTGTAGTACACCCCGCCCTCCTGGGTGGGGGCGATCATGCACTCGATCCGGTCCATGGGCGCCGGGACCTCGAAGTAGGCGCCCATCGCCGCCAGGGCCGCGTCCGAGGTGGACTGCATCCACTCGCGCAGCGCCCCGGTGCCCTCGAGCCGGCGGGCCGGGTCGGCGTTCAGCACCTGCCGGGCCTCCTCGATCGTGGCCCCGGGCCGGATGGCCTCGGCGTCGGCCTGCTGGGCCGCCACGATCCGCGCGAGCTCCTCGAGGCCCCACTCATAGGTCTCCGCCAGGTCGATCCGGGCGCCCAGGAAGACACGGGAGGCCAGGGCGTAGTGGTCCGTCCCCACGGCGTCGCGCTCGGGGGCGGAGCCCCACAGCTCCTCGCGCAGGAAGGCCGCGAGCGAGCGGTAGGCCTCGCCGGCGCCGCGCGCCCGGGTCTCCAGCTCGGCCAGCAGCGGGCCGGGGACGACGCCGGCCGCGGCCGCGCGCTCGACGAGCCCGGGGAAGAAGCCGTCGGGGGCCGAGTGGGCCTCGGCCTGCTCGATGACGATGTCCACCTGGCGCCGGGCGGGGACCTGGCCGGCGTCGCGCGAGGACCGCAGGGACTCGCGGTAGCCCTCCAGGGCGGCCGGCAGGTTGGCCAGCCGGCCGGCGATGTGCTCCCACTGCTCCGCGGTGTCCGTGGGCATGAGGTCGAGGACCTCGCGGATGCCCTGCGCGGGGGAGGCGAGGTTGTTCAGCTCGGTGCGCCGCGTGGCGGTGATCTCCCGCTGCAGCCCGATCCGCTCCCGCATGGCCGCGGCGGTGACCCGGTCCACGTCGTCCGCCGGCTCGAGCCGCTCCAGCTCGGCCAGCACGCGGCGGTCCAGCTCGTCCTGTGCGGCCGTGCCCGCGGGGGAGTAGTCCGCGTACTCGGTCTCGTGCCCGGGGTGGCCCAGTGCCGTGGCGTCCTCGGGGTGCAGTGCCAGGGTGTCGGCGAAGTACCGGTCGGCCAGGTCGTCGATCGCGGTGGGGCGGCGCGGCGGGGCCGCCGCGGGGTCCACGGCGCCGGGGCGGGGGGTATCCGTCCGTGTGGTGTCGGTCATGGACAAACCCTACTGGTCGGGGCGCCCCCGCGCCGCAGGGCGTGCCTCAGCTGTGCCCGGCGGCGTGCCGCCAGGAGTCCGAGCCGGGCCGGGCCCACAGCCCGAGGCGACGGCGGCGCTCCAGGGTGCGGTCCGGGTCGCGCCGACCGGCGCCCTGGCGGTGGTGGTGCTCGGCCTGCACGGCCGCGGCCTGCAGCACCGCGGTCAGCGCCGCGGTCTCCTCGGCGTCCAGGCTGCCGCGGACCACGAGGACCGGCTCCTTGCCGGGGCGGTCCGGGGCGTCGGCATCGCGTGCGGTCATGGCGGGTCGCTCCTTCGGGGTCACAGGGGGATGTTCCCGTGCTTCTTGGCGGGCCGGGACTCGCGCTTGTGGAAGGTGGCGCGCAGCCCGCGGACGAGCTGGACGCGGGTCTCGGCCGGGGTGATGACGGCGTCCACGTAGCCGCGCTCGGCCGCCTGGTAGGGATTGAGCAGTTCGGCCTCGTAGTCCTCCACCAGCTCGGCGCGCCGGGCCTCCACGTCCGCCCCGGACTCCTCGGCGGCGGCGAGCTCGCGCCGGTAGAGGATGTTCACCGCGCCCTGGGCGCCCATCACGCCCACCTGCGCCGTGGGCCACGCGAGGTTCAGGTCCGCGCCGAGCTTCTTGGAGCCCATGACGATGTACGCCCCGCCGTAGGCCTTGCGCGTGATGACGGTCAGCTTGGGCACGGTGGCCTCGGCGTAGGCGTAGATGAGCTTGGCCCCGCGGCGGATGATGCCGGTGAACTCCTGGTCCGTGCCGGGCAGGAAGCCGGGGACGTCCACGAGGGTGACGATCGGGATGTTGAAGGCGTCGCAGAAGCGCACGAACCGCGCGGCCTTCTCGGAGGCGTTGATGTCCAGGGTGCCGGCGAACTGCATCGGCTGGTTCGCCACGATCCCCACCGTGCGGCCCTCGATCCGCCCCAGGCCCGTGATGACGTTCGGCGCGTAGAGCTCCTGGACCTGCAGGAGGTGGCCGTCGTCGAGCAGGTGCTCGATCACCGTGAGCATGTCGTAGGGCTGGTTCGCGGAGTCCGGGACGAGGGTGTCCAGCGTGCGGTCCTCGTCGGTGACCTCCAGCTCCTCCTCGAACGGCTCCACGGGCCCCTCGGCCAGGTTGTTGGAGGGCAGGAACTCCAGCAGCTCCCGCACGTACTCCAGGGCGTCCTCCTCGGAGGCGGCCAGGTAGGAGGCGGTGCCGGTGGTGGTGTTGTGCTGGCGGGCGCCGCCGAGGGTCTCCATGTCCACGTCCTCGCCGGTGACCGTCCTGATGACGTCCGGCCCGGTGATGAACATGTGGGAGGTCTTGTCCACCATGACGATGAAGTCGGTCAGGGCCGGGGAGTAGGCGGCCCCGCCGGCCGAGGGCCCCATGATCACGGAGATCTGCGGGACCACCCCGGAGGACATCACGTTGTTGCGGAAGATGTCCGCGAACATGGCCAGCGAGGCCACGCCCTCCTGGATGCGGGCCCCGCCGCCGTCGTTGATGCCGATCACCGGGCAGCCGTTGCGCGCGGCGAACTCCTGCACCTTGACGATCTTCTCGCCGTTGACCTGGCTGAGGGAGCCGCCGTAGACGGTGAAGTCCTGCGAGTACACCGCCACGAGCCGGCCGTCCACGGTGCCGTGGCCCGAGACGAGGCCGTCGCCGAGCGGCCGCTTGCGGTCCATCCCGAAGGCGGTGGTGCGGTGCACGGCCAGGGCGTCGAACTCGACGAAGGAGCCCGGGTCCAGCAGCATCTCCACGCGCTCGCGGGCGGTGTGCCTGCCCCGCGCGTGCTGCCGTTCGACGGCGGCCGCGCCGGACGGCAGCGCGGCCTCCGCCCGGCGGCGGGCCAGGTCCTGCAGCTTGCCCGCCGTGGTGGTCAGGTCCGGTGCGCCCTCGTCCGGGCTCGCCCCGGTGCTGGCCTCGGTGCGAACGGTCACGGGTCCTCCGTCGGTTGGATCATCCATACAATTCCCCGGGCGCCCGGTGCGGCCCCCCTCCGGCCAACGGTGCCCGTCCGGGGCCCAGTCTAGTGAGGCGGGCCGGGTCCCCCCTTGTAGGAATCCCACAACATCGGGTCCCGGGCCGGTCCCGTGCGAACGGGCCCCGGATCGCCGCGGAAGCGGCCCGGGGCCGCCGCGGAGCGGCCCGGACCGGCGGCTCAGCGGGGCATGCCGCGCACCGCCCAGGCGCGCGCCATCAGGGTGATGCGGCCGTGGGGGCCGCCGGGCAGCTCGTCCCGCACCCGGCGGGCCAGCTCCTCGCGGCGGTCCCCGTCGAGCGAGGCCACGTAGGCCGGGGCCGGTCCGACGCCGTTCAGCAGGGCGCCCCAGTAGTCGTCGAACCCGGCGAAGACCATGCGCAGGAACAGTGGGCCGCAGTGGACGCGGCGCAGTCCCGAGCGGCGGAACAGCGTGTCCAGGGCATCCGCCCGGCACAGCCGGAACCGCCGTCCCTCGTCCAGCTCCCGGGCGTGGGGGTCCAGCGCCGCGGCGGCGTGCCAGAACCGGTCCAGCATCTGCAGCTGCTCGCCGTAGTCCCACACGCACGCCGAGACGAGCGAGTCCTTGCCGGCGGCGAGCGCGGCCATCTCCGCCACGGCGGCCTCCGGCTCCGCCATGAAGTTCAGGGCCAACAGGGACGTGATGCTGTCGTAGCCGCCCTCGCGCACCGGCAGGCCCGGCGCCGCGGCGACCGCGAACCCGGCCCGCTCGTCCCGGACGTGCTCGCGGGCGTGGGCGATGAACTCCTCGGACGGGTCGCAGCCCAGCACGGACGCCGGGTCCGCCGTGGCGCAGATGGCCTCGGTGAGCGCGCCGGTGCCGCAGCCGACGTCCAGCCAGTGGCCCTGCGGCGGGGCTTCGAGCCACTGCAGGAACCGCGGTGCCAGCCGACGGCTCCACCGCCCCATGTAGGTCTCGTACGCGGCGGGCCCGGCCCACTGGTCCAGCATCATCTCCGGCCTCTTCCCAGTCGATCCGACAGTCATCGAAGGATGATCCCGAGGGTACGCCGCCCACCCGTCCCGCAGTAGGGCCACCCTGCGCGTGCCCCGGCCGTCCGGCGGGGCGCGGTATACCTGAGGCATGGACCGTGACGCCTCGCCCGACACCCCGCCCGCCTCCGCGCCGGGCCCCGCACGCCCGGCCCACGGCGATCCCGGCCGCGCGCCCGCCGTGCCCCCGGTGACGTGGGTGGACCACACCGGCTCCACCCAGCGCGCCGTCCTGGAGGCCGCCGAGGCGGCCCCGGGGGACTGGCCGCACCTGCGCGCCCTGGCGACGCTGGACCAGCGCACCGGCCGCGGCCGGCAGGGCCGGGACTGGACGACGCCGGCGGGCACCGCCCTGTCCTTCTCCGTGGTGCTGCGCCCCGCGGTGGACGTGCGGCACTGGAGCTGGACGACCCTCCTCGCGGCCGCCGTGGCGGCGCGCGAACTGCGCCGGCGCGGGATCGGGGCGACCGTGAAGTGGCCCAACGACGTGCTGGCCCCGGACGGGCGCAAGCTGTGCGGGATCCTCGCCGGCGTGCTGCCGGGCCAGTCGGGGCTGGTCCTCGGGCTCGGGCTGAACCTGGACTTCGGCCCCCACGGGGCCCCCGTGCCGACCGCCACGTCGATGGTCGAGTGGCTGCCCGGCACCGGCCACCCCGCCGCCGGGGAGCTGGCCCGGGACGTCCTCCCGGCCCTGCTGCGCTCGCTGGGGGCCGCGCTCGAGGACTTCACCCGCGAGGTGCGGGCCCACCCCGGCGCCGAGGTGGACGGGTCCCACCCGGCGGTGCGGGACGTCGTCGCCCACCTGGGCACCCTGGGCACCGGGGTGCGCGCCGAGCTGCCCGGCGGCGCCGCGGTCACGGGCACGGCCCGCGGACTGGGCCCGGGCGGCACCCTGCTCATCGAGCCGGCCGGCCGTGGGAAGATGGACCCAGCGGTCCCCGGCGCCACCCGGCGCGGTGGCCTGCTGGAGGTCTCCGCCGCCGACGTCGTGCACCTGCGCCGCTGATCGGGGACGGGACCGGACGCTGGCGAGACGGGGCGGAGGCCCCCGGCGGGAAGGACGCGACGGACGTGGGACTGCGGCTGACACCAGGGGAGCAGGTGCGCGTGCGCACCCGGGCCCACCCGCGTGCCCTCACCGCGCCCGTCCTGCGGCTGCTGCTGATCGCCCTGGCCACCGGCTACGTCCAGGGCCTCCTGGCCCGGGCCGACCTGCCCTCGGTGCTCGTCCAGGCCCGGCCGGCGCTCTCCGGGACGGTGTGGGTCCTGGCCGGTCTCGCGGTCCTGGCCGGCAGCGTCCGCCCCGCGTGGCGGTGGCTGGCGCGCACCACCGTGCTCACCACCCGCCGGATCGTCCGGCGGGACGGGGCGGGCCGCACGCGCGAGCGCGCCGTGCACCTGCTGGCCGTGGACGACGTCCGGCTGGAGCAGCGCCGCGGCCAGCGCCGCTCCGGTGCCGGCACCCTCGTGGTGGCGCACGGCGGCGGATCGCACCTGGTGCTGGCCGGGATGCCCGAGGCCGTCCGGTTCCGCGAGCTGATCCTGCGCGAGGTGGCGGCGCTGCGCCGCCAGGTCGCCGAGCAGGGCATGGTGGATCCCGCCGCCGCGCCCCAGGTGAGCTGGACGACCCGGCCCCGGCCGGCCCCGGCCGGCCCCTCTGCCGCCCCCGCGTTCCCGGCGACCCGTGCGGTCCCCGCGTCCCCCGCGTCCCCCGCGACGAGGGGCGGTGGCCGCCGTGGCTGATCCGCTGGAGGGCCTGGACGGCCCGGTCCCCGACGACGGCCCCGTGCCGGGCGCCGAGCCCGCTCCTCGGCCCGGGGTCCCCGACCCCGCCGTGGCCGGCGCCGTGCCCGCCGGCGACGACGGCCCCGGACCGGCCCCCCGGCCGTCCGCCGAGCCCGCCCCGGCCGAGGTGCCGCCGGACACGACCGCCACGTCCTCCCTGGGGATCCCGCAGGATCCGGCCACCTGGACCCAGGCGATCTCGGACCTCGAGGAGGAGTTGCTCGGCGGCCCGCGCACCCTGACCCGGCGCGAGATGGCCGGCGAGCTGGGCGTCTCGCTGGTCTCCGCCCGCAAGCTGTGGCGCGCGCTCGGCTTCCCCAACGTCCAGGACGGGGACCGGGCGTTCACGCCACAGGACACGGCCGCGATCGGCACCATGATCGACCTCGTCCGCCGGGGCGTGCTCAACGAGGAGACGGCCATCTCCCTGACCCGCTCGATCGGCCAGATGACGGACCGCATGGTGGTCTGGCAGATCGAGGCCCTCGTGGAGAACAAGATCAGCGAGGAGGGCATGACGGACCCCCAGGCCCGGCGGGAGGTGGTGCGCATGCTGCCGGAGATCATCGAACCGCTCCAGCAGGTCATGGAGTACTCCTACCGGCGTCAGCTCAACTCCGCGCTGCAGCGGCTCACGGTGCGCGTGGAGGCCGGGCTCGCGGCCAGCGCGGTGGGCCGGGACGGGTCCGAGGACGACGCCCCGCTGCCCCTGGCCCGGGCCGTCGGCTTCGCGGACATGGTCTCCTACACCTCGCTGTCCCGGCAGATGAACGAGCGCACCCTGGCGCAGATGGTCCAGCGCTTCGAGAACAAGTGCGCGGAGATCATCTCGATCGGCGGCGGCCGGCTCGTCAAGACCGTGGGGGACGAGGTGCTGTTCAACGCCGAGACCCCGGAGGCGGGCGCGCAGATCTCCCTCGCCCTGGCCAAGGCCATGAGCGACGACCCCGTGCTGCCCTCGGCCCGCGTCTCGCTCGTGTGGGGCCGCGTGCTGTCCCGCCTCGGGGACATCTACGGCCCCACCGTGAACCTGGCCTCCCGGCTGACCGCGCTCGCCGACCCGGGCACCGTGCTGGTCGACGCGATGACCGCCATGGCCCTCGAGGACGACGAGCGGTTCATCCTCGTCCCGCAGCCGCCCCGGATGGTGCGCGGCTTCGGGGAGATCCGCCCGTCCATCCTCATGCCCGGCTCGGGCGAGGGCCTCGTCGTCGACTGAGCGCGTGCCCACGGTGCGCGTCCCGTCGGCGCGGCCGGCCCCCGGGGCGGCCGCCGGCCCGGCGAGGTCCCCGCATGTCGGGGGCGGGGCGCCGGCGCGGGGCCGATAGACTCACCGGGGCGGCCGCCGGGCACCCGCAGCGGTCCCGGCGCACCGGGTCCGGCGCACCGGGCCGGCCGCCGGTTGTCACCATCGGGGGAGCATCGTGAGGACACAGTGGGGTGCCGCGCGCCGGGGCGCGCTCAAGGCCACGGCGTTCCTCGGCGTCTCCGCGGCCGCGGTGGCCGGGGCGATCATCCACCCCGGGTTCGAGACCGCGGACGTGGACCTCAACGACGGCGGCGTGTGGGTGGTCAACCGCGCCGAGAACATGGTCGCCCACCTGAACCACCAGTCGCAGACCCTCGACGGCGGCGTGGCCACCACCATGGCCGAGTTCGACCTGGCACAGCACGCCGACCAGGTCTACCTGCGCGACCGGGAGACGGCCGCCCTCGTCACCGTCGACCCGGCGGCGTTCGAGCTCACCGGCGAGAGCATGCTGCCGGCCGGCCACCACTTCTCCTACGGCGAGGACGTCGTGGCCGTGGCGGACCCCGAGCACGGCCGCGTCCACGCCGCGCGGACCGCCGAGGCCGGGTCGATGTCCGCCGAGGGGTCGGCGCCGCTCTACCAGGCCGAGGGCCGGGTGGCCTCGGCCGTCGGCCGGGACGACGTCGTCTGGGTCGCGGACCTGGACGCGAACCTGCTCAAGGGCTTCCGCCCGCTGACCGAGGAGGAACGCCGGGACGCCGCCGCGGCGGCGGACGGGGACGGACCCTCCGCGGACGCGCCTCCCGGGCAGGCGGCCGGCTTCCGCGAGGTCGTGTCCACCGAGGTGGACGGGCTGGCGGGACTCACCGCGCCGCAGGTGTCCGCCGTGGGGGACACCGGCGTCGTCTTCGACGCGCCGTCCGGCACCCTGGTGACCTCGGAGGGCACGGCGACCACCGTCCCCGACGCCGCCGGCGGACGGCTCCAGGCGCCCGGCCCGGAGGCGGACGGGGCCGTCGTCGCGCTGGCCGGCGGGACCGCCACGGTGCCGCTGGACGGGGGAGGGGCGCGGCACGCTCCCGTGGAGGCCACCGGCACGCCGGTCCAGCCGGTCCGCGTCGGGTCCTGCACCCACGCCGCGTGGCAGGGGTCCGGGCTGTACCAGCGGGACTGCGACGACGACGGGCAGGACCTCGTGGAGCGCATCCCCGAGGTGCCCGCAGCGGCCGAGCTGGTGTTCCGCGTCAACCGCGACGTGGTGGTGCTCAACGACGTCGCGCAGGGCAACAGCTGGCTCGTGCAGGACGCCCTGAAGATCGTCGACAACTGGGCCGACCTGGAGCCGCCGAAGGGCGAGGGCGAGCAGGAGGACGAGGAGTCGGACGAGATCACCGACTCCATCGAGCTGCCGGACCGCCAGGAGGAGAACCAGCGGCCTGTCGCCCGGGACGACGCCTTCGGGGTCCGGGCCGGCCGGACCACGGCGCTGCCCGTGCTGTTCAACGACGTGGACCCGGACGGGGACCTGCTGACGGCCGAGCTGAAGGGCGGCCAGCCGCGGGTCGGCACCCTGCAGCCGATCCACGACGGCACCGGCTTCCAGCTCGTCGTCCCCGGGGACGCCACCGGCACCGCCTCGTTCTCCTACGGGGCGGACGACGGGCGCGGCGGAACGGACACCGCGCGGGCCACCGTCCGGGTGGTGCCCGAGGACCAGAACGGCGCCCCGGAGCAGGAACGGGTGACCACGTTGCGGGTCCAGGCCGGCACCGAGGTGTCCCAGGACGTCCTCACGGACTGGCGGGACCCGGACGGGGACGACCTGCAGCTGATGGGCGCCGTCTCCGAGGACGGGGACGTGGTCCGGGTCCGCCCGGACGGCGTGCTGACCTTCGAGGACGTGGGCAAGTCCACCGGCACCAAGGAACTGGAGATCACCGTCTCCGACCGCCGGGAGTCCTCCACCGGGCGCGTGGTCGTCGAGGTGCTGCCCGAGGGGGCGGCCCCGCCCATCACGGCCACGGACCACGTCACCGTGAACCGGGGGGAGGAGGCCACCTTCGCGCCCCTGGGGAACGACTTCGACCCCACGGGCTCCGGGCTGCGCCTGGCCCACGTGGACCCGGTGCCCGGCGCGGAGGTGGAGCTGAACCCGGACACGGGCACGGTCTCGTTCCGCTCCGGCCGGGAGGGGACCTCCTACCTGAAGTACGTGGCCACCAACGGGCCGGCCTCCGCCCCGGGGCTGATCCGGGTGGACGTCAGGGACCCGGAGGAGAACCCCGGTGCGCCCATCGCCGTCCGGGACGTGGCCCTGGTGCCGGCGGACGGGGACGTGCTCGTGGACGTGCTGGGCAACGACACCGACCCCGAGGGCGGGGTGCTGGTGGTCCAGCAGGTCGAGGTGCCCCGGGATGCCCCGGTCGGGGTCGCCATCGAGCGCAACGCCGTGCTGCGGGTGACCGACCGGCGGGGACTGGCCGAGCCGCTGACCTTCTCCTACACCGTGACCAACGGGACCGCCGCCTCCACCGGGGAGGTCACCGTCATCCCCATCCCGGCCCCCGAGACGATGGAACCGCCGCGGCCCAACCCGGACACCGCCGTGGTCCGGGCCGGTGACGTGGTCACCGTGCCCGTCCTGGAGAACGACGTGCACCCCAACGGGGCCGAGCTCACGCTGGAGCCGGTCCTGGCCGAGGGCGTGGACGCGGCGGACGGGCTCGTCTCGGTGGCGGACGACACGATCCGTCTCCGCGCGGGCCGGGACCCCGGGACCGTCTCCGCCGTGTACACGGTCTCCGGACCGGACGGCCAGGAGGCCTCGGCCCGCGTGACCTTCCACGTCACCGCGGTGGACCTGGAGGACAACTCCCCGCCCACCCCCGAGCGCGTGGAGGGGCGCGTCTTCGCCGGGAACACCGTGGCCATCCCGATCCCGCTCGACGGGATCGACCCGGACGGCGACTCGGTGTCCCTCGTGCAGCTCCAGGCGCCGCCGTCGCTGGGCACCGCGAAGGTGACCGCGAACTCGATCGAGTACACCGCCGCCGAGGGCACCGCGGGCACGGACGCCTTCACCTACGTGGTGGAGGACCGGCTGGGGGCCCGGGCCACCGGCACGATCATGGTGGGGATCGCCCCCGTGGCCAAGGTGAACACCCCGCCGGTGGCGGTCAACGACTCCCTCCGCGTCCAGCCCGGCCGGCCGGTGGCCGTGGACGTGCTCGCGAACGACACCGACGCCGACGGCGACGAGCTGCGCTTCCTCGAGACGCTCGAGGCCACCGAGGGCTCGGACGCCGCCCTGGTGGACGGTCGCATCCTGTTGACCGCCCCGGCCGGGGCCGGCTTCGTCACCGTGCGCTACGGCATCACCGATGGCCGCGGCGGCACGGACACCGGCACGCTCACCGTCGAGGCGGACCCGCGGGCCCCCCTGCGCGCGCCGATCGCCCGGGACGACCGCGTGTCCTTCCAGGAGACGGTGGACCGGGACGAGGTGACCGTGGACCTGCTGGGCAACGACGAGGACCCGGACGGCACGCCGGACGACCTCGTGGTGGCCCTGCCGGACGACCCGGAGGGCGTGGAGCTGACCGAGGAGGACCAGCTGGTGGTCCCCGTGGAGTCCAACCCGCAGGTCATCACCTACCGGCTCACCGACGCCGACGAGCTCTCCTCCTACGCCTTCGTGATCGTGCCGGGCTCGGGCGAGGCCCGTCCGGCCCTGCGCTCGGACGCCCCGCTGGAGGTGACCGCGGGGGAGGACCTGGCCCTCGACGTCGGCGAGCTCGTCGTCGTGCGCGACGGCCGCTCGCCGCGGCTCACGGAGGAGGCGAAGGTGACCTCCTCCCCGCAGTCGGAGGCCGACCTGGTCCGTTCCGCCACCGGACTGGTCTTCCGCGCGCCGCGCGACTACGCCGGGGCCGCCTCCGTCAGCTTCGAGGTCACGGACGGCTCGGGGCCGGACGACCCGGACGGGCTGAAGTCCGTGCTGACCCAGCCGATCCGGGTGGTCCCGCCGCCGGACGAGGAGTCCAACACCCCGCCCACCCTGCAGTCCAACTCCCTCGAGGCCGCCGCCGGCGGCGATCCCGTCCGGCTGGACCTGTCCCAGGCGGCCGCCGACCCCGACCCCCGGGACGCCGGGAGGCTGCGGTTCGCCCTCGGCGCCGTGGACGTCGAGGGCGTGGACGTCGCGCTGGAGGGCTCGGTGCTCACGGTCCGGGCGGACAGCCGCACCCCGAAGGGGACCCGGGGCACCGTCCGGGTGTCCGTCACGGACGGCCGGTCCGAGCCCGTGGCCGCCCAGGTCGCGATCAGCGTCAACGGCTCCGACCGCGAGCTCGCCGTGGCCAATCCGGACACCGTGGAGGACGCCCACCAGGGCCGTTCCGAGACCGTGCGCGTGCTGGACAACGACGTCAACCCCTTCGCGGGCGAGGGGCCGCTGACCCTGCGCGCCGCCACCACCCGGGAGGGAGGGGGTCGCGTGGCGGTCCGCGGGGACACCGTGGTGGTCACCCCCGCGGAGGACGTGGTGGGACAGATGCGCGTGCAGTACACGATCGGGGACCTGACGGAGGACCCCGACCGCGAGGTCCAGGGCACCATCACCCTCAACGTCAAGGGTGCCCCGGAGGCACCGGGGGTGCCGCGGGTGGAGTCCGTGGGGGACCGCGAGGTCGTCCTGGCCTGGGACGCCCCGGCCGACAACGGCTCGGCCATCACGGGGTACACCGTCTCCGCGGCCGGGGTGGAGCAGCGGTGCGCCGCCACCACGTGCACCATCACCGGGCTGGCCAACGACCGCGAGTACGAGTTCACCGTGACCGCCACGAACGAGGTCGGTGAGTCCGACCCGTCCGTGGCCTCGCGACCGGCACGGCCGGACGTGGAGCCGGAGCAGCCGGCCCCGCCCACGGGCACCGACGGCGACGGCACCGTCGAGCTGTCCTGGACCGCGCCGGTGAACCGTGGCTCGCCCATCACCTCGTACACGGTGGAGATCTCCCCGGCCCCGGCGGGCGGCGTCAGCCAGCGGTCCGTCTCCGGAACCTCCACGACGTGGGACGGGCTGACGAACGGCACCGCCTACCAGTTCCGGGTCCAGGCGGTGAACGACGCCGACCGGCCCTCGGAGTACTCCGGGTGGTCCTCGTCCGTCACGCCGGCCGGGGTGCCCGGGCAGCCGCCGGCCCCCTCGGCCGCGCGCGCCCAGTCGGCGGTGAACGGCGGGGTCGTCGACGTCTCGTGGACGGCCCCGGACGACAACGGCGCCTCGATCGGCTCCTACGACCTGCACGTCTACGAGGGCGGGACCCGCGTGCGCACCGTGGCGGGCGTCTCCGGGACCACCCAGCAGGTGACCGGCCTGGAGGCCACCTCCTCGTACTCCTTCGCCGTGGTCGCGCGGAACCGGGTCGGCGACTCCGCACCCTCGGCCCGCTCCGCGGCGGTCACCCCCTACGGACGGCCGAAGGCCCCCTCCGCCCCGCGGATCGCCGCCACCGGGCAGGACCACCGGATCTCGGTGGACTTCACCCCGGGCTCGGCGAACGGCTCCCCCGTCACCGGGTACCAGTACCAGGTGAACGGCGGTGGCTGGCAGTCGATCGCGGGGCCCGGGAGCGTCATCGACGTCGGCTCCAACGGCACCAACGTGACGGTCTCCGTGCGGGCGCTCAACGCCGCCGGCGCCGGGGACCCCTCGGGCGCCTCCAACCAGACCAGCGCGTACGGACCCATCAAGGACGCCGCGGACGTCCGGTCCTCCGGCGGCGAGCGGAAGGTCGTCCACAGCTGGAACCCCAACGTCCGCGACTACGAGAACGGCCGGGGCCTGGCCCTGACGGTCACGGTGGACGGCCGCCAGGTCGACGCGACGGCCGGCTCGCACACGGCCACGGTCGGCTACAGCACCACCTCGACGGTGGTGGTGCGGGTCGAGACCACGCCGGAGGCCTCGGTCCAGATGTCCCGGCAGTGGTCCGCCAAGGCCACCTCGGACAAGGCGCCGCCGCCCCCGCCCCCGCCGCCGAGCCCCAGCGGGGTGACCGAGCGCGGCGCACCGGTCAGCGTGAGCGGCTGTGACATCAAGTGCCACAAGTACCGGGTGTCCGTCCAGGACTTCACCCCGGGCACCCACACGGCCAAGTGCTGGGCGTCCGGGGGGACCGCAGGGTCCGGCCGGACCATCGGGACGGGCAACTCCTACCCGATCCGGGTGGGCCTCGACGGTCGGGGCTCCGGGGACCTGGACTGCTGGGCCGGCCACGGCTACTTCGACCGGGTCTGGGCCGTGTTCGACACGAACGGCGTCAAGACCACGCCCCTGACGCCCTGGCCGGGATACTGACACCCGCGCCGCACGCCCCCCGCCGCACCTGCCCCCGTCTCCTCCCACCAACCCGCACGTCTCCCGATCCACGTCGAAAGAGGACCGCACGCCATGACCATGACCACCGACCAGGCCGAGTGGTTCGCCGGGACGTTCGAGAGGATCTCGGACAACATCGGCCAGGCCATCCTGGGCAAGCAGGACGTCATCTCCCTCGTCCTCACCGCCCTGCTGACCGACGGCCACGTGCTGCTGGAGGACGCACCCGGCACGGGCAAGACCATGCTCGCCCGCTCGTTGGCCGCCACCGTCCAGGGCACCCACTCGAGGATCCAGTTCACCCCGGACCTGCTGCCCTCGGACGTCACCGGCGTGACCATCTACGACCAGCGGACGCAGGAGTTCGAGTTCCACCGGGGGCCGGTCTTCGCCAACATCGTGCTGGCGGACGAGATCAACCGCGCCTCCCCGAAGACGCAGTCGGCCCTGCTGGAGGTCATGGAGGAGTCCCGGGTGACGGTGGACGGGGTGACCTACGCCAACGAGCGCCCGTTCATGGTGATCGCCACCCAGAACCCGATCGAGCAGGCCGGCACCTACCGGCTGCCCGAGGCGCAGCTGGACCGCTTCCTCATCAAGACCTCGATCGGCTACCCGGACCGCGCCTCGACCGTGCGGCTGCTGTCCGGGGCCGCGACGAAGGACCGGTCCGGCGCGCTCTCGGCGATCATCACCACGCAGGCGATCCGGGACATGACGGAGCTCGCCGCCACGGTGCACGTGGACGCCGCCGTGCTGGACTACGTCGCCGAGCTCTCCGAGGAGACCCGGCACGTGGACGAGACCCGGCTGGGCGTCTCCGTCCGCGGCGCCATGGCCATGGTCCGCGCGGCCAAGGTGCGGGCCGCCGCCCGGGGCCGGAACTACGTGCTCCCGGACGACGTCAGGGACCTCGCCCCGCACGTGTGGACCCACCGGCTGGTCCTGGACCCGGAGGCCGAGTTCGGCGGGGCCACCGCCCCGGCCGTGCTGGACCGTGTCCTGGCCCGGGTGTCCGTCCCGCAGCAGCGCGGCGGGACGCCGGTGGCGGCGGGCGTCGGGAGCGACCCCGCCGCGGGGGCCTGAGGTGCCGGCCCTCCGCGTTCCCGTCCCCCGTATCCCCCGCGTCCCCCGCGTCCCCGGAGGCCGCCGGACCGCGGCCGTCGCGGCGCTGCGCGACCGGGCACGGCGGCTGGCGGAGTCGGCGGCCATCGGCACCGGGCCCGCCCGCGAGGCCGCCGCCGGCTGGTGGGGGCGGGCCGGCCGGCCTGCCGCCGAGATCGTCTCCCCGCTGGGCTGGACGGTGGCCTGCGTGACCGCCGGCGCCTGGGTCCTCGGCCTGGTGCTGGGCTGGGCCGAGGCGCTCGTGGCCGGGCTGGTGGGCGTGCTGCTGCTCCTGCTGGCGGTGGCGTTCATCCTCGGCCGGTCCTCGTACGAGGTCCGCCTGGACCTCGCCCGCGCCCGGGTCGCCGTCGGGGACCGCGCGGTGGGGGAGATCGCGGTGACGAACACCGCGGACCGCGCCCTGCTGCCGGCCGCCATGGAGCTTCCCGTGGGCCGGGCCACCGCCGTGTTCCCCCTGCCGCGGATGCGGCCCGGGACCGTCCACGAGGACCTGTTCACCATCCCCACGCACCGCCGCGCCGTGATCGTCGTCGGGCCGGTGCGCTCCGTGCGGCAGGACCCGCTGGGCCTGCTGCGCCGCCAGTTGCGGTGGACGGATCCGCAGGACCTGTACGTCCACCCGCGCACCGTCGCCCTGCAGGGTTCCTCCGCCGGGTTCATCCGCGACCTCGAGGGCCTGCCCACGCGGGAGCTGTCCAGCGCGGACGTCTCCTTCCACGCGCTGCGGGACTACGTGCCGGGCGACGACCGCCGCCACATCCACTGGAAGACCGTGGCGCGCACGAACACGCTCATGGTCCGCCAGTTCGAGGAGACCCGGCGCGCCCACCTGGCGATCGCCCTGTCCACGAACACCGCCGAGTACGCCACGGAGGACGACTTCGAGCTCGCCGTCTCGGTGGCCGCCTCGATCGGCCTGGAGGCGTTCAAGGAGCAGCGCGGGCTCTCCGTCCGCACCCACGCCGGGCCCCTCCACACCGGGACCGGGCGGACCCTGCTGGACGGGATGACCCGGATCGAGGGCCGCCCCCTGCGCCGGGGCAGCGTGGACGTGGCCCGGGAGACGGCCGAGGACGTCCCGAACGCCTCCGTGTTCTTCCTCATCACGGGCGACCGGCCCGGGGCCGCCGAGCTGCGCCGGGCCGCGAGCGCCGTGCCCCCGGGCGTGCGCGCCCTGGCGATCCGCTGCGCCCACGGCCTCGAGACGGGCCGGGCCTCCATCGGAGACCTCACCGTGGTCACGGTCGGCGACCTCCAGGACCTGGGCCTGGCCCTGCGGAAGGCCGCGGCGTGAGGCCGCGGTCCGGGCGGCCGCGCCCGGCGGGACCCCTGCGGTCGTGGACGGCGGCCGGCGTGGACGCGGCCGTGCTGGCGCTGCTGCTGGGACTGGGGGTGCTCGGTTTCCACGACACCTTCGCCGGGGACCCGCGCTACCTGCTGGCCGGCGCCGCCGGTGTCGTGGCGGGGCTGGCCGTCGCGCTGGCCGGTGCGCACCGGGGCTGGGGCACGGGGCGGACCGCCGGCGCCGTGGTCCTGGCCTACGTGCTCCTGGGCCTGCTGGTGGCCGCCCCGGCGGAGTCCTCCGCCGGGGTGCTGCCGGGGCCCGGGTCGCCCCGCGTCCTGCTGACCGCGCCGGTCACCGCGTGGAAGGACATCCTGACGGTGGCCGCCCCCGTGGGCGTCCACGGGGGCATGCTGGTGGTGCCCTTCCTCTCCGCCCTGCTCGCCGCCGTCATCGCCGGGGTGCTCGCCTGGCGCGTGCGGGTCCCGTACTGGACGCTCCTGCCCGTCCTGGCGATGACCGCGGTCGGGATCCTCTTCGGCACCGAGGACGCGCCCATGGCGGTGGGGCGGGGCATGGCCCTGGTGATGGCCGCCGTCGCGTGGCTCGCCTGGCGACACCACCGGATGCGCGTGGAGGGCACCCGGGACGCGGCCGCGATCGCCGCGGGGGACACGACCACGGTGGCCCACCCGGCCGTCGCGCGGCGCCTGCTCTGGCGCCGGGCCGTGACGGGTGCCGCGGTGCTCGCGGTGGCCGGGCTGCTGAGCGCCGCGGCCTCCCCGTTGCTGCTGCAGGACCGCGACCGCAAGGTGCTGCGCGACGTCGTGGAGCCGCCGATCGAGCTCTTCGACTACCCGAGCCCGCTGATGTCCTTCCGCCAGTACGTCAAGGACCAGCACGAGGAGGTCCTCTTCACGGTGGAGGGCCTCCCGGAGGGCCAGCGGGTCCGGCTGGCCGCCCTCGACGCCTACGACGGCATGGTCTACACCGTGGACCCGCACTCGGGCGGCAACTTCTCGCCCGTGGGCGACGCCTCGCGGCTCTCCGGGGCGGGGAGCGCCGCCCCGCCGCACCGCGCCGAGGGCACCCTGGAGATCACCATCGAGGGCTACGAGGGGGTCTGGCTGCCCGCCGGCGGCCGGCTCGACGGCGTCACCCTGGGCGGCCCCCGCGCCGCGCAGCTGTCCCGGTCCCTCTACTACAACGACGCCAGCGAGACGGCGCTGTCCACGGTCCCGCTGCGCTCGGGCGATTCCTACACCGCCGAGGTCGTGTTCCCGGTGCAGGTGCCCCCGGAACAGCTGGAGGACCGGGACGCCGGGGCGGTGGCGCTGCCGGAGCTGACGGGCGTGCCGCGGGTGGTCCCGGAGAAGGCGGCCGAACTGGCCCCCAGCCGGGACACGCCCTACGGGACCGCCGCCGGGCTGGCCGCCACGCTGCACGAGTCCGGCGCCTTCTCCAACGGCCGCGAGGGCGAGGTGACCTCGCTGTCGGGCCACTACGCCGGCCGCATCACCCGGCTGCTGGACGCGGAGCAGTGGATCGGCGACGACGAGCAGTACGCCGTGGCGCTCTCGCTGATGGCCCGGTCGCTGGACATCCCGGCCCGCGTGGTCATGGGCTTCTACCCGGAGCAGTACCCCGAGGGCGGCGGCGCGGTCCAGATCAAGGGCAAGGACGTCCACGCCTGGGTGGAGGTCAACGTGGAGGACGTCGGCTGGGTGGCCCTGGACCCCACGCCGGACGAGGACAACGTCCCCACGCCCCCGCAGCAGGAGCCCCGCTCCACGCCGAGGCCGCAGGTGCTCCAGCCCCCGCCGCCCCCGCAGGAGCAGGCCGACCTGCCGCCGGACGCGGCCCCCGCGCCACAGGACGCCGAGCAGGAGGAGCGCTCCTGGTGGGACCGGTGGGGTCCCGTGGTGATGATCGTGGCCTACTCCTCGGTGCCCGTGGCGGTGCTGCTGCTGCCGCTGCTGGTCATCGCGCTGCTCAAGGGCCGGCGCCGCCGGCGCCGGCGGCGCGCGCGGACGCCGGCCGCGCAGGTCTCGGGCGGCTGGTCGGAGGTCCTGAGCCTGGCCGCGGACCTGGGCTCGGAGCCGCAGCGGGCCGGCACCCGTCGCGAGCACGCGGCCGTCCTGGGGACGGCCTTCCCGACGGCGGCGCCCGGCACCGCCCTGCTGGCCCGCCGCGCCGACCACGCGGTCTTCGGCCCGGGGGAGCCGACCGAGGCCCAGGTGGCCGACTACTGGGAGCAGGTGGACGAGCACCTCGCCGGGATCCGCGGGTCCGTCGGCGGATGGAGGCGGCTGCGGGCGCGGTTCTCGCCGCGGTCGCTCGTGCTGGAGGCCCGCGCCCGCCGACGCCAGCGCCGTCGGGACCGGCTTCGGCGTGGCCGCCGGCGCCCCGGCCGGCATGGCGACGGCGGGGCCCCAGTCCGTACAGTGGACGAGCAAGCGAGCGAGGAATAGGAACCGTGCAGAAAACCCTCAACCTGGTCAACGCACCGGCCGGCAGGCGATTGGCGGCGTGGCTGGTCGACCAGGTCGTCCCGGTGGTGCTCCTGGCCGTCGTCTCGGCGGCCACCCTGCCCGCCGTGCTCTCCGCGACCGGCAGCGCCCGGCAGGACGCCACGGCCACCGCGACCCTCGGCCTGCTGGCGGCCACGGTCGTCTCGCTCGCCTACGCCGTCTGGCTGTGGGGCTGGCAGGCCTCGGCGGGCAAGACCCCCGGGCACCTGCTGCTGGGCCTGCGTGTCACCTCGGAGGAGGGCACCCCGGCCGGCTGGGGGCCCATCCTCCTGCGCTCGGTGGTGATCGCGGCCAGTGGCCTCGCCCCCGTCGTCGGGCCGGTGCTGATGCTGCTGTCCAACCTCTGGGACACGAACCACCAGCGCCAGGGCTGGCACGACAAGGTGGCCCGCACCCTCGTCCTCGACGTGCACGCCGGCCGCGACCCGCTCACCACCGGCGGGCTGCGCGGACCCTCGTCCTTCGCCCCCGAGGGCCTGCGCCCGGGGGACCCCGGCCACCCGGAGACGGGACTGGCCGTGCCCCCGGCCTCCCGCTGGCCCGCGTTCAGCCCGGCCGGCACCGGCGTGCCCATCAGCGCGGTGCCCGGCGTCACGGGCACCGGGGCGCACGCCCCGGCCCCCGCCGCCTCCGCCGTGTCCCCGGTGCCGGCCGCCTCCGCCGCCCCGGCCCCCGCCGCCTCCGCCGCGTCGCCGGTGCCCGCCGCGGCGTCGCGTCCGGACGCTCCCGCGGGCGGTTCCGCGCCGGCACCGGGCGGGGCCCACGGGCGGTCCTCCTCGGGCTACCGCGAGGACCGCGTCGTGCTGGTGGGCGGGGCGGCAGCGCCCGCCGACCCGGACGAGGACCTCGGGGCGACGCGGGTGCGCGAGCGCCCCGCGGCCGCCTCGGCCCCCACGGCCCTGCGGCTGTGCTTCGACGACGGCCAGAGCCACGAGCTCTCCGGCTCCGCCCTCGTGGGCCGCAACCCGGCCGCGGCGGCCGGGGAGAGGGTGGACCTGCTCATCCCGTTCGCGGACATGGGCCGTTCCGTGTCCAAGACGCACCTGCACCTGGCGGCAGACCCCGCCGGCGTCTGGGTGACCGACCGGGACTCCACCAACGGCTCCGGCATCACCCCGCGCGGCGGGGAGCGCCGGCGCCTGGACCCGGGCCGCCCGGTGCTGGCCCCGGTGGACTCGACCGTCCACTTCGGCGACCGCTCGTTCACGGTGTCCGCCCCATGAGCGGGGACGCGGCGATCGACGCCGCCGGACGGCCGTTCCGCCTGGAGTACGGCTTCGGCTCCCACCGCGGGCTGCGCCGGCAGCTGAACGAGGACTCCCTGGTGGTCACCGGCAACCTGTTCGCGGTGGCGGACGGGATGGGCGGCCACGAGGCCGGCGAGGTGGCCAGCCGGATCTGCGTGGAGACCCTGGCCGCGGGTGTCCGGCAGGTCCGGGACGACCTCACGGCCGAGGACCTGCAACGGCTGATGGTCTCGGCGGACGAGGCCATCCGCCGGGTCGGCGGCTCCCGCGCGGGGACCACCCTGGCCGGCGTGGCGATCGTCCGCGAGCAGCAGGGCCTGTACTGGATGGTCTTCAACGTGGGCGACTCCCGCGTCTACCGGCTGTCCGAGGGGCGGTTCACCCAGGTCAGCGTGGACCACTCCGAGGTCCAGGAGCTCGTGGACCAGGGCCACCTCCGCCCGGAGGAGGCCCGGCGGCACCCGCGCCGGCACGTGATCACCCGGGCCCTCGGCACGGGGGAGGCCTCCGAGGCGGACTTCTGGATGCTGCCCGTGCACGACGGCGACCGGCTCATGGTGTGCTCCGACGGCCTGACCACGGACGTCGAGGACGAGCAGGTCCGCGCGGTGCTGTCCGCGCACCACGGGCCGCAGGACGCCGTGGACGCCCTGATCGACGGGGCCCTGCGCGCCGGCGGCCGGGACAACATCACGGTCATCGTGGTGGACGTGGAGGACACCGCGTCGGAGCAGGAGCGCGTGGTCACCTCCCCGCGGGCCGCCGCGGACGAGGAGCGGCAGACCACGCGCCCGCGGCGGGACACCGTGGACGAGGCGGACGCCGCCGACGGGGAGCAGGAGGAACGGCCATGACGCCGACCGCACGGATGCGCTACGGCACCGGGACGTGGCTGGGACTGGTCCGGGGCGGCTGCCTCGTGGCCCTGCCCGCCGACGCGGACCGGGGGACCGCCGACCGCGTGTGGGACCTGCTGGCCGGGCGGCCCGGCGTGGAGGAGGTGCTGGCGGCCGTGCTCGCGGGCCGGCTGGACCTGGCGGGACTGCCCTCCTTCGCGATCGTGTCCCTCGGGGCGCCCGGCGTGCACGCGTTCCTGCGCGGGGACGTGGAGCTGCGCCTCACCGGGGCGGACGGCGCCGAGACGCGGCTCAGGGGGACGGGCGTGTCCACCTGGGCCGAGCGGACGGTGCCGGACGTGCGCTCCCTGGAGCTGCTCGTGGCCGGGGCCGGAACCGGGACCGAGGACCTGCCGCTCGAGTCCGGCGCCGTCCGGATGTCGGCCCTGGCCGCCGAGCTGGGACCCGGGGCCGAGGGCGCCGAGGGCGCTGAGGACGCCGGGGGCGCTGAGGACGCCGGGGACGCCCGGGAGGCGGCCCCGGCCACCGCCACCCACCCGGCCACCCACCCGGCCCCCGCCCCCGGCCCGGTCCCGCCGACCGGTCCCGACCCGGCGCCGGGCACCGCCGCGCCCTCCGCGGCGCCCGGCACTGCCGTGCCGGATACCCCCGTTCCGGCCACCGCCGCCGGCCCGGTCCCGCCGTCCGGCCCCGACCCGGTCCCGCCGTCCGGCCCCGACCCGGTGCCGGACATCGCCGCGCCCTCGGCGGCGCCCGCCCTGGCCGTGCCGGAGCGCCCGGCGCGGCCCGCCGCGCCGGGACTGATCGACTCGGTCCCGTGGCTCGCCACCGCGCGGTCCGGCGCCCCCGAGGACGACGCCGGCCGCACCCTCGGGACCCCGGCCGACCTCGGCCTGACGGTCGCGCCCCCGGTGTCGACCGAGGAGGACGCCGACGAGACGGCCGACGAGGCGGCCGGGGAGGCGCTCCCGCGGGAGCCGGTGGCGCACCCGGACGACGAGGCCGACACCGTGCTGTCCCCGTCCGCCCCGCCCGCCGCGCCCGCCGCCGATCCCGACCACGACGGGCAGACGATCCTGACCGCGCACCTGGACCGGGCCGACGTCGGGACCTCCGCCCCGGCGCCCACCGCCGCCCGGGCCCCCGCCCCGCCGGCCACCACCGGCCCGCTCGTGCTGGCCCGGCAGTGCACGGACGGCCACGCGAACCCGCCGAGCAGCACCGCATGCCGGTCCTGCGGGCAGTCCCTGGCCGGCGAGGCGCGCCAGGTCCGGCGCCCGTCGCTGGGACGGATGAGGATGTCCACCGGCGAGGTGCTCGAGCTGGACCGGCCGGCCGTCATCGGCCGCCAGCCGCAGGCGCACCGCGTGGCCCCCGGCACGATGCCGCGCATGGTCCAGGTCCGCAGTCCGCACGGGGACATCTCGCGCTCCCACTGCGAGGTGGTGCTCGAGGGCTGGCACGTGCAGCTGCGCGACCTGAGGGCCACCAACGGGACGGTCCTCGTCCGCGAGGGCCAGTCCCCGCGGCGCCTGGGCCAGGGGGAGGCGGTCATGGTCCTGGACGGGGACGTCGCCGACCTCGGCGACGGCGTCTCCGTCCGGTTCGAGGCGATCCCGTGAGCCCGCGGCGTCCCCCGGCCCCGCCGCCGCACATCGACGGGTACCGCCACCTCGGCCTGCTCGGGTCCGGCGGGTTCTCGGACGTGTACCTCTACGAGCAGGACCGCCCGCGCCGCAAGGTGGCGGTCAAGGTGCTGCTGTCCGGGCTGCGCACGGAGGGCGCCCGGCGGTCCTTCGAGTCCGAGGCCAACCTCATGGCCCGGCTGTCCTCGCACCCCTACATCGTCACCATCTACGAGGCGGACATCACCGCGGACGGCCACTCCTACCTCGCCATGGAGTACTGCTCGCGCCCCTCGCTCGACGTCCGCTACCGCCGGGCCCGGCTGGGCGTGGACGAGGTGCTGGCCCTCGGCATCCAGGTCTCCTCGGCGGTGGAGACGGCGCACCGCGCGGGGATCGTGCACCGGGACATCAAGCCCGCGAACATCCTCACCACGGACTACAACCGCCCCGCGCTGACCGACTTCGGCATCTCCGGCACCACGGACGCGCTCGACGGCGAGGCCGGCATGTCGATCCCGTGGTCCGCGCCGGAGGCCTTCGCGGGCGGCAGCCCGAACGGGGTGGCCATGGACGTGTGGTCCCTCGGGGCCACCCTGTACACGCTGCTGGCCGGGCGCTCGCCGTTCGTGCGGCCGGGGGCGGACAACTCCCAGGCCGAGCTCATCGCCCGGATCGGCACGGCACCCCTGCCGCCGCTGAACCGTCCGGACGTGCCCGCCGCGCTGGAGCTGGTGCTGGCCACGGCGATGGCCAAGGACCCGTCCTCGCGCTTCCCCTCCGCCCGCGCCCTCGCCCTGGAGCTGCAACGGGTCCAGGCCGGGCTGGGCCTGTCCGTCACCCCGTTCGAGGTGATGGAGGGCTCGGGAGCGCTCGAGGCCGAGGACGAGGACCCCGGCGGCGAGGCCACGCGCCTGCGCCGGGTGGTCTCCATCGACCCCGGGGCCCCGGCGCCCGCGCACCGCTTCCCGCCCCTGCCCCCGGCCGGTCCCGCCGCGGCCCCGTGGGGCGGGGCCGAGGACGCCACCGTGCTGCGCGGAGCCCGGGCGGACCGGACGGGCCCCGGGGGCACGGGGGAGCCGGCGGGCGCCACCGCCCGCCGGGTCGAGGAACCCCTCCCGGGTCCCCGGACCCGCGGCTGGGCGGGCGAGAACCGGACCGGGATCCTCGCCGCGCTCGCCGTGCTGGTGCTCGGCGTGGCGGCGGCCGCCTGGGTCGCGGACGGCGTGGCCGCCCGCCCCGGCCCGGACGCCGCGCCGGACGCCGCCCCCACGCTCATCTCCGAGTCGCCGGCCAGGGCGCTGCCCGAGCGGGAGGAGCCGGTGGCGGCCGTCGAGGACCTCGCGGGCCGGCTCGAGGGGGAGCAGGCGGTCTTCACGTGGACCAACCCGCGGCCGCGGGACGGGGACACCTACCTGTGGCGGACCACCACGGCCACGGGCAAGGGCCGGATCACCACCGTCGAGGGCCCGACGGTGGCCACGCCGGTGCTGGAGGAGGACCGCACCTGCATCGAGGTCGTGGTGGTGCGCTCGAACGGCACGCAGTCCGACCCCGCGGTCGGCTGCCTGGAGGGAGAAGGATGACCGGGAGGGAGAAGGATGACCGGGAGGGACGGGGCGTCGGTGGCCGAGGGACGGGAGCGCGGCCGGGAACCGGCCACGGGCCGGGAGCCGGCGGACCTGGCGATCGACTTCGTGGGGGAGTGGTACGAGGTCTCCCCGGACGCGGTGTTCACGATCGGCCGCGAGGGTGACCTGGAGATCGACGACAACCCGTACCTGCACCGCCGGTTCATGGAGATCCGGCAGGTCGACGGGCTGTGGTGGCTGGCCAACGTCGGCTCGATGATCTCCGCCACGGTCGCCGACGCCTCCGGGGGCATGCAGGCCTGGGTCGCGCCGGGCTCGCGCATCCCGCTGGTCTTCGGCCACCTGACCGTGGTGTTCACGGCGGGTCCGACGACGTACGAGTTCGCCGTGCACCTGAGGAGCCCGTCGTTCCTGCACCAGCCGCGCGCCACCGACGCCGTGGGGGAGACGACCATCGGGCCGGTCGTGTTCACCCCCGCGCAGAAGGCGCTGATCGTGGCCCTCGCCGAGCCGGTCCTGCGCCGCGGCGGCACCGGGTTCTCCACCGTGCCCTCCTCGGCGGACGCGGCCCGGCGCCTGGGCTGGTCGCTCACCCGCTTCAACCGCAAGCTGGACAACGTGTGCGACAAGCTGGACCGCGTGGGCGTGGCCGGACTGCGCGGCGGCGGGGGACGGCTCGCCACGAACCGCCGCGCCCGGCTCGTGGAGCACGCCGTCACCTCCCACCTGGTCACCGCGGACGACCTGCCGCTGCTGGACCGGCTGCACGGGTCCGAGGAGGACTGAGCCGGATCCCTTCCCGCGGACGGCGGGGTTCAGGGGCGGTAGCCCTCCCGGAACGTGGGGTACTCGAGGCCGCCGAGGAACCCCAGCAGCCGGGAGCCGTCCAGGACGGTCCCCGCCACGGTCTCCGGGGTGGCCCGCGGCGGCGGCTCCAGTCCCCACTCGCGGGCGATGTGGGTGACGACCTCCCCGAGGGACGCCGGCGCCCGGTCCACGGCGTGCAGCACCCGCGGCGGGTCCGCGGCGAGCAGCAACGCCTCGAGGGTCCGGACGAGGTCCGTCTCGTGGATGCGGTTCGTGCGCCGGCCGTACTGCACGGCGGCACCCTCCCGGACCCTGCGCAGGAGCATGTCCCGTCCGGGACCGTAGATCCCGGCGGGGCGCAGGACGAGCGCCCCGAGGAGCTCGACGGCGAGCAGCTCCCCGCGCCGCAGGGTGCGGCCCCGCTCGGTGAGGGGCACGGGCTCGTCGTCCTCCGTGATCGGCCGGCCGTCGGTGCGGCCCTCGAAGACCCGGGTGGAGGAGACGAACACGGTGCGCCGCGGGGGCCGGGGCAGGGCGGCGGCGAGGTGCCGGAGGGCGAGGGCGTAGTCGTCCTCCTGCCCGGGGGCCGGCGGCGTGCCGGGCGGAAGCGTGATGACCAGCGCGTCCACCGCGGGCAGGGGCCGCCCGAGGGGCTCGCGCAGGTCAGCCGCCACGGCACCGAACGCTGCAGGCAGGCCGGAGGGGTCGCGCCGCAGGGCGATGACCTCGCCGCCGGCCGCGACGAGGCGCTCGCCCAGCAGCGTGCCGAGGCGGCCGCAGCCGGCGAGCAGGGTCCGGGCGGGCACCCCGGTCGGGGTGCCGGCGGCATCGGGCGGGGTGGGCACGGTGGTCTCCTTCGCGGTCTGGACCGGCACGATGGCCGGGCGGGCCCCCGGCTAGGCTGGGCCGGTGAGCACCGAGCATACGGTCCGTGACCCGGACGTCGACGCCTCCGTCCAGCCCGCCGCCGGGGAGGTCCCCACGGAGTCGCTGCGCGAGCAGTACGAGCACCTCGTGGACGAGGTCCGGAGGCACCGGACGGCCTACTACCAGAACGACGCCCCGCTGGTCTCGGACGCCGAGTACGACACCCTGTACCGCCGGCTCGAGGACCTCGAGGCGCTGCACCCGGAGATCGTCGCGAACGACTCGCCCACCCAGGAGGTCGGCGGGGAGGTGTCCACGGCCTTCGCCCCGGTCCGGCACCTGGCGCGGATGTACTCGCTGGACGACCTCTTCTCCGTCGAGGAGCTGCGCTCCTGGTACGACAAGACCGCCTCCTCCCTGGCCACGATCGCCCCGGGCACCACCCCGCGCTGGCTCGTGGAGGTCAAGATCGACGGCCTGGCCGTGAACCTGCTGTACCGGGAGGGGCGGCTGGTCCGGGCGGCCACGCGCGGCGACGGCACCACGGGCGAGGACGTCACCCACAACGTGATGACCATCAAGGACATCCCCCAGCAGCTCACCGGCTCCGGCTGGCCCCGGGAGGTGGAGGTCCGCGGGGAGGTCTACATGCCCACCGCCGCCTTCCGCGCGCTGAACGACCAGCGCGCCGAGGAGGGGCTGGCCCCGTTCGCCAACCCGCGCAACGCCGCGGCCGGGTCGCTCCGGCAGAAGGACCCGGCGGAGACCGCCAAGCGCCCGCTGAGCATGTTCGTGCACGGGATCGGGGCGCACACGGGCCTGGACGCCGAGTCCCAGCACGCCACGTACGAGCTGCTGGCCTCCTGGGGGCTGCCGACGAGCCCCTACACCCGGCTCGTGGAGGGCCTCGAGGGCGAGGACGGCATCCTGGCCCTCATCGAGGAGCACGGCCGGCAGCGCCACGGCCTGGTCCACGAGATCGACGGCATCGTCATCAAGGTGGACTCCTTCGCCCTGCAGCGGGCGCTGGGCCACACCTCGCGCGTGCCGCGCTGGGCCGCCGCCTACAAGTACCCGCCGGAGGAGGTCCACACCCGGCTGCTGGACATCCGCGTCAACGTGGGCCGCACCGGCCGCGTCACCCCCTACGCCCTGATGGAGCCCGTGGTCGTGGCCGGGTCCACCGTGTCCATGGCCACGCTGCACAACCAGGACGTGGTGCGGGCCAAGAACGTGCTCATCGGGGACACCGTGGTGCTGCGCAAGGCCGGGGACGTCATCCCGGAGGTGGTGGGACCCGTGCTGCCGCTGCGCGAGGGCAAGGAGGTCGGCACGGGCCCGGAGGCCGGGCTGCGCGAGTTCGTCATGCCCGCCGAGTGCCCCTCGTGCGGCACGCCCCTGGCCCCGGCCAAGGAGGGGGACGTGGACCTGCGCTGCCCCAACGCCCGGTCCTGCCCGGCCCAGCTGACCGGCCGGATCGAGCACGCCGCCTCCCGCGGCGCCTTCGACATCGAGGCCCTCGGGGAGGAGGCGGCGCTCTGGCTGACCACCGGTCCCGGCCCGGACCCGGCCGGCAACGGCGGGCAGGTCCGCCCGGAGGGGCCGGGCGTGATCACCTCGGACGCCCAGCTCTTCGACCTCGTGCACCCGGGGGACGAGGCCCTCCGGGACGAGCTGCGGCAACGGCTCGGCGAGGTGCGGGTCTGGCGGGAGAGGCGCCGGCGCGTGGACGGACGGACGGTCCCGTCCGGGGAGTGGGAGCTCAAGCCCTTCTTCTGGACGCAGGGGACCGCGAAGAAGCCCTCGGAGCCCACCGCGAACACCGTCAAGCTCTTCGAGGAGCTCGAGAAGGCCAAGGCGCAGCCGCTGTGGCGCGTGCTGGTCGCCCTGTCCATCCGGCACGTCGGCCCGACGGCGGCGCGCTCCCTCGCGACCGCGTTCGGCTCGCTGCGGGCGCTCGAGGACCTGGTCACCCGGGTGCCCGAGGGCCAGTCCCCCGAGGAGGCGCGCGCCGCGGCGCAGCAGCGCCTGGCGGACGTGGACGGCGTGGGACCGATCATCGCCGAGGCCGTCATCGAGTGGTTCGCCGAGGACTGGCACCGCGAGATCGTGCACCGCTGGCACGCCGCCGGGGTGGTCATGGAGGACGAGCAGGACGCGGACACCCCGCGCACCCTGGAGGGCCTCACCGTCGTCGTCACCGGCTCGCTGGAGGGGTTCAGCCGCGACTCGGCCAAGGAGGCGATCATCGTGCGCGGCGGCAAGGCCTCCGGCTCGGTGTCGCGGAAGACGCACTTCCTGGTGGCCGGGGAGAACGCCGGCACCAAGCTGGACAAGGCCGAGTCGCTCGGGGTGCCCGTGCTGGACGAGGAGGGCTTCGTGCGCCTGCTCGCCGGGGGACCCGCAGCGGTGGCGGGGACCGCGCCGCAGGACGGCGGGGACGGCGGGGACGACGGCGGCGGGGCCGGGCCCGGAGCCGCGGCCGACGCCGCCGAGGCGACCGAGGGGGAGATGGCATGAGCCGGGGACTGCTCGCCGTCGCCCGGGCCGCCGCCCGCGCCGGGGCCGCCGTGCTGGCCGAGCGGGTGCTGAGCCCCACGCCGGCCACCCGTGCCGACCTGGGCGCGCAGACCAAGACCTCCGGCTCGGACTGGGTCACCGACTACGACCGCCGGGCGGAGCAGGCCGTCCGGGAGGTCATCACCGCCTACCGCCCGCACGACGCGATCTCCGGCGAGGAGTACGGCCACACCGAGCCGGCCACCCCCTCGGGCTTCCGCTGGTCGATCGACCCGCTGGACGGCACCACCAACTTCATCCGCACGATCCCGCACTTCTGCACCTCCGTGGCGGTCGAGGGGCCCTCCGGCCCGGACGGGGACGGGCCGCTGCGCTGGCTGGCCGCGGCCGTCGTCGCCCCCGCCCTCGGGCGCAGCTGGTACGCGAGCGCCGGGGAGGGGGCCTTCTCCACGGTGGACGACGCCGTCACCGGCACCCCGGGCGAGCCGGTGCGGCTGGCCGGGCCGGTGCTCGGCCGCTCTGGCCGGCTGCTCGCCAGCGGCTTCGCCTACGCGGGGGAGCGCCGGGACTTCCAGCTGCGCGCGCTCACCGGGTTGCTGCCGCACTTCGGGGACGTCCGGCGCATCGGCTCGGCGGCCCTGGACCTGTGCATGGTGGCGGACGGCACGCTGGACGCCTACGCCGAGTTCGGCATCCAGGAGCACGACTGGGCCGGCGGGGCCCTCATCGCCGAGGAGGCCGGCGTCCCGGTGCGCCGGGCCGCCCACGGGGACGGCAGCGCCCACCCGGACTGGACCGTGGCCGGCGTGCTGGACCCGGACCGGCCCTGGGCCGAGGCCCTGGCCGCGCTGCTGCCGGCGGGGCCGCCCGGCATCTGAGCCGCCGGTCGGCCCTGCCGCGCCGCCGTCCCTCCGGCATAGGCTTCTGCCGTGCCCCACGACGAGACCGACACCACCGCAGGCCCGACCGCAGGCCCGGCTCCGGGACCGACCGCAGGCCCCGCCGCGGGTCCCCACGACGCGCCGGCGCCCGGCGCCGGAGGGGAGGCGCCGCCCGCCCCGGCCCCGCCGGCCGGGGACACGCACCCCCTCGTCGAGGCCGCCGACTGGCCGGAGCCGACCTCCCGCGTGGAGGGCGTCACCGTGCGCGACGCCGGCGACGGGGACCACGCGGCCATCGCCCACCTGACGGTGACCTCCTACGTGGACGGGGGCCACGTGGACCCCGCGGACGAGTACATCGCCGAGCTCGAGGACGTGGCCTCCCGCGCCCGGCGCGCCCGCGTCCTGGTGGCCGAGGTGGACGGCTGGGGGGACGACGGCGGGGACGACCGCGAGGCCGCGGGCGACCCGGGCGCGAGCGCGCCCGGCGAGCGGCGTCCCGTGATCGCCGGCTCGGTGGTGCTCACCCTGCCGGGCATGCCGATGACGGAGGTCGCGCGCGAGGGCGAGCTCGAGTTCCGCATGCTCGCCGTGGACCCGCGGGCCCGCCGCCGCGGGGTGGCCCGCGCGCTGGTGCGGGCCGCCGTCGACCGCGCGGGCCAGCTCGAGGGGATCGGCGCGGTCGTGCTCACCACCATGGAGACCATGACGGGAGCGCACGCGCTCTACGAGTCGGAGGGCTTCGAGCGGGTCCCCGAGCGGGACTGGCGGCTCTCCGACATCGGCCAGGAGCCCACGGACGGGACCGACCAGCTCTTCTGGGTGTACCGGCGCACCGTGTGATCCCGGAATCCCCGGGGCGCCATCCCGGTGGGAGGGCCGCCTCGGCAGGGACCACCCCGGGGTGAGGTTCCTCTCAATCGCGTCGGGTCGCGGGTCTCGGGGACGTCCGGGCGGAGGCGCTCCCTAGGCTGGGCGGTCGACCATCGTCGCCCGGTCCGCGCGACGGCGACGCCCGGCGCACGGAGGAGCGACATGCAGGAACGCCACCATTGGATGGATCTCTTCCGGGGGGTGGCGATCACCCTGGTGATCACGTTGCACGCGGTCACCATGCCCGCGGTCCGGGACGTCGAGCCGATGCCGTGGTTGGCGGATCTCTTCCTGTTCCTCAGCCCCCTGCGGGTGCCTGTCCTGTTCGCCATGTCCGGCATGCTGCTGGCACGGGCGGTGCGCAAGCCCCTGGGCGTCTACGTCTCCGGCAAGGTGCGTCACCTGCTCTGGCCGTTCCTCCTCTGGGGGATCATCACGGTCCTGCTCGTCGGCAGGCGCTCGCAGTTCTCCGATCCCTGGGAATGGATCGGCGGATTCGGCCACCTCTGGTTCCTGGGCACGCTGTTGTTCTGCGTGGCCCTGGGCTGGTTCACGAAGTGGGTCCCGGCGTGGGTTCCCGCCCTGGCCCTGCCCGTCCTGCTCGTCCTGCTCGAGCCGAGTGAGCCGGTCCTGCGCGACTACCTGTTCTACGGCACGTACTACTTCCTCGGCGCAGTCCTCATGACGATGCGCCGGACGGTCCAGGCCGCCGGACCGTGGGTGCCGATCGCGGGCACGGCCGTCGGGCTCCTGGGCATGGTCGCCACCGGGGACAGCCCGATGACGCAATTCGGCGTGACCGGGGTCCTGGCGCCGCTTCCCTGGTTCGTGGTCATCACGTGGGTCGGACCCCGTCTGCCGAGGATGCGGTTCCTCGAATGGATCGGACGGAACAGCGTGATCTGGTACTGCGCCCACTTCCCGGCCCTGTCGCTGGCCGTCCGCTGGGCCACCCAGTCCGGCATGGACGGGGTCGGAGTGAACCTCGCCGCGTTGGCGGGCGGCGTCCTGTTCCCCCTGGTCCTGGTGCTGGGGGGCGACTGGACCCGTTGGCTGTTCTCCTTGCCGGCCTCGCGCCGGGCGCGTCCAGTGGATTCCGCGCCGCCCGTCCGCGCCGCCGCGACGCAGGAGCACGCCCGGTCGGGGCCGGGGTCCCGGATGCCGGAGTCCGTCGGCAGTCGCAGCCACTAAACTCAGGGGGAGAACCACCCGCGCAAGAGCACAGGAGACCCATGTCCGCCATCACCCGTGAGGACGTCGCCCACCTGGCGCGACTGGCCCACATCCGGATGGACGAGCAGGAACTGGACAAGATGTCCGGTGAGCTCGCCGTCATCATGGATGCCGTCGCCTCCGTCAGCGAGGTCGCCGGGGACGACGTGCCGCCCACGTCGCACCCCATCCCGCTGCAGAACGTGTTCCGCGAGGACGAGCCGGCGGGGATGCTCACGCAGGAGCAGGCCCTGGCCATGGCCCCCGACGCCGAGGACGGCCAGTTCCGGGTGCCCGCGATCCTGGAGGGGGAGTGACCGTGAGCCAGGCCACCGGGACCGAACTGGTCCGCCTGACCGCCCTGCAGATGGCCGAGCGCCTGCGCGCGGGGGAGATCACCTCCGTGGAGCTGACGCGCGCCCACCTGGACCGGATCGCCGCCGTGGACGGTGACGGCTCGGGCACCGGCATCCACGCCTTCCTGCACGTCAACACGGACGAGGCCCTCGCCGTGGCGGCCGAGGTGGACGCGATCCGCGCCGCCGGGGGCGCCGAGGCCGAGGCCCTGCACCCGCTGGCCGGCGTGCCCGTGGCCGTGAAGGACAACATCGTCACGGTCGGCCAGCCCACCACCGCCGCCTCGCGGATGCTCGAGGGCTGGATGAGCCCGTACGACGCCACCGTGGTGACCCGGCTGCGCGAGGCGCGGCTGCCGATCCTGGGCAAGACCAACATGGACGAGTTCGCCATGGGCGGCTCCACGGAGCACTCCGCCTTCGGCAACACGCGCAACCCGTGGGACCCGGAGCGGATCCCGGGCGGCTCGGGCGGCGGCTCGGCCGCGGCCGTGGCCGCGTTCATGGCCCCGCTGGCCCTGGGCTCGGACACGGGCGGCTCCATCCGCCAGCCCGGCGCCGTCACCGGCACCGTGGGCGCCAAGCCCACCTACGGCGGCGTCTCGCGCTACGGCGTGATCGCCATGGCCTCCTCCCTGGACCAGGTGGGCCCCGTGGCCCGCACCGTCCAGGACGCCGCCGCCCTGCAGGAACTGCTGGGCGGCCACGACCCCAAGGACTCCACCTCCCTGCCCGAGCCGATCGAGGGGTTGCTGGAGGCCGCCCGCCGGGACGACGTGGCCGGCCTGCGGATCGGCATCGTCACCGAGCTCAAGGGCGAGGGCTACCAGGAGGGCGTGCTGGCGCGCTTCCGCGAGGCCGTCGCCGTGCTCAAGGAGGCCGGCGCCGAGGTGGTCGAGGTCTCCTGCCCGCACTTCCGCTACGCGCTGGGCGCCTACTACCTCATCATGCCCTCGGAGGCCTCCTCCAACCTGGCCAAGTTCGACGGCGTGCGCTACGGCAACCGCGTGGTGCCGGACGGCGGCGGGACGATCGAGCAGGTCATGGGCGCCACCCGCGCCGCCGGCTTCGGCGAGGAGGTCAAGCGGCGCATCATCCTGGGCACCTACGCCCTGTCCGCCGGCTACTACGACGCCTACTACGGCTCGGCGCAGAAGATCCGCACGCTGGTCCAGCGCGACTTCGAGGCCGCGTTCGCCCAGGTGGACGTGCTGGTCTCCCCGACGTCGCCGACCACCGCGTTCGGCTTCGGCGAGAAGCTGGACGACCCGCTGGCCATGTACCTCAACGACGTGGCCACCATCCCGGCCAACCTGGCGGGCGTGCCCGGCATCTCGGTGCCCGGCGGCCTGGCCGACGGCCTGCCGGTGGGCGTGCAGTTCCTCGCCCCCGCCCGCGCGGACGCGGTGATGTACCGCGCCGCCGCCGCCCTGGAGTCCCGCCTCGAGCAGGCCTGGGACGGCCCGCTGTGGGCCCAGGCCCCCGAACTGGACGAGGCCCGCCCGGCCCAGCCGGCCGGCGTCGGCACGTCACGCACCACCACTGCAGGAGGAGAGGACTGATGGCCGCCGTCACCGACGAGGTGCTCACGTTCGAGGAGGCCCTGGCGGAGTTCGAGCCCGTCCTGGGCTTCGAGGTCCACGTGGAGCTGAACACGAGGACCAAGATGTTCTCCTCGGCGCCCAACGCCTTCGGCGACGTGCCGAACACCAACGTCACCGAGGTGGACCTGGGCCTGCCCGGCGTGCTGCCGGTGGTCAACGGCAAGGCCGTGGAGTACGCGATCAAGCTGGGCCTGGCCCTGAACTGCCAGATCGCGCCGGTCTGCGGCTTCGCCCGGAAGAACTACTTCTACCCGGACACCCCGAAGAACTTCCAGACCTCCCAGTACGACGACCCGATCGCCCACGACGGCTGGCTGGACGTGGAGCTCGAGGACGGCACGGTCTTCCGCGTGGAGATCGAGCGCGCCCACATGGAGGAGGACGCCGGCAAGCTGACCCACGTCGGCGGGGCCTCCGGGCGCATCCAGGACGCCGCCCACTCCCTCGTGGACTACAACCGGGCCGGCGTGCCGCTCATCGAGATCGTCACCAAGCCGATCAAGGGTGCCGGCGAGCGCGCCCCCGAGCTGGCGCGGGCCTACGTCACCGCGATCCGGGACATCGTCAAGGCACTGGACATCTCGGACGCGCGGATGGAGCGCGGCAACGTCCGCTGCGACGCCAACGTCTCGCTCATGGAGAAGGGCCACCACGTCTTCGGCATCCGCACCGAGACGAAGAACGTGAACTCCACGCGCGCCGTGGCCCACGCCGTGACCTACGAGATCCAGCGCCAGGCCGCGATCCTGCGCGCCGGCGGGACCATCACGCAGGAGACCCGCCACTGGCACGAGGACACCCGCACCACCACCGCGGGCCGGCCGAAGTCGGACGCGGACGACTACCGGTACTTCCCGGAGCCGGACCTCGTGCCGATCGTGACCACCCCGGAGTGGATCGAGGAGCTGCGCGCGCAGCTGCCCGAGCCCCCGGCCGAGCGCCGCCGCCGGCTCAAGGCGGAGTGGGGCTACTCGGACGAGGAGTTCCGGGACGTCGTCAACGCCGGGGTGATGGACGAGATCGCCGCCACCATCGAGGCGGGGGCCTCCGCCCCGGCGGCCCGCAAGTGGTGGATGGGCGAGATCGCGCGCCTGGCCAACGTGGCCGAGCGGGAGGTCGCCGAGCTGGGGATCGGCCCGGCCGACGTCGTGGAGGTCGAGGCGCTCATCGCCGAGAAGACCATCAACGACAAGATCGCCAAGCAGGTCCTCGGCTTCGTGGCCGCGGGCGAGGGCTCCCCGCGCGGGATCGTCGAGGCCCGCTCGCTGGCCGTGGTCTCCGACGACGGCGCCCTCACCGCCGCCGTGCAGGAGGCCATCGCCCAGAACCCGGGCGTGGTGGACAAGATCCGGGGCGGCAAGCTGCAGGCCGTCGGCGCGCTCATCGGCCCGGTCATGAAGGCCACCCGCGGCCAGGCCGACGCCGGCCGCGTGCGCGAGATCGTCCTGGAGCAGCTGGGCGTCTCCGAGTAACCCCACCCCCTGCAACTGGAGGTCGAATCCGCCCCGTCCGGGCCCGGGAACGGGCTGGATCCGGGGCGGATTCGACCTCCAGTTGCCTCCAGGAGAGGACGACGTGCCCCGGGAGCATCGGTCCGGCGAGCCTGACGTCACCGCCGCGCTCGTCCGCGCCCTGCTGGCCGACCAGCACCCGGACCTGGCGTGGCTGCCGGTCGCCGGGGACGCAGATCCGGCCGCCGGCGTGGTCCGCGGCTGGGACAACACCATGGTCCGGCTGGGGGACCGCCTCGCCGTCCGCCTGCCCCGCCACGAGGCCGCCGAGGCGCTGCTCGACCGGGAGGTCGCCTGGCTGCCCGTCCTCGGCGCCCGGACCGGGCTCGGCCTGCCGGCTCCCGTCCGGACCGGCGTGCCCGCGGCCGGGTACCCCTACCGGTGGGCCGTGGTGCCGTGGGTGGCGGGGACCCCGGCGGTGCACCGGCCGGCCGCGGAGCGGGACGCCTACGCCGGCGCCCTCGCCGCGGGGCTGCGGCGCCTCCACGTGCCGGCGCCGCCCGGCGCCCCGGCGAACCCGTTCCGGGGGATGCCGCTGGCCTCGGCGCGGGAGCGCTACGCCGCGCGCTGGGCGGACCTGGTGCCGGACCTGGACCCGGTCGTGGTCCGCGCCGCCGGGGTCGCGTGGCACGACGCCCTCGCCGCGCCGGTGCACGCCGGCCCGCCGGCCTGGCTGCACGGCGACCCGCACCCGGACAACACCGTGCTGACGGACGCCGCGGCGGGGGACCCGGCGACCGCCGCTGCGGCCGGCCCCGGCGCCCCGGCCGGGCCGCCGCGCCCGGTCCTCGTGGACTTCGGCGACCTGTGCGCCGGGGACCCGGCCTCGGACCTGGGCATCGCGCTGACCCACTTCACGCCCGCCGGCGCCGCGGCGTTCCGCGCCCGGTACGACGCCAGCCGGCCCGCCGACGAGGCCCTCTGGCGTCGCGCGCGGGGCTGGGCCATCGTCGTCGCCACCATCCTCGCGGTCCAGCCGCCCGAGGACGCCCTGCACGCGGTCGGCCGGGACTACCTGGCCACGCTGCGCCCCTGACCGGCGCCGCGCAGCGCCGCCACGGCCCGGCCGAGACGAGGCAGCACCCTGCGCAGCAGCCTCGGCCAGTCCGGCGGGCGGAGGCTGCTGGAGGGATCCTCGCGGCCGGCGGCGTCGTCGAGCGCCTCCAGCGCCGTCCAGCCGAGCCAGGCCCGGGCCCGGTGCGCCTCGAAGGGGTCCCGGGCGATCTCCCCGAGCCGGTCCTCGCCGTGCCACAGGGACAGGTGCGCGGCGTTGAGCGCGGGGTCCCACCGGCTGGCCAGGTCCCAGTCGAGGATCCCGGTGAGCCGCCACGGGGCCCGGGGGGACGCCGCGGGGCCGGCGGTTCCCCCGCGCATCCAGCGCATGTTGTGCCCGGCGAGGTCGCCGTGCACGAGCGCCGGCGGCACCACCGGGTCCTCGGTCCAGGACCGGAGGGTGTCCAGCAGCTCCTCCGCCGCGTCCGGGAACCGGGCGGCGGACACCGCGGGGTGCTCCGCCGCCCACGGCCCGTCCCACAGCGCCGCGCCGTGGGCCCGGCGCAGCCGGTCCGGCAGCCGGCGGAGGCGCTCGACCCGCGCCGCCGGCCACGGGCCCCGGTACGCGAAGGGCGGGGCCAGGTGGGGCAGCAGCGGAGCGGTGTCCACCGCCGCGAGCGCCGCGCACAGCGCGCGCAGCACCGCGGGGTCGCCGGTGTGCGGCGGGTGGGGCCGGCCGGGCAGGTACCCCTGGACGACGGCGGCCGTCCCGTCCGCGGCGGTGACCACCTCGGTGAGGGGCACCGGCAGGTCCACCGGCAGCCGCGCGGTGTCCGCCAGTGCCGCCACGAGCGCGACGTTCGCCGGCAGCCGGGCCGCGGCCCGCGCGTCGCGCGTCATCCGGACCGCGCCGGTGCCGGGCAGCACGAGGACCCGGTGGGACGCCCCGCCCTCCTCCACGACCCCGGCGGACCAGTCCGCCGCGGCCAGCCGGCGGGCGGCGTCCGGGCCGGTCCCGGCCAGGGGCCGGGCGGCGGCGGCGCGGGCGAGCGCGAGGTCGGCGTCGGACGGTGGGGAGGCCATGGCCCCACGGTAGCGGGGTGCTTCCTACACTGGAGCGGTGACCACCCCCGCAGCTCCCCGCCCGGCCGCTCCCGCGACGCCCGCGCCGGCCGCCGCCCCCTCGGCGCGCACGGTCCGCTGGGAGATCGCGATCGTCCTGGGGCTGTCCCTGGGCCGGTCGGCGGTCTATGCCGTGGTGGACCTGCTGGAGAAGATGAGCCGCGGACCGCTGGCCGGGCAGACCACCACGCTGAACCCGCCGCTGGCCGACCGCCAGTACTTCGACCTCGCGTACCAGCTGCTGGACATCGGCTTCGCGCTGGTGCCCGTGCTGCTCGTGTTCCACCTGCTGTGGATCCGCGGGCGCAACCCGTTCCGGACCCTCGGCCTGGACCTGCGCCGCCCCGGGGCGGACCTCGGCTGGGGCGCGGCGCTGTTCCTGGTGATCGGCCTGGGGACCCTCGCCGTCTACGCCGGCGGCCGGGCGGCCGGGCTGACGACGGCGGTGGTCGGCAGCGCGATGAACGAGTACTGGTGGACCACGCCGGTGCTGGTGCTCTCGGCCCTGCGGCACGCCGTGCTGGAGGAGGTCATCGTGGTGGCCTGGCTGTTCGACCGGCTCGGCTACCTGCAGCAGCTGCGGGCCGGGGCGGATCCCGCGCTGCCGGTCGCCGAGGGCGGGCTGCGCCGGTGGGCCGGCGGGGCGTTCCCGCCGCTGAACCCCGTGGCGGTCGTGGTGGCCTGCGCCGTGCTGCGCGCGGCCTACCACCTGTACCAGGGCATCGGTCCCGGGATCGGCAACCTGGTGATGGGGCTCGTGTTCGGCGCGGTCTACCTGCGCCACCGCCGGGTGGCGCCGCTCGTGGTGGCCCACCTGCTGCTGGACGTCACCGGCTTCGTCGCCTACCCGCTGCTGGCGCAGCTCGGCTGGTTCGGCACCTGAGCCCGGGGCGGTCAGAGGGTGACGGTGCCCTTGGGGGTCTCGAAGGTCACGGAGAGGATGCCCGGGGTGCCGGACGGCGCCTGGAACTCCACGTTGAGGTCCTTGACCTTCTGCTGCGGGTCGTCGAGGCCGAGCCAGTCGCGCACGCGCTCGCGCGAGCCGGCGATGGTGATGGCCGAGAGGGAGGCCTGCGGCTCGGCGGCCTGCGAGGGGTGCAGGTCCTCGGTGCCGTCGTCCCAGCGCAGCAGGTAGGGCACCTGCGGGTCCGCGATGAGGCCCTTGATGCCGATCTGGCGCCAGGTCAGCTCGCGGCCGTCCGGGAACTTGCGGTTGCCGGGCACGGAGTGGCGCTCGAGCCGCTCCTCGAAGGGGGAGAGGTCGTCCACGGCCACGCACCAGCCCATCCAGCCGCCGCCCATCTCGGAGCGGGCGCGCACGGCCTGGCCGAAGGGCGCCTTCTCGGAGGAGGGGTGGTCCAGGGCCTCGACGACCTCGAGGTACTGGCGGTTGCGCAGCGGGAAGATCGCGTTGCGGGTGCCGAAGCGGGGATGCACACCACCCTTGACGCGTTCGATGCCCAGGGCATCGGCGATCCGGGCCACGGTGTCGGTGAGACCCTCCGGGCCAACGGCGTACGAGACGTGATCCAAGCGCATCATGTGTCCATCGTCGCACCTCCGGGCGGCGCGGATCGCTTAGGTTAACCTCACTCGACATGTTGCCGACGTCACACGCGGCGAGCGCCCCCGTCCGGCCCGGGCGGCGGCCCCTCCGCCGCCCGCCGCACGGTTCCCCCGAGGCCCGCCGGAGGGCCCCTCCGCCGCCCGCCTGACCGCCCCGCCGGGGTCACGCGACGTCACCGCGGGGTGAATCGCCCGGGCGGATCTGGCAGACTGGGGCCAGGTCATGAGTGCCAGCATCGAGCCCCGGCTTGCTGGCCGGCAACCCTCCAGCTCGCGGTGGGGTGCCCCGGGTGAGGACCAGGCGGGCGCCGACCGGCGCCGGCAAGCGCGGGCCACCGCGCCACGCCGCCCCGGACCGGGGAGGGCGGGCGCCACCGGGTGGCCCTGGACCAGACAGGAGCCGTTGCGATGACCGACACCCCGAACACCGAGGCCAGCCTTCCCGCCAGCGCCGCGGAGGACCAGGCCGCCGACGTCGCGGACTGGGGCTTCGAGACCCGCCAGGTCCACGCGGGCATCCCGGACCAGAACCCCTACGGGGCCACGGCGCTGCCGATCATCCAGTCGAACTCCTTCGACTTCCCCTCCCACGAGGTCGCCGCGGACCGGTTCGCGCTCAAGGACCTCGGGCCGATCTACACCCGGATCGGCAACCCCACGCAGGAGGCGGTCGAGGGCAAGATCGCCGCGCTCGAGGGCGGGGCCGGTGCCCTGCTGCTGGCCTCCGGCCAGGCCGCCACCACGTTCTCGATCCTCAACCTTGCCGGCGCCGGGGACCACGTGGTGGTCTCGGCCTCCCTCTACGGCGGCACCCAGAACCTCTTCAAGCACACCCTGGCCAAGGTCGGCATCACCACCACCTTCGTGCAGGACCCGGACGACCCCGAGGAGTGGCGCGGCGCGGTCCGGGACACCACCCGGGCGTTCTTCGGGGAGTCCCTCGGCAACCCCCGCGGGGACGTGCTGGACATCCGCACGGTCGCGGACATCGCCCACGAGGCCGGGGTCCCGCTCATCGTGGACAACACCCTGGCCACCCCCTACCTGCTGCGGCCGATCGAGCACGGCGCGGACGTGGTGGTGCACTCGGCCACCAAGTACCTCGGCGGGCACGCCGTGGCCATGGGCGGGGTCATCGTGGACGCCGGCTCCTTCGACTACGCCTCCCAGCCGGAGCGCTTCCCGGGCTTCAACACCCCGGACGAGAGCTATGACGGCCTGGTCTTCGCCCGCGACCTGGGCGTGGACGGCATCCTCGGGGCCAACCTCGCGTACATCCTCAAGGCGCGCGTGCAGCTGCTGCGCGACTACGGCAGCTCCATCAGCCCGTTCAACGCCTTCCTCATCAACCTCGGGCTGGAGACGCTGTCCCTGCGGATGGAGCGGCACGTGGCCAACGCCCAGCGGGTCGCGGAGTACCTCGAGGGCCACGCGCAGGTCCTCTCCGTGATCCACCCCGGGCTGGCCTCCAGCCCGTGGCACGAGCGCGCGCAGCGTTACCTGCCCCGGGGCGCCGGCGGCTTCGTCTCCTTCGAGATCGACGGCGGCCGCGAGGCCGGGGCGCGCTTCGTCGACGCCCTGCGGCTGCACCACCAGGTGGCGAACATCGGCGACGTCCGCTCGCTCGTCATCCACCCGGCCTCCACCACGCACTCCCAGCTCACGGAGGCCGAGCAGCGCGCCGCGGGCGTCACGCCCGGGCTCGTGCGGCTGTCCGTGGGCGTGGAGAGCATCGAGGACATCCTGGCGGACCTCGAGGAGGGGTTCGCCGCCGCCAACGTGAGCGCGTGAGGCGCGGAGGGACCCCATGACCATGACCAGCCCCCACCAGGCCAGCACCGTCCTCCCCGAGGGCGGCCTGCAGTCCCTGCCCGTCGGCGCCCTCGACTTCGAGGCCGGCGGGCACCTGCCCGCCGTCGAGATCGCGTACGAGACCTGGGGCACCCTCAACGCCGACCGGTCCAACGCGGTGCTGGTGCTGCACGCCCTGACCGGCTCCACCCACGTGGCGCGCTCCACCGGGGAACCGGAGGAGGGCTGGTGGGAGGGCGTCGTCGGTCCGGGCGCGCCGATCGACACGGACCGCTGGTTCGTGGTGGCCCCCAACATGCTGGGCGGCTGCTACGGGACCACGGGGCCGTCGTCGCTGGACCCCGAGGGCACCCCGTGGGGCTCGCGCTTCCCGTTCACCACGATCCGCGACTCCGTGCGGGCGGAGGCGCGGCTGGCCGACGCGCTGGGCATCGACGCCTGGCAGGCGGTCATCGGCGGCTCGATGGGCGGCGCGCGCGCCCTCGAGTGGGCGGCCACCTACCCGGAGCGCGTGCGCGGCATGGCCGTCATCGCGTGCGGGGCGCACTCCACGGCCGAGCAGATCGCCTTCGCCCAGGCCCAGGTGCAGGCGATCACGCTGGACCCGGACTACCACGGCGGGGACTACTACGGTCGCTCCCGCCCGGACGCGGGGCTCGGCATCGCCCGGCGGATCGCGCACATCACCTACCGCTCCGAGCCGGACATGGCGGCCCGCTTCGGGCGCAGCCCGCAGCCGGACGAGGACCCCTTCGGCCACCCGGTGCGCCGCGCGGGGCGGTACCAGGTGGAGTCCTACCTGGACCACCAGGCCACCAAGCTCACGGGCCGCTTCGACGCCAACAGCTACCTGGTGCTGACCGAGGCCCTCATGAGCCACGACGTCTCCCGCGGCCGGGGGACCGAGGCGGAGGTGCTGGCCGGGATCCCCGCCACGGCGTTCATCGCCGCCGTGGACTCGGACCGGCTCTACTTCCCGGGCCAGTCCCAGGAGCTGGCGCGCCAGCTGCCCGGGGACGTGCCGGTGTTCATGATCGACTCGCCGATCGGCCACGACGGGTTCCTGACGGACCTGGACCAGGTGGCCGGCGAGATGAAGCGCGTGCTGGGCCTCTGAGCCCCTAGCCTTGTGCCCATGACCGACACCACCGCCCCGTTCCCCGCCACCGACCCCGTCGTCCGCTGGTCCCGCCCCGAGGACGAGCGCGCCGGCACGCACCTGCTGGTGCTCATCCACGGCTACGGCGCGAGCGAGCACGACCTGTTCGGGCTCGTCCCCGGGCTGCCGGAGAAGTTCACCGTGGCCGCGGTGCGCGCCCCGATCACCATGGACCACGGCGGGTACACGTGGTTCCCGATCATCGGCACGGACGAGTCCTGGCCGCTGGCCGTGCGCGCCGCCGTCGAGGACCTGCAGGCGTGGGTGGCCGCGCAGCGCCCGCACTTCGCCAGCACCTCCCTGCTGGGCTTCTCCATGGGCATGGCCATGGCCACCTCGCTGCTGCGGCGCGAGCCGGAGGCGTACCGGGCCATCGTGGGCCTGTCCGGCTTCGCGATCGACCCCGACTGGTCCCCGACCGGCCCGGGCACCGGCCCACTGGCCGGCTTCTTCGACGACGAGGCCGTGGAGCGCGCCCGGCCGAAGGTGTTCTGGGGCCGGGACCAGGCGGATCCGGTCATCACGCCGGACAAGGTGGAGTACACGCACGGCTGGATGAACGCCCACGTGGACCTCACCAAGGTCGTCTACGCCGGGATCGGCCACTCCATCAGCCCCCAGGAGCTGGGGCACGTGCGGGAGTTCCTCGACGCCGTGGTGCGCTGAGCCCTCCTGGCCGGCTCAGTGCCCGGCCGGGACCACCTTCACGGCCTCGCCGGAGAACTCGATGACGTCCCCGTGGTGCAGCTGGCGGCCCCGGCGCGTCTCGGGGTCGCCGTTGACCTGGACGAGGCCGGCCTCGATCACCACGCGGGCGTCCGCCCCGTCCTCCACCAGGTTGGCGAGCTTGAGCGCCTGGCCCAGCCGGATCACGTCGTCGCGGATCTCGAGCGGCACCGGGTGCGAGGACGGGGACTGCGGGGCGTGGCGTTCGGGGCGTGAGGGCATGGGTCCATTCTCGCCCCTGCCCGGGGGTGGGTCATCCCGTGACCGGCGCGCGCCGGGACGGTGGCCGGGTCCGCGCTGGCGGGCCCGGGCGGGACCGGGCCCTAGACTGGGCCGGTAGACAATCCCCGAGTACGCCCGCGCCAGTGCGCGGACCGCCGCCCAGCGGCCGAAGCAACAGACACGGATGTGATGCCCCCATGGCCCCCAAGTCCACCCTCGACGCGGTCATCTCCCTCGCGAAGCGCCGCGGCTTCGTGTTCCAGGCCGGCGAGATCTACGGCGGTTCGAGGTCGGCGTGGGACTACGGGCCGCTCGGGGTGGAGCTGAAGGACAACATCAAGACCCAGTGGTGGAACACCTTCGTGCGCGGGCGCGAGGACATGGTGGGGCTGGACTCCTCCATCATCCTGCCGCGCGCCGTGTGGCAGGCCTCCGGCCACGTGGACACCTTCACGGACCCGCTGGTGGAGTGCACCTCGTGCCACCACCGCCACCGCCAGGACCACCTCATCGAGGCCTTCGAGGCCAAGAAGGGCCGCAGGCCCGAGGGCGGGGCGGACGGCATGGAGGAGGTCGTCTGCCCGGACTGCGGCACCCGCGGGGCGTGGACGGAGCCGCAGACCTTCTCCGGGCTGATGAAGACCTTCCTGGGCCCCGTGGACAACGAGGAGGGGCTGCACTACCTGCGCCCCGAGACGGCCCAGGGCATCTTCGTGAACTTCCTCAACGTGGTCGGCGCCGCCCGCCGCAAGCCCCCGTTCGGCATCGGGCAGATCGGCAAGGCCTTCCGCAACGAGATCACCCCGGGCAACTTCATCTTCCGCACGCGCGAGTTCGAGCAGATGGAGATCGAGTACTTCACCCACCCGGACGAGGCGGGCCGGTACTTCGACTCCTGGGTCGAGGCGTGCTGGGAGTGGTTCACGGACCTGGGCATCAAGCCCGAGAACATGCGCCGCTTCGACGTCCCCGAGGACGAGCGGGCCCACTACTCGGACGGCACGATCGACATCGAGTACCGCTTCGGCTTCCAGGGCTCGGAGTGGGGCGAGCTGATGGGCATCGCCAACCGCACCGACTTCGACCTGGCCTCGCACACCGAGGCCTCCGGCACGAAGCTGCAGTACTTCGACCAGGCCACGGGCGAGCGGTACACCCCGTACGTGATCGAGCCCAGCTTCGGCCTGACCCGCTCGATGATGGCCTTCCTCGTGGACGCCTACCGCGAGGAGGAGGCGCCCAACGCCAAGGGCGGCATGGACGTGCGCACGGTGCTGGGCCTGGACCCGCGGCTGGCCCCGGTCAAGGCCGCCGTGCTCCCGCTGTCCCGCAAGGAGGAGCTCGTGCCGACCGCCAAGCGGCTGGCGGACGAGCTGCGCGGGGTGTGGAACATCGACTACGACGACGCCGGCGCGATCGGCCGCCGCTACCGCCGCCAGGACGAGATCGGCACGCCGTACTGCATCACCGTGGACTTCGACTCCCTCGAGGACCAGGCCGTGACCATCCGCGAGCGGGACACCATGGCCCAGGAGCGCGTGGGCCTGGACCAGGTCCGCGGCTGGCTGTTCGAGCGGCTCTCCCGCTAGCCCGCCCGCACCGAGACCGCACGCCAGCACCCGAGAGAGGACACCCATGACGGCTCCCGACGCCGGCCGGCAGCTGCCGCCGGGCCTCGCCCTGCGGCCGTGGGCCGAGGGTGACGACCTGCGCCTGCTCGAGGTCTGGGGCGACCCGGCCGACCCCCAGCAGCACCAGGACCGCGCCATGCTGCGGCCCTCGAGCGCCGGCCCGGCGGCCGGGCGGGAGGCCGGGCCCTGGGCGCGCTGCCTCGTGGCCGAGGACGAGGGCGTGCCCGTCGCGGCGGCCGTCGTCTACGCCTCCTCGGTGCACCCGCAGCGGCTCTGGTGCTACGCCGAGACCGCCCGGGGACTGCGCCGCCGGGGCATCGCCACCGCGCTGCTCGAGGCCCTGCGCGCCGAGGTGCGCTCCGCCCGGGAGGCCGGGGAGATCGGCACCGCCGAGCTCAAGGCGCGCTTCGCCGTCGTGCCCGGTGCCGGGGACGACGCCGGGGACGGCGGCGACGACGGCCCCGGCGAGGGCACCGCGGGGACCGAGGCGTTCCTGGCGGGGCAGGGCTTCGCGCCGCTGCAGCGCTCCCGGCGCGTCGCCGTCGGGCCCGGGGTGATCACCCCGCCGGAGCTGGACGGGACGGGCGTGACCGTGGAGGACCTGGCCACCGGGTCCGTGGAGCTCACGCAGGCCGTCGCGGCCTTCTACGAGGCCACGCACGGCTGGGACCCGGCGGTGATGACGGTCGGCCGGGCCCAGCAGCTGCTGCTCGGGCCCGCGACCGGGGCCTCCGGCGCCGTGGTGCTGCGACCCCGGCCGAAGGCGGAGGGCGGTCTCGTGCACGCCTTCGCGATCTCCTACACCCCCGAGCGCACGGACGACCCCACGGACGTGCTGCTCGGCTGGAACCCGGAGCTGGCCCCGGCGGACGCCCAGTTCGCGGTCGGGGCGCTGCTGTCCCTGCTGACCACGCAGTACCCCGTGCAGGTCGAGGTGGACGAGGCGATGGACGCGCTGGCGCCGATCCTGGACCAGCTCGTGGCCACCGGCCACGCCCGGGTGCTGCTGGACACCCGCATCTGGGCCACGGACGCCGCGCGGTAGCGGGCCCGGGACGACGACGGACGCGGCACGGACGCGAGGAAGGACAGGACCATGGAGCAGGCGACGGACCCGGTGGCGGACCCGGTGGCGGGCGAGGCCGGCGGCCGCTCGGCGGAGGCGCGGCTGCGCGCCCAGCGCGCCGCCGCGATCCTGGCGGTGGACACGCCCGTGACGGACCAGGGCATCACCTTCGTGGACGGTGACGCCTCCGGCTGCCGGATGCGGATGACCGTGCGCCCCCGGCAGTGCAACTCGCACGGGATCTGCCACGGCGGGATCACCATGCTGCTCGCGGACACGGCGGCGGCCTACGCCCTGAACACGGGCGAGGAGACCCCGCGCTGGGTCACCTCGCACTCCTCCTCGTCCCTGCTGGCCCCCGGCCGCGAGGGCGAGGAGCTCACGGCGACCGCGGTGGTCGGCAGCGGCGGGGGGTCCACCCGGATCGTCGACGTCACGCTGGCCGAGCCGGACGGCACCGTGGTGCTGGAGATGCGCAACGTCATGGTCCGCCTGCGCGGCTGATCCGCCATGGCCCTCACGGACGAGCACGCCGGCCACGGGCACGGCCTCGAGGCCGGCCCCGCCGCCGACGACGCCCTCACCGGTCCCGGCGGCGCCCCCCGCCGCCGGGTGGTCCTGGTGCTGGCCGCGATCCTCGTGCCGGTCACCGTGCTGCTCGTGGCCGCCATGGCCGCCCTGTGGCCTTCGGGCGCCCACCGGGAGATGACCCTGGCGGACCCCTACGGGACCTCCTCGGGCGTGAGCCTGTTCTCCGGGACGGTCACCGCCGTCGAGCCCCGGGACTGCGGACCGCAGGCCGGCACCCTCGAGACCCCCGGCGGTGCCGTGGTGGGCCGGGACGCAGCCGCCGGGCAGGCGTGCGTGGACGCCATCGTGGACCCCGACGGCGGCGGCACCGACCGCGCGCGCGTCGCCATCCCCCCGGAGGTGGGGGCCTCCCTGGACGTGGAGCCGGGGGACCGGCTGCGCGCCCTGGACCTCACGGCACTGCCGGGCGGGACCGGCGGGCAGTCCGCCGACCACGTGTTCGTGGACTTCGAGCGCACGGTCCCCGTGGCCGCGCTCGCGCTGCTGTACGCGCTCGTGGTGGTGCTGGTCGCGCGCTGGCGGGGGCTGCGGGCCATCCTCGGGCTCGGCCTGGCCTTCGCCGTCCTGTTCTGGTTCATGGTCCCCGCGCTGTTCGAGGGTGGGCCGCCGCTGTGGATCGGGCTCGTCGGCTGCAGCCTCATCATGGTGGTGGTGCTGTACTTCGCCCACGGGTTCTCGCTGCGCACCACCACGGCGCTGCTCGGCACGCTCATCGGCCTGGGCCTGACCGCGCTGCTCGCCCTGTGGGGCACGGACGCCGCCTACCTCACCGGCATGGGGGACGAGTACTCGTACGTGCTGGCCTCCGTGGCGCCGGAGGTCCGGCTCAGCGGGATCGTGCTGTGCGGCCTGCTCGTGGCCGGGCTCGGGGTGCTCAACGACGTCACCATCACCCAGTCCTCGGCCGTCTGGGAACTGCAGGCCGCCGACCCGCGGGCCTCCGCCCGGGACCTCTTCGCGGCCGGCATGCGCATCGGCCGCGACCACATCGCCTCCACCGTGTACACGATCGCCTTCGCCTCCGCCGGCGCGGCCCTGCCGCTGCTGATGGTCGTCTCCCTGTACGACCGCTCCCTCGCCGACACGCTGCTGTCCGGCGAGCTCGTCGAGGAGGTGGTGCGGATCCTCGTGGGCTCGATCGGGCTCGTGCTCGCCATCCCGGTCACCACGGCGATCGCGGTGACCGTGGCCAAGACGGTGCAGGCGGGGTCCGGGCCGCGCCCCGCCGCCGCGGGGGAGGACCGCCATCGCTGACGCCGGGGGCGGGACCGCGGGGCCGGGCGGGAGCCGGGGGACCGACGGGGGCGCGAACGGGCACCCCGCCGCGGACGGCGGCCGCGCGCGGTCCCTGCGCCGGGCCGTCCTGGTGGTCGCGCTGCTGAACCTGGGCTACCTGGGCGTGGAGATGGCGGTGGCCGTGGCCATCGGCTCGGTCTCGCTGTTCGCCGACTCGGTGGACTTCTTCGAGGACTTCGCCATCAACGTCCTCATCGTGGTGGCGCTGGGCTGGTCGATGCGCGGCCAGGCCCGCGCCGGGAAGGCGCTGGCGGCGATCATCCTGCTGCCGGCCCTGGCCGCCGCGTGGACCGCCGTCGTCAAGGCGGGCGATCCCGAGGCTCCGGACCCGGTGGCCCTCGTGGTGACCGCCGGGGGCGCGCTCGTGGTGAACCTGGCCTGCACGCTCGTCCTGCGGCGGTTCCGCCACGGCAGCGGCTCGCTGACGGCCGGGGCGTTCCTGTCCGCCCGCAATGACGTGCTGGTCAACGCGGCGATCATCCTCATGGGGCTGCTCACCGCCTGGACCGGCTCCGGGTGGCCGGACCTCGTGCTCGGCGTGGTGATCATCGTGCTCAACGTGGGCGCCGCCCAGGAGGTCTGGGAGACCGCCACCGAGGAGCACCTCGCGGCCCGCGCGCTCGCCGGGGACCTCGACGATGACTGATCCGGGGCCGGCGGACCCGGCGGGTCCGGAGGAGGGGCCGGGGCCGGAGGGGCCGGGGGAGGACCAGCAGGGCTGGGCCCGCTACCACCCGGCCTACCTCGTGCTGCTGTCCTTCATGGCCCTCTCCGGGGTGGCCCGGCTCGTGGTCGCGATCGCCGGCGGGCTGGGCTGGGTGGCGGTGGGGGCCTCGGCCCTCGTAGTGGCCATGCTGGTGGCCGGGGTGGTCTGGCAGGTCCGGCTGATGCGGCGCGAGGAGCGCCGGCGCCGGCCGCCGGGCCGCTGAGACCGCACGGCCGGGGCCGCGCCGGCCCGGGGCGTCAGCGCCGGTAGGTACTGGGCCAGCGGGTGCGCAGGCGGTGGATGCGCCCGTCGGGCGCCCGCTGGAGCCGGCCGGTGACGAGCGCCTCGTCCAGGCCCTCCCGGAGCCGGTGGTCCAGCCGCGAGGCCGGCCGGGGGATGAAGGCGCCCCCGGGCACGGCGTCCTCGATCGCCCGCCGGACCCCCTCGGGCAGGGCCTGCACCCCGCGGGCGATGCCCTCGTTGAGCCCCCGGGCGATCCCGTCCCCGAGGCCGGGGGCGGTGGCCAGCGCCTCGCGGGCCTCGGCGAGCAGGTCCTCGTCGGCCAGGCCGCGGCCCTCCGCCAGCAGCGACCACAGGAGGTTGGCGATCTCGACCGGCGGGGCGTCGTCGAGGGACAGCTCCGCGCCGCGGCCGAAGAGGCGGTGGACGCCCCAGTGCTCCACCACGGTGGAGGCGGGCCACAGGAACCCGTGCCGGTCCGTGGTGTACCGGCCGGTGGCCACCAGCCGGTCGAGCGCCCGCTGCGCCCGGTGGGCGGCGCCCGGCCCCTCGGCGCGCTCGCGCAGGGCCTTGGCCGCCCGGTCCCGGCGCAGGGGGTAGGCGCAGTCCAGGAAGGCCTTGACGCTGCGGTCCGCGTCCCGCGGGTGCAGCGAGCCGAGCCGCGGCAGCACGGCCGGCCGGCCCCAGCGCGGGTCGAGCAGGAACTGGTGGTGGGGGACCGCCAGGACGCCCGGCGCGCTCCACCCGGCCGAGCGCACCGCCCGGTCGGCGTCCCGGTAGGCGTCCTCCACGCGCTCGACCAGCAGTTCGAGGGCCGCCAGGTCCTGCTCCGTCGGGGCGAGCCGCGCGGCGGTGTCCGCCGTGGCGTCCCGGCCGCGCCGGCCCGGGGCCGGCGCCACCGCCCGCTCCAGCTCGGCCCGGTCCCGCACGGCGCGCGTGAGCGAGCCGGAGAACCCGCGGACCACGGGGCTGGACCGGTCCAGCCAGCCCGGGGCGGCCAGGGCCTGCCCCGGATCGCGGTCGTACCGCTCGGCGGCCAGGGTGACGCGGTCGAACCGGCCCTCCAGTTCGCGCCAGCGGTCCCGCCGCGCCTCGAGCCCGCGCCGCCGGGCGGTGGCGAGGCCGGCCCAGCCGGCGAGTACCGCCACCACGGCCAGCACCATGACGAGGACGATCCAGGTCTCCATCCCCTCAGGCTAGCGACCCGGCGGCGCCTGCCAGCCCAGCGACCGGGCCAGGGCCACCCACTGCGCGAACAGGTGCGCGTTGTACTCCACCCCCAGCTGGTTCGGGTTGGCCAGCAGCACCCAGTCCGCGGCCTGCACGGCCTCGTCCGCCCGGAGCAGGTCCGCCACCTCGTCCGGGGTGCCGGAGTAGGTCGGGCCGCCGCGCGCCCGGCCGCCCTCCAGGTGCCCGGAGGAGTCGGAGCGCTCGCGCCGGCCGCCGAAGTAGTGGTCGTCCTCGGCGGAGACGATGGGGAAGACGGAGCGCGTGACGGCGGCCAGCCCGCCCGTGGTGTGCCCGGACTCCGCGTAGGCGGTGCGGTACTGCGCGATCTGGTCCGCCTGCTGGACGTGGAAGGGCCGGCCGTCGTCCTGCAGCAGCAGCGTGGAGGACAGCAGGTGGTAGCCCTGCCGGGCCGCCCGCACGCCCGAGGCGACGGTGCCGGAGCCCCACCAGATGCGGTGGTCCAGCCCCGGCGACTGGGGCTGGACGCTGAGCATCTCCTGCCCCGGCGGGGCCCAGCCGGAGTTGGGATCGGCGTGGGCCAGGGGCGTGCCGGAGATCGCCCGGCGGAACCGCTCGCCGCGCTCCTGCGCGACGGCGGCCCACGTCCGTCCGGGCTCCAGGTCGTAGCCGAACTGGTGCTGGCCGTCCCGCGCCGCCTCCGGCGAGCCGCGGGAGATGCCCAGCTGCAGCCGGCCGCCGGAGATGAGGTCCGCCGTCGCCGCCTCCTCGGCCATGTACAGCGGGTTCTCGTAGCGCAGGTCGATCACGCCCGTGCCGAGCTGGATGGTGCTCGTGGCCTGGCCCATGGCCGCCAGCAGCGGGAAGGGGGCGGAGATCATGTGCTGGAAGTGGTGGGACCGGACCCAGGCGCCGTCCATGCCGGCCTCCTCCGCGGCCACCGCCATCTCGATCGTCTGGGTCAGCGTCGCGGCGGGGTCCGGGGTGTGGGAGCCGGGCGCGCTGCTCCAGTGCCCGAAGTTCAGGAACCCGATCTTCTTCCGTGCGGTCATGCTGGCCATAACACCCCAGTCACCGGCGTTCTTCCACCCCTCGCCCGCCTCCCGCCCGCCGGGCCTCCACCCGGCCTCCCGGCCGTGCTCCCACCCGCCCTCCCGCGCGGTTCGCCCGGTCCCGGCGGGCGCCGCCGCGGCCGCGGCCCGACTCTGGGATAATGGGTGGAATGACCGCCGTGACCGATGCCTCCCAGCGCACCCCCGCCACGGCCCCGGCGCCGGAGCGGCTGAACCTGCCCGCCCTGCACCTGGGCCCGCTGACCATCGACGTGCCCGTGGTGCTGGCCCCGATGGCCGGCATCACCAACAACGCCTTCCGCCGCCTGTGCCGCGAGTACGGCGGCGGGCTCTACGTCTCCGAGATGGTCACGGCCCGCGCCCTCGTGGAGCGCCGGCCCGAGTCGCTGCGGATCATCCACCACGACCCGGACGAGACCCCACGCTCGGTGCAGGTGTACTCGGTGGACCCGGTGACCACCGCCCAGGCCGTGCGCATGCTGGTGGAGGAGGACCGCGCGGACCACGTGGACCTGAACTTCGGCTGCCCCGTGCCCAAGGTGACCAAGCGCGGCGGCGGCTCGGCGCTGCCGTGGAAGTCCGAGCTGTTCGCCTCGATCGTCGGCGCCGCCGTGCGGGAGGCGTCGAGGAAGGACGTCCCGGTCACCGTGAAGATGCGCCGCGGCATCGACGAGGACCACCTGACCTACCTGGACGCCGGCCGCACCGCCCGGGACCTCGGCGTCGCCGCCGTCGCCCTGCACGGGCGGACCATGGAGCAGCACTACTCCGGCACGGCCGACTGGGACTCCATCGCGCGGCTGCGCGAGGCGCTGCCGGACATCCCGGTGCTCGGCAACGGGGACATCTGGAGCGCCGAGGACGCCATCGCGATGGTCCGCCACACCGGGGTCGACGGCGTCGTCGTCGGCCGCGGCTGCCAGGGCCGGCCCTGGCTGTTCGGGGACCTGCAGAACGCCTTCGAGGGCTCCGACGAGCGGTTCCGGCCCGGCCTGGCGAAGGTCGCGGACACCTTCTACCGGCACGCCGAGCTGCTCGTGGACACCTTCGGCGGGGACGAGGACAAGGCCCTGCGGGACATCCGCAAGCACGTGGCCTGGTACTTCAAGGGCTACCAGGTCGGCGGCGAGCTGCGCGCCCGGCTGGCCCAGGTCCCGGACCTGGCCACGCTGCGCGCCCTGCTGGACGAGCTGGACCCCACCGCGCCGTACCCCGGCCCCGACGCCGAGGGCCCGCGCGGGCGCGCCGGCTCGCCCAAGCGCCCGCACCTGCCGGACGGCTGGCTGGACTCGCGCGAGCTCGACGCCGAGCAGAAGGCGCTGATCGCGGCCGCCGAGCTGGACGTCTCCGGTGGCTGAGCCGGCGTCGGGCGCGGCGGGCGGGACCCGGCCGGCCCGGCCGCTCTGGCACCGCCAGGAGGTGCTCTTCGGACCGGAGGGCCGACCGCCCTACGCCGGCCGGCCGGCCGCCCTGCCGGGGTACTCCGCGTGGGACCGCGAGCGGTGGCTGCCGGAGCCGCCGAAGAACTCCTACCGCTCGGACTTCGAGCGGGACCGCGCCCGGATCCTGCACTCCTCGGCCCTGCGCCGGCTGGGCGCGAAGACGCAGGTCGTGGCCCCGGACGAGGACGACTTCGCCCGCACCCGGCTGACCCACTCCCTCGAGGTGGCCCAGGTCGGCCGCGAACTGGGCCGGTCCCTGGGCTGCGACCCGGACGTGGTGGACGCCGCGTGCCTGTCCCACGACCTCGGCCACCCGCCCTTCGGGCACAACGGCGAGCGCGCGCTGGACGCGCTGAGCCAGGACATCGGCGGCTTCGAGGGCAATGCCCAGACCCTGCGCCTGCTGGCCCGGCTGGAGACCAAGAAGTCCTTCCCGGACGGGACCTCGGCCGGGCTGAACCTCACCCGTGCCTCGCTGGACGCCGCGTGCAAGTACCCGTGGGCCCGCGAGGACGCCCCCGTGCGCGCGGACGGCACCCGCAGCCGCAAGTTCGGCGTCTACGCGGACGACCTGGCCGTGTTCACGTGGTTCCGCACCGGGATCGCCGGCACCCGCAAGTCGATGGAGGCCCAGGTCATGGACCTGGCGGACGACATCTCCTACTCGGTCCACGACGTCGAGGACGGGATCGTCAACGGGCAGTTCCAGCTGCACTGGCTGCGGGACCCGGCCCAGCGCGCCCACGTCGTGGAGTGCACGCGCCAGTGGTACCTGCCGGAGACCGGGACCGAGGAGATCGAGGCCGCCCTCGCGCGGCTGGAGGCCACCCGCGTGTGGGTCGGCGAGGCGGACGGCACCCGGCGCTCGCGGGCCGCCCTGAAGGACATGACCAGCCAGCTCATCGGCCGGTTCTCCACCGCGGCGTTCGACGCCACGCGCGAGGTCTTCGGCAACGACCCGCTCACCCGGCACGGCGCGGACGTGGTGGTCCCGGCGGAGACCGAGACGGAGATCGCCACGATGAAGGGCATCGCCGCCGCCTACGTCATGGGCTCCGAGGCGCGCCAGCCGCTGTACGCCCGCCAGCGCGAGCTGCTGACCGAGCTCGTCGAGCTGCTCGCCGCGACCGGGGACCGCTACCTGGACCCCATGTTCGCCGGGGACTGGCGCGAGGCGGGCGACGACCGGGCCCGGCGCCGCGTGGTCATCGACCAGGTGGCCTCCCTCACCGACTCCACCGCCCTGGAGTGGCACGCCACCCTGGTGCGGGGCGAGCGGTTCCCCCGCACCTGGTTCTGAGCAGTCCTCAGGCGGAGTCCTCCTGCCGGCGGACGATCTCGGCGATCCACGCCGGCGCGTACGGCGAGGTGCAGCCCGGAGGCGTGGGGTAGTCCTTGAGCACCCCGAGGCGCTCGCCGATCCCGACGGCCCGGGCCCGCAGGGCAGGGTGGTGGATGCCGATCGTGGCCAGAGCCGTGTTCATCGCCCACTGCAGCCGGTCCGGGGCGCGGAGCATCCGCGCCTCGATGACGTCCAGCAGGCCGGGCAGGTCGAGCCCCTCGGGCGTCTTCTGCACGCGCTCGCTCGTCAGCGCCCACCCGGCGGCCGTGACCACCGGGTCGTCGTCGGCCAGCCAGGCCACGCGCAGCTCCTCGGCGTGTGGGGACCTCTTCACCACGTAGTTCACGAGCCAGTCCTGGACCTTCGGGGCGCGGGACTGGCGCAGCATGGCGTCGAGGGCGCCGGCGTCGAACTGCCGCGGCCGGCACACGAGCAGGGCCAGCAGCCGGGCGGCGGTGTCCCCGGTGTCCCACAGCTCCACGGCGAGCCCCGGCTGGGCCCGCAGGCGCTTGGCGATCGCCCGCAGCCTCGAGAGGTTCACGCCGTGGTCGTCGCCGTGGCGCTCGTTGACGGCGCGCATCCTCGGGTCCTCGAGCGCGGCGAGCTCCGCCATCACCTCGGGCAATGACGCGGCGGCGGGGGTGGGGGAGGGAGACGGGGAGTCCCGGGGGGACGGTGCCATGGACGCCATCCTAGGACCCGGCGAGGACGTGGCCAGGCTCCGGAATGGACCCGGCGAGGACCGGCAGCACGGCCGCGGCGGTGCCCCGCACGTGCACGGTCGCGGCGGTCGAGAACTCGGTCACCTCGGGATTGACCTCGACGACGGCGGCGCCGGCCCCGAGCGCCACGTACGGCAGGGTGGCGGCCGGCTGGACGGTGGCCGAGGTGCCCACGACCACCGCGAGGTCGCACCGCTCGAGCGCCGCGTACGTCTCGTCGAGGGCCCGGCGGGGGAGCATCTCGCCGAACCACACGATGCCCGGCCGCAGCAGCCCGGTCCCGCAGGCGGGGCACGCCGGCGGGGGGACGCGCAGCACCCGCTCGAGATCGGCCTCGCTGCCCGGCGCCGGGCCGCCGTCCGCCTCCCCGGCGTCCCCGGTGCTGTCGGTGCCGTCGGCGGTGTCCCGGTCGAGCTCGGCGGGTGCCCCGCAGTCCGCGCACCGGTAGTCGAAGAGGGACCCGTGCAGGTGGGCGAGGACCGCGGTCCCGGCGCGCTCGTGCAGGTCGTCCACGTTCTGGGTGGCGACCGCGAGCGAGCCTCCCTCGCCGCCACCGTCCGCCCCGCCGCCACCGCCCGCCCCGCCGGCGCCGCCGGCCAGCGCCCGCTGCCACCGCGCGATCGCCCGGTGGCCGGCGTTCGGCGCGCAGGACCGCACCAGCCGGGCCCGCCACCGGTACCAGGCCCACACGAGCGCCGGGTCGGCGTACCAGGCGTCCTCGCTGGCCAGCTCCTCCGGGCTGAAGCGCTCCCACAGTCCCGTCCGGGCCTCACGGAACGTCGGGACGCCCGACTCCGCGCTCATCCCGGCGCCGCTCAGCACCACCACACGCCGCGCGGCACGGGCCAGCGCCGCTGCCTCCGCGAGGCCGGGCGGCGCCGCGGCCGGGTCCGCGGGCGGGGTCACGGGCCGGTCGTCCGGTGCGGGGAGGTGCTCCATCATGCGTCACTGTAGCGGCCGGCGTCGGGCGCCGGAACGGCCGGCACCGGGCTTCCCCCGGCTCTCACCGGCGCCCACGGGGCGTGACGGGGAGGGCTCGCGGGCGTGGCCGGCGTCGCTCCCGCCTGTGAGGGGCGCGACAAACCATTCGTATACGTACGGTAGGATGGACCACCGTCCTGTGAGCGCCGTCATGGCCCCCCGTGACGCACGCGGCCCCGCCGCGCCCGCGCTCCCACCACCGTCACCGACCGCCGACCCGCCCTCCGACGGGTCCCCCTGGAGGTTCCATGTCCACGACCACCACCGCCCCGGGCCGCACCGGCCGCCCGGTGCTCCGCGGCCGCGCCTGGGTGGCGCCGCTGTGCTGGTTCGCCGTCTTCCTCGACGGCTTCGACGCCGTCGTGCTCGGCGCCATCATGCCCATGCTCACGTCCGACCCGGACATGGGGATCGACAACGCCACCGGCACCGTGATCGCCACGGCCGGGCTCGTCGGCATGATGATCGGCGCCCTGGGCATGGGCTGGCTCACCGACCGGTTCGGCCGCCGCCGGCTGCTCATCGGCGCGGTGATCGCGTTCTCGGTGCTGACCTTCGTCACCGGCTTCGCGCAGGACGCCTTCACCATCGGCCTGCTGCGCTTCCTGGCCGGCGTCGGACTCGGCGGCTGCCTGCCCACCGGCATCTCGATGGTCACCGAGTTCGCCGGCCACCGGAAGGGCTCCAACGCCACCACGCTGATGATGACCGGCTACCACGTCGGCGCCGTGGCCACCGCGCTGCTGGCCATCTGGGCCGCCGCCAACACGGTCACCGGCTGGCGCGAGATGTTCTTCCTCGGCGGGATGCCCGCGCTCGTGCTGGTGCCGCTGATGTGGCGCTTCCTGCCCGAGTCCCCGGACTTCCTGCTGTCCAAGGGGCGGGTCGAGGAGGCCCGGACCGTGGCCGCGCACTACGGCGTCGAGGTGGACGAGGAGCCGGAGCGCGCCTTCGCGGACGCCTCGCCGGAGTCGGCCGACGCGCCGAGGCAGGGCGCCGCCCTGCTGCTGTCCGGCGCGTACCGCCGCAACACCGTCTTCATGTGGCTGGCCTCCTTCATGGGCCTGCTGCTCGTCTACGGCCTGAACACCTGGCTGCCGCAGATCATGCGCGCTGCGGACTACGACCTCGGCAACGCGCTGGGCTTCCTCGTGGTGCTCAACGCCGGCGCCGTGGCCGGCCTGCTCATCGCCGGTCGCGTGGGCGACGCCATCACCCCGCGCAACGCCGGCATCCTGTGGTTCATCGGCTCCGCGCTGCTGCTGGCCGCCCTGGCGATCAAGCTGCCGCTGCTGGGCATCTACGCGATGATCTTCATCACCGGCTGCTTCGTGTTCTCCGCGCAGAACCTCGTCTACGCGTTCGCCGCCACGAACTACCCGCCGAAGGTGCGCGGCACCGCCCTGGGCATGGCCGCCGGCGTGGGCCGCCTCGGCGCCATCTCCGGTCCCATCATGGGCGGCACCCTCGTGGCCGCGGGGATCGCCTACCCGTGGGGCTTCTTCGGTTTCGCCCTCGCGGGCGCCCTCGGCGGCGTGGCCATGTCCGGGATGCGGACCGTGCGCCGCGGCCGCCGCTCGGCCGCCCGTCCCGACGCCGGCCCGGTCGCCGACCAGCGCGAGCGCACCACCGCGGGCGCCTAGCCTCCCGCACTCCACGACGGACCGGTCCGGGGATGTCCTCCGGGGGCCGGTCCGTCGCCGTCCCGGCGTCCTGGCCCCGGACTAGACTGGGTCCATGGCAGGTCTGATCAAGCGCGAGGACATCGATCGTGTCCGCGAGCGCACGGACCTCAAGGAGATCGTCGACTCCTTCGTCACCCTGCGCGGCGCCGGCGTGGGGTCCTACAAGGGACTCTGCCCGTTCCACGACGAGCGCAGCCCCTCGTTCCACGTCCGCCCCTCGGTGGGGACGTACCACTGCTTCGGCTGCGGGGAGTCCGGGGACGTCATCAGCTTCCTGATGAAGATGGAGCACACCACCTTCGCCGAGACCGTCGAACGGCTCGCGGCCAAGGCCGGCATCGAGCTCCACTACGAGGACGGCGGGACCGGGCCGGACCGCGAGCAGGTGGGCCGGCGCCAGCGGCTGCTCGAGGCCAACAAGGTGGCGGACGAGTTCTTCCGCGACCAGCTGCGCACCCCCGCCGCCGCCACGGGCCAGCAGTTCCTCGCCGGCCGCGGCTTCACCGCCGAGCACGCCGAGCAGTTCGGGGTCGGCTACGCCCCCCAGGGCTGGGACAACCTGCTCGGCCACCTGCGCCGCAAGGGCTTCCGGGACGACGAGCTGCGGCTGACCGGCCTGTTCTCCGAGGGCCAGCGCGGCATCTACGACCGGTTCCGCGGCCGGCTGGTGTGGCCCATCCGGGACATGACCGGGGCCACCATCGGCTTCGGGGCGCGCAAGCTGTTCGAGGACGACCCCGGGCCCAAGTACCTCAACACCCCGGAGACCCAGCTCTACAAGAAGTCCCAGGTGCTCTACGGGATCGACCTCGCCAAGCGCAACGTCGCGCGCCAACGCCGGCTCGTGGTGGTGGAGGGCTACACGGACGTCATGGCCGCCCACCTGTCCGGGGTGGACACCGCCGTGGCCACGTGCGGCACCGCCTTCGGCGCCGAGCACGTCAAGATCGCCCGCCGCCTGATCTCGGACGACGGCACGGGCGGGGAGATCATCTTCACCTTCGACGGCGACGCGGCGGGACAGAAGGCCGCCCTGCGGGCGTTCGAGGAGGACAGCAAGTTCCTGGCCCGGACCTACGTGGCCGTGGAGCCCTCCGGCATGGACCCGTGCGACCTGCGCCAGGAGCGCGGTCCGGAGGCCGTCGTGGCGCTCATCGAGTCCCGCCGGCCGCTGTTCGAGTTCGCCATCCGGGCCGGGCTGAAGAACTTCGACCTCGACACCGTCGAGGGACGCGCGGGGGCCCTGCGCCACGCCGCGCCCATCGTGGCCGGGATCCGCGACGCCGTCGTGCGCCCCGGCTACGAGCGGGAACTGGCGGGCTGGCTGGGCCTGGACCAGGGAACCGTCCACCAGGCGGTGCAGCGCGCGCAGCGGTCGCCGGCGTCCGCGTCCCCGGGTGCGGCCCGCCAGCGGGAGCACCCCGAGCGGTCCGACCGACGGGCGCCCGCGACGGACCGGGGCCCGGCCCCCTCGGCCCCGGGGGCGGCCCCGGGGGCGGCCCCCGGACGGGCGGGGGAGGAGGCCGCCGTCGGCGTCGCCGAGCGGCCGGCCTTCCAGCGCCCGGACCCGCGGGACCCCGCCGCGCGGATGGAGCGGGAGGCCCTCGAGGTGGTGCTGCAGCAGCCGACGCTGCTCTCGGCCGAGCAGTGGCAGGCGTTCTACGCGGCCGCCTTCACGGTGCCGGCGTTCACGGCCGTGCACGCCGCGACCCGGGCCGCCGGCATGGCCGGGGCCACCCCCGCCCAGTGGGTGGACCGCGTGCGGCAGGAGGCGCCGGCCGAGCTCGCACCGCTAGTCGGGGAGCTGGCGGTGACGCCGCTGCCCGCCCGCACCGAGGAGGACCTCATCCGGTACTGCCGGGACATCATGAACCGGCTGTTCGAGCTGCAGATCACCCACCAGAAGGCGGAGCTGCTCGGTCGCCTGCAGCGGATGGGCCCCGCGGGTGACCCGGCGGAGTTCGCGGCCCTGAACCGCCAGCTGCTGGACCTGGAGATGAAGCGCCGGTCGCTGCGGGCCCGCGACTGACCGGTCAGCCCCCGGGGCGGACCTCTCCGGTGGCGGCGTCCACGAGCACCTCGTCACCGGCGCCGCCCTGCCCGTCGTCCAGCTCGACCTTCCAGGACAGCGCGCCGTCCTCCTCGTCGAGCTCCATCTCGTCCACGGACTGCCCGTCGCGGCCCCGCAGGGCGGCCTCGGCGGCCTGCTCGGCGGTGACCGTCACCTCCCGGGCGGCCCGCACGTCCTCCTCGTCGTCGCCCCGGTCGTCGGTCTCGCGGACGGTGCCGTCGGTGCCGACGGCGAGGTCCAGCACGGTGGATCCCTCCACCGCCTCGATCTCGTAGGCGGCGCCCTCGTCGTCCCGGTCCACGGACACGACGACCGCGTCCGGGCGCTCCTCGGAGAGCGCCCCGAGGGCGGCCAGGACCGGGTCGTCGCCGGCGGCGGCGGACGTCGAGGCACCCGGCTCAGCGGTGGCGGGGGCGCCGGAGGCCGTGGCGTCATCGGTGGCGTCACCGGTGCCGTCATCGGTGCTGCCCGTCGTCTCGCCCGGGCCCGCTCCGCCCGTGGCGCCCCCGGTGCCCTCGGTGCCGGCATCGTCGGGGGAATCCTCCGTGGCACCGTCCGTGGCGGCGTCCGAGCCGGTCGCCGGCGCGGAGGACGCCTCGGGGGTGGTACTGGCGGTCGCGGCCCCGCTCGTGGCGTCGGCCGGGGTGTCATCGGTCCCGGGTCCCGCCGTCGTGCACCCGGTCAGCAGGGCGAGGGCGAGGGCCCCGGTGCCGGTGATGAGCAGGGGCCCGCGGGCCGGTCGGGGAGTGGCCTGGTGCGTCATGGTGCCTCCACGGTCTGGGTCGGGTGTGGGAGGCCGATGATAGGCAGACGGGCACCGCCGCGGGAACGTCCCCGCCGCGGTGCCCGTCCCCTGGCCGCTCAGGGCTGTGCGCGGCGGACCAGGCGCGTGGCGGTCCGGGCGAGCATGAGCACCAGCAGCAGGATGCCCACGTAGCCGTTGACCACGTAGACGATGTTGACCATCTGGGAGAACGGCACCGCCAGGCCGATCACGGTCCCCACGGCCGCCAGGGCGAGCACGAGGTACTTGTAGCGGCGCGTGCGGTCCGGGTAGAAGCGCGAGGCCACCGTCCACAGCAGCGGGATGGCCGTGGTGTAGATGCCGGCCAGGATCATGACCGAGATGCCCGAGGCCAGGACCGGGCTGACGTCCCCGGCCAGGACGAGCATGGGGATCTCGGTGCCGTTGACGCGGGCGATGGTGGCCAGCAGGCCCAGGCCGACGACGATGCAGGCCAGGGAGAAGGCGAGGCCGCCCACCGCGCCGCCGGTCGCGGCCTCGCGCCGGTTGCGGGCCGTGGCGCCCAGGGCCGTGAGGAAGGCGGCCAGCCACAGCATGCAGAAGCCCACGTAGGACAGGGCGGACATGAACCAGTTGTCCGCGGCCCGGGTCAGCTCCAGCGTGGGCAGCAGGGAGTGGCCCTCGGCGATGCCGCCGGGGTTCTGGACGATCCCCACGACGCCCAGGCCCACGGCGACCAGGACGATCAGCGGACCGATCTTGCCGATGACGTCCACGAGGCTGCCCAGGCCGAACCACACCGTGATGCCGACCGCGACGGCCAGGCCGATGCCGCCGATGAGCGGGGAGAGCCCGTAGTGCTCCTCGAAGACGGCCCCGGCGCCGGCAACCATGACGGTGAAGCTCAGGAAGACGAACAGGACCGAGAAGTAGTCGTAGAACGTGCCGAGGTACTTCCCGCCGTAGTAGTGGAAGATCCGCGACGGGCGGTCGAAGCGCCGGGCCTGGCCCACCACGAGGAACTCGACGCACACGTAGGTGATCAGCGCGAGGACCACGAGGCCGGTGCCGAAGACGCCCCAGTAGCCGTACGAGGCGAAGTACTGCAGGATCTCCTGGCCGGTGGCGAAGCCGGAGCCGATGAGGAAGGCGATGATGGCGCCGGCGTAGGTGAGGACGCGGAGGGGGCTGGCCTTCTCGGTGGAGAACAGCTGGTCCTTGGTGCGGGTGACGGGTGGCGACGGGGTCATGGATGCTCCGGGGGTGCGGGGACGGGGAGACCGCTGTCCGACAACTGATCGCAAACTGATTGCAGACTGATTGCAGACTGACAGCGAACTGATATATCAACGGTCTGGACTGTAGTGCAGCGATGTGACCCGGGCGACGGTTTCGTGCTCAACCATTGGCCCCGGCGGGCCGCCGTGTCTGCCCACGTCCGGCCGTCGTGCGGGGGGAGAATGGGCGGTGGAGCCGCCGCCCATCCCTGTCCGGCCGATCCCGCCCCCGTTTCCCGTTCCTGCTCCCCGTTCCTGCTCCCGTTTCTGATCCCTGTTCCGATCCCTGTCTCGATCCCTGGAGGACCCATGGCCCCGACCGCCGCCCTGCCCGTCTTCGTGCTCAACGGCCCGAACCTCAACCTGCTCGGCCAGCGGGAGCCGGAGAAGTACGGCAGCACCTCCCTCGAGGAGGTCCGCCGGATGTGCGAGGGGGTCGCCGAGGGGCTCGGCCTGGCGGTCGACTTCCGCCAGTCCAACCACGAGGGCACGCTCGTGGACTGGATCCAGGAGGCCCGCACCGCGGCCAGCGGCATCATCCTCAACCCCGCCGGCTACACCACGACCTCCGTGGCCATCCTCGACGCGCTCCTGGCCGCCGAGCGCCCGGTCGTCGAGGTCCACGTCACGAACATCCACCAGCGCGAGGAGTTCCGGCAGCACTCCTACGTCTCCAAGGCCGCCCGCGCCGTCATCGCGGGCGCCGGCGTGCAGGGCTACGACCTCGCGCTGCAGCACATGGCCCGCCTGGTGGCCGGGGCCCGGTAGGACCCTGCCCCCCGCGCACGACGACGGCGCCCGCGGTGGTCGCGGGCGCCGTCGTCGTCGGTGGGGGTGGCCCCGGCCGGGGCCGGGGGGCTCAGCGGGAGGCGCTGGAGGAGAAGTCCGAGCCGGCCGGCCGGTCGAGGCGGGCGAGCTCGGCCGCCTCCGTGCGGGAGGTGTGCAGCTCGTCGATGCCGGCCAGGGTGAGGGCCTTGGTCTCCCGGGCCGTCAGGGCGGCGGCGATCGCGATGAGGCAGGCGGCGCTGACCACGAGGGCCACCGCCACCCAGTTGGTGCCCTCGGGGCCGGCCACGGCCGAGGCGACGATGGGGGTCAGGCCGCCGGAGACCGCGAAGCCGATCTGCGTGCCCATGGCCAGGCCGGTGACGCGCACGCGGGTGGGGAACATCTCCGCATAGAACGAGGGCCAGATGCCGTTGGCGAGGGAGTAGAGGCAGCCGGACAGGATGGCGCCGAACAGGAAGATCAGCACCCAGTTCCCGGCGGCGACGGCCGCGAGGTAGGGGTACATCATCACGGCCGGTCCCACCACGCCGGCGATGAACACCGGCTTGCGCCCGATGCGGTCCGCGAGGATGGCGGCCAGCGGGATGACCACGAGCGCGACGGCGTTGGCCAGCACGGCGACCCACAGCATGGTGGGCCGGTCCAGGCCCACCACGGAGGTGGCGAAGGACAGGGACCACACGAGGAACACCACGTTCACGGTGTTGACCATGGCGGCGCAGGCGATCCGGGCCACGGCGGCCTTGTGGTACCGCACCATCAGGGCCAGCGGCGTGGCCGGCCGCTCGCCGGGCAGCTCGGCACGGGCCTGCTCGAACGCCGGCGGCTCCTCCAGGCGGCGGCGGATGACCCACGCGACGACGACCACGACGGCGGAGAGCCAGAACGGCACGCGCCAGCCCCACGAGAACAGCTGCTCCTCGCTGAGGAGGAGGGTGAAGGGGATGAAGACGGCGGTGGCGAGCAGGGTGCCGAACTGGGTGCCCTGCAGCGTCCAGCTCGTGGTGAACGCCCGGCGGTGCTCCTCGGAGTGCTCGAGGGACACCGAGATGGCACTGGCCTGCTCGCCGGAGGCGGACAGGCCCTGGATCACGCGGCACAGCACGAGCAGGGCCGGCGCGAGCATCCCCGCCTGGTCGTAGGTGGGCAGGCAGCCCACGGCGAAGGTCGCCCCGCCGATCATGAACAGCGTGAGCATCAGCACGAACTTCCGGCCCAGCCGGTCGCCCAGCGGGCCGATGACCAGGGCGCCGAGGGGGCGCACCACGTAGGCGACGCCCACGGTGGCCATGGACAGCAGGATCGCCACGCCCGGGGAGGCGTCCTCGGGGAAGAACAGGTGGTTCAGGACCAGCGCCGCGGCGGTGCCGTAGACGGCGAAGTCGTAGTACTCCAGGGCCGAGCCGATCCAGCTGGCCAGGGCCGCCTTCCGCGGCGTCTTGCCGTGGGTGGCGACGGGCGCGCCGGCGCCCGGGGAAGCGTGTGACATGACGGTGTCCTTGGGTGAGGGGATGCGGGGGAGTCGTCCTACTCTCGAATAATGGGAGCAACTCCTGTATGCTAGGAATAGATCATGGCGCACATCACAACCCCAGTCAAGGAGGCGGCATCATGGCGACGACCGGAGGCGGGACCGTGGGCAAGGCCCTGGAGCTGCTGACCCTGGTGGGGGAGTTCCCCGCGGGCGGCACGGCGGCGCAGGTCGCCCAGCGGGTGGACTATCCCTTCAGCACCGTCCACCGGCTGCTGACCACGCTGGTGGAGACGGAGTTCCTCTCCTATGACCCGCGGGACCGGCGCTACTCCCTGGGCCTGCCCGTCTTCCAGCTCGGCCAGCAGGTGGCCTACCACCGCGGGTTCACCGGGACGGTCCACGCCGTCCTGCAGGAGCTCACCGAGCGCACCGGGGAGAGCTCGGTGCTCTCCGTGCTGGACCGGGGCCGCGCCCTGACCGTGCACACCGTGGACGGCCCCCAGTTCCGCACCACCACGGACCCCGGGGACCACAGCCCCCTGCACACGAGCGCCAACGGCAAGGTCCTCCTGGCCTTCTCGGACCCGGAGACGGCCGAGCGGCTGCTGCGCTCCGTGGACCTGGTGCCCCGGACGGAGCACTCGATCACGGACCGCGAGGTGCTCGCCCGCCAGCTCGCCGAGGCGCGGGCCCAGGGCTGGGCCGGCCAGTCCGAGGAGAACGACGTCGGCATGGCCGCCATCGCCGTGCCGGTCCAGGCCCCCTCCCGGGGCCTCATCGGCGCCCTCGCCCTGGCCGCGCCGCTGTTCCGGTGCGACCTCGAGGGCCTGCGGGAACACCTGCCCGCGCTGCGCGCGGCCGCCCACCAGCTGTCCATCCAGCTTCCCCAGGGCTAGCGGGACCCTCCCCGCGCCCCGGGCACCACCAGACCATCCAGAAGGAGCACGCATGAGTACCACCGGAGAGTCCTATCTCGTCGGGTTGATCGGGGAGGGGATCGCGGCGTCCCTGACCCCGCCGATGCACGAGCGGGAGGGGGCCGAACAGGGGCTGCTGTACCTGTACCGCCCCGTGGACGTGGCCGCCCTCGGCCTGTCCGGGGACGAGGCGCAGGCCGAGGCGCCGCGGCTGCTGGAGTACGGCCGCCGGCTCGGGTTCAACGCCTTCAACGTCACCCACCCGTTCAAGCAGACGATCATGGCCCACCTGGACCGGGTGGACGAGGACGCGGCGAGCCTGGGGGCCGTCAACACGGTGGTGTTCACGGCCGACGGGCAGGCGGTGGGACGCAACACGGACTTCTCCGGGTACCTCTCCGGCCTGCGCCGGGCGCTGCCCGGGGCGGACCTGTCCCGCGTGGTCCAGCTCGGGGCCGGCGGGGCCGGCTCCGCGATCGCCTACGGGCTGCTGCGGGCCGGGGCGGCCGAGCTCGTGCTCATCGACCTGGACGCGGACCGCGCCGCGGCCCGGGCGGCGGACCTGCAGGCCCGCTTCCCCGGGCAGCGTGTCACCTCCCGGCCGCACGCCGAGCTGCCGCAGGCCCTGGCGGCGGCCACCGGCTTCGCGCACTGCACCCCGGTGGGGATGCACCTGCACCCGGGGATCCCCGTGGACCCGGAGTGGCTGCACCCCGGGCTGTGGGTCTCGGACGTGGTCTACCTGCCCGTGGACACCGAGCTCGTGGTGGCCGCCCGGGAGCGCGGCTGCGCGGTGGTGGACGGCGGGACCATGGCCGTGGGCCAGGCCGTGGACGCGTTCTCGCTCATCACCGGCCGGCCCGCCGACGCCGAGCGGATGCGCCGCCACTTCCTGCAACTGGTCCCCGGTCCGCAGGACCGGACGGGGGCCCGGGCATGACCGCGCGCGCCGGGGCCGGGGAGCGGCCGCTGCGCGAGGACGGCACCCTGCGCACCTCGATCGCCACCGTGTGCCTGGCCGGGACGCTCGAGGAGAAGATGCGGGCCGCCGCCGGCGCGGGCTTCGACGGCATCGAGCTGTTCGAGCCGGACCTCGTGGCCTCCCCGCTGTCCCCCGAGCAGGTGGCGGAGCTGGCCGCGGAGCTGGGGCTGTCCCTGGACCTGTACCAGCCCTTCCGGGACCTCGAGGGCGTGACCGAGGAGGTCTTCGCGGACAACCTGCGCCGGCTCGAGGCCAAGTTCCGGCTCATGCGGCGGATGGGCATGGACCTGGTCCTCGTGTGCTCCAATGCGGGCACCGCCACCGAGTGGGAGGACGGGGTCGCGGTGGACCAGTTGCGCCGGGCCGCGGACCTGGCCGCCGGGTACGGCATCCGCATCGCCTACGAGGCGCTGGCCTGGGGCCGGTTCGTCAGCACGTACGAGCACGCGTGGGCCCTCGTGGAGCAGGCCGACCGTGCGAACCTCGGCGTGTGCCTGGACTCGTTCCACATCCTCTCCCGCCACGGGGACGTCACCGGCTTCCGCTCCATCCCCGGGGAGAAGGTCTTCTTCGTGCAGCTGGCGGACGCACCCCACCTGCTGCTGGACCTGCTGTCCTGGTCCCGCCACCACCGCACGTTCCCGGGGGAGGGATCCTTCGACCTCGTGGGCTTCCACCGGGAGCTGCTGGCCACCGGCTACGCCGGCCCGCTCTCGCTCGAGGTGTTCAGCGACGTCTACCGCCAGACCGACACCCCGCGCACCGCGCTGGCCGCCATGCGGTCCCTGCGGTGGCTGCAGGAGGCGGCCGCCGCCGCGGACGGGCAGGGGCCCGCGGCGGGCCGGCCGCGCGGATGGGACTACGCCGAGGTGCGCGCCGCCGAGCCGCAGGACGTGGCCGAGGTCCTCACCGCGCTGGGCTTCGCCGACCGCGGCCGGCACCGCACCAAGGACGTCCGCCTGTTCGCCGCCGGGGACGCGCGCGTGGTGGTCAACGCCGCGCCGGGCCCGCGGGGCGAGGACGGCTCGGAGATCGTGGGCGTGGGGCTGCAGGTCCCGGACCCGAGGGCCACCACGGACCGGGCCCGGGCGCTGGGCTACCCCGTGGCGTGGCGCTCGAACCGGGCGGACGAGGTGGTCCTGCGCGGCGTCACCGCCCCGGACGGGTCCGAGTTCTTCGTCGCCCCGGTGCCCGGGCCCGGCGCCGAGCCGGCCTGGACGGCCGAGTTCGGCCCGGCCGCCGAGGCGCCGGGTGGGGCGTCGGGCGCCGAGGACTCCCTGCTGCTGGGCGTGGACCACGTGAACCTGGCCCAGCCGTGGCAGTGGTTCGACGAGGGGGTGCTGTTCCACCGGGCGCTGTTCGGGCTCACCGCGCGGGCGAACACGGAGGTCGCCTCACCGCAGGGGCTCGTGCGCTCGCAGGTGATGGAGACCGACGACGGCGCGGTGCGCCTGGCGCTCAACATGCTCCCCCAGGTGCTCGAGGGGCGGGACGCCGGGCGGGGACGCGCCGACTACCCCGAGCACGTGGCCTTCCGGTCCTCGGACGTCGTGGAGGTCGCGCGCCGCGCCCGGGCGGCCGGCCTGCGCTTCCTGCCGGTGCCGGCGAACTACTACGAGGACCTCCAGGCGCGCTTCGGGCTCGAGGACCGCGAGCTCGGGCTGCTGCGGGAGCACGACCTGATGTACGACCGGGACGAGGCCGGGGAGTTCCTGCACTTCTACACCCGCACCATCGGCAGCGTGTTCTTCGAGGTGGTGGAGCGCCGTGGCGGCTACCGGGGCTTCGGGGCCCACGGCGCCCCCGTGCGCCTGGCGGCCCAGTACGACCTCGACCGCCGGCTCGACCACCGGTAGCGGCGCGGCGGTCCGTGCGTGCGGTGCGTGCGTGCGGACCTCGCGGACGGACCGCCCGCGCGCACCGCGCGGACGGCCGGGGGCCTACTCGCAGGTGATCCCGTCGCCGTCGCCGTCCCGGTACCACGCGTACTCCGCGTCCGTGCCGGCCACGTACGGTCCGTAGCCGGCGGCCTTGGCCTTCGTGCAGCTGCCGAACCGCGGGTCGGTGGCGTCCGCGTCCTCGCCCGTGCCGGACGGGGGCACCGCCGGGGCGTCCTCCGGCCCGGTGGACCCCGCCGAGGTGGGCGCGGGGTCGGGCTCCGGGAGCGACGGGGTGGTCGACCCGGCGGGTGCCGGGGTGGGGGACCGGGTGGCGTGGGTGGTGATCTCGTAGGGGCGGGAGGCGGTCTGTCCGGTGGGCAGCGACTGGCCCGGGCAGCCGGCCAGCACCCCCGCCATGGCCTCCCGTTCGGCGGCGGTGACCCACAGCGCGTACCGGGCCTTCACGGCCACCTGCCGGGCCACGTAGTCGCAGCGGAAGGACGTGTTGGCCGGCAGCCACGTGGCCGCGTCGGAGTCGCCCTTCTGCGCGTTCGCCGGCCCGTCCACGGCGAGGAGGTTCAGCGGGTCGTTGGCGAACTCGGTGCGCTCGGCCGTGTCCAGGGCCTGGGCGCCCTTCTGCCACGCATCGGACAGCGCGACCACGTGGTCCACCTGCACGTCATTGGAGGTGTCCTGGCCGCGCAGGAAGTGGATCTCCGTGGCCGTGTACGGGTCGTCGAGCACGCCGGAGAGCACCACGCAGTCGTGGGTGCCCGGGCGGAAGGCCTCCTCGCGCAGGTCGCGCTCGAGGATGTCGTTGCGGGTGTCGCAGCCGTCGTGGTCGGTGTCCGCCCAGGCCGGGCCGAACTGCAGGCGGTCGTAGCCGGTCCTCGGGGCCCGGCCCTTGACCGGCAGCCCCTCCAGCGCGGCCAGGGCGGTGCCCGGTGACGCGACATCGCCCGTGGGGGCCGCCGAGGGAGTCTCCGACGGGGACGCGGACGGGCTCGCCGACGCGGTGGAGGCGGCCGGCGAGGAGGGGGTCGGTCCCCCGCCGGCCGGCCCGGCCGTCGAGCCCGACGCCGACTCCGGCGAGGACTCCGGGGTGGCGCCCACGGACGGCGCGGTGGGGGAACCCATCGCGGCCGAGGAGGCCGGAGCGGCGGTGGCCGGGGCCGTCGACTCGGCGGAGGGGCCGGTCCCGGTGCAGCCGGCGAGGGCCAGCACGAGCGCCAGGGACGCGGCCGGGACGGTGGTGGAGCGGACGGACCCCATGGTGCTTACCCCTCGTGTCGAGACGACGCCGTCCGGCGGGGCGGCGGCTTAACCGACGAGGTCCCCGTCCCGCAGTGCGGGACGGGGACCTCCGGTGGCTCCCCCGACTGGACTCGAACCAGTAACCCTTCGATTAACAGTCGAATGCTCTGCCAATTGAGCTACGGGGGACTGCCGGCCTGCGATCCGCGAGGACCGAGACTGCGTGACAGCGGGTTCCACTGTACCGAAGTTCCGCCGAAGTGTGAAATCGGCGTGCCCGGCGGCCCGTGGCCCTTCCGTCGACCACGTCCTGGGCCGCGGCAACCACCCGGCGATCGGCGCGATGGGCGCGCGCTCCTCCGGGACCGAGGACCGGGGCCGAGGCCGCGGCGGGACGCGGGCATGGAAGAGCCGGCGCCGCCCGAGGGGGACGTGGCGGCGCCGGCTTCGCCCACCAGTCTAGACGCCATGCTTGAACTGTCAAGTGATCTGGTGGGGGCCGGAATCCGTCGATGGTAGGTTGGACCTGCCCGGGCCCGCCCGGCGCGAACGACCGCAGGACATCGCAGACCAGAGGGAAGGCGCGTTCCATGGCCCAGCAGGGATCTCCCCGAGTTTCGGACCAGACCCGATCCAGCTCGTTGACCGAACTGGTCTCCACCGGCGCCCGCCTGCTGCCGCTCCAGCTCAAGGACGAGCTGGCCATGGTCAAGGGGCAGATGACGAAGAAGGGCGTGGCCGTCGGGATCGGCGCCGGCCTGGCCGTCGTCGGGCTCGTCTTCCTGTTCATCATGGTCGTCTCGCTCATCGTGGCCATGATCGGCGGCTTCGCCCAGGACCGGCCGATCTGGTTCGCCGCCCTCATGGTGGCCCTCGGTGCCCTCGTGGTGGGCCTCGTCTTCCTCGGCATCGGGGCGATGCGCATCAAGGCGGCCATGCCGCTCGTGCCGGCCGAGACCGTCCAGGGCGTCAAGTACGACCTCGGCTACCTCAAGGAGGGCAACGCCTTCGACCCGGCCGAGTTCGACCGCCTGGAGGCCCAGCGGGCCGAGGAGAAGCGCATCGCCAAGGCCCGCGAGCAGGAGCGCCGCAAGGCCGCCGAGGCCGAGGACAAGGCCGCCCGCAAGCGCGGCGAGGCTCCCCGGCACGCCACCGTCCAGGAGCCCACCTACGCGGAGCTGCGCCGCCGCACCCAGCTGCGCCGCCAGCACCTCGGGGACATCCGCTCCGGCCTGGACGAGAAGACGGACGTCAAGGCCCAGTTCTCCAGCTTCACCGCGCAGTTCAAGGGCCGTCCGGCCACGGGGCCGGACGCCCAGGACCCCACCTCGCCGACCGCGCCGCACCACACCGGCGCCCGCGCGGGCCAGAAGGCCCACGAGACCGGCGAGTACGTGCGCGAGCGGTGGCAGCCGTTGGCCCTGCTCGGCGCCGCGTCCACGGCCTTCGCCGTGTTCGCCCGCCAGCTGAGGAAGTAGTCCGCGCGCCGCAGCGGCCGTGGGGTCGAGGCCATGCGATTGATCGGTGCCGGCACGCGGGATGACATCGACTACGTCATCACGGACCGGGTCTGGACCGTCCCGAACGTCATCACGATCCTGCGCTTCTGCCTGGTCCCGGTCTTCGTCTGGCTCGTCGTCTCCGAGCGCTACCTCGGCGCGTTCCTGGTCCTCGCGGTGCTCTCCAGCACCGACTGGGTGGACGGCTACGTCGCCCGGCGCTTCAACCAGGTCTCCACGGTCGGGCAGTGGCTCGACCCGGTGGCCGACCGGCTCTCGCTCGTCGTCGTGGCCGTCACCCTCGTGGCCACCGGGATCGCGCCGTGGTGGCTGGTGGCGGCGCTCGTGGTCCCGGACCTCGTGCTGGGCCTCACCGCCCTGGTGCTGTTCGGCGGCAGCCCCGGCCTCGAGGTGACCGTCCTGGGCAAGGTCCGCACCGCGCTGCTGCTGCTCGGCACGCCCGTGCTGCTGCTGGCGCGGGTCCCGGGCCCGGCCGCCGGGCCCCTGGGCGTCGTGGCGTACGTGCTGCTCGCGGCCGGCTGCATCGGCCACGTCCTGGCGGCCGCGGACTACCTGGTCGGCTGCATCCGCAAGCACCGCGGGCTGCGTGCCGCCGGCCTCGACCCGCGCGACCGGACCGGTCGGTCCCGGGCATGAAGTGGCTCTCGATCGCCGCCGCGCTGGCGGGGGCGTTCTGCCTGGCGCTCGGCAGCGAGCGGCAGGCCGCGGGGGTGCGCCGCACCCAGCAGTACAGGGGCCTGCACCGCCGGCGCGGGATCCTGGCGCTGCTGACCTCGCGCGCCTGGCTGGCGGGCGGGCTGCTCATGGTGCTGGGCATGGTCCTCAACGTCTACGCCCTCGCCACGGCACCGCTGACCGTGGTGCAGCCCATCGGCGCCCTGGCGGTCGTCATCACCACCGTGCTGCACGCCCGCATCCAGCGCCTGCGCCTGAACCGGACGACCGTCGGTGCCATCTCCGCGTGCGTGGCGGGGTCCGCCGCCTTCGTCCTGCTCGCCATCGCCGCCACGCAGGAGAACCCGGCCCCCACCCCGGGCCAGGAACGGGTGACCGCCGTGGTGGCCGTCGTCGCCACCGTCCTGTGCGCGCTGGCCGCGCTCGTGATGATCCGCCGTCCCAGCGCCTTCGCCTACATCCTCGGGGCGGGCGTGCTGTTCGGGTTCGTGGCCGTGTTCGTGCGGCTCGGCTCGATCCACCTGCTGCGGGGGGACGCCGGGGGCCTGGCGGGGGTCCCGTGGTTCCACCTGGGCGTCATCGCGGCGGCCGGGGGACTGGGGGTCTACTTCGTCCAGAGCGCCTACCACCACGGTCCGCCGGACCTCGTGGTGGCCGGGCTGACCGTGGTCGACCCGATGGTCGGGGTGCTCACCGGCATCATCGTCCTCGGTGAGCTGCTGCCGGGCCTGCCGTGGTGGGTGGGTTGGTGCATGGCCGGGGCGGCGGCCGTTGCTACGCTCGGGGTGATCGCCCTGTCGCGGCACCATCCCGACGTCATCAGCCGACGCGAGCAGGCCCAGGGCGAGGCCTCCGCTCCGGACGCCGGCCCCTAGGGGTGGTGGACGGCGTCGCGTCGACGGGGCACCGCCGTGACCGCAGCCGACCACAGACAGGAGCCCCATCCCCGTGACTGCAGCACCCGACAGCCCGCTCAGAGTCCTCATCGCCGCAGACACCTACCCGCCGGACGTCAACGGGGCCTCGGTCTTCTGCTTCCGGCTGGCGAGGGCGCTGCACGCCCGCGGCCACGAGGTGCACGTGCTGGCGGCGCGCAACGACGCCGGGCCGGACACCGTGCAGGTCACCGAGGAGGCCATCGTCCACCGCCTGCAGTCGGTCCGGGCCTTCACCCACGAGACCTACCGGATGGTCTTCCCCTGGCACGCCAGCCGGTCGATCGGCGCCCTGCTGGACGAGCTGCGCCCGGACGTGGTCCACGCCCAGTGCCACTACATGATCGGCGAGGCGGCCATCAACGAGGCCGAGAAGCGACGCATCCGCACGATCGCCACCAACCACTTCATGCCGGAGAACCTCGAGCCGTTCCTGCCGTTCCCGCAGTGGTTCCTGGACATCGTCTCGAGGAACTCGTGGCGGGACATGGGCCGGCTCATGGGCAAGGCGGCCGCGGTCACCACGCCCACGGCGCTGGCGGCGCGGACCATGGCCGAGCATGCCGGGCTGGACCACGTCCTGCCGATCTCCAACGGCATCGACTCCTCGGCCTACGAGCTCGCCCCCGGGGAGACGGTCGAGCGCCCGGACCACCCGGTGGTGCTCTTCGTCGGCCGGCTGGCCGTGGAGAAGCACGTGGACGTGCTCATCCGTGCCATCGGCCTGCTGGACCCGGCGCTGTGCGTGCACCTGGAGGTCGTCGGCGACGGCGAGCAGCGTGCCCCCCTGCGCTCCCTCGTGGACGAACTGGGCCTGGGGGACCGGGTGCACTTCCTCGGCCACGTCACGGACGCCGAGCTGCACACGGCCTACCTGCGCGCCGACGTCTTCTGCCAGCCCGGGACCGCCGAGCTGCAGTCGCTGGTCTCCCTCGAGGCCATGAGCGCGTCCAAGCCGGTGGTGCTGGCCGACGCCCTGGCCCTGCCGCACCTGGTCACCGACGGGGACAACGGCTACCTGTTCGCCCCCGGCGACCCGCAGGACCTGGCCGCCAAGCTCACCGCCGTCCTGTGCGCGGACCCTGGGGAACGCGCCCGGATGGGCCGGGCCTCGCACGATCGCGCCGTCCAGCACGCCCAGGGCCGGACGATCGACCTGTTCGAGATGCTCTACCGCGGGGCCACCCCGGAGGAGGTGCGTGCCCTGCTCTGAGGGCCCGCAGCCGCCCGGTCCGAGGGCGCGCGCGCGTCCCCCGCCCGACGCCGGCGGGGCGGCCGGGTGCCCCGGCCCGCCCGAGGACGGGGCAGGGCGACGGCGGGCGGCGGCGGGTGCCGCCGGCCGGGGCCGCGACCTAGGATCGGACCGTGGAGTGGTGGTCCGCGACCGACTCGGAATGGGCCCGCCAGGTCGTGCAGCGCGGGGTGGCGGCCCTCTACCTCGTCGCGTTCTGGTCCACCCTGAACCAGTTCCGCGCCCTGCTCGGCGAGCACGGGCTGCTGCCGGCGCCCGCCCTGCTGGCCGCCGGCCGGCAGCGCGGCCCCACGGTCTTCAGCCGCTGGAGGTACACCGACCGCCGGCTCGTGGGGGTCGCCGTCGCCGGGATGGTGCTGGCCGCTGCGCTCGTGGCCGGGCTCCCGCAGGCCGGGCCGCCGTGGGTGCCCCTGGCGGTGTTCCTGGTGCTCTACGGGCTGTACCTGTCGATCGTGAACATCGGGCAGGCCTTCTACGGCTTCGGGTGGGAGATGCTGCTGCTCGAGGCCGGGATCATGGCCGGTCTGCTGGGCTCGGACCGGTCGGCGCCGCTGCTGCCGGTGGTCGTGCTGATCGCCTGGCTCGTGTTCCGGCTGGAGTTCGGCGCCGGGATGATCAAGATGCGCGGCGGGCCCGAATGGCGGGACCTGACCGCGATGGACTACCACCACCAGACCCAGCCGATGCCCAACCCGCTG